>JBJMNK010000114.1:0-13320 GCA_045804265.1 Gemmatimonadaceae bacterium | reverse complement strand
GCCGCCGCCCTGGCCGCCGCGGGCGCCCCGTGCGCCGGCGCCTAACGTCACCGACTGCGGTGCATCGGTCCCCGGGGTCGCCGGAACCTGTCCCGCGCCCCCGGCACCGCTCCGCGAGCGCGCGCCGCGCTGCCCGGCCGCACCGTTAGGCGCGCCCGAACTCTGCGCGCCGGTGCTGGCGATCGCGCCGGCGGCACTGTCACGCTGCGCGAACTGGGCCCGACGCGCCGCGATCTGCGCCTGCAGCTGCGCCTGCACCGAGTCGGGGTTGAGCCCGAGCGCCCGCGCCGAGGTCGCGACGTCCTTCATCGCCCGCACCGCGTCGGCCGGGATCGCCAGCACTCCCTTCTTGTCCTGGACCGTCATCGTCACTTCGCCGTTCATGCCGGGGAGGAGCCGACCGTCACGGTTGTCGAGCGAGATGAGCACCGGGAACATCGTCACGCTCTGTTGCACGACCGCCTGCGGCTCGACTTTCTCCACCACGCCCTGGAAGCGGCTGTTCGGGAAGGCATCGACGACCACCGTCGCGACCTGCCCCGGCTTCACGTTGCCGACGTCGGTCTCGTTGACCATCGCCCGCATCCTCACCTTGCTCAGGTCGGCCATCTGCAGGATCGTCGTCCCGCCGGTCGGCCCTGAGGTCGCCGAGGTGATCACCTGGCCTAACGATACCGGCTTGGCGATGATCGTCCCGGCAATCGGCGCGCGGACGGTCGCGTCCTCGAGGCGCTGCCGCGCCAGGTCGACGTCGGTGCGGGCCTTCACCAGCTGCGACTGCGCGTTCGCGTACGCGAGCGCCGCGGTCTCGTGCTCCTGCGGGGTGATCACTTCCTGCGCGAACAGCTCGTCGCTGCGCTTCTTCTGCGCAGCGGCGACGCTGAGCGCCGTCTGCGCCGCCTGCATCGCCGCCACGGTCTGGTCGTACTGGTTCTTCACGTCGCGCGTATCGATCTGCACGAGCAGCTGGCCCGCGCTCACGACGGTGCCGATGTCCACCGGCATCGCGGTGATCAGCCCCGACGCCTTCGACTTCACCTCGACGATGTTGATCGGCTCGACGGTGCCTGTCGCTTCGGCGTTGGCAGTGATGTCGCGGCGCTCGACGGTCGCGGTCGGGATCGGGATCGTCGTCGTCTGCGACTTCTTGCAGCCGGCGGCGACGATGGCGAGGACGAGCGCGACGTGACCGAAGCGGCCCGGGCGAAAAGTGCTGTGCATTGAGAGGCTGGTGTGTTCGTGATGACGCGTCATGGCGCGACCGTTGAGAGTCGCTGGCCGATGAGCGCCTCGAGTCGCGCACGCGCGACGCGGGCATCGAAGCGCGCCTGGATGAGCGCGGTCTCCGCGGCCGTGAGCTGGTTCTGCGAGGTGAGCACGTCGAGCAGCGTCGATGCGCCGGCGGTGTAGCGGAGCTGCTGCACGCGCAGGTCTTCCTGCGCGGCGGTGACCGAGATCTGCTGCACCGTCACCCGCTGCTGCGCGGTGCGGAGCAGGTCGACATTCTGCACGAGGAGCTGGCGGGCGGCGAGTCGCGCGTCGCGCAGCGACGCCATCGCATTCTCTTCGGCGACGTCGGCGCGAATGACGTTCGTCTCGCGCGAGAACCCGTTGAACAGCGGGTAGGACAGCGCGAAGTTGAGTCGGCCGCCATACGTGTAGGGATCGTTGCCGAAGCCGAAGCGCGCGACGCCGCTGCCGCTGCGCGAGTACCCGGCGGTGACGGTCGGCAGGTACGGCGCGCGCGACGCACGGCGCGATGCCTTCGCCGCCTCGAGTGACGACTCGGCCTGCCTAACGGCCGGGCCATTGTCGGCGAGGCGAGCCAGCGATGCGGTGTCGAGCGGCGCTGTGCCGGTCGGCAGCGCCGTGTCGGCGGGAGCGGCGGTCACGGTGACGTCGGAGCCGATGATGCGCGTCAGCGAGGCGTCGGCGGCGCGAAGGTTCGTCTCGGCGGTGAGCAGTGCGAGCTGGGCATTCCCCACCTGAATCAGCGACCGCAGCGAGTCGGACTTGGTGGCCGCGCCACTCCTCACCCGGATCTGCGAATAGCGCAGCTGCTGCTGCGCGAGCTGGAGCTGCGTGCGTGCGGCGTCCTCGGACTCGCGGGCGGCGAGCGCGTTGAAGTACTGCTGGCTGACGTCGAGCGCGACCTGGAAGTCCTGCGACACGCCGATCGCCTCGCTCGCGGCGACGTTCGCCTTCGCGGTCTGGATGTCGTAGAGGCTCTGCCCGCCGTTGAACAGCGTCATGTTCAGCGAGAGGCCGTTGTTGTACGTCCACGGCGACGCGGCCAGCGTCTCGGTCGCGCCGGTCTGTGCATTGACGCGCGTGAGACTGTTCGGGTCGACGAACTGCCGCGCGCCGCCGAGGTTGACGCTGACGTTAGGCAGCAGCGCGCCGTACGCCGAGCGCACGGCGGCACGGTTCGCCCGCTCGGCGCCGCGCGCCTGGATCGACGCCGGCGCATTGCGCCGGGCGCGCTGGATCGCCTCGTCGAGGGTGATCGGCACGGCGCTGTCGACCGGGACAGCAGGCGCGAGCGTCGCCGGTGCGGCCGGTGCTGGCGCGGCTGGTACGGGCGTCGCCGTCGTCTGCGCACGCGCGCTCGACGCGACCAGCAGGGTCGTGAGGCAGGCGCCGATTGTGGCGCGACGGTGAATGCTCAAAGCGTGATCTCGAACTGTTGTGATCCGGTACTCGGTGATGGCGCGGCTTCAGCAATTGCTGCTCAGCAACTACTACGGCCGGCTTCGCCCAAACGCTGGGTGAACCAGTGGCAATGAAGGTGCCCGGCACGTGGCGACTCGCCAACGAACGTGTCTCGCGGACTGTAGTCTGCAGAACGGACGGGCAGAAACAGGTGGTGCAGCGAGTACATCAATGGAGGAGTCGATGAAGATGAAACTGACAGCGATGATTGCGGCGACCGGAATGGTCGCGATTGCGGCGTGCGCACAGAATCCGGCACCGAGTGGCGGCTCGACGGGGACTCAGCCGCAGACGTCGACCGTGAGCGGCAGCACGAATGGCACCGATGGTGGTCGTGGCATGCGCGGCGACGGCGGCCAGCGCATGGAGCAGATGCTGTTCAACGGCATCACGCTCTCGAGTGCGCAGCAGGCGCAGGTCGATTCGATCCGCGCGCGCCATCGTGGCGACATGCAGGGGCTCGATCCGCGCAACAATCCGGATGACCGGCAGAAGATGATGCAGGCGCGTCAGGCGCAGATGTCGGAGATCCGCGCCGTGCTCACAAGCGATCAGCAGGCGATCTTCGACCAGAACGTGCAGCAGATGCGCGATCGCCGCGCGCAGGGTGGCATGGGTGGTCAGGGCAACGGCGGTGGCGCACCCCCGCGGGAATAAGCCGCGGAGGAGCGCTCGCTAGAAGCGTGGTGGTGATCCGCGCGGCGACTCGACCGAGTCGCCGCGCGGATGCTCGCGTTGCTCGCGTTGCATGCGGGCGTGCATCGTCGCACGCTGCGCCGGCGTCAGGCCCGTGTCGTTCGCGCGGCGGGTCTGCTCGATGATCGCCCTGATCTTCGGCTCCGACGCCGCCCGCGCCGAATCGATCGCGGCGCGATGACTGGCGAAGATCGAGTCGATCTTCACCTGCTGCTCCTTCGACAGGTCGAGGTCGCGGCCAAAGCGCTCGTGCATCGGCCCACGCCCGGGCATTCCTCGACGGAAGCCGGGGCCATGGTCATGGTCGTGGTCTTCGTGCCGCGACAGCACGCTGCGCTCGAGGACGACACCGCTCGCGACTCCGGCCGCGGCGACCAGCGCCAGGCCGAGTGTCAGAAGCACGACCACACGACGGCGCGTCGGGCCGGGGCGCGTCACCAGCCGCGGCTCATCGGCCGGACGCGATCCGCCGAACGGCGTCTCGCTCATCGGCCCTCGGCGGCGTGTGCCGCGGCGGTCGCGTTCCAGAGCCAGTCGTCGTCGACCGGCACCGAGACGCTGAGCACTCCGTTCGCGTCAGGCATCGCGACCGCCTCGGCGACCGGATCGGCACTCGCCGACATCGCGGCGACGGTCGCCGCATCGTTCGTCGAGGACGAGCGCGGTGTCATCATGGCCAGCGCCAGCGCGGCGGCAGCGGCGAGACCGCCTAACGGCAGGACGCGGCGCACCCATGGCGTCGCCTGCACCCACCACGGCGAGACGCGGCCCCTCGCCCGCAGCCGGAAGAGCGCCGCCGCGCGGGCGCGCGCCTGCATCGCCGCCCAGTCGACGCCCGCCGGCTGCTCGCCGAAGACGCCCACCAGCGCCGCGCGCAGGTCGGGGTCGGGCCCCGGCTCGATCTTCGTCTCCCTCTCGTCACTCATCAGTTCTGCTCCTGCCGCCGGAGCGGCCCCAGCGCCGCGCGCAACGCGCGCCGCGCTTCGTGCACGTGCCAGCGGACCGTCCCATCGGAGATGCCTAACGTCTTCGCGACCTCGGCGCTCGTCCAGCCGTCGATCTCGAACAACTGCACGATCAGCTGCTGGCGCTCGGGCAGCGTCGCCACCGCCTCGCGCAGCCGGGTGCGCAGCTCGTCGCGCTCCGCCGACAGCTCCGGCGAATCCTCGTGGCTCGCCGCGTCCTCGGGAATCTCCGAGACGGTGCGCAGCGCGCGCGACTGCCGAAGGTTGAGCCCGCGGTTCGTGAGGATGCGGAAGAACCAGGGCGCGAACGGGCGCTCGACGTCGAAGCTGTCGATCTTGTCCAGCGCCAGGATGAACGCGTCCTGCACCAGGTCCTCCGCGTCTTCACGGTTGCCGAGCAGGCGGAACGCGACCGCGTGTGCGCGCCGCAGGTGCCGCCTAACGAGCTCGTCGTACGCGTCGACATCACCGTCGCGAACCCGACCGACCAGCGCGGCGTCTACCGCGTCGTCGGCCGTCATGTCACGACCAGCGGCATGTTCCCCGCCCCGACCTGTGTTACAGCCACCCCTGCCCGGGCGTTGGTGGCCGCAGCGGTGCCGTTGCCGGGAGTGTCGTCACCGGCGCGTCAGCGCGACTGCCGCATGTTTGCCGCCTGCGTGGCAAGCCAGTCGCGCCAGGCGCGGTCGAGGGTGTCCACGTCGCGCGGAACCATCTGCGCGCCGGCGAGGACCGCGTCCATCGATCCACCAGCCATCAGCGCACGGGCCGCGCTGCCGATGAACGGACGACCCTCGCGCGAGGCGAGATAGTTGGTGATGCTCACCGCTTCCGCGTCCCAGAGCGCGGCGCCGCTGAGCGCCGGGAGATCCCTCGGGTTGCGTCGCGCGGACTGATAGTCGCCACCGCGTCCGCCGCGCTGGCGGCGATCGAACTCGCGATTGAGTGGATCGTCGACGCCTCGCGCCTTGCGCGTGCTGTCGTCCGCGGGACGATCACCGGCGAAGATCGAGCGAAGGGCGATGATGCGGTCGGGGTGAAGCCCGACCTGCGCCGACACGATGTCGGCATCGCTCCAGCCGCCGATCAGCGACGGCACCGCGATCTCGAGCCACTTCGGGACACCGGCGCTCATGCTCGTGCCGGTTACTGCCGACGGAGACGGCGCGCTGGCGAGCGCGTTTATCCAGCCGCGCACCACCGGCGAGACGGAGACGATGTCCTCGCCGCTCGTCATCCCGACGCTCATCCCGCGCCCCTGTTCGGCGAGCCGGACGAACACCGGAATCGCGCCGCTCGACTTGATCTGCGACATGCGCGCTGTGTCCGGGCGCTGATTGCGCTTGAGCTGCAGTGCGACGACGCTGATCAGCGGCGGATCATTCCCCATGTAGGCGCGGAAGTCGGTCGCGGCACCATCGAGCGCGGTCTGGATGCTGGGGAGGAGCGCGCGGTTGGATGTTGTGACCTCGTAACCCGTTCCGGTCAGGGCCCAGGTCGTATCCTTTCCCTGCACGCGCGCGACGCCGAGGTTCGGCGTGAGGGGCGTGAAGACGTCTTCGTGCGAGGGGAAGACAGAGCTGAAGCTTTGGCAGCCGGTGACGGCGGACAGCGCGAGCGTCAGCGCGGCGAACGAGCGAAGCGTGATCTTCATGGGGCGACTAGGGCAAGGCGACAGGGACCTGCATGTGCCGATGTCCGTGATAGTACTCCGCAGGCGACTGAAAGGTTGGTGCCATTCGGGGGACTTCTCTCGGGATTGGCATCGCGCTCGCTTGCGGGCCACGCGGGCGGGATGGTCGTAACGGATGGACTACAATCACGCGGATTCCGCGGATAACTCGGATTGCTCCGTGGTCGGGCGGATCTCCATGCGCCGGGGCTGAACGACTTGGGGGCACGCGTGGTGAGATCAACCCACCAGGCGTGCCCCCAAGCAGTTCTCGTGATGCCAGCGACCGGCGCGGAGCGTCGAACGCCACCGGGAACGATCCGCGTAATCCGCGTAATCCGCGTGATTGTAGTTCATCTGTTGCTCCCGGCCCCGCGCGCAAGATCGAACGCGGCGCGCCGAGCCCGAGACATCAGCTCGACACTCAGAGAATTACGAAGCGCCGATGTCCCCCGTGTTCAGTCCCCTGCCTCGCCGACTCCCTCCCCGCCGAGTGGTATCCGGTGCTCGGCCGTCTTCTGCGCCGGGGTGCGCCCGAACAGGTGCGCCACCTTCTCGCGCATCCCGTCCATGATCTCGTAGACGGTCGGGATCACGATCAGCGTCAGCATCGTCGACGTCAGAACGCCGCCGATGACGGCCACGCCTAACGGCGCGCGGAACTGCGCGCCCTCGCCGCGGCCGAGCGCGACGGGGATCATCCCGGCGATCAGGGCGAACGTCGTCATCAGGATCGGGCGGAGGCGAATCGCGCCGGCTTCGATCAGCGCCTCGCGCAGCGGCATCCCCGCCTTCTCGCGCGCCCACTTGGCGAAGTCGATGAGCAGGATCGCGTTCTTCGCCACGATCCCGGCGAGGAGGATGATCGCGATCATGCTCATGATGTTGATCGTCATCCCGGCGATCGAGAGCGAGATCATCACGCCGATCAGCGAGAGCGGTAGCGAGACGAGGATCGCCAGCGGATCGACGAACGACCCGAACTGCAGGACGAGGATCAGGTACATGAGCAGGATCGCCGTCCCGAGCGCGACGAATATCTGGCCGAACAGCTCGTTCTGGTCCTTCGACTCGCCGCCGAGCGTGACGTGCACGCCGTTGGGGAGCACGAGCCTGTTGATCCGGGCCATCGCCTCGCTCGTGACGTCGCCGCTGGCACGTCCGGCGGTATTCGCTTCGACGGTGACGACGAGATCGCGGTCGAGATGGTCGATGATCGCCGGGCCTTCGCCGTTCTCGATCGCCGCGACCTGCCCGAGCGGGATCGTCGTCGGTGGTCCGGCCGGCCCCTGCATGACCAGCGGCAGCTGTTCGAGGTCGCCCGTGTTCCGGCGCGACTCGGGGGAGAGCCGCACCTGCACCTTCCGCGTCTCGCCGGCCGGATCCTCCCAGTATCCCGCCTCCAGCCCGGCGAACGCCGGGCGCAGCGACTGCGCCACCTGCCCGGCGGTGATGCCTAACGTTCCGGCGACGCCGCGGTTGAGCTCGACCGTGAGCTCGGGCTTCTGCCCCTTCGTCGAGAGACCGACGTCGACCGCGCCGGGCACCGACTTCACGATCGCCATCACCGTGTCCGCGGCGCGCGTCAGCGTCGCGATGTCGTTGCTGCCGCGCACCTGGAACTGCAGCTGCTTCCGCCCGCCGCCGAAGTCGCTCGTGAACACCGAGAGCGTCGCGCCGCCGACTTCCTTCAGCTCCTGCCGCAGCCCGGCAACGATCTCCTCGACGCCCTTGCTGCGCTCGCCCTTCGGCACCGTCCGAACGTACATGTTGCCGACGTCCACCGACCCCGACGCCTGGTCGCCTAACGTCGCGTACGTGTACGTCACCTCGGGGTGCCGCTTCAGCACGTGATAGATCTCGCTCGCCTTCTCGCGCGTGTAGGCGAGGTTCGACCCGGGCGGCGTCTCGATCGAGACGATGAACTCGCCGCGGTCATCCTCCGGGAAGAAGCCGGGGCCGACGCTGCGCCAGGCCGGCACCTGCTTCGGTCCAGCGACGAAGACGAGAAGACCGAGCGCGGCGAACGCGATACGCGCGATGGTCGCGAGACCGCGGTGCGTCATCGCCCAGACGACGATCGCAAGGCCCACGAGCGCCACCGCCAGTCCCGTGAGCCCCTTCGACGGGATGGTGAACGACGCGAGAAAGCTCCCGAGCGCGAGCACCATCATCGCCGCCCGGTGATCGAGTGCCCACGCGATGACGTGCTTGTACCGCTCCGCCTGACGGTTGAACCAGTGGTTGAACTGGTCGAGCTTCTTCGTGATCCACCACTTCTGGTCTTCCGGCCGGTGCGGGTCGGGCCAGTACGCCGACAGCATCGGATCGAGCGAGAACGAGACGAACAGCGAGACGAGCACCGAGCTGGCGATCGTCAGCGCGAACGGCTTGAACCACTGCCCGCCGATCCCAGGCATGAAGCCGATCGGGACGAACACCGCAAGGATCGAGAAGGTCGTCGCCGCAACGGCGAGCCCGATCTCGTCGGTCCCCTCGTGCGCGGCGCGCATGTGATCCTTTCCCATCTCGACATGTCGCACGATGTTCTCGCGTACCACGATCGCGTCGTCGATCAATATCCCGATCGCCAGCGACAGGCCCAACAGCGACATGGTCTCGAGCTTGAAGCCGAGCACCCAGACCATGATGAAGCTCGCAAGCACCGACACCGGCAGCGCGAGACCGGTGATCACCGTCGAGCGCCACGAGTTCAGGAACAGGAACACCACGAGCACCGTCAGCAGCGCGCCCTCGAGCAGCGCTTCCTTGACGTTGGTCACCGCCGCGGTGACGCGAACTCCCGCGTCCTTCACGACGACGATCGTCGTCCCTTCGGGGAGATTCCGCTTCAGCTCCTTCACCTTCGCGCGCACGCGGTCGCTGACGTCGGTCGTGCTGTAGCCGGCGGACTTCTTGATGTCGATGCCGACCGCTTCGCCATCGTTGTAGAGTGCGAGCGATCGCGGCTCCTCGGTGCCGTCGCGCACCTGCGCCACCTGGCCGAGCCGGATGAGCTGGCCCCCGCGCTCGGCGACGACCATCTGCATGAAGTCCTGTGGTCCCTCGAGCCGGCCCTTGAGGCGGATCGAGCGCTCGTCGAGCGCGCCGGTGACGCGCCCGACTGGCGCGGCGAGGTTCTGCGCCTGGAGCGCCTGCACCACCTGCCCGACGCTGACGCCGGCCGCCTGCAGGCGGTCGGGTTGCAGCTCGACGGTGAGCTCGCGCTCGACCTTGCCGAACACCTGCACTTCGGCGACGCCGCCTAACGATCGCAGCTCGCGGGTGATCCGCGGATCGGCGAGCCGGGTGAGGTCGGCCTGGCTCAGGTTGGTCGAGGTCAGTGCGAGCGAGACGATCGGCCGGTCGGTGTCGTTGAGCTTCGTGATCACCGGCTCCTTCATCTCCGCCGGCAGGTCGGCGCGGATGCCGGAGATCTTGTCGCGGATCTCCTGCGTCGCGTCGCTCATGTTCGTGCCGAAGTTGAACTCGATGATGATCGAGCCGTAACCGTCGTACGCCTTGCCCATCACCGTCTTCACGCCGCTGATCGCGGTGATCTGCTCCTCGACGGGATTCAACACTTCCTTCTCGACACCGTCGGGAGAGGCGCCGGGGTAGATGAGGCCGACCGACGCGTACGGCGGGACGACCTCGGGGAACTCGTCGGTCTTCAGCTTGAAGAGCGCGACGAGTCCGAAGACCACCAGCGCCACCATCGCGACGACGGTGACGAGTGGCCGCTTGATCGCAAAATCCGAGATGAACATGTCGTGTCTACCTCACTCCGACTGCGCGGGGCGGTCGTTCACCGCACGTACGCGCACGAGAGTCTTCGGCGAAAGTCCCTGCGCTCCGCCGACGAGCACCGTGTCGCCTGGCGCGAGCCCCTTCGTGATCTCGACCGTCTCGGTGCCGCTGTCCTCGAGCCCGAGCGACACGGCCGCCTTCTCGGCCCTTCCGTTCCGGATGCGCGTCACCGTCGGGACGAAGTCCTTCTGGTTCACCGCATTCGACGGGATGACGAGGCCGTCGCGCGCCTCGCTCGTCACGCGTCCCTGCGCGAAGAGACCGCCGACGAGCGTGTTGCCCGCGTTCGGGATCGAAGCGAGGATGCGCACCTGTCGCGTGGTCGGATCGGCGACCGGGTTGATGCGCGTGATGTGGCCGGTGAAGCTGCGATCGGGATAGCCCTGGACGCTGAAGGTGACCGGCATGCCTAACCGTACCGCGGAGATCTGGTCACTCGGCACACTGCCCTCGAGGCGCATGCTCGACGGATCGACGATCGTGAACAGCGCCGCGCCGGGGGTGGCGAGGTCACCCGCGTTCACCGATCGCACGCTGACGACGCCGGCGATCGGCGACTTGATCGTCGTCTTCTCCAGCTGCTTCTCGGCCGACGTGAATCGTGCCTTCGCGTCAGCGAGCTGCGACTGCGCGGCCTGCGCCTGCGTGCGCGCGGTCTCGACGTCGCGATCGGCGATCGCGCCCGCCGCGACGAGCTTCTCGGCGCGCTCGAGGTTGCGCTTCGCCGCATCAGCCGCGGTCTGCGCCGCGGTCACTCCGGAGCGCGCCGAGAGGTAGACGTCGCGGATGGCGGTGTCGTCGAGGCGGGCGAGCACGGTGCCGACGCCGACGCGCGTCCCCTGGTCGACGTACGTCTGCAGCACCGCCCCTCCGACTTCGGCGCGAACGGTCGCCTCCTGGTCGGGATCGAGCGAGCCGGACATCGCCGGCCCGGTCTCGATGCGCTTCTGGCTGACGACGTAGACCTCCTGCGGCGAGATCACGACGGCCTTCGCCGTCTCGGCGGCCTCGGCCGAGTCCTTCTTCTTGCAGGCGCCTAACGTTGCGACGGCACCGGCGAGGAGCAGCGACGCCAGGGCCGCGCGACGCGGCGTGATATGGTATGCCATGGTCCTACTGTCCCCCGAACGAGTTCGTAGTGTTCGCGCCGCTCGCGCTCTGGCCGGCCGATGGTTGCTGCGTGGTCCCGCCCTGCTGCGCACCGCTGCCTGACGCTCCGGCACCGCCTGCGCCCGCGCCGCTCGCGCCGGCCGCGCCCTGCTGCACCGTGCCTAACGGCAAGTCGCGGATCAGCGCCATCCGCACCTGCGCCACCTTGAGGTTCCGCGCCGCGCTGGCGCGGTTCGCCGCTGCCTGCTCGAGGAGGAGTCGCGACTCGGACAGCTCGAGCTGGGTCGAGATCCCCTCGGTGTAGCGCACCTCGGCGATACGATACGCCTTCGCCGCCTGTTCCGAGGTACCGGAGCTGGCGCGCCAGGCTGCGATCGCCTGCTCGAGGTCGGCGAGCGCGGCACGCGCATCGAGCGCGGCCAGCTCCTTCGTCTGCTGCAGGTTCTCACGCGCCTCGGTGAGGTTGGCGCGGGCGACCATCTCGTCACCGGTGATCCGCCCGCCGGTGAAGAGGGGGATCGACAGCGCCGCGGTCACCGTCCAGTTGGGAAAGAACGCGTTCCACTGCGGCAGCCCCGACGTGGGATATCCGATGCGGCCGTACGCGGTGCTCAGCTGCAGCGCCGGGAGCCGTTGCGCCCGCGCGATGCGGAACTGGTCCCGCTGCACCTTCACCGCCTCGGCGACCTGGCGCACCTGCGCGCGGTTCGCGGCCGTGGTGTCGGTCCCGCTGCCGTTAGGCGCCGCGACGTCGGCGGCGAAGGTGACGAGGCTGCTCGTGTCGCTGAGCGCGCTGGCGAGGGTGATGTCGTCGCTGGCCGGGATGTCGAGCAGCTGCTTGAGGCGGAGGAGCGCGATGTCGCGCTGCGTCCGGCGCTGGATCACCGTCGGCCGCTGGTTGTCGCGGGTGACCTGCGCCCGCAGCAGCTCGAACTCCGACGTGTTGCCGACGTTCTTCGCCAGCGTCACCTGCGACAGCGTCCGCTCGCTCTGGGCCAGCGACGAGTCGGCGATGGTCGAGAGCTGCTCGGCCAGGGCGGCGTCGTAGTACGCCTCGGTGACCTGGAGCTGCAGCGACGCCAGCGCGCTGGCGAGCCCGATCTCGGCCGAGCGTCGCGCGGCGCCGGCGATGCGGTTCGCGGCGAGGCTGCGGCCGGCGGTGAAGACGTTCCACTGGCCGTTGATGCCCAACGTCAGCGTCTGACGGGCGGCGAAGATCCTGGCAATCGGGCTGTTGGCGAGCGACTGCGAGCTGGTATCGGGCGCGCCGCCGCTGCCGAGCTTGGAGAGTGCGTCGAACTGCGACTGCAGCGTCTTCACGAAGGTGACGCCGCCCGTGAACTGCGGAAGGTACTGGCTGCGGGCCTGGTACTGCTGGCCGCGGGCGCGGAGGACGCCGGCGCGGGCGATGCGCACGCCTTCGCTCCGGTCCTCGGCGATGCGCAGCGCTTCCTCGAGGGTGAGCGGACGCGCGCCGCCGTTAGGCGCGGTGGAGTCGGTGCGGATTGCGCCGCTGACTTCGATGCGCCGCGGCGGGGTGCCAGCGGGCGTCTGGGCGGCAGCGGCGGTGGCGCCGCAGGCAGCGGCGCCGATCAGCACCGCGGCAGCGAGCGCCTGCGCGCGGTGCCTCGAGAGTTGTGTCATCGGGGGGAAGTACCGGATCTGTGCGTGGTGCGGTTGCCGTCAGCAACCGCGGTCTTGCGGCTGTTGGTGGCGTGTCGCGGTGCGACAGGCTGGCGAACGCCGATCGCGCGGAGAAAGAGCCGCGCGTACGCGCGCGGCGCCGCCTCGATCGGCGACGGGTAATTCTCGGGGATCATCTCGCGCCCCATCGCGTCGCCGAAGACGGCGCCCATCAGCATCGCGATCGCGGCGCCGATCTCCGACGTGTGCTCGACCCAGCCGCGATCGACGAGCGCGGCCAGGTAGTCGGAGAGCGCCTGATGGGCGCACTCCGGACCCTCGCGGATGCAGGCGAGGAACTGCGGTCGCTCCTCGATCTCGCTCATCGCCTTCCGGATGAGCGAGCGCCGCTCGCGGAGGAACCCGAGCTGGGCGGTGACCCAGGCGGTGAGCTCGGCCTCGGGATCGACCGGCTGGTCGGTGAGGACCGCGACCTCGCGCCGCGTCGCGTTAGGCCTGACGGCCTCCTCGAGCAGGGCGTCCTTGCCGCCGAAGATGCGGAAGAGGGTGACTTCGTTGACCCCAGCCACCTCGGCGATGCGGCGCGTCGTCGCGCCACGGAACCCGTGCTCGGCATACACCCGCTGCGCGGCGGAGAGGATTTTCATCCGGCTGCTTTCCATAGGCGCGAATGGTAGCGCCCCCGGTTGGCGAAAGCAAGCAGGTACTTGC
>JBJMNK010000113.1:0-126280 GCA_045804265.1 Gemmatimonadaceae bacterium | reverse complement strand
GGCAATCCGCTCCCGTCGTCATCTCGCATGACCCGTTCCGAAGGCTCGCGTTGAAAAACAGACGGGGCGGAACGCGATCGCGTTCCGCCCCGTCTGTTTTTCAACGCGAGCCTTCGGAACGGGTCATGCGAGATGACGACGGGAGCGGATTGCCCCTCCGCGGCGTTGTCCAACCGAAGACACGAGCTGCGCGGCACGAACAGTGGTGGAACGGAGGAGTGCGATGCGTTGGCGGAAGCTGGTTCTCTCGGGTGGTGCGGCGATCGGTGCCGCGGCTGCGTTCAATGCCCTCGCCGGACACGACGTCCCCGCTCTCGAGAACACGATCGGCGGTGAGGAGGGTACGTTCCGCTGGCGCGGGCACCGCGTGTTCTACACGCGGCGCGGCAGTGGCTCGCCGCTCCTCCTCGTGCACGCGATCCACGCCGCTGCTTCCTCGTACGAGTGGCGCGAGGTTGTCGACGCACTCGCCGCGACGCACACGGTCTACACGATCGACCTCGTCGGCTTCGGACTCTCCGATCGCCCACGCGCACGGTACAGCGCGCGTTTCTACATCGGCTTGATCGGAGACTTCGCGGCGCAGGTCATCGCCAAGCCGTGCGTCATCGTCGCGTCGTCACTCTCCGCGGCCTACGCGATCGTCCTCGGCGCGCGCGACCCGGGCCGCTTCCCGGGGCTCGTACTCATCGAGCCGACCGGGCTCGCGCGACTGCATGAAGCGCCTTCCACCCGCGGTGATACCGCGCGCTTCGCGTTCGAGACACCCGTCGTCGGCACCGCGCTGTTCAACGGCCTCGTGTCGAAGCGTTCCCTCCGTTACTACCTCGAGCGGATCTACTGGGACGACTCGCTCGTCACCGACGAGTTGATCGACGCCTACTTCTGCACCGCGCACCAGCCCGGGGCGAAGTTCGCGCCGGCCGCATTCGTCGCCGGTCACCTCAACCTCGACGTACGTCGCGCGTTGCGCCGGCTCGCGCAGCCCGCGCTCCTCGTCTGGGGCGAGCATGCCGCCGAGACGCCCGTCGAGGAGGCACGGGGATTCCTCACCGCGAAACCCGACCTCGATGTCGCGATCTTCGATCACGCCGGCGACCTCCCGCACGACGAACGGCCAGGCGATTTCGTCGAGACGGTGAGCGCATTCCTCGACCGCGTCGGCGGTATGCGCGCGGAGAAGCCGCTCGGATCGGGCGTCAAGGCCTAGCGATTCGCCGTCGCTGATCGCTTAAATTGGCGGCATGGCCGACACGCCCGTCACGCTCCTTCGCGCCCATGCGCGCCACTCGCCATGGAACGCGCGAGGCCTCGCCGCGCACGTCACGGCGCTCGTCGACTCTGCCGGGCTGCGTCCGACGAACGCGTCAGCGCGTGCAGCGCCGAGTGCCCGGTCGGTGCGCTTCTACGTCTCGCACGGGTTGCTCGACCGCCCCGAGGGTGCCGGCACCGCCGCGACCTATGGCTATCGGCACTTCCTCCAGCTGCTCGCGATCAAGATCCGGCAGCGGGAAGGGCAGACGCTGGAGACGATCAAGCGGGAGATGAAGGACATGACCGGCGACGCGCTCGAGCGGCGCATCGCCCAGTCGCTGGCACCCGCGCTGGTCGCCAACCCCGTCTCGGCCCGAAGCGAGGACGACTCGCCGGTCTCGTGGCGGCGAATGGTCGTCGCCGAGGGCGTCGAGCTCCACGTGCGCGGCGATTCGCCGTCGTCACACGAGGACGCGCTCGTCGCCATGCGTGAAGCCGTCCGCGCAGCGTTAGGCCGCCAGGAGCTGCGCTAGCGCGTCACCGCCGGAGCGTACGCGTTAGGCCTCACGCTACAGCACCCGCGACAGCAGGACCGCGCCCTGTTCCATCAGCTTCTCCGTCCACGGGCGCTTGCGGAACGTCGCGAGCTTCATCTCGTCCGAGTACTGCAGATCGGCCATGAAGATCTGGTCGAGCTGGTGCCCGAACACGGGATCGAGGGCGACCAGCATCGCCTCGTCGTTGAACACCATCGACCGGTTGTCGAAGTTCATCGTCCCGACGCCGCCCCACAGCCCGTCGACGACGATCGACTTCGCGTGCATCATCGTCGGCCGGTACTCGTAGACCTTCACGCCCGCGCTGAGCAGCTGCTCATAGTGCGCGCGCCCCGCTCGCCAGGTGGTCTTGACGTCCGTCTCCGAGCTCGTCGTCAGGATGCGTACGTCGACACCCCGCTTCGCGGCGGCGATCAGCAGCGAGCGAAAATCGTCGTCAGGCACGAAGTACGAGTTCGACACGTACAGCGTCTTCCGCGCGCTGGCGATCGTCAGCGCGAGGTACCGCTCGGCCGCGGTGCTCCCGACAGTGGGCGCCGTGTGCAGCAGCGTCGCCAGCTGCGTCCCGTCGTGCTTCAACTCCTTTGGTGGGAAGAACAGGTCGCCGGTGAGCAGCTCGCCTGTCGCCTCGGCCCAACCCGCGGCGAACGTCGCTTGCAGCGCCATGACCGCCGGGCCGCGGAAGCGCACATTCGAATCGCGCCACTGGTCCTTGTGCCGGCCGTCGCCGAGCCACTTGTCGTCGAGCCCGAACCCGCCGGTGTACGCCACGCTGCCATCGACGACGATGACGCGGATGTGCGAGCGGAAAGCCGCCTTGTGCAGGTCGTACCACTTGACCGGGCGGAATGTCGCGACCCGCACGCCCGCCGCCTGCATGTCGTCCCAGTATTTCTGCGGGAGGTTCTGCGCGCCGAATGCGTCGTTGAGGAAGAGCACTCTCACGCCGGCGCGCGCGCGCGCGATGACGATCGCCCGCATGCTGTCCGCGACCGCGCCTGGCTGCGCGTAGTACATCTGCAACGTGATCGAACGCTTCGCCGAGCGCAGGTCGTTCCAGACTTTCGGATAGGTCTGGTCGCCGTTGGTCATCACTTCGATCGAGTTGCCCGGCGACAGATGCATCCCGGTCAGCAGGTCGAGCGTCGGGAGGAACATCGTGTCCCCCGGCGATGGCGGCCCGCTTGGATCGCCGGGTGATCTCACGTGCTTCACCGGTGTGCCGCGGGTGACCGAGATGAATCCGATCAGCGCGAAGACGAGCACCAGAAGCGCGACCACGCCGGCGAGGATGTTCTGCAGTATTCGTTTCATGTGTGGTGTCGAGTGTATCAGACCGTGTGCCAGATGCAAATCGGCGGTTGCCCGCGAGCTGCATGAACGGCAGTTTCATCGCAATGTCACTCGCCGTACGCCGCCGCCCCGCCAGTCGCGCCATCGTTCTCGATCGCGCGCTCGAGGCGTTTCCGCTCTTTCGACTGAGTGACACCGCCGACGATGGGATGATAGCGTTCGCCACCGATGCGGGTGCACGGTGGCGAGTGCTCGCTGCGCCGGGTGATCGCCTGCCCGGCACGTTCGACCAGGATGTGTACGTGGAGCTGCTCCATCGCTATCACGAAGCCGGCTCGCCATCGGATGGCGGCGTTTCCTTCACGCTGCACAACTTTCTTCGCTCCATGGGCCGGCGCGTCGACGGCCGTACCTACGAGCAGCTCCGTGCATCGCTCGCGCGCCTCGAGCGCACCGTCGTCGAGTCGAGTGGGGCCTACTACGACGCCATCAGTCGCGCGCCCGTCGAGGGAGCGTTCACGCTGCTCAACTCCGTGGTGATCGAGCGGCGCCGCTCGAATGATCGCGACCAGCTCACGCTCTTCTCGTCGTTCACCGCCAGCGAGCCTGGCGATGCGCGCGTCGTGCTCTCGCCCTACATCCGCGCGAACATTTCAGCGAGTCATGTCGTCACGCTGTCGGCGCCACGCTATCTCGCGCTATCGTCGCCGGTGGCCCGGCGTCTCTACCGCCTGCTCGAGGTGGCGCGCGAGAGCGGCGCACTCACCTGGCGCATCGAGCTCACGCGACTCGCCGAGCAGTTGCCGCTCACCCAGCGCTATCCGTCGCACCTGCAGCGAGTGCTGCAGCCCGCGCATGAGATGCTCGTCGCAGCCGGGTTGCTGCGCGACGCGGTCGTCAGGCAGAACAAGCGTCAGTGGTACGTCGACTACATGCTCGGCTCGCGGTTGCTCTGATCCCCTCGTCCGCGCGAGTCGCCGACTGTGACAGGGTGCACGAAGCTTTCTCCTCGCGGGGCTGGTCTTCGTCGCCCGAACTTTGCATCCTTCCCGCACGCACACTTTCACCCGTACTGGAGGCCGCTCCGATGGCGACCAAGCTCGACAAGACGATCAAGCGCGAGATCGAGATGGATGGCACCGCATATATGGTGACCATCTCTCCCGAAGGCGTGAAGCTCACACAGAAGGGCTTCCGCAAGGGGCGCGAGATCACCTGGAAGAACCTCTGGAACAGCGGCACTGAAGAGGGCGGCCAGTAGGATGCGCGCGTGACCGCGGCGACGTTCCCGGGAACGTTCCGCGGTCACGCGCGTAGATAGTCGTGTAGCAGTTACTTCCTCTCGCGAGTCGAGTCTTTCCCGTATGCCTCGTTTACGTCACGCCGCGATTGCCGGCCTCGTCATCGTCCCGCTGATCGCTGGCGGTTTCTACGTCCAGGAAAAGTCCGCGCGTGACGGCGCGCGACTCCTCGGCGACGTCCTCGAACTCGTGCAGGATCGATTCGTCGATACGCTCGACGCGTCGGCGCTTTACGAAAAGGCCGCACGCGGCCTCGTGAAGGAGCTGAACGATCCGTACAGCGAGCTCTATTCGCCGAAGCAGCGCGAAGGGCTCTCGCGCCAGATCAATGGGCACTACGGCGGCGTCGGAATGCTCATCCAGCCGCTCGATGCGGGCGGCGTCGCGGTCAGCCGCGTCTTCCCGAACACGCCGGCCGAGAAGGCAGGAATTCGTGAGGGCGACCGCATCATCCAGATCGATACCGCGAACACTCGCGGCTGGACGACCAACCAGGTATCCGAGACGCTGCTGGGTACACCGGGCACGAAGGTCAACGTCAAGTTCGGTCGCCCCGGTGTCACCGAACCGATCGCCGTGAGCTTCACGCGCGCCGAGATCCACATCCCGGCCGTGCAGTATTCGATGATGCTCGACTCGAAGACCGGCTACTTCCCGCTGCTCCAGTTCAACGAGACCGCCGCCGACGAGTTCGAGGGTGCGCTCAAGAATCTCGTCAAGCAGGGCGCGACCTCGGTCGTCATCGACCTGCGTGACAACCCGGGCGGGATCCTCGAGCAGGCGATCAAGATCGGCGACCTCCTTCTCGACAACGGCCAGCAGATCAGCAGCGTCCGCGGTCGCGGTCCCGACCAGCAGGCGAGCTTCAGCGCCAAGGGTCCGGCGCAGTACAAGGACTTGCAGCTCGTGTTGCTCACCGACAACTACACGGCGTCCGCCGCGGAGATCGTCGCCGGTGCGCTGCAGGACCACGACCGTGCGCTCATCGTCGGCCAGACGTCGTTCGGGAAGGGACTCGTCCAGACCGTCTATCCGCTCGACGGCGGATGGGCGCTCAAGATGACGACCGCGAAGTGGTACACGCCGAGCGGCCGCTCTATCCAGAAGGAGCGCAAGCTCCTGCCTGACGGCCGCTTCGTCGAGGTCACTCCCGACTCGCTCGAGACCGACTCTGCTCGCAAGGCACGTCCGGTCTTCCACAGCGACGCCGGCCGCATCGTCTACGGCGGCGGCGCAGTCACTCCCGACGTTGTCGTCAAGGAAGACACGCTGACCACCGCCGAACAGACGCTCGCGAAGCTGATCGCGCCGAAGTCGGCGGCATACTTCACCGTCATCGGTGATTACGCACTGGAGCTGCGCCCGACGGTGAAGTCGAACTTCACCGTGCAGCCGGCATGGCGCGACGAGCTGTTCAAGCGCATGACGTCGGCCGGCATCCAGATCGATCGCAACGTCTACGATGCGGGTCAGGCGCTCATCAACCGCGAGCTCGAGCAGCGCGTCGCACGCGTCGCGTTCGGCGACACGGCCGCCAAGCGTCGCTCGATCAAGGACGATGCGCCGCTGCAGAAGGCGCTCGACCTTCTCTCGACTGGCTCATCACAGCGTGACCTGCTCGCTCGCGCAGCGGTCGCGAGCCGCGGCACGCACTGAGTCGCTAGCACCGTCGGCTTGTACGCGGGCCGCCGTTCCTCCGGGAACGGCGGCCCGCGTCGTTAGGTCCAGCTGCCCGCAGATCCCGATTGCTGCCGGCTGCGGCGATACGTAAAATCACCGCACCCCCCTCACACCGGCAGGTCCATCGTGGGTTTTCTGCTCATCCCGGCGATCGCGGCGATCATCGCGCTCTTCGTCGTCACGAAGTCGATCAAGATCATCGGCCAGGCCGAGGTCATGGTCATCGAGCGCCTCGGACGCTTCAACCGCCTGGGCCGCTCGGGCTTCAACCTGCTCATTCCGTTCGTCGAACGCCCGCGCACGATCGACGTCCGCTACTTCAGCACCGACGTGAACGGCGCCAAGCGCATCAGCGCCGGCTCGACCGCGCGCATCGACCTTCGCGAGCAGGTCCTGAACTTCCCGAGCCAGCCGGTGATCACGAAGGACAATGTCACCATCGACATCGACGCCGTCATCTACTACCGCGTCGCTGATCCGCAGAAGGCGACGTATGCCGTACAGAACCTTCCCTATGCACTGGAAACGCTCACCCGCACCACGCTCCGCAACATCGTCGGCGAGATGGAGCTCGACCAGACGTTAGGCAGCCGCGATACGATCAATCGCCGCATGCGCGAGGTGATCGAGGAGGCCTCGATCGGTTGGGGCGTCGACGTCACCCGCGTCGAGCTGCAGTCCATCGAGCCGCCGCGTGACATCCAGCAGTCGATGGAGCTGCAGATGCGCGCCGAGCGTGAGCGCCGTGCGCTCGTCACCGGCGCCGAGGCCAGCAAACGCGCGGCGATCCTCGAGTCGGAAGGGCAGCGCGAGGCACAGGTCCGAAAGGCCGAGGGGGAGAAGGAAGCGGCGATCCTGCGCGCGCAGGGACTCGCCGAAGGACGCGTGGCGATGGCGACCGCCGAAGCCGATGCCATCAAGCGGATCGCTGACGCACTCCCCGAAGGGCAGGCGGCGATGTACATGCTCGGATTGAAGTATCTCGAGGCGCTGCCCCAGCTCACGCAGGGGAAGGGAAGCACGATCTTCCTGCCAACCGAAGCGTCAGGCGTGATGGGTGCGCTCGGTGGGATGCGCGCGCTCCTCGATCGCGTCGCACCCGCCGATGCGACGCGAACGTCAGGCACCGAGAGTGCCGCGTCCGGCAGCTCACCCGTCCGCTCGCTGCCCGACCCGTCGCAGAAGGACTGAAGTGGCCGAGCCGATCACGCGCGAACGAGCCGAACGTATCGTTCGCGCGCACGCCTGCGAGAACTGCGGCGAGTACAGCTACAAGCGCCTCGTCGTCAAACCCGCCAACGAAGGCCAGCGCGAAGTGGGCGCCATCTGGCAGGCAGTGAAGGTGTGCGGCGTCTGCGGCCATGAGCAGGAGCTCGGCCTCGATGCCGAAGGCGACATCGTCTTCGCGAGCTGAGACGACGTGACGATGGTTTCGCGCGTCGCGAGTCGATCCGAGCTTGCCTTTATCGTACGAGCTTCCCAGTTTCGTTAGACCCATGCCGCCGATCAACGTCTCCACCCTCGTCCCCGGAGCTCGCGTCCATCACGAGCTTCGCGTCGTCGAGCGTGACATGAAGAAGACGAAGAACGGGGATCCGTATGCCCTGCTGACCCTGGGCAACCGGCATGGCGAGATCAAGACCGCGCCCGTCTGGCACGACAAGCTGCATTGGGTCGATGGCGCCGAGCCGGGAACGATCGTGCAGGCGATCGGCGAGGTGAAGAACTACATCGACGGCACGCGCGCGAAGCGGCAGCTCGAGCTCACCGGACCGCTCCGCATCGTCGCGCAGCAGGCAGTCAACCTCGACGACTTCCTCCCGCGCGTCGACGATGACCTGACGATGCTCTGGTCCTCGCTCGACAAGGTGCGCGGCGAGGTCGGCTCGGCGAAGCTGCGGAAAGTGCTCGCCGTCTTCTTCGACGACGATCTGTTCCGGTTGCAGTTCGAGAAGTCGCCGGCGTCAACCAAGGGGCATCACGCCAAGGTGGGCGGGCTTCTCCGGCACGTCACCGAGGTGACGTTCATCGCGCGGACGATCGCCAACTCGATGCGCACCGGGAGCGTGAATCCGGTCAACCTCGATCTCGTCATCACCGGCGCCCTCCTGCACGACGTGGGCAAGGTCGAATCGTATCGCGTCTCGCCAATCGGCTTCGAGACGACGCCGTGCGGCCATCTGCTCGGTCACATCGTGCTCGGGACGCTGATGCTCGAGCGGCGCCTCGCCGCGTTAGGCGCGCCCGTCTGCTCCGAACAGCAGCTGCTCGAGCTGCAGCACCTGATCCTCTCGCATCACGGCTCGCTGGAGTTCGGAAGCCCGGTGCGGCCGATGACCCTCGAGGCCGAGATCGTCCACTGGGCCGATGAGTCCTCGGCGAAGGCGAACAGCTTCGTCGAGTCGGTCGGCGACCCGTCGAACTTCGCCACCGGTGGGGAATTCTCCGAGCCCGTCTGGATGCTCGACCGGCGCCGCCTCTGGCAGCGCTCGCACGGCTGGGAGTAGCCGACACTATCATCTGCCGGTCGCGCGCCGGCGCGGCCGGCTCCTGCCGCCTTACTGACATGCGCACACTGCTGGTCTTCCTCTCCGCCGCGGCGCTCGCCGCGCCACGGCTCGTTGCGCAGACGCCTCTTGGCACGTATGCGGATGCTTTCGAGACTCGTGCCGGATCCGCGACTCCCGCGATCCGGTACGACGTGCGCATCGACACCGTGGCATCGCGCCTCGCGGTCGTGATGCACGTCGAGCGTGCGCCGGCGACCGTCCGGATCGCGATCCCTCGATGGGCACCCGGCGCGTACCGGATCGTCGACTTCGCGGCGCGTCTGCGCGCCGTCACTGTCGTCACCAGCGCGGGAGAACGCCAGGTCGCGGACAGCGCACTCGGCGGCGGCTCGGTCTGGCCCGCGCCTAACGCTGCACCGCTCGCCGTTCCCGGCGGGATGCTCGAGGTTCGCTACGAGATCGTCGGCGACAGCTCGCCGAACAATCGCGCCTTCCTCCGCGCATCCGGCGCCCTGCTCGATGGGCCGGCCACGTATCTGTATCTGCTCGGCCAGACGCTCGCCCCGGCGCGAGTGCATTTCACTGCGCCGGGGAAGTGGCGCATCGTCACTGGCCTGCGCCCGACGTTCGACTCGGCGTCCTACTACGCGCCGAGCTACGACGTTCTGATCGACTCGCCCGTGCTCATGGGCGACGCCCGCTCGCTTGTGGTACGGCTGTTCGATGTCGATGATGTGCCGCACCGCGTCGCCTGGTGGCGGCGCCCCGGCGCGCCGGCATTCGACACCAGCGCTTTCGTTGCGCCGATACCGGAGATCGTCAGGCAGACGAAGCGGATCTTCGGCTGGATTCCGTATCGCGACTACAGCTTTCTCTATACCGACGGCACGGGCGGCGGCCTCGAGCACCTCAACTCGACCACGATCGGGGTCAGTGCGGCCGCGGTCGCCCGCGATTCGCTCGCGCATCTCGACGTGACCGCGCACGAGTACTTCCATCACTGGAATGTGAAGCGGATCCGCCCCGTCGCGCTCGGACCATTCGATTATCAGCGCGTCACCCGCAGCCGCTCGCTCTGGCTCAGTGAAGGGGTCACCGACTATTTCGCCAACGCGATCGTCAGGCGGGGCGGCTTCGCCACGGAGCCCGCCGCGCGCGATGCCCTTGCCTCGTCGATCGAGAGCTACCTGGGCAATCCGGCCAGCGCGGTCCTGTCACCCGAGCGCTCGAGCATGAGCGCATGGGATCCGCCGGCAGTGAATCACGGATATTCGCTCTCGTACTATCTCTCCGGCGGCTTGCTGGGCGAGATCCTCGATGTGCGCCTTCGCGCACACAACGAACGCAGTGGCGGGATGGACGCGCTGATGCGGCGTCTTCGTGATCGCTACGCCGGGACAAATGGATTCACCGACGCGGACATCCGTCGCGAGGCCAGCGCAGTGTGCGGCTGCGACATGAATCCCTTCTTCACCAGCTACGTGGCCGGCGGGAAGACGCTGCCGCTCGCCGACCTCGCCGCAACGTTAGGCTGGCATCTCGTCGTCGAGCGTGCGCCGGCAACCGACAGCGCCGGCAATCCGCTCCCTGATCGCCGCGCCGCGATCGTTCCCTATGGCGGTGCGGGGAGCGCTGGCGGGGCAACGGGTGGCCCGCTCAAGCTCTCCGTCGGCGATCCGACTTCCGCCTGGGGCCAGGCTGGGCTCGCGACGGGCGACACTGTGTTGTCGGTGAACGGGACCGCGGTGACCAGCAGCGCCGCGTTTCGTTCGCTGCTCGCGCGCCTCGCGATCGGCGACACCGCGACAGTTGTCGTTCGGCGTGGCGGCGAACGAACGCTGTCCGTGCCGATCACCGGATATGACCGCGTCCGCGTCAGGCTTGAGGAGCTGCCCACCCTCACCGACGCGCAGCGACGCGCGCGCGAACGCTGGATGCACGGCGACACGAACGCCGGAAGCTGACGTCCTCGGAACGTCGCCGCGCGTCGCGGTGCAGCGGCTTCTCACCGGGAACGCGGTGACGTCGTAGCGTTGACGGCAGGCGGGCGCGGAGGAAGCGCCGGCGGCCACTCGATCTTGTCGGAGAACTTCTTTCCGAATACCGCCCTCAACGCTTCGCGTGCGTTGGCCGTTCTCACTACGGCGTCGAGCCGCGGCCCGACGTCGAGCGGTCGGTCGAACTCGAGATAACGACGATAGCTGTGACAGAAGCACCACGGCCCTTTCCGGCTCACGTTGCCGAGCCAGATGTCGGGCGCGCCGATGATCGTGAACGCGTAGAAGAGGTTCATCGATCTGGTCTTCGGAAGGTCACCGAGTGCGGTTCCACGCGGGAGCGAACCATGCTTTCCCCACTGCACGTCGAATGCGGGTCCGCCTTTCGCATGCCAGTCGGTGTGGAGGATTCGCCCGTGCCAGTACGTCCAGAGATCGGATGGCGCACCGGAGAGCGAGTCATAGCCAACCCAGACGACCTCTTCGTCGGTCGGCACGGTGAACGGGATCCACGCGCCGTGGACGTCGTCGCGCCAGAGCAGGTGATAAGCGATGATGGGTCGAGTCGGGTTGACGACGGCAACGACGCGTGACAGGGGGAACCACTCGTCACGCTGCAGGTATAAGACTGGCGCCAGTCTGTGCGCGAGCAGGTCGATGCTGTCGCCCTTCTGCGCGACGCCGGGGACCGGCGTCAGGCCACGCGGCGGGATGTGTGCATGGGGGCCGCAGGCGGCCAGTTGGAGCGCCGTCAGGAGCGTCGTGAGCGCGCAGGTCGATTGAAGAAGGCGCAAGTCTTTTTCCTACTTGGCGTTAGAAACGGGATCGGTTATCTTTTCTCGAGGGCGCGGCAAGCGCAGCCCTCGTGTTTCTGCACCGCAATGCCAGTTCAGGAGTTGCCATGAGAAAGCCACGTCCGGCGACGTACAATCCGGCACAAGCTCTCCATCTGATCGCCAGCGACCGCACCGGCTCGCCGCTCAGCTGCCCTTCGTGCTCCGGCCCGATCGAGCGCTCGCCAGACCAGGTCCCACCCCTCCCTCGCTCGCAAGTAACGCTGCGCTGCAACAAATGCGGTCGCGTCGCTCGCTACATCGCTGGCGCTGCCTGACGATCGCCATCATGCCGGTGTGATCAGCTGATGATCCACCGGCGCGCGATTTCAAAGCTCCCAGTGGGCGATTTGCACAAATCTTGCCCCTCCCGATGGTGCACGCTCCGCGCGCTCGACGTGCGCAGGGCTGGGGCTTCGTTGTAGCGATCGCAGGATTGACCGCACCAGCTGACGCTCCCAGCCCATGCGATCAGGCAGGGGTCGATTCAGCAAGAGGTACGCTCCATGGCACGCATCACTGGGACCGTGAAGTGGTTCAACGACGCCAAGGGTTACGGATTCATCTCGCATGAGGGTGGGCCGGATGTCTTCGTCCACTACAGCGCCATCCAGGGCGGCGGCTTCAAGTCGCTTCAGGAAGGGGATCGCGTCGAATTCGAGATCGTTCAGGGACAGAAGGGTCCTCAGGCCGCTGACGTAACCAAGGCCGCCTGACTCCGCGCTCGACATTGCATCTCGAAAAGGCTCCGCACTGCGGAGCCTTCTGCTTTTCACGCCCACCCTTCCTCGTCATCACATCGTCGTGATGCGGCACACAGCGTTTTCCGCTCGTCCGCCCGGTGCGCCGCGCAGGTTGTTGCCGCACCTGATTGATGGTGACCGCGCATCGCTTCGGCTCGTCTGTTCAACGTATGGGCCGCTCACCAATGGCGTTCCGGGCGCTGCGCGCACTCTCGAGATGCGCGCTCGTTGTGTCCGTCGTCGCCACCGTCGCTGCACCGCGCTCGGCGCGCGCGCAGCTGAAGACATCGGCGGTCGCCGTGCGCGGTACCGTCACGGGGGCCGACATCGTCCGCGCCGCTCGCGACTACCTCGGCGTTCGCTATGTCTGGGGTGGTGATACACCGCGCGCGTTCGACTGCTCGGGTTTCACCCGCTACGTCTTCGCCCGCTATGGGATCAACCTCCCGCGCACCGCGCATGAACAGGCCGCGTTCGGCGACGCGCCGTTTCCGGGTGATCTCAGGCCGGGCGACCTGCTGTTCTTCTCTGGCGGTCAGGGCGCGCAGCATATCGCGATCTACGTCGGCGGTGACACGATCATTCATGCATCGAGCTCGTCGAAGCGCGTGAAGCTCGATCTCATCAAGCCGCACGGCGGACGCTGGGCGAAGCACAACTGGTTCCGGAACAGGCTGATCGCGGTGCGCCGAGTGCTTCCAATGGATGGGACGTTCTACATCCCGATGTCTGCGACCCGCAGCGCCCCGCCGCCGGTGACCGTGAGCTCCGCCGACGGCCTGCCGCCATTCCGCCTCGCTCCGACAGTGTACTGATCGATGATCCGTGCCTGCGATCTCGTTCCCCGGAACCGCGCCCCCGCTCCCTGTATTGTGACGTGGGGCACAGTCGCACTATGTTCGAGAACCGGTTCGGGAGGATACGATCGATGATCCGGCTCGCGGTGGGATGATGCCAGGACAGGCCGTGCTCTTCACGCGCGAGCTGCCAGGCGGCGGATACGTGGCGATCGAATCGCTCCCCACGGAAGCCGGGATCCATCGCGCCCGCGTATCTGTCGAGCGTCGCACTGACCCAGACCGGCGGCTCGGTCATGTGCCGCCCATCATCGTCACGCTCGAAGGCGCTTCCCCGGCCGAGCTTTTCGAGGAGCTCTATCGAATCGCCGTCGACAACGTCGAGATCGCGCGCGGAATCATGAAATGGCAGGCCGCGCGGCGGAAAGGGAGCGACGGGTCGAGCCACTGAGCTTTCCCATACGCGAGCAATCGCGTCGCCCGGATCTCGCGGGGCTAGCTCGTGAGCCAGTCGAAGCGAACGCCACGCCGTGAGGCTTTCGGCGCGCGCGGGACGAACTTGTACAACTGTGCCGGCCGGCCCCGCCCTTCGCTTCGCCATTCGCGCGTGGGCATCACGAGCCGAGCCGACTGCAGCGCCCGACGGAAGCTCGCCTTGTGCAGGGTGCGTCCGAGTATCGCCTCGTAGACTTCCTGCAGCTCGCTGAGCGTGAATGAACCAGGAAGCAGCCGGAACGCAACCGGCGTCCGGTCGAGCCATATCCCTGCCGCAGCCACAGCCTCGTCGATTTCGCGGCGTGCGCCCGCACCGAGCGCGGCGCTCCGGTCACGCGGGATCCATGCGTCGTCGGTTCCTTCGGGCGCGGCGACAAATCCCGCGAACAGTACGGTTGCGACGTCACCCTCCATTCGTGTCGTCACCTGCTCGAGCCAGGCGACCGCGCCGCCGACCGCGGCGCGCGCGATCCGCGCTGCCGCCGCCTCGAGAGATTCGCCGGCCTTTGGGGCACCGCCGGGCAGGGCGCGACGACCGCGCTCCTCGTGCGGCGCGAACACCACGAGCTGCCCGCCGCCGGGGGCGAGCAGGACGACGTCGATCGTGATGCTGGCGCGCAATCCGGCGCGGGCAGTGGCGGCACGAGAGGGCATCGGGGCAATTAGTATCATGTAGATACTAATGTCAAGCGCCCCCGTCGGAACGACGACGCCGCCGGATCGCGGCGGCGACGGGACAGCTACTGCGTGAATCGCGCCACTCGATTCACCAGGCGATGGTGCCCTTCTTCGTCGTGTCGACGTCCTCTTCGCCGCCAGCCTTGAAGAGGAACGCTTCCATGTTCTTGGTAAGGAACGCGCGAGCCTGCGGATCCATCACGTTCAGCCCATAGTGGTTGATGAGCATCGTCTGCTGCTTCAGCCACTGCGCCCAGCACTCGCGGCAGATCCCGGCCTGCACCCGCGCACCGATCGCTCCCGGAAAAGGCGGACGGTCGAACCCCTCGCGCGTCTGCCCGCAGCGGGAGCAGTGGACGTCAGCCATCAGCTCCTCGCGTACTCGATCTTCGCCAGACCGAAGAGCGAGAGCAGCCGGAGATACAGCCAGCCGATGTCGAACTCGTACCACTTCGCCTTGAACTTCGCCGAGCGCGGGTCGGCATGGTGGTTGTTGTGCAGCTCCTCGCCGCCGAGCCAGATCGCGACGGGGAGGATGTTGCGGCTCTCGTCCTTCACCTCGAAGTTGCGATAGCCGACCGCGTGGCCGACGCCGTTGATGATCCCCGCCGCCCAGAACGGGATCCAGATCATCTGTACCGCCCAGACGAGTGGGCCGACGAAGAGGCCGAACAACCAGATGTCGATCAAGAGCATCACCAGGATGCCGACCCAGTTGAGCGGTGCGAACAGGCGCCGCTCGAGCATGTCGTCCGGTGTCCCCTTGCCATACTTCTCGAGCATCCCCGGCTGGCGCACTGCCTTCCGGTAGTAGAAGGCACCCTTGATGATGATGTTCCGCAGCCCTTCGACGATCGGGCTGTGCGGATCGCCCTCACGGTCGGCGAACGCGTGGTGCTTCCGATGGCAGGCGACCCATTCCTTGGTCACGATGGCCGTCGTCAGCCAGAGCCACGCGCGCATGGGGAGCGCCACGAGATAATGGAGCTTCACCCCGCGATGTGTTTGCGCGCGATGCAGGAACAGCGTGACGCACACGTTGGTGATGTGCCCGGCGACGATGACAAAGAGCACCGGCTTCCACCAGTGCGTGCCCCAGCTTCCGAAATCCGGCATGCCCTTACTCCTCTCGGTTGTGACCTGGCGCGTGCATGCGGCAGCGCCATCATCGCAATGTAGTTGAAGCCGGGGGCCCCGCCAACGGCGGGGCCCCTCGATCCTTCCTCACGCGCGATGGCTACTTCGTCGACGGGCTACGCGGGGCAGACGTGTTGAGACCGCCCGTCGTCACGAGTGGGAACGGCTCCTTCGGCGGCGCATTTCCCCACGTGTCGTTCGCGTCGTTCATGTCGGGCACCGTGCCGTCGGGCCACAGTCGCACGCCGACGACGTTCGACGCGACCACGACCTGCGCGGTCACCCGTTCCTGCCCCGTGCCCCAGATGTCGACTGGGATCGTCACGTCACGGACGCTGCCGTCGGCGAGCCGGAGTCGCATTTCGAGCGGGAAGGGAATCGACGTGTGCCGTCGTACCGCGATCGACGCCACCGTCTGCCCCTGATTGCTCGCATTCGTGACATCCTCGACTCCGAGGTCGAGCACGTCGTTGCCGTAGAAGAAGGCGCGCCAATACCACGAGAGGTCGTCGCCGCTCACGTTCTCGATGGTGCGGAAGAAATCCGCGGGTGTGGGATGCTTGTACGCCCAACGGCGCGTGTATTCGCGGAATGCGCGATCGAACGTCTCGCGTCCGACGACATGGTTTCGCAGTGTGAGCAGCACCGCGCCAGGCTTGCGATAGCCGATCGCGCCGAGTGCCGCGGGATCGATGCGATCGGGAGGCGTCATCAGTGGCGCGGCGATGCCCCGTGACTGGATGTCGCTCCAGTTCTTCAGGTAGCTCGGCAGCACCGGCGTCGACGGCGTTCGCAGCTCGTTCGAGAAGGTGTTGATGTAGGTGTTGAAGCCTTCGTCCATCCAGGCATACCGGCGCTCGTTGCTGCTCACGATCATCGGATACCATTCGTGCCCATGCTCATGGTCGATGGTGCCGAACGCGCCCTGTGCCTTCGGCGCGTAGTGCACCATCACGAACATCGGATATTCCATTCCGCCCACCGGCCCGGCGACCGAGGTCGCCTGCGGATAGGGGAAGGGAAAGAGCAGCGACGAATAGGTGCGGATCGTCCACTGTGTGTTCTCGGCGCCGTTTTCCCAGCCCGCGCCGGCACGCGGCCACACATAGTAGGCTTGCGCCAGTACGCCTTTCTCGTTGTTCGGGATCGGACCGGTGCTCACCGCGTCCCAACGCATGTCGGGTGCTGCCGCCCACGCCACGTCGTGCACGTTGGTCGCGTGGAACTTCCAGGTCTTCGTTCCTGACGTCGCCTTCGGCTTCGACTCGTCGGCCGTTATGATCTGCACGACGTTCGTCGATGTCGCAGCCTGCGCGAGACGCTGGCGCTCCGTGGCGGTCAGGACCTCGCTCGCGTTCTGCAGCAACCCGCTGCCCGCGACCGTGTAGCCGGCCGGCACGGTGACGGCATAATCGTAGTCACCGTACTCGAGGTAGAACTCGCCCTGGCCGAGATAAGGGTCGGTGTTCCAGCCGCGCACGTCGTCATAGACCGCCATGCGCGGATACCATTGCGCGATCTCGTACAGTGTGCTGTCACGTCCCATCCGATCGGAACCGTGGTCGGGAACGTTGAAGCGGAAATCCATCGCGATCGTCGCGGTCCCACCCTTCGGCGCGATCGGCTTGTCGAGGTCGATGCGCATCATCGTGTCGTCGACCTTCGGTGCCTGCGGCCTGCCGTCGACTGTCAGCTTCGTGATGTCATAGCCACCTTGAAAATTGCGCGCGCCCCAGCGGCTGTCGGCGGGGTTGATCACCGATCCCTTGCTCCCCGGACGATACAGGTTCTGATCGACCTGCAGCCAGACGAAGCGCAGCGTGTCCGGTGAGTTGTTCGTGTACTTTACCGTCACGCTCCCTGCAACAGAGCGTGTTGTCGTGTCGAGCGTGGCGCCGATGGTATAGTCGGCGCGTTGCTGCCAGTAGTCGGGGCCTGGCTGTCCGTCCGCACCTCGAAAGCGATTCGGTCCCGGCCAATCCATCCGGTCGATTCGTGAGAAGGGATCATCCCCCGTCGTCACGAATGTCTTCGCCGATGAATGCCCCATCGGCTCGACGACGACGCGAGCTGTATCGATCGGGACCGGGGTCACGACCTGTGTCTTGTTGCGATTGCAGGCCACTGCTCCGACGAGCAGCAGTACGGAAAAAGCTTGTCTCACGAATGCACCTGTCCGGAATGGGACGACAATCGCGCCACCGCGAGCGATCAATCGCGCCGGTGACGCACACTCGAGAACGTTGGAGCCGTGTCGCGAACGATGGAAGGGCGCGGCAACATCTGCGCTCCCTTGCCTCGGCCGACTACTTCCCATAGCGTCCCCATCGCATGATGAATACCGAACAGGCGGCGGCTGGCCGATCAGAGAAGCGCGGCGATGCGGTGGAAAACGCCGGCGTGGCTGCGGACACGAGCGCAACGGCGCCGGCGCGCGCGACCATGGCCGGAACGCGACGACTCGCGGCGCGATTCGCCGCCGACCGTGTTCCGGATTTCTACAGGTCCACCGGCTCAGCGCTGCTCGCATCGTCGATCGGCATCGGCACCTACCTGGGCGATCCCGATGACGCCGACGACCGGCGCTACCGCGACGCGCTGCGTGCGGCAATCGCCGCCGGGATCAACGTCGTCGATGCGGCGATCAACTATCGCTGCCAGCGCTCCGAGCGAGTCATCGGCGAGGTCCTCGCATCGCTCGTCGCCAACGAGTCGGTGCGGCGCGACGAGATCATCGTCTGCACGAAGGGCGGATACATCCCGCTCGACGGCGAGCCGCCGGCTTCGCGCGACGCCTATAACGCTCTCGTCGATCGGGAGTACTTCGCGCGCGGAATCATGAGTCCTGACGACGTGGTCGGCGGCGGCCACTGCATCGCCCCGGGATATCTCGACGATCAGATCGCGCGCAGCCGCAGCAACCTCCGTCTCGAGACGATCGACGTCTATTACCTCCATAACCCCGAGCAACAGATTCCCGCAGTTGGCCGTGAGGTCTTCCGTCGCCGGCTCGTGCGTTCGTTCGAGGCGCTCGAGGCTCGGGTCGACGCCGGCGACATCGGCGCCTTCGGTTGCGCGACGTGGAACGGTCTCCGCGTCGCGCCGGACGCGCGCGACAGTCTATCGCTCGAGGAACTCGTCGGCGTGGCCCGTGAGGTCGCCGGAGACAGCCATCATTTCCAGTACGTTCAACTCCCGGTGAACCTCGCGATGAGCGAGGCCCTCCGCGCGCCCACCCAGCGAGTCGGCGGCCGCGATCGCACCGCGCTCGAGGCCGCGGCCGAGCTCGGACTCGCTGTCGTCGCCAGCGCTTCGCTGATGCAGTCCGCGCTCGCGAAGTCGCTCCCGTCGGCGGTCCGCGATGCGCTGCCGCGCTACGACACCGATGCCCAGCGTGCGCTGGCGTTCGTCCGCGGCGCGCCCGGCGTGACCACCGCGCTGGTCGGCATGCGCGGCGCGAAACATGTCGCCGAGAACATCGCGATCGCCGGGACGGTCGCGCGTTAGGCGACACCACGCCAGTCGAGCGTGAGAGTGTGCACCGAACCATCGTCGAGCCGCACGACCGCGATGCGGTGCGCGTTGGTGTCAGCGACGTAGACCACGTCATCGCCTAACGCTGCACCTCCCGGCTCGTGCAGTCCGCGGACCCACGTCGTCACTCGCTGCGTCCCGCGATCGAGCCACTTCAAGGCATCGTTGTACGAATCGACGATGATGAGGCGGCCATCGGGGGCGCGCAGCACTCCCTGCGCGTGCTGCAGCCGGACCGCTGCGCCTTCTCCATCCACGTCCCCGAAGTCGAACAACCCCGTGCCGACGATCGTCGTGACGCTCCCTGTCGTCGTCAGCTCTGCCTGGCGGATGGCACTCGTTTCCGCGTCCGCGAAACAGATCGTCGCGTCGTCGGCACAGATCCCCATCGGCTGCGCCAGCGCCGCGGTGGCGAGCGGGCCGTCATGAATCTCCTCGGCACCGCTTCCGGCGTACGGCCGCGCGCGGCGCGCTTCACGGTCGAGCAGGTACAGCCGATGATTTCCCGCCATGGCGATCGCGATGTGCTCGCCGGCCCGCGTGAGATCCCAGGGCGACGACAGTGCGCCGGCCGCCGCGTCGGCGCGCGTGCGCAGCTGCTGTCCGGTACCGGCGAGCGTGCTCGCCTCACCAGTCGCCAGGTCGATCGCGCGGATCGCGTGGTTGAACGAGTCGGCGACGAGCAGGTCGTTCCGATCGAAGCGCACGCCCTGTGGATGATCGAAGAGGGGCTCACTCCCGTCACGATATCCGCGCACGCCGCCGAACACTCGCGTCACGGTAGCGCGCTGGGCTCCGTCGCCTGTATCCAGCTCGGCGAGCACGACGCGGTCGTTCCCCGAATCGGCAATGGCTAGCCGTCGTCCGGTCGATGCGACTTTGCCCGGATATCGGAGCGAACGCGCGTCGCGCGGCTCCTCGACGTGCGGCGCCGCGCCGCGCTTCAGTGCATCGCCCGACTTCGCGATGATCTCCTCGATCGCGGGTGCGATCATCGCCGTGGTGAACTCCCCGGCGTGCATCCCGACCACGTAGCCCGCCGCATCGATGACCACGATCGTCGGCCATGCCCGCACCGCATAGCTTCGCCAGATCCGGAATTGCCGGTCGTTCACGACCGGGTGCGCGACGCCCAGCCGTCGCGCCGCCTCGGCGATCCGGGACGTCTCGCGTTCGGCGATGAACTTGCCGCTGTGGACACCGACGACCGTCAGCTCCGCCGCGAACCGCTCCTCGAGCTCCCGCAACTGCGGGAGGATGTGGATGCAGTTGATTCACCCATAGGTCCAGAAGTCGAGGATCGTGATCTTTCCGCGCAGGTCAGCGAGAGCGAGTGTGCGGCCGCCGGTGCCGATCCAGTCGAGGCCTTCGGGAAAGTCGGGGGCGCGCACGCGTGGGACATCCATGGTGGCATGGGACTGGAATAGGATCGTGTCGCTCGCCCCGCGAGCGATCAATCTTCGCGCCATCGCGTGTCTCGCGGGCGCGACGCGTTTGCCTTTTCCCTCATCGTCACGCATGAACGACCACCACGCCCCCGGCGGCGGCTTTCGCAATCCGTGGCCCGATGCCGCACCAAAGGGATTCGGTGCGTTTCTCCGCTGGACGGGAGGGCGCGCCGTTAGGCGGCTGCGCGGTGGGCATTCCACCGAGACGGTCCCGCTCGCGGTCGGCCCGTCGGCGGTCATTCATCCTCGGCAGGGCGACGGCTCACTGAGGGCAACCTGGATCGGCCATTCGACGGTGCTACTCCAGATTGGCTCGATGAACATCCTCACGGACCCGATCTGGAGCGAGCGCGCATCGCCCGTCGCATGGGCCGGCCCTCGGCGGCTGGTGCCGCCGGCGATCCCGCTCGCGTCGCTGCCACCGCTCGACGTCGTGCTCATCTCGCACGACCATTATGACCACCTTGACGAGCGCACGGTTCGCGCGCTGGCGACTGCTCATCCCGGCGCGCGCTGGGTCGCGCCGCTCGGTGTCGGTGCGCTGCTCACGTCGTTCGGCGTTGCGCAGGTCGTGGAGCTCGACTGGTGGCAGTCGACCAACGCCGCGGACGCGACGGTTACTGCAGTCCCGGCGCAGCACTTCAGCGGACGCTCGCTCACGGGTCGCGATCGTACGCTCTGGGCTGGCTTCGCGATCGCCGCCTCGGGATGGCGCGTGCTCTTCGCGGGGGACACGGGTTACCACCCCGAGTTCGCCGAGATCGGCCGCCGCCTGGGCCCATTCGATCTCGCACTCGTGCCCGTCGGCGCGTATGCGCCGAGATGGTTCATGCGCCCCGTACACATGGACGCGGACGAGGCGGTCGCCGCGGCGGTCGATCTCGGAGCTGGCGCGGGTGCATCGACACCAGTGCTGCTGGCGACGCATTGGGGGACGTTCCGCCTCACCGAGGAACCGATGGATGAGCCGCCGCGGCGTACGATCGATGCCTGGTCAGCCCGGCACCTCCCGGCTGACCAGTGCTGGGTTCTGAAAGACGACCGGACGCGGCGGATCGCGCCGCGTCCGGTCGCCCGCGCCTAACGGCGCACCATTCGCCGCTAGCGGCTGATCGCGACCGGCGACGTGGTCACGTGCAGGTTGTGGTTGATCCGGAGCCCGGCGACGCCGTCCGTCGCGACTGTTCCCGACTTCACCGCGGCCACCTGCTTATCGTTCACCATGAAGCGAACCGAATCGGTCGCGACGCGAACGGCGAGTCGATACCTCGCCTTCCCGGCGCTGTCGGCTTTCGGCACCGCGGGGTCGGTGCGCCACGGCAGGACATCTGTCGTCTTTGCGCCATTCCGGCTCTTCACGAGGAACGCGCCATTGCCCCTGACCAGGAAATACGTGTAGATCCGGTTGGGCGACGCCAGATCCTTGCCGCCGACGATGATCCCGTAGCCCTCGGGATGGCGTGGCGCCTCGAGCTGTGAGAACGTCGCGGTCGCGGTGTACGCGCCACTCGCAGTATCCTTCGCGGCGAAGATGATGTGCGCCGGGCCGGTCGTGACATCCCAGCTTCCGCCCTTGGTCACGTATCGCGCGTTGGTGATCTGCGCTGTCGTGTCATCGGTGATGGCGGTGAAGCCAGCGGGGACTCCGGTCCCCTGGACGGCGACGTCGGGATCGGCCGGCGCGTGCGCGGCGCCGGTGTCGGCGGCCCGGGGTGCTTTGCCGCTGCATGCCGCGACCGTCGCGGCGAGCAGCAACGTCCTGTATCTCGTCATGGTCTCCTCGAAAAGGGGCGAACGGCTCGAATATATGACCGTGACATGATCAGCGGACCTGCTCCCGACGCGCGCCGCGTGGAAATGCCTGACGGCCACTGGTGGCGTGTCGTCCGCCGTCACGAGATGGCGCGCATCCGTACCCGCCGCGACTCGGCGGAGCGCAAGCTCTATCTCCTCTTCTTCTCCGACGACGGGTCGTTTCGCCGCGCCGAGGTCGCGCCGGATTTTCCCGACCCGGCCACGCTTCCCGATGCGACGATCGTCGCGGCGTGGCAGTCCGCGCAGCTGCACGGATGAAGCGAGGCGGCGTCTTCAGTTGTGCGCGGAAATTGCGGTTGCGCCCGTTACAACCCTCACGAGGATAGATACACATGGCAACACGAGGCAAGTCGTCGCGCGGTGGCGCGAAGCGCGGCAGCAGCGGCGGCAAGCGTTCCGGCGCGAAGCGTAGCAGTGCCAGGAAGGGTGGTGCCAAGCGCGGTGGTGCCAAGCGCGGCGGCGCGAAGCGCGGCAGCAGCGCGAAGAAGGGGGGCGCGAAGAAGTCGTCGACGCGTCGTCCAACCGCGCGCGGCGGCGCGAAGAAGAGCGCCAGCAAGCGGCCGACTGCGCGCTCAGCCGGTGGCGCGAAGAAATCGTCGAGCCGGAAGTCGACCTCGAAGCGCTCGTCGAGCGGCAGCTCGTCGCGCTCGCAGTCCCCGATGGCACGGGTGAAGCGCGTCGGTGGTGTCGTCCTGCAACAGGCTGCGGATGCCGCAGGAGTGGTGAAGGAGACGGTGGGCACCGTCGTCGAGCGCGTGCAGGAGCGCTTCTAACTCTGGTTTCCGAACGACGAGGGCGCGCCTGATGGCGCGCCCTCGTCGCATTCGCATCCTCGGTCCCGCGCCTAACGCTCGAGCGCCGCTCCGGACGCGCCCGCGCGCACCGGCGCCGGATGACGGGCGAGCCAGTCGAGGACGAGGCCGATCACCCGGTCGCGCCCGTAATCCACCGTCAGCACGTGGCCGCCCGCGTCCGTCCATACCAACTCCTTTTCCGTCGCGCCGAGCCGCGCGTACTCCCGCGCGGCAGCATCGGGTGGGATGCGCTCGTCGTTCAGGCCATGGATCACCAGCGTCGGCACGCGCACGCGTGGAAGCGAGACCTGCACCCGACGAACGACGCGCGACAGCTCGAACAGCAGTCGCGGCGTCAGGACACCGTATCCAAGCGCCTCTGCGCGCTCGACCGGATCGAGGATCGACCGCTCCCCGCCGGATCGGAAGTACGGCGTGACAAGCTCCCAGAGTGGATGGAAGCGCGCGACCATTCGGGCTCGACGGGGCATGCTCACGTACGGCGCGACCAGCGCCAGCGCAGGCATCGTCGGAGTTTCGGCGGCGAGCAGGATGCCTAACGCTCCACCCATCGACAGTCCGACGACCGGCGACGGCCCGAAGCTCGCCGCCAGCTCGGCGTAGGCGTCGCGCGCGGCGGTGATCCAGTCCTTCGCATGCGTCGCGCGAAAATCCGCCAGCCTGCGCCCATGGCCGGGAAGCAACGGCGCGCGGACGGTGTAGCCGGCCTGACCAAGAGCGTCGGCGACATAGTGCAGCGTCTGTGGAGTGTCACCGAATCCGTGGAGGAGGAGAACCGCCCGCCCGGTAGTCGCATCGCGCACGATCGGGCCAGCGCCAGGAATGATGCCATCGGCGGCGACTCTCAGGCGCCCATCCACAGCGGCGGCGAGCGCCGCTGCCGAGCGGCGCCCTTTCCAGAACATCACGCCGGCGAGCAGCGGAACGACGACTAGTAGCGCCGGACCGATGGCTCAACCTCCTGCGGGCCGCGATCACGGTCGCCGGTCGCCGCCCCTTCCGTCATCGTTCGGTCTCCGGGAGCTCGATCGGCGGAATATAGGCGCTCAGGTGAGCGCGCGCCGCTCCCGATCCGATGTGCCGTTGAGGTGCAGCATCGTTTCGCCATCGAGCCAGCTCTGGTCGAGCTTCGTGGCCAGTCGATTCGGTGGCTCGACCGTGACCACCGTGCCGTCGCGCGTGGCGAGCCCTTCGCCGACGAGTTTCGCGAGGACAAGTGATACCGATTCGCGCGTCGCGCCGACCATCTCGCAGAGGAGGCGATAGCGTGATGCGTCGAGCACCAGCGATCCGTCGGGAGCGGCGAACCCATCGCTGTTCGCCAGCCGAAGCAGCGTCGAGACGAGGCGCTGCTCGACACTGAGGGTCGTGAGCTCGCGCAGCCGTTCGAGCAGTCCGGCACGCTCACACATCACCTGGCTTACGAGAGCGAGCGCGTGCTGCGGCTGTTCACGCACGAAGGCGCGAAAGCGTGCACCACTGAGGTGCAGCGTCTCGGTTTCCTCGTCGGCCCGGGCGTCGGTTGCGTAACGCGCGTTCTGCGCGAGCCCTTCTGCGCCGAACGTCTCGCCAGTGCACGAGACTCCCGGAACGAAGCCGCGACCGGCGCGCACTCTGCTGCGCAGGACGACGCGACCTCGCAGGACGACGAAGATGCCGTCGGCCGATGCGCCGCGTTGATAGATGACGAAGCCACTGGGCCACGTTGCACGGGCTGCGTATGCCGCTATGGACGCGCGCTCTTCAGCCGACAGACGACTCGCGCTGCGCCCGACTACTGCTTCGACCATCCCCGCCCCTTGTTATTGGATCACTCTGCAACTTTTTGCAATGTCCGGGCCGCTCTGGACTTCGTGCATGATTTTCGCTTCCTTGCGAGGACTCCCGCACTGAAGCAGACTCACGCGTGTCGCCGTTGCCACCACTCGCCGATATTCGCGCAGCGACCGCACCGTCCGTGGTGATTCTCGGCAACGACGCGCAGCTTGCGGCGCGACCTGCCACACCGGTGCAGCTCGCGCACGCCTGCCTCGCCGCGGGCTTTCATGCCGTAGTGCCGGCGAGTTGGGGTGACGAGCTGGTCGCCGGCGCAACACTCGCTGCACTGCGCGGTCGCGCCACGCAGCCAGCGATCCACTGTGCATGCCCGCACGTTGCGCGCCGCATTCTGTCGGCGGGTCCCGAGCTGGCACCGCACCTCGTCTCCCTCGTCGCGCCTCCGGTGGCGGCCGCGCGCTACCTCAGGCTGCATTCGACGGCGGAGCTTCGCATCAGCTACGTCGGTCGCTGCCCGGCAGCGGCGGATGATTCCATCGATGCTCGGCTCACGCCGGAGGAGTTGCTGGCGCAGCTGCTCGACCGCGACATCGACGTGACGGCGCAGCCCGAAGTCTTCGATTCCGTGATCCCGCCGGATCGCCGGCGCCATCTCTCGCTTCCCGGCGGTCTGCCATCGCCGGAAATACTCTGGTCGCGTTCACGGATCAACCTCGAGACGATGAAGGCCGGTGACTTCGCGTCCCAGCTCGCCGATCTCGTGCTCGCGCGTTCCGATGCACTCATTGATCCCGCGCCTGTTGTCGGGTGCACGTGCGCCGGCGCTGTTCGCGACGTCGAGCCGGAAGCGGGGCGGTCGTCGGTCGTTGCCCTCGAGCCACCACGGTCGGCGCATCCGGTCGTCGACGACGGCGGCGACCTCCGGCTGGAGCTTCAACTGCCGGCGCTCGTCCGCGACATCGCGGATCTCGTCGGCGATGGCGGGACCGCCCAACCGATCGAGCCGCGGCGGCCGCTCCCTGTCGAACCGTTAGGCGACGCCCCGCCCTCTCCGCCGCCGGTGCCTAACCGTCGACCGCGGCTCACCCCGCCGGGTGTCGCGGCGGTCGCCTCCGCCCCGCCGCAGTCGGCGATCGGCGGCCCGCCACCGCGCCGACGGTCGCCGACGGGAACGCCACGAGTAGTACCCGGTGCCGTGCCGCTGTCGAGCGACAGCGAAGGGCGTGTGCTGCCGCGGGCCTACGTCGCGCGTCGGCGCTCGCCGCGTTCGGGGATTCCAGTGGTGACCGACCCGCTCTCGCCCTCCGACCCGGGATCGCCCGGGCATGCGACAGCTCCCGCGACCTCGCCGAAGAGCGCCCCGCGCCACACCATTCCTGAAACGAGCGACGAGCAGGCGCGAGGGAGCACGGGCGATAGCGAGCGTCCAGTCGCCCGAAGCGTCGAGCCGCCTGTCGTATCGCCCCCGGCACCGCCTGCGGCACCAATCGAAGCGCAGCCCGCGGCGTCTGCGAGTGAGGCTCCGGCGAGGCACGCTCCAGCGAGTCACGCTGCCGCCATGCGCACGCAGAAACCGGCCGCAGCGGATCGCGGACCTGCTGTCACGACCAACGCTTCGCTTGCGTCGTCAGCAGAAACAGCGGCGATTGCTGCCAGCGATCCATCGCGGGCCGTGGCGACGGCCGGCGCTGTGACGGCATTGCTGCGACAGCGCTCATGGCTCGTGGTCGCCAGCGCCATCGCCGGCACTGGATTGATCCTCGGCGTGGCGATCGGCTACGCGTTCGCGCACCGCGGTGCGACGACCGGCACAACAGCGGCCCCGTCAGATCGCGCCGAAGCCGGACTCCCTGGGTCAGCGCAAGGCTCGGGAGTCCGCGAGTCGGTGTCATCGGGGGGCATCGCGCCGGTGCCTAACGCTGCGACGTCCGCGCGACGCGGGCCGGTGCGCGCTGCTCCTCGCCCGGTTGCCGGTCGCCAGCGGACGAACTCCCAGCCTCCGCCGACGAACTCGAGAGCCGCCGCCGCGCCGACGGCCCCGACGCAACTCCCGGCTGCGGCGGCGCCGGTCAATCCTCCGGCTGCCACGCCAGCGGACAGCACTCGCATTCAGGCACGACGCGATTCCGCCGCGCGCGCCGACTCGCTGGCCGCGGAGCGCGAGGCGCTGCGACGGGAGATCGCGATGCGGCGTGCACGAATGGACAGCATCGAACGCGCGAGGCGGCGGATCGACAGCCTGCAGCGCGCGCAGGCGCGCCCGCCCGACCGGTGAGCCACGGCGCGATCGCCTGGCGATCGCGCTGCCTAACGCGTCCGGTCGTCGTCGTCGTCGAGCGTTCGCCGCATTACCTCGCGCAGGCGCTCGTCGCGTCCGTCTCCGGGTGGCACCCCACGGAGCAGCGCCGCGAACTGAGTCGCCATCTCCCGGTCGAGGAATGCCTCGGTCTGGCGAACGCCCAGCGCGTCGAGCGCACGCTCGGCAAGTGCGCGAAGCAGTGCTGCGGTTTCCGGATCGAGCCCGTTGACCGCGGCACTTCCGGGAACGTCCGTCCGCGCCGGGGTGGTACGCCGGGCACCCTCGAGCAACCGGCGCATCGGAGCAAGGCGAGCGACAAACGAGCCTGGCGAGTGTTCGTCGCTGGTATCGACCACACCCTGGCGCTTGAGCTGTCGCAGCGTTCGGGCGACGGCTTCGCGCACGACCGAGTAACCTCCCTCGCTGCCGTTGCCCCGGCCCGAGATGATCAGGACCTCGCTGACGCCGCTCGCCTGCCGTTCCCGGAGCCACGCATTGGTTCGTCGCGCAGCCTCGGCGGCCGTGGGCAACATCGACCGAAGGTTGAGCGTGCGGTCAGCGCCGAAGCGCGCTTCGTCAAACGCGTGCTTCAGCTCCACCAGTCGGCGTCGGTGATACGTGCTCAATGCGAGACCATCGATGATGCACTTTGTTCGAGTGACGGCGGCAATGTAGGAGCAGACGGACGGGTGGGCAAACACCGGCCGACCGGAAATGGCGGCTGGCCGAGACGTAATTATCCTATTATCATAGGAACTACACGCCAGCCCACCAGACCGTTTTTATCCTTGAAAAAGAGGATTATTATGGCGCGCGTCTATGACATTGCCGTGGCTGCACTTGCAATAGGGGTCGAACGGAAGTGGCTGGACAACCTCACGTCCCAGCACTCGATCCCCGGCACGGAACATCTCGCGCGTGGAGTCGCACGCAGGCTGGCGATGCGAACTCTCGTGACCGCGGCAATCGTGAGGGATCTGAATCGCGGGCTGGGAGTTCCCGTCGCGCGCGGCGTCGAAATCGCGTCCAGGCTGCTGGCGTCGGAGAGTGAAGAGTCGGCGGTTGGACCGCCCACTGGTGCTCGCCAATACGGTGGAGCTCCAGCTTCGATCGAGATCAGCGACTCCATCTCGCTGGCGGTCGACGTCGCGACGATCGAGAGAACTCTCGAACGCGGCCTGGTCAGCGCGATGGAAACGTCCGTCCCTCGGCGGAGAGGAAGGCCACCCCTGAAAGAACGACGGGGCACCCGTTAGGGTGCCCCGTTTGGCTTCGAGCGGGAAGCTCGAGTTACCGAGCGCCTGCCCGGGTGACGTTCTCCGCCGCCGGACCCTTCTGCCCTTCGACGATGTCGAATTCGACAGCATCACCTTCGGCCAGCGTCTTGAAGCCGCTGCCCTGGATCGCCGAGTAGTGCACGAAGCAATCCTTCGAGCCGTTGTCGGGGGTGATGAAACCGAAACCCTTGGCGTCGTTGAACCACTTCACCTTGCCAGTCGTACGCATTGCCTAGCTCCTGAATACCGATGCCCACGGTGCGCGGGCTGTAACCGTGCGCACGGTCACCATGACCGTGGCACGGGTGCAATGTAGCAGCTTCGGCCGGAAGGGCAACAGAAGACTGTGTACGAAGTTGGAATCGGACCCAGCCGTGTCAGCGCGGGATGGCGCCTGGGGCAGCCGGGGCTGGCGTCGCCACAGGGGCCGCTTGCGCCGGTGGGGTGGGCGGGGCGAACTGCGGATCGTCTACCGACCGGGCAGCGGTGACGAAATACTCGGTCTCGCCAAAGCAGGTTGTCGGAACGCCGCGATGCTGCTCGTATGACAGTGAGACTCGTCGCCCCATGTCGCGCTCGATCACCCGCGCGACCGAGTCATTTCTCACGGTGAAGCTGAAGATCTCGGGCATCGTGCCGGGAATGGTCGCCATGGCAAGCTCTCCTTCCCATGTCTTACAGATCCATCCCTTGCGCGAGAACTTCTGGACGTACCCCGCGCGTTCACCGCTCGAGAAAGTGTAGTTCAGCGTGATCGCGATCCAGAGGCCGATCACCAGAACAGGGCCGAGGACCAGCACGGCGAGGATTCGCCACCACCAGCGCTTGCGACGCCGCGGCGCGGGTACCGGTGTAACAGGGGTGACGGAGGCGCGGTCGATATCGTCGGGCATGGCGGTCGAGTCGGTGGGTGGAGTGCGTTACCGCGCACAACATGAACCGAGCCGCTCGCCAGGGGAAGGCTGCATCAGCTGCTGATCCCGGCGTGCCGCCGGTTTCGCTACCTTTCGCCAGAGCGCGACGTCAACACGTCCGCGCGCGTGAAATTTTCAGGAGACGAGGATCGTGGTTTTTGGAGAACGCAGGCCGACAGTGACCGCGAACGTGGGCGGGGTCCTCATCGGGTCCGCTCACCCGGTCGTGGTCCAGTCGATGACGAACACCGATACTGCCGATGCGGCATCGACAGCGGCGCAGGTCGCCGCGCTCGCGCGCGCTGGATCGCAGCTCGTTCGGGTGACGGTCAACAACGACGAAGCGGCGGCTGCGGTCCCCGAGATCGTGCGGCGTCTGCACGATGACGGAATCGACGTGCCGATCGTGGGCGACTTTCATTACAACGGCCACCTCCTCCTCACGCGCCACGAGGCTTGCGCGCGCGCGCTGGCGAAGTATCGCATCAACCCGGGGAACGTCGGGGGCAAGCGGCGCGACCAGCATTTCCGCACGATCGTGCAGGTCGCAGTCGACCACGGGAAGCCAGTACGCATCGGCGTGAACTGGGGATCGCTCGACCAGGACCTGCTGACTGAAATGATGGACGCGAATGCGCGCGCTGGCAGCCCTCGCGATGCGCGCGACGTCTACATCGAGGCGATGCTCGAGAGTGCGCTGCGCTCGGCGCTGCTCGCTGAAGAGACCGGGCTCCGTCACGACCAGATCCTCATCTCGGCGAAGGTCTCGCAGGTGCAGGATCTGGTGGACGTGTACCGCCGCCTGGGCTCGCGCTGCGACTACCCCCTCCATCTCGGCCTCACCGAGGCGGGGCTCGGCTCGAAGGGGATCATCGCCAGCACCGCTGGTCTCTCGATCCTTCTGGCCGAGGGGATCGGCGACACGATTCGTGTGTCACTGACGCCGAAGCCTAACGGCGACCGGACCGAGGAGGTGCAGGTCGCGCAGCAGATCCTGCAGTCGCTCGGGCTCCGGAGCTTCGCGCCGCAGGTGACATCGTGCCCCGGCTGCGGGCGGACGACATCGACGTTCTTCCAGCACATGGCGGAGGACATCCAGAGCTACCTCCGCGAACAGATGCCGGTCTGGCGCGCGCGGCATCCCGGCGTCGTGGAGATGAAGGTCGCCGTGATGGGATGCGTCGTGAACGGCCCCGGAGAGTCGAAGCACGCGAACATCGGCATCTCGCTGCCGGGCACCTTCGAGGAGCCAAAGGCGCCAGTCTACGTCGATGGCGCGCTCGTCACGACGCTCAAGGGCGACAACATCGTCCCCGAGTTTCTCCAGCTGCTCGAGGATTACGTCGAGCGCACGTACGGCGAACGGGTGACGGCCGGGGTGTGAGAAGACGCCGGACGCGCTCCAGGCAGAGGGCCGGCACTCATCGAGTGCCGGCCCTCTGTCATTACGCGTTAGGCGCCTCGCGGACAGCGGCCGCGCGCCGGCGGCTTCGGTTACCGCTCAGCGCTTCGTTACGCGTGCGGATTGTGCTCGTTCGTCGAGACCGGTGCCGCTGGATCGTTAGGCGAGCGGAACGTGCGCTGGTGGATGTAGTGCGCGGCAAAGGTGCAGCCTAACGCCAGCGCGATGATGAAGACGCCGACGCCCCACCCCTGCGCGTTGTTGTTCGCCGCGACGTGGCCGCGATTCCTTGGCGGGGTCGAATTCGTGATCATGAACGGGTCGTGGTTGAAGTCTGCGGTGGTCGGTCGATGCGGTCAGCGCGCGAGTCGCGGCGCGCTGGAGCTGTCTTCGGCGGCCAGCTGCTCGAGCGCGTCGACCACCGAAGCGAGCTCCCGCATGATCGGTGCGGTGAATCCGACTTCGGCCAGGCGGTCGATGGTGCGCCGATAGGAGATCGCCACCTCATCGCGTCCACTGGTGAAGCGCCCCCAGACAGTCTCCGGATACGCCGTCCGGCGAACGTCGGCGAGCAGCGAGCTCCCCGCGTGCAGAGTGTAGGCCGCGAGGATCCACCGGGCGCGATCGTCAGCGGTGGCCAGTCGCGCCAGCGTGTCCGCCTTGCGCTCCTCCATCGACATCTCGACGCCGTCGTCGTCAGCCCGGCGCTCCACGATCGCGACCAGTGCCGCGAGCGAGTCCGAACCGAACTTCTCGCCGATACGCTGCTCGAGCGTCTGCGCGGTCTGGCCATCGCGCACGCAGTCCGCCACGACGTCGTGGAGCACGGCCGCGACGACGGTGTCGTCGTCCTGACCGTAGCGGGTCAGGATGACGGCGACGTTCGCCGGCCCGGTGAAGTAGGGAACTCGCGAGCTTCCCTTCCAGACCTGCTGCGCATGGTGCTTCGCAGCGTAGGCGAGCGCGTGATTGATGCGGTCGGAGTAGCCGGTGACTGACATCTGATCCATGGAAATGCGCTTCACAATCTAGCCAACGCGCGCCACGCGCGCAGGGGTCGCGCGCAATCAGCAGGACTCAGCGCGTCTGGCCGAACCAACCCATCAGCCGATCGAGACCGCGCTCGTCGTCCTTCCCGAAAGCGTTCTTGCGATCCGAATCGATGTCGAAGACGGCGATCAGCTGTCGGGCGGCGTTGAATACCGGAACGACGATCTCCGATTGCGATCGCGCATCGCAGGTGATGTGTCCCGGGAACTGATGCACGTCGGCCACGACGACGGTCTTCCGCTCTGCCGCCGCTGTTCCGCAGACGCCGCGGCCGAATTCTATGTCGAGGCAGCCGAGCGTTCCCTGGTACGGTCCGACCCGGAGCAGGCGCCCCGGCTCGACGACGCGATAGAACCCGGTCCAGAGGTGGCCGAACGCGTGGTGCACGAGCGCGCTGATGGTCGCCATACCCGCGATGGGATCGTCGATGCCGGCGAGCACGCTCGCGACTTGGGTCTCGAGGGTTGCATACGCCGCGGTCCGGGGGAGGTCGCGGAGATCGAGGGTTACTTCGGCCATTGTGTGCAGCGAGTAATGTCGCGTCAGGCGGACTGTTCGAGCAGAACGATCAGGCGCGCGGCGAGGATGGCGAGCGCGAGCCCCTGCACGACGATCGCCACCCCCGCACCAACGCCGCCCTGCCGCCGACCGACGATCCATGCAGTCGCCGCGATCGCGGCGCCGACTGCAACATAGCCGATGTCGAGCCCGAGATTCAGCCAGAGAAATCGATCGAGTCTCGTGGCGCCGGCGAGATCGCGCAGCACGAGTGAACGGAGCTCCTCGGCGGCAACGCCAGCGATCACCGCGCCCCACGCCAGTGTCTGCGCCGCGAAATGAAAGATCAGCGGCGACCGGCGCGGCCGGCCCGCGGTAATGAGCAGGACGAGCCCCGCGATGAGGCTCACTACACCCCAGAGCAGGAGCCGGTGGAGGTGCGCGCGCTCGGCCTGCAGCAGCGCGTCAGCCCACACGAGACCCGATCAGCATATCGGCGGGGACACCGCGATTCGCCGCGCTCGCGAGCGCATCGAGCTCTTCACGCGTCGGGACATGGGGCTCCTCGCGATCCCAGAGCACAAGGCCCAGGAGCTGTGCACCATTCGCGCGCAGTGCAGCGACATCACGCGCGAGCTCGGTGACGACAGTCGACCCGGCACGCAAGACAACGACTATCCGCGGTACGGCGAGCACCGGCGCGTCGTGCAGCGCGTCGAGCCCGCTGGTGATGACGACGGTGTCATAACGGCGCGCGAGCCGCGGCACTTCGCGCGCGAGCGCCGCGGCGATCTCGGCGGGTTCGGCGCGTCGCCCGGCGGGAACGATGTCCGTTGCGCGGTCGCGGCCAACGATCTGCGTCACGGGTGCCTCGCTCCAGGCCAGCTCGCCGCGCGCGATGTCGCCGAGCCCTGGCCCGGACGAAATGCGCATCACGCCGGCCGCGCACCCGGCCGGATCGGCGTCGACGAGCAGCGAAGCGCGAGCATCGAGCGCGGCGAGCGCGGTGATGTTGGCGGCGACGACCGCCGCGAGCGACGAGTCGCGACCGGCGACCGTTATGATCCAGCTCCCCGGCATCATACCCGACAGCGCCAGGTAGAGAAAACGATAGCCATCCGCGCCCGGCTCGAGCAGCGGTGGCAGCTCGCGGTCGGCGCGCCGGCGAGCGCGCTCCGGCGGTGGTTCATACGACTGCACCTGCGCGAGGACGCGAAGGCCCGTCGCGCGTTCGGCTTCGGCGACATCGGCCACGTGTGGCCGGCGCATCTCCGCGATCAGAACCGCCGCGAATCCAACGGCGATGCCGATGACGAGCGATGCCGCGAGCAGCGCGAGCGGTGGGGCGGAGACGTTCGCGAGCTCGCGCGCGCGCTCGGCACGGCGCTCGACCGCGGCGTTGGTGCGTCGTGCGTCGTCGAGCATCTTCGAACGGGTCGCGAGCATCACGCGAATCGAATCACGGCGCGCGACGCGCGGCATCGTGTCGATCACCGGCCGCGCCACCGGTGCGGGTGGCGGCGGCGTTAGTGCGGCGGCCTGGCGCTGCAACGCTGTCCGCTTGACGTCGGCGATCTCCTGGATGGCGTGACCGATCTCAGTCGCACGCGCTGTCAGGGCGACGTAGTTCGGATCGATTCCTCCTACTGCACCGAAGGCGTCGCGCTCGCGCTCGACGTCGCCGAGCGAATCGACGAGCGCACGCACTGACGGTTCATCGCGAAGACCGGGCGCATCGGCGAGCGCGCGATACGAGGCGGCGAGCGGCGACTGCTCGACGCGAGCAATGAGACGGGCGATCGTGGTGACGAGCGCAGCGATCGAGTCGCGCCGGGCGACGATCTCCGGCGGTAGCGACTCGACAGCGGGTTGCGCGACGGGACGGGTGAGCAGGGCGCGAATCGATGCCAGCGATGCGTCGGCACTATCGAGTCGTCCCTGTTCACGCTCGACGCTGCTGATCAGTCGTGCGGTGTCGCGCCACTCGTTAGGCGCCGGCGCCACGATCGCGGCGGCGCGCTGGGCCTGGCGCGGAAGCGCGACGAGCGTCAGCAACGTGGCGATGAAAACGACCAAGCCGATGACGCCCATGCGCACTGGGCGACGCAGTGCGTTGCGCGCACGCGCGTTGATCCACTGCGCGCCGGCGGCACGGCGCCGTCCAGTCCAGAGTGAGGCGGGGGACATCAGTGGCGAGTATCTCGCGGCGGCCGGTGACGCACAAGCCTTGTCGGGTTCCGAACATGACGAAGGCGGAGGCGCATGCGCCTCCGCCTTCGTCACATCCAGCGACCGATCGTATTACTGAACGGTGATCGAGCCCTTCATGCCCATCGCGGCGTGCGGCTCGCAATGATAGTTGTACGTGCCAGCCGGGACCTTGGCGAAAGAGACAGTATAGGTCTCATTGGCCGTCATCATCATCGGGCTGGTGAGGTCCTTCATCTGATTCGGCATGTTCGCCGAGAGCTGCCCCTTTGCCGCATCGGGAGTGTCGATGAACGCGACGTTGTGCGGGCCGCCCGAGGTCATGATCCACTTGACGGCGTCGCCCTGCTTGATGGTGACGTTGGCGGGGTCGAACTTGTAGGTCGTGCCGTCGCCGATCATCTTGACTTCGACGGTCTTGCCGGTGACCGGCGCCGCCGCGGTGGTGCTGCCGGCCGCGCCGGTGTTGGTCGCCGTCGTCTGGGTCGCCGGAGCGGCGGCCGTATCGTTCGTGGTTGCTGCCGTAGAATCCGCCTTCTTGTCGCCGCCGCTGCAGGCGACGATCGCCATCGCTCCCGCGACGAGCGCAAGTCCGTTGAACCGCATTTCCTCAGGCCTCCATACGTGGCACTTGGTGTGTGACTTCCTCTCGACGGGGTCGCCGCCGAGAATTGTGAAACTATTCACAAAGCTTGGCCAAAGCAATTGAGCAGGAGATATGCCGAAGCATGCGCGCAACAGCGTCTCGATGCTCGCGCCTGTTTTCTCCTCGCGTCCGCCGTGAGCGATCAGGACACTCTCACGCCCGACGCGATGGCTGAAGTTGACTTCATCGCTGTGACGCCCTAGTCTTCCTCCGCGATGCGCACCCTGCACACCCATCATCATGCGATCCACCACGGCTCACGGGCCGGGGCTTCGCGTCGCGTGTGCGGGTGAGTTGATCGCCTGAGTTGCGCTTCGTGTCGTCGCGGCCCGTCCTTCCGGACGGGCCTTTTTATTTGCCCCGGTCGCATGCACAAGGATCAGCGACCGTCGAGGTTCACATGTCGAGGGTGGAATGTTGAAGATTGCGCTACCGAACAAAGGGCGGCTTTCCGAGGAGGCTCGACTGCTCTTCGGCGATGCAGGGCTGGAGGTCCGCGCTACCGGAGAACGGGCGTTGACCGCGTCGCTCGGTGGCGAGTTCCAGGCGCTCTTCGTGCGCGCACAGGACATTCCGGAGTTCGTCGCTGATGGCGCAGCCGACGCCGGAGTGACCGGGTGGGATCTGGTTTCCGAGTCAGGCCGCGAGCTGCTGACACTCGTCGACCTGGAGTTCGGCCGTTGCCGCTTGATTGTCGCGGCGAGCGACGACAGCGCCGTTGCGACGACAGGCGCCATCGCCGCCGGCGCGCGTGTCGCGACCGTATATCCTCGTTTGGCTGCACGCTTCTTCGCTGATCGAAACCAACCTGTCGAGATCGTTCCTCTTTCAGGAGCCGCCGAGATTGCGCCGCACATTGGAATCGCCGACGTCATCGTCGACATCACGTCCACAGGCTCGACGCTGAAAGTGAACGGGCTGCACGAAGTGGAAACAATCATGGAGTCGACGGCGCGTCTGGTCGTCGCGCCGGCGGCGCTCACCGGGGGCGACGCCGATCGCCGGCGTTCGCTTGAGGAACTCACGATGGCGCTCGACTCGGTGCTGCGCGCGCGCGGGAAGCGGTACCTGATGGCGAATGTGCCGCGCACGGCGCTCGACGCAGTGCGACGAGTGATCCCCGGGCTCAATGGTCCGACAGTGATCGACATTCTCGATGGGGGTGTGCACGTCGCCGTGCACGCCGTTGTCCCGGCGAAGACGGTGTATCGCACGATCGCGGAGCTCAAATCGCTCGGCGCCGAGGGGATACTGGTGACGCGGATCGAGCGGTTGATGCCTTGAGATCGCGGTGGCGTGCGGGCTATGACCCGGCGATGAGAGATGAGAGAGACTGGACGAGGGACGAGGGATGAGAGAACGGCGATGAGAGACGTGCAACGGCGAAGCGGGGGGTGGGCAGTGAGTGGGACAGTGGGAGAGCTGTCGAGTGACGTGCGGCGACTACTGCTCGAACGCGCCACATCGATCGATGAGGTGATGCGCGGGCGCGTCGCCGGGATCATCGGGCGGGTACGGCGCGATGGGGACGACGCGCTGCGCGCGATGGCGCTCGAATTCGACGGTGTCGCACTCGGGTCGCTCGAGGTCCCGCGCGCGCAGTGGATGCGTGCCCTCGACGGAATCGATTTGCCTTTACGCCGCGCGCTGGAGCGGGCGGCGCGGAACATCGAGACGGCGCACGCGGCGTTTCGTCCGGTGGCTCAGGAGATCGAGACCGAGCCCGGGGTGATCGTGGGCAGGAGACCGGATCCCCTCGGCCGCGTCGGAGTGTACGCGCCAGGCGGTCGCGCGGTGTACCCGAGCAGCGTGCTGATGGGCGCGGTGCCGGCGCGCGTCGCCGGGGTTGGCGAGATCGTGCTCTGCTCTCCGCCGCAGGCTGACGGTGCGCCCGCGCATGTCGTGCTCGCGGCGGCCGCGCTGGCTGGCGTCGATCGAGTCTTCGCGTTAGGCGGGGCCGGTGCGATCGCCGCGATGGCGTTTGGCACCGGCAGCGTGCCACGCGTCGACCGGATCGTGGGGCCGGGCAACGCGTATGTCGCGGAAGCGAAGCTGCAGGTCTCGGGGAGCGTCGCGATCGATTCACCGGCCGGGCCGAGCGAGCTGCTCGTCGTCTGCGACGGGCGCGCCGATCCCGAGCTCGTCGCGCGAGAGCTGGTGGCGCAGGCCGAGCATGATCCGGATGCATTCGTCCTCGCGATCGCGATCGGAGTGGGTGTGGCGCGGGCGATAGAAGACGCACTGCTGACGGCCGCTGAAGCGACGCCGCGCGCCGCCATCGTTGGTGCTTCGCTGCGTGCTCGTGGTGGCGTGATCGCCGCCGACGACTTCGAGGAGGCGGTCACTCTGGCCAACGAGATCGCCGCCGAACACGTACTGCTCGCCTGTGCAGACCCGATCGCGCTGCTCGCCTCGCTTCGCGGCGCGGGAACGGTGTTCCTCGGCTCGACGAGTTCAGTGGCGTTCGGCGATTACATGACCGGAGCGAACCACGTCCTCCCCACCGGCGGGCTCGCCCGCTGTTATTCCGGGCTGTCCACGCTCGACTTCATCCGCTGGACGACCTATCAGCGCGTCGATCGCGCTGCGGCGGAGCGGCTGTCGCGCGACGTCGGGATCCTGGCCGATGCCGAGGGATTGCCCGGCCATGCCGCCGCGGCACGAGCATGGAGCGCGACATGAGCATGGAACGCGACATGAGCATCCTGCCTAACGTTTCCGGCTCGCAACACCGGACGCCGAGTGATCGCGGCAAGGCGCGCGGGCTCGGACGCGAGAGCTATCGCGCGATCGAGCTCTATTCCCCGGATCGCGCGCCCTGCCGGATCGACCTCAGCGACAACACGAACTGCTGGGGTATCGCCCCAGCAGTCGAAGAAGCGCTCCGCGATGCGTCGGTTCCGGTGGTGACGCGCTATCCGAACCTGTACGCTGCCTCGCTCAAGGACGCGCTGGCTCGCTACCTCGGCGTCACCGCTGAGCGCATCGTCACCGGGTGCGGCTCCGACGACATTCTCGATTCGGCGATCCGGGCGTTCGCCGAGCCGGGCGATGCGATCGCTTGTCCGGACCCATCATTCGCGATGATTCCGATCTTCGCGCGGATGAACGGCCTCTCGCCAGTCACGGTACCGCTGACGCCGTCGCTCGATGTCGACGCCGATGCGATGCTGGCGACGAACGCGCGGATCATGTACCTCTGCTCGCCAAACAACCCCACCGGTGCATCGCTCTCGCGTTCGGCGATCGAGCGCGTCGTCGAGCGCGCGCCGGGCATCGTGATCATCGACGAAGCCTACGCGGAGTTCGCATCGGTGGATCTCTCGCCGATCGCGCTGGCGAACGAGCGCGTGCTCGTTGCGCGCACGATGTCGAAGGCATTCGGCCTCGCCGGACTGCGCGTCGGGTACGCGACCGGCGCACCGGCGTTGGTGTCGGAAGTTGAGAAGTCGCGCGGCCCATACAAGGTGAGTGCGCTCGCGGAACGCGCCGCGCTCGCCGCGTTAGGCGACGGGCTGCAGTGGGCGCGCGACCACGTCACGGAAGCAATCGAGCATCGCGCACGCCTTGCGGACGAGCTGGCGAAGCGCGGCTTCGCGCCGATCCGCTCGGATGCCAACTTCGTCCTCGTTCCGGTCTCGCATGCGAACGCGCGCGCACGCCACATGCGCACGCTCGGCGTCGCGGTGCGCCCGTTCGAGGGAGTGTCGCCAGTCACCGACTCGCTTCGCGCCACGGGAGGCTCGGCGCTGCGCATCAGCGTTGGTCCCTGGGAGATGATCGAGGCCGCACTCGCGGCGCTCGACGCCACGACGGCGGACGCGTGAGCCGGATAGCTCTGTTCGACTACGGGGCGGGGAACCTGCATTCTCTCGGCAAGGCGCTCGCGGAGAGCGGGCACGCGCTCAGCGTCGAGACACAGCCGCTGCGCGCGATCGGAGCTGACCTGCTCGTGCTTCCCGGTGTCGGCGCCTTTCAGCACGCGGCCGAGCGCCTCGCGCCGGCGCGAGAGGAGGTACGCGGCGCGATCGAGCGTGGCCTGCCGACGATCGGAATCTGTCTCGGCATGCAGCTCCTCTTCGATGAGAGCGACGAGGGCGCGGGACGCGGGCTTGGCGTCATTCCGGGTCATGTCGAGCGGATACGGTCGCCGAGGATTCCTCACATAGGTTGGAACACAGTCGAACCAGTGGCGGGAACGGCCCTCGCCGCAAGCGCACTCGAGGTCGCATACTTCGCGCACAGCTATGTCTGTCGGCCGTGCGACGAGCGTGTGGTAACGGCGTGGACGAGCGAGGGCGACGACCGCTTTCCCTCGGCGGTCCGCGCGGGGAGCGCGACCGGCGTCCAGTTTCACCCCGAGAAGAGCTCGCGCGATGGCGTCAGGCTTCTCGCCACGCTCGTCACCGAGGCGCTCCGATGATCGCGATACCAGCGGTAGACATCCGCGACGGTGCCTGCGTGCAGCTCGTTGGCGGGTCGTATGCAGCGGAGCGCGTCAGGCTGCCGGATCCCGCCGCGGTCGCGCGGAGCTGGACCGATGCCGGGTTCGCGCGACTGCACGTCGTCGATCTGGACGCAGCGACCGGGCGCGGCTCGAATGAGCGGATCGTGCGCGAGCTCGTCGGGCTGAGCGACATCCTCGTGCAGGTCGGCGGCGGCATCCGGAGCGAGGACGCGATCGGGCGCTTGCTCGGCGAGGGAGCAGAGTACGTCGTGGTCGGCACGCGCGCGATCGAGGAACCGGAGTGGCTGCACGGCGTCGCGTCGCAGTATCCGGGTGAGATCATAGTAGCGGCGGATGTGCGCGAGCGGCGCGTCGTGACGCATGGGTGGGAGAAGACCCAGCGGCGCGACATCCTCGACGTGATCGATGAGCTGAACGACAGCCCGCTGGCCGCGGTGCTGGTGACAGCGGTCCACAAGGAAGGGCAGATGCGGGGTACTGATCTCTTCCTGATGGAGGACGTCGCCGAGCAGAGTACGTGTCCGGTGCTCGCGTCGGGCGGGATCACGACGATGAACGACCTCCGCGCACTCGCCGACCGTGGAATCGGTGGTGCGGTGATCGGGATGGCGTTGTACACCGGCGCACTCGACCCGCGGGCAGTCGCCGGGGAATTCTTCGAATGAGGGCGCGAGCATGACCGTGGTCGAACGTGAAACGAGGGAGACGCGCATCCGCGTCGAGGCGAGTGTCGGTACCGGCATCGGTGTCTCGAGCACGGGCGTCGACTTCCTCGATCACATGATGGTCGCGCTCGCGCGCTACTCGGGAGTCGATCTCGAGATCGCCGCGACCGGCGACCTCCGGCATCACACGATCGAGGACGTCGCGATCTGTGTCGGACAGGCAATCCACCGGATCACGCCCGCAACGGCCGCGCGCTATGCGCATCGTGTCGTCCCGATGGACGACGCACTGGTCGAGTGCGCGCTCGATCTTGGCGGGCGCCCGTACTACCGCGGGCCGCTGCCATCGTCGCTCTACGACCACTGGATGCGATCGTTCGCCGACAACGCGCTGGCGACGGTGCACATCCGCGTGCTCCGTGGCGTGGACCGCCACCACATCGTCGAGGCGGGGTTCAAGGCGTTAGGCTTCTGCCTCCGCGACGCGCTGGCCGACGACGGCGTCGTGTTCAGCACCAAGGGCTCGGTCGGATTGAAGGTGAGCGAATGAACAGGGAGTGCATGACGTGCTGACGCGGCGGCTGATCGTCTGCCTCGACGTGGCCGGGGGCCGCGTGGTGAAGGGAGTGCAGTTCGAATCGCTGCGCGATGTGGGCGATCCGGTCGAACTCGCCGAACGTTATGAGCGCGAGGGCGCGGATGAGATCGTGTTCCTCGACATTTCGGCGAGCGTGGAAGAGCGCTCGACGCTGCTCGACCTGGCGCGGCGAACGGCAGAGCGGCTGTTCGTGCCGCTCACGATCGGCGGTGGGATCCGGACCGCCGACGACGTCGGTCGTGCGTTGCGCGCCGGTGCGGACAAGACGAGCCTCAACTCGTCGGCGATCGAGCGCCCGCAGGTGCTGACCGAAGCGGCCGAGCGGTTCGGCGCCCAATGCGTCGTCGCCAGCATCGACGCTCGCCGCGACGGTGACGGATGGCGCGTCTATTCGCGCGGCGGGCGCGTCGCGACCGGGCTCGACGCGGTGCAGTGGGCGCGCGAGTGCGTGGAGCGCGGCGCGGGGGAGATCATGCTGACGAGCATCGACCAGGATGGCGCTCGCACGGGCTACGACCTCGCACTCACCAGGGCGGTGGCCGACGCGGTCAGCGTTCCGGTGATCGCGTCGGGTGGAGCGGGCAACGCACAGCATGTCCTCGACGCGTTAGGCAGCGGCGGCGCCGACGCGGCGCTCGTCGCCGGGATACTCCACGACGGGGTGACGACGGTCGGCGCGATCAAGGCACTGCTCGCGGCGCATGACGTCCCTGTGAGGCGCGCGGCGTGAGCGCGGGTCGCGTGGACGCGGACAGCACGAGCGCGGCTGCGGCGCGCCCCGAATTGTTCGACGCCGTCGCCGAAGTGGCGCGACTCGCCGGCGACGTCGCGCTGCGTCACTTCAAGCGCGGCGTGGCCGTCGAATGGAAGTCCGACGGTTCGCCGGTCACCGTCGCCGATCGTGAGGCAGAGCAGTCCGCGCGCGACTGGATCACTCGCCGCTATCCGGACCATGGCATTCTCGGCGAAGAGCAGGGCGAGACTCGCCCCGGCGCAGCCTATCGTTGGGTGGTCGATCCGATCGACGGCACCAAGACGTTCGTGCGCGGCGTCCCTCTCTGGGGAACGCTGGTCGCGGTCGCGATGGGTGACACGGTCGTCGCCGGGGCGGCGTACTTCCCCGCGGTCGCGGAGATGATCGTTGCCGCGCCGGGGGCAGGGTGCTGGTGGAACGGAGCTCGATGCCGAGTCTCTTCGGTCGCGTCGCTGGCCGACGCCACCGTGCTCACCACCGACGAACGATTCCGTCGCACGCCGGAGCACGTCGATGGCTGGCGATCGCTTGCGGCGAAGAGCGCGGTCTCACGTTCGTGGGGCGACTGCTACGGCTACCTCCTCATCGCAACCGGTCGCGCCGAGGTGATGGTCGACGGTATCGTCGGCCCGTGGGACACGGCGCCGCTGCTCCCCATCATCGCCGAAGCGGGCGGCGTGTTTACTGACTGGAACGGACGGGCCACCGCATTCGGCGGCAGCGCAATCGCCACCAATGCGCGGCTCGCGCGCGAAACCCGTTCACTCCTCGGAGCTGGAGCCGCAGGTGCTTGATCTCGACACGCTCGATTTCGCGAAGGGAGGCGGGCTGCTCACCGTCGTCGCCCAGGACGCGACCACCGGAACTGTCCTGATGGTCGCCCACGCCGACCGTGAGGCACTGGAGCAGACGCTCGCGACGGGCGAGATGCACTATCGTTCGCGGACGCGCGGGCTCTGGCACAAGGGCGCGACCAGCGGCAATACGCAGCGAGTAGTCTCGCTCTCCGCCGACTGCGATGGAGACGCCGTGCTCGCCCGCGTCGCGCCGGCTGGTCCCGCCTGTCACACCGGGGCGACGTCCTGCTTCGGCGAAGTCGCCCTGGCCGCCGACGCGTTAGGCACGCTCGACCAGACGATCGCGCGCCGCGCCGGCGAGCAGGGCGAGACGGGGAAGGGATACACGCGAAAGCTCCTCGGCGATCGCAACCTCCGCTTGAAGAAGCTCGGCGAGGAAGCAACCGAGCTCGCGATCGCATGTGCGGACGGCGACTCGGCTCGCGCGACTTCCGAAGCGGCCGACGTCATCTATCACTCGCTCGTCGCGCTTCGCGCGCTCGGTGTGTCGCTCGACGCAGTGCGCGCCGAGCTGCGGTCGCGAGCCTCCGGCGCTGCCTGACGGCGCCGGTGGCTCTTACGCTCCTAGAATCCCGCTTCGGCGCGGCGCGGCGCCGCTGACGGGTCGCCGACGTAGGCGAACCGAACGCCGCGCATGTACGTGCGCGCTACCCGCTTGACGTCCTCGGGGCGCACGGCGCGGAGCTCGTCGACGAACCGGTCCGCCGCGAGCGCGCTTCCGCGATAGAGCACCGCCCGCGCGATGAAGTCCGCCTGCGCGGCGTTGGTCTCGTTGTTGAGGAAGTACTCGGTGATGAACTGCTGTACCAGCCGCTCGAGCCCGGACGGATCGATCTCGTCCTCCTGCAGCCGCTTCACCTCGCTACGCATCAGCGCGAGCGTCGTGTCAGGGGAAGTCGTCGTGACATACAACCCGCCCGCCGACGCGGCACGTTCGATGAATGGCGCGTCGACCGCGTACGTCAGGTTGCGACGGCTGCGGATCTCGGAGAAGAGGCGGCCCGACAGCACCGCGGTCGCGACCCGGAGCGCGGGGTAGTCCGAGCTCGACGCCGGCGGTCCCGCGTAGTAGCCGAGGAGGTAGTTGGTCGGTAGCGTGCGCGCGGCGATGGTGAGCGACGGCGTTCCCGTCGGCAGCGTCGGCGGCGGAGTCCAACGGTAGCTCCCGCGTGGCTGCTTCCCGATCGTCGCGTGCACCAGCTGCTCGATCTTCCCCCGGTCCACGTTGCCGACCACGACCAGCAGCATCCGCGACGTGTTCATCTGGTCGCGCTCGTAGTCCCGCAGCTGCGCGAGCGTGATCCGGCCGATGCTCTCGGCGGTGCCTAACGGTTCGAGCGCGTAGGGGTGGCCCTGCCAGGTCGCGCTGTCGGCGAGCGCCGAGACGAGCGCGTCTGGCGAGTCACGCCGCGTGCTGACGTCGCTGAGGATCTGTTCGCGCACGCGCTCGACGTCGGTCGAGTCGAGTCGCGGCGCGGTCACACGATCGGCGAGCACCATCCACGTCGAGTCGAAGCTGTCGCGGAGCGACCGCGCACCGATCATCGTCCAGTCGACCCCCGGGTCGATCACGATGTCGCTCCCCAGTCGCGCCGTCAGCGCGCGGAGCGCTTCCTTGGAGAAGCGCTTCGTCCCGCGCTCCGACGCGATCAGCAGCATCGCCTCGATTCCCTGCGTCTCGGGGGTCAGCTGCCGGGTCCCGCCGAGCAGGTACAGATTTGCCGCGACGACATCGTTGGCGGTCGTCTGTCGGAGCACCACGTGGACACCATCGACCATGAAGTCGGTGGTCGTCGGCCCGGCCGGCCGGCCGTTGGCGGAAACGTTACCGTTAGGCGCGGCCGCGGATTGTGCGGCGGCCGCGGGCGCGACCACCACGGTCGTTGCGACCAGGATGGCGGCAAGTGCGCCGAGCGCTCGCTGCGGCCGCGCGTCGCGTGCGGAAGTTGTCATCGCCATCATCGCCCGCCGCCGGCCGCGAGCAGGTCGGACTCGCTCAGGTTGATGCGCCGCCGCGACTCGGGGTCAATCATGACACCGACCACCCGCGGCTTCTTCACGATGTAGCGTGCCGCGTAGGCGTTGAGATCCTTGGTCGTCTGCTGCGCCATGTTGTCAGTGTAGCCCAGGTAATACTCTAGGCTCGCCACACTCCACCAGAAGCCGATCGTATGCGCGAAACCCGATGCGCGCTCGAGCCCCATCGCGGTGCCGACGACTCGCTGCCGCTTCACCGGCTCGAGCTCGGCCGCGCTGAAGTAGCCCGGGTCGTCGAAGCGCGTGATCTCCTTGTCGAGTGCGGCCAGCGCCGCTTTCAGCTTCTCCGGCGTCGTCGTGCCGCTGATGCTGATCGGGCCGACTTGATTCAACGTGTAGTAGTTCACGCCTACTGCCTGGAACAATCCACTGTCGACCAGCCGCTTCTGGAATCCGGAGTTCGGCTGGTTGAGCACATCGGAGAACACGTCCGCGGCGTACGTGGACTGCGGATCCTTCCCCACGCTCGGACCCTGCCACTGCATCAGCACGATGACGGTCCCGATCGGCGCCTCAATCACCATCCCCTTGCTCGTCGTCAGCGGTGGCACCGGCGGGATCGGATCCGCCACGAATGGATCCGGCGCGCGCTGCCAGTCACCGAACGCGTCACGGGCGGCGCGAAAGACGCTGTCGGGATTCACGTCGCCGGTGACGATCAGCGAGCTGTTGTTGGGTACGTAATACTTCTGCTGGATCGCGCGAAGCTTTTCCGGTGTCGTCGCGAGGATCGCCGGCCGCTCGCCTAACGCGTCCTTCCGCGACCAGGCGCTCCCCCAGAGCACTTTTCCGGTCTGGTTGAGCAACGCCGAGAATGGGTTCGATTCGTTCCGGTCGTACTCGCCAAGCACGACCTGACGCTCGCGCTCCAGCTCGTCCTGCCGGAAGAGCGGGTGACGCAGCGCGGCGGCGATGAACTGGACTCCGCCGCGCAGGCTGTCGCTCGGCAGCGTGACGTAATAGTTGACGCGTTCCTCGGTGGTCGTTCCGTTGAAGACGGCTCCGAGCTCGCCGGCGCGCTCGACGAACGCTTCCGGTTCCGGGAGCTCCGAGTTCGCCTTGAAGAACATGTGCTCGTACATGTGAGCCAGTCCCTCGAAGCCGGGCGCCTGCGTGAAGGCGCCGTTCCGCACGTCGATCTCGAGCGTAGCGAGGGGGACGCCATGGTTCTCGGCGACGATGATCTCCATCCCGTTCGGCAGGACTTGTCGCTTGATCACCTTCTCGAGCGTGGCGCGGGTCGCGGTCGCACTCGCGATGGCGCTGGTGGCCGATCGCGCCTGCGCCGCGGCCTGACGAGGCAGAAGCAACGCGAGCGCGAGGCTGGCCATCGCAGTGATTGCGACGGGTCGCGCGCGTGGCGGGAGATGGGACTTTCTGACAGGGATCATCGTCGTTTCATTATGACTGTCATGCCACCGACTACGATGAATATGCTCGACGCGCTCGCAGCGCGCCTCCCGAAAGGCCGCGCTCTCCGCGACGTGCCGCTCGGGCAATACACGACCTTCAGGATCGGCGGACCCGCCGATCTTTTCTTCGAGGCGACATCGGCCGACGAGCTCGCGAACGCGATCGTTGCCGCGCGCGAAATTGGCGTCCCCTTCTTCGTCCTCGGCCTTGGCGCCAACATCCTCATCGGCGACAAGGGCTATCGCGGCCTCGTCATTCGAAACACCGCTCGGCATTTTTCGTTCGCTGAGGACGGCAAGCTGTGGGTCGAGAGTGGTGCGACGGTGGCCGACGTCATCAAGGAGACGCTCGCGCGGGGATGGTCGGGACTCGAGCACTACGTCGGGATTCCGAGCACGATGGGCGGCGCGATCTGGCAGAACCTGCACTTCCTCTCGCCCGCGCCCGCCCGGGAGCGGACGATGTTCATCTCCGAGGTCTTCGTCAGCGCCGAGCTGCTGACGGAGCAGAACGAGCGCGTGACCGTCGACCACGATCACATGCAGTTCGGTTATGACGAGAGCATCCTGCACCACCGGCAGGACGTCGTGCTGTCGGCGATCTTCCAGCTCGAGCGCGCGGACCCCGCGGTGCTGCACCGGATCGCCCAGGAAAACCTGAGCTGGCGCGGCGGCAAGCATCCCTGGCTCGACTGGCATCCGAGCGCGGGATCTGTCTTCAAGAAGATCGAAGGAATCGGTGCCGGCCGGCTCATCGACCAGTGCGGCTTGAAGGGTTACCGCATCGGCGACGCGCAGATCTCGCACATCCACGCGAACATTCTCGTCAACCTTGGGCACGCGACGGCCGCCGATGTCCGCGCGCTGATTGCCCATGCCCAGAAATGCGTCGAGGAGAAGTTCGGTTACAAGCTGGAGCCGGAGATCGGATTCATCGGCGAGTTCTGATCCGGGAAACGGGTCAGCGTCAGACCGCGGCCCGCTCCGACGCTTCGACCGCCTTCTCCCACGCCGCAATCGCCTTGTCGAGCGCTCGCGTCGCCGCGTCGAGCTCGCCGCCTAACGCCTTCGCCTTCTTCGTGCCGTCGGGCGTGGTGTAGAGCTCGGGGTTCTCGAGCGCCCGCGTCAGCTCGCCGACTCGCGCCTCGTGCTTCGCGACATTCGACTCTGCTGTCTCCACGGCGCGCTTTGCCTCGCGCTGCGCGCGGTCATCCTTGTCGCGGGGCTCGTTCTTTCGGGCAGTCTTCTGACGTTCGTGGACGCGGCGGAGCTCGGCCTCCTCTGCGGCCGTGACCGACGCCGCATGCGCGCGCTCCGCGCTCGCCGTCTCCCACTCCTCGAACGTCCCGGGAAAGTCGGTGATGTGCTCGTGGTGAAGCACCCATACCCGCTTCACCAGCGCGCGGAGCAGCGCCCGGTCGTGGCTGACGAGGACCACCGTTCCGTCGTAGCCCTCGACCGCCTCCTCGAGCACTTCGATCGATTCGACATCGAGGTGATTAGTCGGCTCGTCGAGCACGAGGAAGTTCGCACCGCTCAGCATCATGATCGCCAGCGCGAGCCGCGCTCGCTCGCCTCCGGACAGGACGTTCGTCGTGCGCAGCACGCTGTCGCCGGAAAACCCGAATCGTCCGAGATGTCCCTGGATCTGGCCACGACTCCAGGTCGTTCGCAAGTCGTTGATGACGTCGTACAACGTCTTGCCCATCGGCACGTTGCCGAGCTGCTGGTCGTAGTAGGCGAGGTTGATCGACCCGCCGACCCTGACCTCCCCCGCCTGCGGCGACCGCTCGCCCACGATCGTGCGCAGCAGCGTCGTCTTCCCCGCGCCGTTAGGCCCGATCAGCCCGATGACGTCGCCGCGAATGACGCGGGCCGAGAAGTCGCGCAGGAGAGTTCGCCCCTCGACCGCGACGTCGACATGCTCGGCGACGACGACCTGATCCCCACCGCGTTCGGCCGCACGCAGGGCGAGCGACATCACGCCGCCCTCGCCCGCGAGTCCTGACAGGCGCGGCATGCGCGCGAGGCGCTTGCGACGTCCCTTCGCCTGCTTCGTGTTCTGCCCGGCGATGTTGCGGCGGATGTAGTCCTCTTCGGCGGCGATCACCTTCCGCTGCTTGTCGTACGCGCGCTGGTCGGACAGCCTTCGCTCCGTGCGCTGCGTGACGAATGATTCATAGCCGCCGGCATACGGGAAGGCAGTCCCGTTCTCGAAGTGCAGGATGTGGTCGGCGATCGCATCCAGGAACGCACGGTCGTGGCTGACGACAACGACCGTCGCCTCGAGTCCGCGCAGATACTCCTCGAGCCAGGCCGTGGTCTCGAGGTCGAGATGGTTGGTCGGCTCGTCGAGGAGGAGGAGGTCGGCCGGCGCGGCCAGCTGCTGGGCGAGACCGAGCCGCCCGCGCTCGCCACCGCTCAATTGCGACAGCGGCTGCGTGCGCGCCTTCTCCGGATCGAAGCCGAGCCCGTGAAGCACGGCGTCCACTTTCGCCGCGACTTCGTACCCTCCCTCGTGCTGGAAACGCTCGAGATCACGGGAGTACTTCGCCATCGCCTGGTCCGAGGGGTCGTTGCCTAACGCTTCGGCCTGGTGCGCCAGCGACTGCTCGAGCGCGAGCAACTCGGCGAAGGGCCCGGCGGCGGCGGCCCACACCGTCTCGGCGCCCTCGAACGTCCGATGCTGCTCGAGTAGCGACACCCGCGCCGCGCCGGAGCGCGCGATCTGCCCGCTCGTCGGCTGCTGTGCGCCGGTGATCAGCTTGAACAGCGTCGTCTTGCCGATCCCGTTCCGGCCGACGATTCCCCACCGGTCGCCGCGGGCGATCGTGAAGGTGATGTCCTTGAACAGCGTCGTCGCGCCGAACTCGACACCGACGCCGGATAACGCGACGAGACTCACGTCAGGCTACCTCTCACTTCCCGCACCACTCCTTCCACACGGCCTCCGCAGCCCCGATTGTCAACTGATTTCCGTTTCGCACCAGCGGCATCCGCAACAGCAGCGGCTCCTCGGCGAGCATCTGCATCCAGCGTTCATCGCCCATCCGCGAATGCGCGAGCCCGAGCTCGGCGTACCGCTTCGCCGATTTGTCGATCAGCGCGGTGACCCCGAATTTCTGCTCGAATCGCCGCAGCTCTCCCGGCGATGCCGCGCGTTCCATCAGGTCCACGAAGTGCGCCCTGATCCGGCGCTCGGCGAAGAACCGTTGCGCCTTTCGCGTGTCCGCGCTCTTCTTCACCCCGAAGATCTGTACTTCCATAAGGAGCTTCAACTTAATCGACCTCACTGGCTCGCGGCGCCCGGTCGGCGGCGTGGCCGATTTTCCCGGCGGATCAGGCGGTCGATGCGCCTCGCGTCGCACGCGCGCCGCCGCTATGATCTCCATCGCGCATCGATTCGACGCGCAGTCCGCGCAATTCCGTCCATCCCGGAGCTCTGCAATGCGCTTTTCGTCGACAACCCTCGCTTCGTCGCTCATCATTGGAGCGGCGGCCTTCGCCGCCGCCTGTGCCCATAACGGCACGACCGCCAGCGCTCATGACCACGACAGCATGGCGATGCCGACGTCCGGAGCATCCGCGACATCCGCAATGGCGGCGATGGCGAGCGACTCGTCGCTCGTACCCGGTGCAACCAACGCCGCGGCGCGACTCAATCAGTCGCCGCGGCACGGCGAGTGGGTGACTATCCGCGCAGGCGCGCAGGCAGGCGATTCATTGCGGTTATGGGTCGTATATCCGCAACGCAGCACGAAGGCACCCGTGGTAGTGGTCGTCCACGAGATCTTCGGGTTGAGCACGTGGATCCGCAGCGTCGCGGACCAGCTGGCGTCCGACGGCTTCATCGCGATCGCTCCTGACTTCCTCACAGGAAAGATCCCGCTCAGCGCGACTGACACGGTCGGTATGCAGGCGGCAATGGCCGCTATTCGCACCCTCGACCCCGAGGTCGTACAGCGGCAGATTGATGCCGCGGCCGCGTATGGGATGGCGCTCCCCGCAGCGAAGGAACGCTACGGCGTGATTGGTTTCTGCTGGGGAGGCGGCGTTTCCTTCCAGCACGCTGTCCACTCGCCGACCCTTGGCGCCTCGGTCGTGTACTACGGAACGTCGCCGGCAACGCCGAGCCTCGCGTCAGTCCGCGCTCCCGTGTTGGGGTTGTACGGCGGCGAGGACGCACGTGTCGATGCGACGATCCCGCCCGCCGATTCGGCGATGCGCGCGATGGGGAAGCAGTACACCCACCAGGTGTTCGCCGGCGCCGGCCATGGCTTCCTGCGGGCACAGGACGGGATGAACGGCGCAAACCTCGCGGCGGCGCGCGGCGCCTGGCCGATGACCATCAACTTCCTCCGGACCAACCTCGAGCGCTGACGTGCAGTCGACGCATCTCTTTCTCGCGCTTTTTCTCGCCGGGCTCGTGCTCGGTGTCGGCGCGATGCTGTTCGGCGTCGAGAAGCGGCGCACTCCGGTCGATGGCGCAACAGGCGCGCCGGCGATTGGCGCCCGCCTTACGGTCCCGAACGTCGCGGCGTTCGCCGCGGCATCGGGCGCCGTCGGCTACCTGCTGCGGCACTACTCCTCGCTCGGAACAGTCACGGTGTTCATCATTGCCGCCGCCGTCGGCGTCGTCGGGGTCGTCGGTGCGAGCCTGCTGGTTGCGCGCTGGGCCCTACCGGCGGTCGCGGCTGAAGTCGTCGACGAACGCTACCTGCTGCAGGGTCATCCTGCCCGCGTCACGCGCGTCATCAGCGATGCCGCTGGCGCGACGAGTGCATACGAGATCGCTTATGAAGAAGCCGGGACCACCCACCTGCTGCGCGCGCATAGCATCGAGGGGACCCAGCTCACTCCGGGGAGTGACGTGGTGATCGAGCGCGTCGAGAACGGCGCCGCCTGGATCGAGGCATGGTCGGTCGTCGAGCGACGACTCTGACGTTGTAGTCTGCAGATCCCGCCCGAGACTGGGCGGAAGGAAGGGCGCGATGAGCGATGCCGCATGGTTTGGCGTGATCTTCGTTGGATTCTTCATCCTCCGGATCATCGCCGCGACCGTCTTTTTTCTCGCAATCCTCCCCAATGGCGTCCGCTGTCCCAACTGCGATGCGGTCACGGTCCGCGTTCAGTCACGCGGCTGGAACCTCCTCATGCCCTGGTTCCGGACGAGCTGGTGCTTCGAGTGCGGGTGGGACGGCCTGCTTCGCTCGGCACCGAAGTCGCCGAATTATTCGCCCATTGCGAATAATTTGAGCCAATCGGGCCAGTTGCCACTGAGCTCGAAGAAGTCCTCGAAGTAGCGGAGCCCGAGTCCTTCGAGCTCCTCGATCAGGGCGATCAGCGACGGCTCTTCATGCACTGGTCCGACCGCGACCAGCCCACCCTCCACCCTGAACTCGTCCGGAGTGAGGTTCAGGCGCGCGTCGAGCATCGCGCGCGTCAGTCCGGACGCCTCGAAGGCGGCGCGGCGGATCACCATCGTCGGCGCACCTGCGGCGGCTTGCAGTGGCATTGTCGTCCTCCTCTCGGGATCGACCAGCATAACCACTCCACGCGCAGGGTGCCACCGACCGTGCCGCGCGATCGCGGTCACGTACCTGCACACTGATGCGGGTGGTAGCTTTCAAGCATGCGCCTTCTTGTTCTCCTGATACCCGCGGTCGCTCGATGACGCGCCTCGATCATGTCGAGGCGTCGTACGACGTCATAGTCATCGGCGCGGGACACGCAGGCACCGAGGCGGCTGTCGCGGCTGCGCGGTTAGGCGCGCGCGTCGCCATCGTCACGAGCGCGCTGGAAACCATCGGGCAGATGTCGTGCAACCCGGCCATCGGCGGTGTGGCGAAGGGAACGGTCGTGCGTGAAGTCGATGCGCTCGGCGGAATCATGGGACGCGCGACCGATCTCGCCACGCTGCAGTTCCGCATGTTGAATCGGGGGAAGGGGCCCGCGGTCTGGGCGCCGCGAGCGCAGTGCGACCGAGGTCTCTACCGTCGCGCGGTGCGTACGCTCCTCGAGCAGCAGCCGCGCCTCGACACCATCCAGGGAACCGTCGCCCGTCTCCTCTTCGACGATGCCGCACGCGAAGTGCGCGGCATCGAGACGCTCGAAGGCCGTCGCTTCGGCGCACGCGCAGTCGTGCTGACTACCGGCACGTTCCTGCGCGGTCGGATTCATATCGGCACGGAGACGAAGCTCGCTGGCGGCCGGGCCGGCGAGCCGGCCGCGGTGCATCTCGCCGAGCAACTCGAAGCGATCGGACTCGAGGTGGCGCGGTTCAAGACGGGTACGCCGCCACGTATCGATGGGCGCTCAGTCAATTATTCGCAGCTCGATCGCCAGGAGAGCGAGATCGAATCGTTCGACTATTCCTGGTCGCACTTCTGGCCGGCCCCTCGCCGCAGCGGCGAACACACGCGGCATCCGGCGCAGCTCCCCTGCTGGATCACCTTCGCCGGTGAGGAGGCGAAGGCGGTCGTCCGCGACAACATCGGGCTGTCGGCGATGTACGGCGGTGCGATCGGCTCGCGCGGTCCGCGCTACTGTCCGTCCGTCGAGGACAAGATCCTGCGCTTTCCCGATGCCGAGCGCCACCAGATCTTCCTCGAGCCGGAAGGACACGACACGCGCGAGCTGTACGTCAACGGGCTCTCGACGTCGCTTCCAGTGGACGTCCAGCTGCAGATGCTGCATGCGGTGCCCGGGCTCGAATCCGCGCGGATGACGCGCGCCGGTTACGCGATCGAATACGACTACTATCCGCCGACCCAGCTCGACACGACGCTGCAGCTGCGCGCACTCGGCGGACTCTATTTCGCCGGACAGATCAACGGGACGACCGGTTATGAGGAGGCGGCGGGGCAGGGCGTGGTCGCCGGTTATAACGCGGCGCTGCGTGTGCTCGGACGTCCGCCGCTCATCCTCGGCCGCGCATCGTCTTACATCGGTGTCCTTGTCGACGACCTCGTCACACGCGGAGTGGACGAGCCGTATCGGCTGTTCACGTCGCGATCCGAGTTTCGCCTAACGGTGCGGCAGGACAACGCCCTGCGGCGCCTTGCGCCGATCGCCATCGAGCGCGGCGCGCTGGACGATGACGAGCAACGGCTCGTGTCGGCTCGGCTCGACGCCGAAGATCGCGCGCGTTCGCTGGCCGAGTCGACGTCGATCCGCCCGGAGCAGGCCGCACCGCTGCTCGCCGCTGCCGGCAGCGCGCCGCTCGCCCACGCGGTGAAGGTCGTCGAAGTCGCTCGTCGACAGGGGGTGTCACTGCTCGACCTGCTCCGCGCTGCAGGGATCGATGATGCCATTCCGGTCGATGCGGCGGTGACCGCGGAGCTGGAGATCAAGTACGCCGGATACTTCGAGCGCGAACGCGCGCAGGCAGACAAGATGCGCCGGCTGGACGCGTTTCCGCTCGGCGCGGCTCTCCCGTACGCCGAGATGCGCTCGCTGTCGATGGAAGCGCGGCAGAAGCTCGCGGCGATTGCGCCGGCGACGCTGGCGCAGGCCTCGCGGATCCCAGGAGTAAGCCCGAGCGACCTGCAGAACCTCGTTCTCGAGATCGAGCGGCGACGCGACGTCACCGGGTGACGCTTCGACTCGCCCGGCACTTCGTTGTCGGGCTCGTGTATGTTGTGACGAACCGTGCCCTGATCATTTTCGAGGCGCGGGCTCGCGCGTTATTAGTATCATATGGCTACTAAATTGAACGCTGGACGAACAGGAGATTCCATGAACGCACTTCGAACGCTGTCGTTGTCGTCCGCCGTGGTTGCGGGCGCTGTCGCGTGTGCGCCCGCAATGGCGCAGCAGCCTGCGCCAGGACCAGCGCCAGCGACGATGTCGATGTCGCATATGGCCCCGGCGCCGATGGTCGTGACCAGCGGGCAGGGCGAGACCAAGATCACCCCGGACCGCGCGCGGCTCGAGGTCAGCGTCCAGACACGCGCGGCCACCGCGGCTGATGCTGGCGCCCAGAACGCGAGGAAGCAGCGAAGCGTGCTCGATGCGCTCCGGAAGATCGGCTTCACTTCAGAGCAGCTCTCTACGGTGAACTACAACCTGTTCCCCGAGATGCAGTACGACAAGAACGGGCAGAGTCCCCGAGTCGTCGCATACAACGCGACGAATACGGTTCGCGTGGATGTCCGCGATATCGGGATGATCGGCAAAGCAATCGACGCCTCACTCGAGGCGGGCGCGAACATGATCAGTTCACTCTCCTTCTATTCGTCCAATACTGACTCGGCTCGGCGCTCCGCGCTCGCCAGCGCCGTCGCCCGCGCGCGCAGCGACGCTGACGCGATCGCATCCGCGGCCGGCGGCTCGATCGGTGCGCTGGTCGAGATCACGACCAATGATTTCGCGCCGCCAGTCATTTACAACCGCGCCGCCATGAACGGCGCAATGACGATGGGTAAGGTTGCCGAGACTCCGATCGAGCCCGGCGAGCAGACCGTTACGGCCGTAATCAACGCACGCTGGGTATTCGTGCCAAGGTAACTGCATCAGTGGCACCGGGTTATATCGGCAGGGGTCGCCAGCATCGGCCCCTGCCTTTTTTATCGTCCCGGGGGCTAGGAACTTTGTTTCACGTGAAACACCAGCTCTCCCATTAGCAAGCTCTGCAAAAGTTAGGTTTCACGTGAAACATCACGGGGACTATATTCCGGCTTCCCCTCCAGCACGGGATGGCCTGTGGGTCGAGTAATAGCGATCGCGAACCAGAAGGGCGGTGTCGGCAAGACGACATCCGCGGTCAACCTCGCCGCGAGCCTCGCCGTCGCCGAACAGCGTACGCTGCTCATCGACGGCGATCCGCAGGGGAATGCGACGAGCGGGATCGGCATCACCCGTGACCAGGTCGGGCTCACGGTCTACGACGCGTTGATCGGCGAATCGACGATGAGAGACGCGACGATCCGCTCGGTTCAGTTCAAGCACCTCGATGTGGTCCCAGCGACCCCGGACCTCGCTGGCGCGGAGGTCGAGCTGGTCACCCACCCCCGGCGCGATCGGGCGATGAAGGAGGCGGTCGACCAGATTCGCGACGACTACGATTTCATTCTGATCGACTGCCCACCGTCACTCGGGCTCATCACGCTCAACATGCTTGCCGCAGCCGACGCGCTGCTGATCCCGCTGCAGTGCGAGTACTACGCGCTCGAGGGAATCTCTCAGCTCCTCAGCACCGTGACGCTGGTGCAGCGAGGCGTCAATGAAGCGCTCGGAATCGACGGTGTCCTCCTCACCATGTATGACGCCCGGCTCAATCTGTCGCGGCAGGTGGCCGCCGATGCGCGAGAATATTTCGGGCCCAAAGTCTTCAAGACCGTCATCCCCCGGAATATTCGATTGGCGGAGGCACCGAGCTTCGGAAAGCCCATCATCCTCTACGACGTCTCCTCTGTGGGAGCGCAGGCGTACATGGGTGTCGCTCGCGAGTTGATCGAGCGGTTTGGCAAACCGACGCCCGCCCTCGACAATCAGCGACCGATCGACACTGCCGATACAGTCGCCGCGACGCCAGCGGAGGAGGGAAGGCCTTCATGAGCAACGAGAAGCCGCAACGCCGGCTTGGCCGAGGGTTGGAGGCGCTCATAAGCAGCGCGCCGACCATCGCGCCACCACCTGGATCAGAGACGCAGCGAACAAGCGCTGCCGGTCCTTATCGCGAAATCCCGATCGCGGAGATCAGGAGCAACCGGTATCAGCCTCGCCGGGAATTCAAAGCTGAGGAGCTGGCCGAGCTCCAAGCAAGCATCAAGGCGACAGGATTGCTCCAGCCGATCACGGTGCGGCCTGCGGGACAGGATCGGTTCGAGCTGATCGCCGGCGAGCGGCGACTGCGCGCAGCAACCGCGTTAGGCTGGACGAAGATCCCAGCGGTCGTGAAGGACATCGACGATCGAACGGCCTTGACGCTCGCCCTCGTCGAGAACCTCCAGCGTGCGGACCTCAATCCGCTCGAGGAGGCAGAAGGATACCAGCGACTGCTCGACGAGTTCGGAATGACGCAGCAGCAGGTTGCGGAAATGGTCGGGAAGGACCGATCGACGGTCGCGAACATCCTGCGCATCCTGGCGCTTCCCGCGAGCGTGCGGCGGATGGTCGCCGAGTCGCAATTGACGCTCGGTCACGCCCGCGCGTTGCTCGCCCTGCCCGACGAGCGCGCAATCACCGGAGCGGCGCGCGAAGTCGTGGCGCGCGGCCTCACCGTACGCGACGTCGAGCGGATGGCGCGCGACGGACCGAGGAAGTCAGTGGCCCGTCCGACCGGGGCTGACACTCGTCCCGCCGAGGTACGCCGGATCGAGGACGAATTGCGAAAGAAGCTGCAAACGGATGTTCATATCGCCCTCTCCGGGAAACACAAAGGAGAGTTGCGCGTCCCTTTTTACTCAGCGGATGATTTCGAAAGAATGATCGAGATCGTCCTTGGGAGCGGGCGCGACACGATGTGAACTCTGTGGGATCGAGGCGGCATGACGGAATCGAACGAGCACAAGCAGGGCTACGGCAACATCTACACACCGCACGCTGGGTCGATGATCATCCAGGTGCAGCGTGAAGGCGGCCTCGCGAACCGGACCATCGTCCTCAGTCCGACCCGGGTTCGCCTGCTTCGCTTCGTCCTCTCGCGCACCGGGATGGCGATAGCGAGCGTCCTCGGCCTCATATTCGTCTTCTTCGGCATCCAGGCGGCACGAGTCCCATTCCTCACGCGTCGCCTGCAGACAATGGAAGTCGACGCCAAGCGACTCGACACATTGCAGCTCACGCTCGGCGAACTGCAGAAACGTTACGAGCAGGTACAGACGATGCTGGGCGCGTCGTCAGGGCAGCGGCCCGCAGCGATGACCCCCGCTCCAGCGACGATCCCGGCTGCACCTGCGGCCGCAGCCGCGGCGACGACGAAACCAATCGTGACGCCGCCGCCGGTGGATACGGCGAAGATGTCATTGCCGACGCGTTATCCGCTCGACGCGAAGGGTTTTGTCACGAGGGGAGTCGGGAGCGGACAGGAGTATGGCGTGGCGCACCCCGGGCTCGACATCGCAGTCCCGGAGGGAACCGAGGTGCGTGCCGCCGGAGGCGGGCTGGTCGTCGAAGTCAACGAGAATCCCGAATACGGCAAGATGGTGCGGCTCGCACACCCACAGGGGTACGAGACGCTATATGGTCACCTGAGCCAGATCAACGTTAGGCAGGGCGACCGTCTGCCGATCGGAACCGTGATCGGGCTCTCGGGCAACACAGGCCGCTCGACGGCGCCTCACCTGCATTTCGAAGTGCGCAGGAACAACGCGACCGTCGATCCGATGACGCTCATTCAGCAACCGAGGCAGTAGGCAAGACATGGCGATCTTCAAGGAAGAAAAGCAGGACGGGAAGAACGGTTCGACGGGCGAGGGCGCGCTCTCGATCATCGCGGCCGGCATGACGGTCAGCGGCGACATCGAGAGCAGCGGCGTCGTCAAAGTCGAGGGCCGCGTCGACGGTTCGATTCGCAGCGCGCGCCAAGTGCTCGTCGGCCGTCAGGGAACGGTCCACGGCGATATCGACACCCGTGAAGCCGTGATCGGTGGGACGGTCGAAGGAATGATCACCGCCAGCGAGCGAGTCGAGATCCAGGCGACCGCTTCGGTCCAGGGCGACATCGTCACCCGGACGATCGTCGTCGCCGAGGGCGGGAAGATCAACGGAACCGTCCGCATGGAAGAGGGAAAGCCGGGCACGCGCCAGACCCCAGCGGCGCCAGTCGCGGAGCCACTCGGCAGCTAGCCTACCGATCGGCAGCACGCCGCGCCCGACTTCGAGGGCGCGGCCATGGTGAACTCGCGCTAGCTTTCCCACGTTTCCACCTGCGCGCCATCTCGTTGTCATCGAACGAGATGCGCTCCGTGCTGCTTACCGTTAGGCGGAGTTCTCCACAGTGATGAACATCGATCGACTCCGCGGTCGTCGTGCCGGCACTTTCGCGCAGGCGACCTGCGTGGCGCATGCCCTAACGCGCCGAGCCGCGATCCGGCTCGCCATGCTGGGCACCGTCGCGGCGATGCTCGCCGCCGTCGGATGCGAGCGCAAGACGGCGGCGGCGGGAACGGGGTCGTTCAAGGTCGCCTTGCTCACTCCGGGGCCGATCTCCGATCACTCGTGGAACGGCGGCGCATACGACGGGCTTCTGCGAATTCGCGACAGCCTCGGCGCGTCGATCAGCCACATCCAGACGAAGACGCCGGCGGAGTTCGAGGAGAACTTCCGGCAGTACGGCGCACAGGGCTACGACCTCGTGTTCGGACACGGCTTCGAATTTCAGGACGCGGCGCTTCGCGTCGGACCAGAATTTCCGAAGACGGTATACGTCGCGACCTCGGGCAATCGCGCCGCAGGAAATGTCGCGGGGATGGTGTTCGCGTTCGAAGACCCATCGTACCTCGCGGGGCTGGTTGCAGGCTCGATGACAAAGACCGGAATCGTCGGCACGATCGGCGGCACCGAACTCCCGCCGGTGAAGAGCAGCTTCACCGCATTCGAACGCGGCGTGCACGACGTGAACCCGAAGGTGAAGGTGCTCTCGTCGTTCATCGGGAACTGGGACGATGCGGCCGCAGGGAAGGAGCAGGCGCTGGCACAGATCGCCCAGGGTGCAGATCTCATCTTCCAGAACGCCGATGCAGCCGGACTGGGAATCTTCCAGGCCGCACGCGAGAAGAAGGGAGTGTGGGTATTCGGCTCGAATTCGAACCAGAATGGTGTTGCGCCTGACGTCGTGATTGGAAGCGTGGTGATCGACCTTCCGCACGCGTTCCTCACGGTTGCACGTGAGGTGAAGGAAAGGAAGTTCACGCCGCGGGTCATCGAGCTGGGCACCGCGAGCGACGTCGTCACCTATGTGCCCAACCCCGCGTTCGACTCGATCGTACCGCCCATCGTGCGCGCGCGCGTGGACTCGGCCCGCGCGCGGTTGAGAGCGGGGACGCTGAAGGTCGCGCCTGACGCGAGCACCGCCCACTGATGCCGTTGCTCGGCGAGATCGCCGCCCGCCTCGATGCGGAGCTCCGCACCAGCGAGATCGCCGACTATCCGACCGCGGTGAACGGCATCCAGCTCGAGAACCGCGGCGAGATCCGCGGCGTTGCAGTCGCGGTCGATTGTTCGCGACGCACGATCGAGGGTGCGATCTCGGCCGGTGCGAACCTGCTCGTCGTCCACCACGGCTTGCTCTGGGGGGGCGTGCAACCCATTCGTGGCGCGCTGTACGATCGGCTCTATCGACTGCTCGCGAGCGACATCGCGGTCTATTCCTCGCACCTGCCGCTCGACGCGCATCCCGAGCTCGGGAACAACGTGCTGCTCGCGAAGGAGCTGGGACTCGTGCCTGACGGTGGCTTTGCACGTTCGCACGGCGCCGAGATCGGCGTACGCGGTGGCAGCAGCCTGGCGACTGCGGAGATCGTGGCTCGCGCCGACGCATTCGCCCGGCGGCATGGCGGGGCTGCGCGAGCGAGCGACTTCGCCGCGGACCGACCGACCCACCGCTGGGGGATCTGCACCGGCGGTGGCGCATCCGCGGACACCCTTCGTGAGGCGGTCGCGTTGGGGCTCGACACGCTGATCGTCGGCGAGGGACCACACTGGACCGCAGTCGACGCACCCGAGATCGGGCTGGTCATCATCTATGCCGGGCACTACGCGACCGAAACGTTAGGCGTGCAGGCGCTGGGCAGGCTGATCGAGCGCGAGTTCTCGCTGCCCTGGCGGTTCATCGAGGCACCCACCGGGCTGTGAGCGCGAACGCGCCGCTCCTCGCGCTGGATTCGACGTCGAAGCGGTACGACGGCGTCCGGGCGCTGGACGGTGCGTCGCTCAGCGTGCGGGCAGGAACCGTTCACGCGCTGCTTGGCGAGAACGGGGCAGGCAAGACCACGTTGATGCGCATCGCGTACGGGCTGACGCGAGCCGACAGCGGATCGATGCGCTGGCGTGGCGAATCGGTGGCGTTCGCCTCGCCGCGGGACGCGCTCTCCAGCGGGATCGCGATGGTGCAGCAGCACTTCTCCCTCGTGCCGGCGATGACCGTCGCCGAGAACGTCGCGCTGGGCGGACGCGGCCTCTACGACGCGCGGGCGGCGCAGCGCCGGGTGATCGAGCTCGCAGAATCGACGGGGCTCGCCGTCGATCCCGACGCGGTCGCCGGAACGTTAGGCGTGAGCGCGCAGCAGCGAGTCGAGATCATCAAGGCGCTGGCCCGCGGCGTGGCGCTGCTCATCCTCGACGAACCGACGGCGACACTGGCGCCCGGGGATGCGGCCGCGCTGCTGGCCTGGGTGAAGCGGTTCGCCACCGGCGAACGCGCGGTCGTGTTGATCACGCACAAGCTGGTCGACGCGCTCGCGGTGGCCGACGATGTGACGGTGCTGCGAGGCGGCCGGGTCGTCCTCGCGTCGCCGGCCGCGGCGCTGACCGAGGACATCCTGGCGACGGCAATGCTCGGCGAACCGACGTCGGCTCATGATGAGGGCGCCAGCCGACCGGCAATCGCGTCGTCAGGCCGCGCCACTGACGCGGGTGTCGTGGCCGAGCTGCGTGGCGTATCGTCCAGACCGGCGATGGGTACCGTCGGGCTGCGCAGTGTCGACTTCGTGGCGCGACGCGGCGAAGTCGTCGGCGTGGCCGCGGTCGAGGGGAATGGCGAGCGCGGTCTGCTGCGGATCCTCGCCGGCCGCGAGCGTGCTGCCAGCGGTGAGGTTCGCCTGCCCGAGGCCATCGCGTACATCCCGCAGGACCGCCACTCGGATGCGATCGCCGACGACCTCTCGCTGACCGAGAACGTCGCCCTGGCGGGCGCGGGCACGCGCCGCGGCTGGATCGACTGGCGAGCGATGCGCGCACGGACCACCGAGATGATGGCGCGCTTCGACGTGCGCGCCGCGAGCGCGTCCGCGCCGGCATCAAGCCTGTCCGGAGGAAACCAGCAGCGGCTCGTGCTCGCGCGTGAGCTAGGCGGCGCGCCGGTTTTCGTGGTCGCCGATCAGCCGACGCGCGGGCTCGATCTTCGAGCCACGAAGGAGGTGCATCGGCGGCTCCGTGCGGCGCGGGCCGCCGGAGCAGCGGTGGTGCTGCACTCCGCTGACCTGGACGAGATCATCGAGCTCGCCGACCGTGTGGTCGTCGTGTTCAACGGCGCGGTCCGGCGCGTCACCGGCGACCGGGATGCGATCGGTCGCGCCATGCTCGGGATCGACGCGTGACCCAGCCGGCGCCGGCGCTGCCTAACGTTTCGGCTGGCGCCTGGCGCATGCTCGCGGTGCTCGCGATCGCCGAGCTGCTCGGGATGTCGCTCTGGTTCACCGCCAGCGCAGTCTCGCCGGAGCTCGCGCCGCGCTGGGGGCTGGGGACTTCGCAGGCGGCGTGGCTGACCGGCATCGTGCAGCTCGGCTTCGTCTGCGGCACCGCGCTCGCCGCGGTGCTCAATCTCAGCGACGTCATCCCGGCGCGATTCCTCTTCGCGGCGAGCGCGATGTTGGGCGCGGTCGCGAACGCCCTGCTCCTGCACAGCAACAGCTACGGCGGCGCGCTCGCCTGCCGATTCGCCACCGGCGCGACGCTCGCCGGGGTGTACCCGCCGGCGATGAAGATGACCGCGACCTGGTTCCAGGAGCGGCGCGGACTGGCGATCGGCGTCGTCGTCGGAGCGTTGACACTGGGAAAGGGGGCGCCGTACCTCATCAGCGCGCTGGCGCGAGGCAACGTCTCGACCGTAGTGCTGGCCACTTCGATCGGTGCAGCGCTCGCCGCTCTGGTGGTGCTGCTGCTCTATCGCGACGGTCCGTACGCGTTTGCACGACGCCCTTTCTCCTGGCTGCTCGTGCGTGAAGTGACCAGGCGTCGCGAATGGCGGCTCGCGACCGGTGGGTACCTCGGCCACATGTGGGAGCTCTACGCGTTCTGGACCTGGATCGGTGCTTTCCTCGCGGCGAGCGAATCGGTGCACGGCGGCGTCGGGGGCGCGACGACAGGCCGCCTGGTCGGACTGGTCGCGTACGGAGCGATCGGGATTGGCGCGTTAGGCTGCGTCTGGGGTGGCTTGATCGCGGACCGCATCGGCCACGGCCGGTTGATCACCATCGCGCTGGCAACGAGTGGCGGATGTGCGCTGCTGGCCGCGGCGGTCTTCGGCCATTCGCTTCTGCTCACCGGCGCGCTGGCCTGGACGTGGGGATTCTGGGTAATCGCCGACAGCGCGCAATTCAGTACTCTCGTCACCAGATCGGTGCCATCACACGCGGTGGGAACGGCGCTGACGCTGCAGACGTCGCTCGGCTTCCTGCTGACGATGGCGAGCATTCAGCTCGTTCCCCTCGTCGCGGCGCACACCGGATGGCCAGCGGCAGTCGCGTTGCTCGCGCTCGGACCAGCGGCGGGAATCGCGGCGATCCGCGCGTTAGGCAGGAACCCTCGCATCCCGGCGGATCGGTGATGACCGGCGGATCGGCGCTCAGCGGCAGCGCGCGCGCCGTCCGCGCGCCGCTCGCGGCGATCGCGGCGATCGCGGCGATCGCCGCGGCGTCGCTCGTGCTGCTCTCGGCGCTGCTCGCGCTTGGCGGCTACGACGTCGCAGCAGCGCTGGCCGCGCTCTGGCGCGGGTCATTCGGCTCCTCGTACGCGTTCTTCTCCGCCACGCTCGTTCGTGCAACGCCGCTCCTTCTCGCCGGACTCGCGGTGGCGATCGCGTTCCGCGCCGGTGTCTGGAACATCGGCGCCGAGGGGCAGTTGCTCGCCGGGGCGACGGCGGCGATCGCGGGCGCGGCGTTGCCGCTCCCCGGCGCCCTGCGCCTGATGGTGGCGCTGTCGCTCGCGCTCGTCGCGGGCGCGGCATGGGCGCTGCCGGCAGCGTTGCTCCGCCGGCGCGGAGTGCTCGAGGTGATCAGCACGATCATGCTGAACTTCATCGCCCTGAACCTCGTCGGATATCTGGTGCGCGGGCCGCTGCAGGAGCCGACGCATGCCTACCCACAGAGCTCGACGATCGACGCCGCTGCACGGTTGCCGCGCGTCGCCGGCACGCGCCTCCACCTCGGCGTCGGTCTCGCCCTGCTCGCGGCCGTCGCGTTAGGCGTCGTCATCCGGCGAAGCGCCTGGGGCTTTCGCGTTCGCGCGATCGGCGCGAACCCGCGGGCCGCCGCCAGCGCCGGAATGATCGACGTCCCGCGCGTCGCGTTGCAGGTCTTCCTCGCCAGTGGCGCGCTGGCCGGGCTCGCCGGAGGAATCGAGGTGACCGGCGTGACGTTCGCGCTCTACGAGGGGCTGTCGCCGGGCTACGGTTACACCGCGATCGCCGTCGCGTTGCTGGCGCGGCTCGACCCGATGCTGGTCGCGCCGAGTGCACTGCTGTTCGGCGCGCTCGAGGCAGGAGCGACCGCGATGCAGCGCGATGCCGGCGTCCCATCAGCCTTCGTCACGGTGGTCGAGGGAAGCCTGGTACTCCTCGTGTTGCTCCTTCCGCTCCTGACGCGCCGTTATGACATCTGGGCGTCGAGCGACGGAAGCCGCGCGTGAGCATCAACAGTGAATTCCTCTCGGCGGCTGTCCGCACGGCGACGCCGCTCCTGCTCGCGGCCACGGGTGAGCTGGTGATCGAACGGGCAGGGATCATATATGTCGGCATCGAAGGGAGCATCCTTGCCGGCGCGCTGGCGGCCGCTGCTGGGGGATGGGCGTGGGGAAGCGGCGCGGCGGTGGTGCTGGCGCTCATCGCCGGCGCGCTCACGGCCGCGCTGTTCGCGCTCTTCGTCGTGCATTGGCGCACGGAGCAGATCGTTACCGGCACTGCGATCACCCTCGTCGCAACCGGTGCGACGGCCGCGCTCTACCACGTTCTGTTCGGCCCCGAGGGAGCCGGGCTTCGTATTCCCGTCGTGCACGCAGTCGCCATCCCGATCGTGTCGGCCATCCCGCTGATCGGTGATGCGTTGTTCGACCAGAGCTCGTTCACCTATGCCGCGATTATCGCGATCGCGGTGGTCTGGTGGGGGCTTTCGCGGACGCAGCTCGGGCTCGCGCTGCGTGCGTGCGGCGAGCGCCCGTCGGCCGCCCGCGCGGCCGGCGTCGCGACGACGAGGATTCGCAGCGGGGCGGCGCTGTTCGCCGGAGCGTTAGGCGGCGCGGCCGGCGCCGCGCTCGTCCTCGTGCAATCGGGGACCTTCGCCGAGGGGATGTCGGCGGGGCGCGGCTTCATCGCGATCGCGATCGTCGCGCTCGGGCGGTGGCGTGCCGGCGGCGTGCTCCTCGCGGCACTCGCCTTCGGTGCGGCCAGTGCGTTGCAGTATCTCTTCCAGGCGCGTGGCTGGACGCTGCCTTACCAGACTTTCCTCGCGTTGCCATATGTCGCGACGCTGGTCGCGCTGGCGACGACGCGAGCGCGCGGCGCGGCGCCCGCCGCACTCGGTCAGGCCGACGCCGATTGATGATCCAGCCGCGGTAAGGTTGGGGCGCCGGCCCGATGAACCAAAAGCGCTATTGCGCGCAGCCGCTGGCGGCACTGACCCAGCGCAACTCCCACCGCCCCGCACCGTTCCGCTCGAGAAGCGCGTAGGCGACGCCGTCGCCGATATATCGCGCGAACACCAGCGTCGGGCGGCGGGCTGCGCCGACAGCCAGCGCCGCGAGGATGTCATGCGTCTCGACCGTCCCCTCATGCCCGGATGCCCGTTCGCTGAATCCGACACGCCATCGCCCGGTCGTCTTTCCGCTATCACGCTCGGCGACGAGGAGGAGCTGCTCTTCGCGCGGGTCGGCTTCCTGGTTGATCCGGCGCGACATGTCAGCGATCAGCGCCTGAACTCCAGGAACGGGCTGGAAGCGCCTGACGGTGCGGACGTAGAACGGGAGTCCGCGGAACGCGCTGGCCGTGTCGTCTGGCAGTCCCGCGGTCAGCTGCAGTACTTCGCCGGCCAGGCGAACAGAGTCAGCGCGTGGCAGATGATCGATCGAGTCGAGCGGAATGCTGCGCGCGCGTCCGGCGATGAGGCCCACAGTCCACGCGGCAGTCGGACTTCGCGATTCGTTCCGCAGCCGCACGATCGGCCAGTCCTCGCATGCGTCGTCGCTGCTGTCCGCCTGCGCGGTCGTGTCCTCACCGACGATCGTCGCGTTGCCGACCTCTCCGCTCCGCGAGTACAGGGTAACGTGTGCACCACGCACTGGCGCGAGGTCCATCAGCGCCGAATCGCCGAAGGTGCTGTCGGTAACTTCGGGGAAGATCACTTCGCCGAGCCCGGGGACGTCACCGGCGACGAGAAGGACAGTGCCCGCGTCCGCGTTCCACCCCACGTTCATCGCTGTGGCCGCGCTGTCGGTGGCCGGCGGAGGGGTCACGATGGCGGAGTCTGTGCCGGCCGTGCGACTGGTCCGCTCGCACGCGGCGAGCGCGGCGAGCGCAAAGACCAGTGATGTGGCCGCGCCCGAACGCGCAGCCTTCGACAGCCGATCGTGACGCAGCAGGTAAAGCATCGGTCCTAATTTGCACGCACCGCGTGAGGCGTCAACGGCGAGCTGCGAATTGATGCTAGGCCGGCGCTACGTAAGGCGACGTATCCCCTGGTCTCCGGGGCAGCCGTAAACTTGAGCCACACCTGACACCCCTCGATCAATGGCACACGCGTTACATGTGGCGCCCGTCGCCGCGAGCGATGGCGAGATCCGCGTCGAGACTGCGGCGCCTGCGCGCGAGCGGTGGAGCTGGGCGCTCTACGATTTCGCCAACACGATCTTCTCGATGAACATCGCGACGCTGTACTTCGCGGTGTGGCTCGTGTCCGATCTCGGTGTCGGCCGCAACACTCCGGTCGCCATCGGCAACGGCATCTCGTCGCTGCTCGTTGCCCTGTCGATACCCGTGCTGGGCGCGATCTCGGACGCCACACGCCGCCGCAAGCCTTGGGTCGTCTGGTTCACCATCATCGCCTGCGTGGCGACGGTTGCGATCGGCGTCATCGGACAGACCGTAATCCCGATCGTCGGTGACCAGACGATCGGCGGTGCCCCGCTTCCACCCGGGTGGCATGTGCCGATGCCGGCGCTGGTAGCGATCATCGCCGCGTTCGTGGTCGCGAACTACGCATATCAGGGTGCGCAGCCGTTCTACAATGCGATGCTCCCCGAGCTGGCGCCGCTGCGGGAGCAGGGGCGACTCTCGGGACTCGGCACCGCACTCGGCTACGTCGGTTCGATCTCTGGTGTCGTGCTCGTGTCCGGATTCTTCAGCGGGTCGATCGCCGGTATCGTTCCGCTGCCTGACGGTCTCCTGCGCACGCTGCGCGCGATCGTGCCCTTCACCAGCCACGCCGGGCGCGTGAGCACGTTCGTGCCGACTGCGTTGCTCTTCCTGCTGTTCACCGTTCCGCTGATGATCTGGTGCCGCGACCATCTCGCCGGCACGGTGCAGCGCACGCGGGTGAAATGGCGAGAGGCGTTTGCGGAGGTCGCGCATACCATTCGCGACGCGAAGAAGCATCCGGGCGCGCTGCGCTTCATCCTCGCGTCGTTTCTGTACCAGGATGCAATGGGGACGATCATCAGCTACATGGCACTGTACGCGGTCGTCGCCATGGGGTTCGCGAAGGGAACGGAGCAGAAGCTGTTTCTCGTGCTCACGCTCCCCGCTGTCGCAGGCGCGTATCTCTGCGGAATCCTCACCGATCGCATCGGCCCGAAGAAGACGTTGATGTTCGTCATCTCCGGATGGATCGTGCTGCTCACCGCCATGATCCTCGCCCCCTCACAGCAGGCCTTCTGGGTCGTCGGCTTCATGATCGGGTTGATCTATGGTGGCGTGAGCACCGCCGAGCGTCCGTTGCTCCTCAGCCTCGTTCCCGACGTCGAAGCCGGCCGCTACTTCGGACTGATGGTGCTGTCCGCGCGCGCAGCCGCGGTGCTTGGACCGTTCGTCTGGGCGTTCGCGGTCGACGGACTCTCCCCGCACTTCGGTACCGGCGTCGCGTACCGGGCAGCGGTGGCCAGCGTCGCGGCGGCGATGGTGTTCGCCCTGTTCATCCTGCGAAAAGTGCCCGACACGTTTCGCGTTAGGGCGCGGTGATGTTCTACGCTTTCCTGCGGCGGCTCGCGCGCATCGCCCTTCGGTGGTACTACCGCGATGTCGAGATCGTTCACGCCGAGCGTGTGCCGCCTGACGTGCCATTGCTCGTCGTCGCGAACCACCCTAACGCGGTGATCGACCCGATGCTCGTCGCGACGACGCTGTCGCGCCGGGTGACCTTCACGGGCAAGGCGACGCTGTTCGACAACCCGTTCCTCCGCGCATTCCTTGGCGCCGTCGGCATGGTGCCGCTGCGCCGGGCGAGCGATGAGCGCGCGCGCCGTCAGGCAGGCGGGGCACCTGATCCGAGGCGCAATGACGATGCATTTCGCGCGGTGATCGATGCGCTCGCCAGGCGTGATGCAGTGCTGATCTTCCCCGAGGGGAAGAGCCACGACGAGCCGTCGCTCGCGCCGCTCAAGACGGGCACGGCGCGAATGGCGCTGCAGGCCCGCGCTGCCGGCGTTCACGACCTGGCGATCCTCCCCGTCGGCTTCGTGTTCGAGGACAAGAGCCGGCCGAGGACGCGGGTCCTCGTCGAGGTTGGCCAGCCGCTCTCGCTCGACAGGTGGCAGGACGTGGACAGCGCGGACGCGGTGGAACGCCTGACGGCGGAGATCGACCAGCGGCTGCGCGCGGTGACCACCAACTACGAAACGGTCGCGGCAGCGGCCGAGGTCGCGCACATCAGCGCGCTGCTTGCAGCGGAAGGCTTCGGACCGTTAGGCAGTGGCACGCGGTGGTCGGAGCTCGTCGCTGTCAGCCGGCGCGTCGATGCCGCGCGGCGCCTGCTGGAGCGGGCAGCGGCGGCTGGCGGCGAGTCGTCGCGGCGGGCCGACGAGCTTCGCGCGCGCGTGCACGAGCTGGAGCAGGCCGCCGCGCGCGAACGCCTCGACCTGCTCGACGCCACGATCGATACGAGCGTCGGCTCGGGCGCGAAGTTCGCGGTGCGCGAGAGCGCGATCATGATCGCGGCGACGCCTTTCGCGCTCCTCGGTCGAATCGCGCACTGGCCGGCGCTGGCGACGGCGCGCGCGGTTGCAAGGCGGACCAGCGAGTCCGGATCCGACCCGGCGATGCAGACCATGGTCATCGCCGCGCCGCTGGTGCTCGCGACGTGGGTCGTGCTCGCAACACTGGCTTGGCATATCGGCGGCCCTCTCGTTTCGCTGGTGGTGCTGGCCGCACTCCCGCTCCTGGCCGACTGCGACTTTGCGCTCCGCGACCGCATGAGCCGGGCACGGGCAAGAGTGCGCGCCTACTTCAGGTTCCGGCGCGACCCCGCATTACAGAAGTCGTTCATCGGCGGCATCGCTGCCGCGCGCAACGACGCGGCGGAGCTGGAGCGGCTGCTCGCCAGCGGCGAGGCTGCCTAACGCGACGTCGGGCCGCCGCGCCACAAGGCCACGGCGCAGCCCGTCGTTCCGCCTAACGTTCGATCGATCCGCCCAGCGACGGCCGCGGCGGGAGCCAGGCCCCGACCAGGTCCCAGTGCCACGCGTCGCGGCGGATGCCGGTGCGCGGGTCCTTCAGCGGCTTGAACTGCAGCCGTGCCGCCGGCAGTCCCACCGCGTGTCCGTAGGCGAGCAGCAGCTCGCGGTCGACCGAGACGAGGTGTGCCATCGCGCGCCCTTTCCAGATGTGCCGGTGCAGCCAGAGACCACCGTCCATCGCGTGGATCATTCCGGCGCGGCGATCCGTGAATTCGCGATAGCGCGGCACGCGCTCGGCGGCCATGTGCTCCGGATCGTGCGGCGCGGCGTCGGTCACGCCGCGCGTCCTGCTACTGGCAGGTGATCTGCGACTCCGCCGTGGCGGGCGGCAGCGCCGCCGCGTTGCCGGTGAACATCGAGCACCGGAGCGGATACGACTCGGGGTGCGTCACCGACGCGGACCATCCCTGTGACGACGCCTCGGGGACGGTGATGATCACGCCCGGGGACCCGACCCAGTTCAGCGAATCGAGCGCGGTGCTGTAGTGGCCGTTCGAAAAGAAGAACGACTCCTCCGCCGTGGCGAAGTTGCGCAGGTCGGTGCGGAGCGCGGCCGAGTGCCCCTTGCCCTTGGTGTTCTTGAAGCGCGGAATCGCCATCGTCGCCAGGATCGCGAGGATGACGACGACCACCATCAGTTCGATGAGCGTGAACCCTGCTCGGCGCGATCGCATTGGACGTCAAGCATGGGAATGCCCCGGGAGATCGGGGACGTGGCGCAGCCTCATGATTAGACGCTTCCAACACGGCCGCGTCACAGCGCCGGTGCGTGGGGCAGATCACATTTTTGTCTCGACCCAGTTCGCCCCGGTGCCGATATCGACCACGAGCGGGACCGACAGCTCCGCGGCGTGCTCCATCTCGTTCCGCACCAGTGCTTCCAGTGTCGCCAGCTCTTCGGGCGGCGATTCGAACACCAGCTCGTCGTGGACCTGCAGGATCATCGCGCTCTTCAGGCGCTGTGCGGCGAGGGCGCGATGAATGTTGATCATCGCGATCTTGATCAGGTCCGCCGCCGAGCCCTGGATCGGCGAGTTCGTCGCGGTTCGTTCGCCGAATGCGCGAATGTTGAAGTTCCGGTCGCGCAGCTCGGGGATATAGCGCCGCCGGCCGAAGATCGTCGACACGTACCCCTGCGCCCGGGCCAGTTCGACCATCGAGTCGAGGTATTTCCGGATTCCCTCGAATCGCTCGAAGTAGCGGGTGATGAACTCCTTCGCTTCGGCGTGCGCGACGCCGAGCTGGCGCGAGAGCGCGTGTGCGCCCTGACCGTAGATCGTCGCGAAGTTGATCGTCTTCGCGCGGCCGCGCATCTCCGACGTGACCTCATCGAGCGGCACCTCGAAGATCAGCGCCGCGGTCTGTCGATGAATATCGCCGCCGCTCTTGAACGCCGACACGAATGCCGGATCGTGCGACAGGTGCGCGAGAAGCCGCAGCTCGATCTGCGAGTAGTCTGCGGAGAGCAGCGCCCATCCGGCGCGCGGAACGAATCCTCGGCGGATGTCACGTCCCAGCTCCCGCCGGATCGGGATGTTCTGGAGGTTCGGATCGCTCGACGACAGCCGTCCGGTCGAGGCGACGGTCTGGTTGAACGACGTGTGAATGCGCGACGTATGTGGGCTGACCATCGTCGGCAGCGCGTCGATGTAGGTGCTCTCGAGCTTCGACAGCTCGCGATACTCCATCAGCAGCGATGGAAGCGCGTGCCCTTCTTCGGCCAGCTCCTTCAGTACGCTGGCATCGGTCGACGGGCCCGTTGCAGTCCGTTTGAGAATCGGCAGGCCGAGCTTCTCGAAGAGGATCTCGCGCAGCTGCAGATTGGAATTGATGTTGAACTCCGTTCCGGCTGCCTGGTAGATCAGTTGCTCGACTCGCTCGCGCTCGGCCTGGAAGCGTGTCTTCAGCGACTTGAACCACTCGCGATCGATGGTCACTCCCGCCCACTCCATCTCGGCGAGCACCTCGACCAGCGGCATCTCGATGTCCTCGAGCAGCCGTGTCAGCGCATGCGTCTCGAGCTGCGGCTCGAACAGCGCCCGCAGCCGCAGCGTCATGTCGCCGTCCTCGCACGAGTAATCGCGCGCACAGGCGATCGGCACCTGGTCGTAGGGAATCGCCGTGCGCCCCTTGCCGCACAGTTCGTCGAACGACGTCATGCGGTGATCGAGAAATTCGAGTGCGAGGACGTCGAGCCCGTGCGAGCGGCGGCCGGGATCGAGTACGTAGCTCGCGAGCATGGTGTCGAAGTCGAGCCCACGCAGGCGGATGCCGGCGCGGCGCAGCGCCAGGATGTCGTACTTCGCGTTCTGCCCCGTCTTCTTCACCGCTGGATCTTCGAGAAGTGCGCGCAGTGGCGTCATCTCGTCCGAGTCGAGGGCGGGCAGGTTTGTGATCGGGTGGACTCCGCTCGCCAACGCGCGCTCGGCGATGCTCGCCGGTTCCGACGGTGTCGCCTTCTTCTTCTTCGGCTTCGCTGCTACGGCGGCGGGCGGCGCCACGCTCGTCTCGTCGCCGCCGCGCTCCAGTCCGCGCGTCTCGGGCGAATCGTCGGGCGAGCGGTCGCCGGACGCGTCGAGCGGAAGGTCGACCTGGGTTCCGTCGCGCGGACGGTGCCGCAGCGGCAGGTAATACGCCTCGCCCGGAGCGATCGCGATCGTGATGCCGACCAGCGTCGAGCGAAGCGGATCCACCTTGACCGGGCTGTCAGGATCGATCAGCGTCTCGGTGTCCACCGCGATCGTTCCCGCCGCGCGCGACTTCGCGATCACATCATGCATCGCCGCGACCGTGTCGACGGTCATGTACCGCGTCGCGATCGACGGCAGTGACGGTGGCGGTGGGAATTCGAGCGCCGGATCATCGTCGGGCAGCGTGCCCGGTGTCCCGGCCACCGACAGCGTGTCGCCTAACGGTCGCGCCGGCTCGCCGATCGTCGTCACACCGGAGATGCCGGCTGCCGCGGCCTGCTTCGCCAGCGTCTGGAATTCGAGCTCGAGGTAGAGATTCTTGAGCCGCATCCAGTCGGGATCGCGGACGCGCAGGCGATCGAGGTCGAGCGTCACCGGGACGTCCCTGCGGATCGTCACGAGCTCCTTCGACAGCACCGCCAGCTCGGCGTGCGCCTGCAGCGCTTCGCGCGGCCGCTTCTTCGTGATGTTGTCGACGTTCTCGAGGATCCGCTCGAGCGGGCCGTACGTGTTCACCAGCTCCGACGCGGTCTTGTCGCCGATCCCCTTGACTCCGGGAACGTTGTCGGAGGAGTCGCCGACGAGCGCGAGGTAGTCGATGACGAGACCCGGCGGGACGCCGAGTCGCTCACCACCGTTCTCGACACCGACCCACTGTTCTTCCACGCTCGCCGGCCCGCCGCGCCCCGGATTCAGCAGCCACACCCCCGGCTGCACGAGTTGCTGGAAGTCCTTGTCACCAGAGACGACGACGACGTTCACCCCGCGTTCGACCGATTGCAGCGCGAGCGTGCCGATGACGTCATCCGCCTCGTAGCCGTCGCACGAGAGCACGGGAATGTGCATCGCATCCAGCAGCGTCGAGATGCGCGACATGCCGCGATCGAAATCCGCCTGCAGCTCTTCACCAAGTTTCTCGCGCGTCGCCTTGTACGCGGGATACTTCTCGTGCCGGAACGACAACCCCGCGTCGTGGACCCATCCGAGGTGCTCGGGACGGTGCGTGTCCAACAACCGCTGGAGAAAGTTCGCGACGCCCCAGACCGCGGAAGTGTTCTCGCCGCGCGCGGTGGTGAGGGGGCGTGAAAGCAGCGCGAAGAACGCGCGATAGATCAGCGCGTAGCCGTCGACGAGGAAGAGTCGGGGGGAGGACGGCAGCGTAGGAGCGGGCATACGCAGTAAACAAACATGGAGCCGTGCATCTGCCTAGCACCGACACTCCCGAAAACGCAACCGCCTGCCGAGGTCGGCAGGCGGAGGCGGATCGTACGGCTCAGCGTAAAGCGTCGAGGGGACCGACGGTGTTACACCCGCTGCACGTTCGCGGCGTGAAGACCCTTGTCACCGGTCTTGATCTCGAACTCGACGACCTGTCCTTCGGCGAGTGTCTTGAAGCCGTCCATCGTGATTGCGGAGAAATGGACGAACACGTCCTCACCGCCATCCTGTTCGATGAAGCCATACCCCTTGGCATCATTGAACCACTTCACCTTTCCTTTCGCCATACGAGCTGCCTCCCGCGGGTGAATCGCAACACCGCTCTCACGACACGTGTGACCACACGTGTGCCTCGCCTACCGGCGTGCGGGGCCTATATATGAGCACTTGGCACTTTTGTCAATATCGCGAGGCCATCAGAGCGCCGCAGCCAGTAGCGCCGTCATGCCGGCAAGAGCGACTATGCGGATGTTGTCATCGCGCGGCCATGGCATCCGTTCGGCGCCGGCGGCGGCGACTGCGACCAGCAGCGCGGCCGGCAATCGGAGGCGCGCGACCAGCACTGCGCCGAGCAGCGTTGCGAGAAAACATGCGACGCTGCCCTCCACCGACTTGTCATCGCGCAACGAGCGGTGACGGCCGAACCGCATGCCTACCAGCGCAGCCGCCGCGTCGCCGACCGCCGCACCCCAGGTCGCGGCGATCGCCGCGCTGCGAGGCAACAGGAAGACCGCCGCGAACATCGCACCGATCAACCAGGTGGCACCCGTCACTCCGCGCGCTTCGTGTGCGCGCAAGAGCGTGGCGAACATCGCATCGAACCGTAAGGCAGCCGACGCCACGCGCACGCGAATGAGCTCGACGAGGATCGCGAGCAGCAGAAGCGCGCCGAGTATCACCACCGCCAGACGATGATCGATCCCCGCGGCGAGCGCGATCGGGACCGCGGCACTCGTGGCGTGAATCGCCTTGCGCGCGAGCTCGCGCTGGAAAGGCCGCGCGCTTCCGCGCCGGCTTTCCGTCACTTCTCCTTGACGCGCCGCGCGAGCGATTGGAATTCGAGCTCGCTCGTCATCGTCAGGCGGTAGCGCCCGAATCCAGACTGATCGACGAACACGAGCTGGGCGCGATATTGCGTGTACTCCCAGATCTGCACTCGGCCGCGCTGCGAAATGTCGTTCTGTCCCTGGTCGTAGATCTGGTCGGGATCTCCAAGGGTGATGAACACGCGGCCGCGATCGCTCAGCCATCCCGGTCCCGCCTCGTCGCGAAAGCGCTGGTTCGCCTGTTCGAGCCGGATGAAGTAGTCGCGCAGCGCCTCGTTTTCCACCGTCGCCGGGTCGGGATCGGTCGAGCGCAGGAAGGCGATCCAGGTCCGCCCGCGATCGGCCGGCGCCGCATTCCGCAGCGCCTGCAGCTGATCCGGTGCCGCGAAGTAGCGGAGGTAGGAGAGCATGTCGTCGAACGACGTGATTGCGAGTCCCTCGGCGAAGCTCACGACGAGGCGCGTGCGCGCGGTGTCCGGATTCGCACCACGCCAGCTCACGAACGTCGCGAGACCAGGACCGATCGCGGTGATCGGCAGCGCGAAGATTCCGCTCGTCAGGCTGTCGTGTGTCGGGAGCATGAGTGAGTCGCGCCACACGGCGTCACCGCGCGCGTCACGAACTTCCGCCTGCACCGCGCCGGTACCGCCATAACGCTCGACGTACACGAGCATCGCGGTGTCCTGACCGAACACCGCTGACCCGCGCGGGTTGGGCACCAGCGACGGCAGCGTGTCGCGACGCGGTCTCGGCTCGGCGTCGTACACGACGACCGCTGATGAGGCGCCAGTGCGCGAGATGCGCGGAACGATGACCGGTGCATCGTGTGTCGTCGTCCGTCCGCTCTCGGCGTCGCGCACCGTGAGGTTGAGGGTGTAGCTCTCGGGAGCGAGACGCACGTACTGCTGGAAGATCAGGCTCTCGTCGCCGCGGCTCGTTTCGCGGTACGAGGAGACTCGCACCGTTTGGCGCCCCTGTGTGCGACGCACCGAGCTGCCGTTGCGGCGCGCGTCGATGATCACGTCGTACGCGCCGCGATAGTGGTCGCCCTCGTGTACGAACGTGATCGCGCGATTCGGCAACGAGAGTGTCACGAGCACCAGCGTCGTATCGGGCGTCTCGGTGGCGAAGACGTCGGTCGTGCCGACGAATGGCACCGGCGTCGTTTCCACGATGAGCCCTGCGTCACGATAGACGCGCGAGACGTCGAGTGCCGAAACAGCCGCGCGACTCCGATCAGCCGGCTTTGCGCCGTCGTCCACCGGCTTCCGGGCCGAGCAGGCACTGAGTGTCGCACTCGTGATCAGCGTGATCAGCGTGATCGTCGCGCATGCGGTGCGCGACGTCGAAGCTGTGCGGCGAGCGCGCAGAGAGTCGAACATGGAATCGGTCTCGGAGAACGTTTCGAACACGACGGCGAATGCTGGTCTGCCTACACTAGTGCGCGTCGCGGTCGCTTGCCACGGTACGGGGGCAGGATTAGGTTCGCCGCGTGTCGCATCAGTCGATCGTCGGGCGCAATCTCGCTGGATATACCCTTTCCGCACTGGTCGGTGAAGGGGGAACCTCGGCCGTGTATCGCGCCGATCACCCGGAGCACGGGGTAGTCGCCGTGAAGGTGTTGCGCGAGAAGCTGCGCGAGGATCGTACCGCCGTTGCCCGCTTTGTTCGCGAGGCACGCTTCGGCTCGCGTGTCCATCATCCGAACGTCGTTCGCACGATCGAAATCGGCGAGGGCGACGCGGGGCTGCATTTCATCGCGACCGAGTGGGCCGCCGGTGAGCTGCTCGAACGCTATGCACGGCGGAAGGCACCGCTTCCCGCGGCCGAGGTCGCAGAGATCGTCGAGCAGATCGCCGAAGCGGTTCAGGCTGCGCATCTCGCCGGGATCGTGCATCGCGACCTGAAGCCGGACAACGTGATGTACGACCCGGCGACGCATCAGGTGAAACTCCTCGACTTCGGGATTGCCGCCGACACCGAGATCGGCGCCGAGGAGCGGCTCACTCGCGCCGGCTTCTTCGTCGGCACCTTGCTCTACGTCGCTCCAGAGGCGCTGTCCGGCGAGATGGTCACGCCGGCCGCCGACCAGTGGAGCCTCGCGACGATCGCCTACTACCTCTTGTCCAGCTGCCATCCCTACGCCGCCCGGACACCGCGTGAGATGTTCACCAAGCTGCTCTCGCAGCCACCGACGCCGCTCGGGACGGTGAAGGACGGCTTGTACATCGTGCCCGCCATCGAGAGTGTCGTGATGCGCGGACTCTCGCGCGATCCGACGCGGCGCTACCCATCGGTTCGCGAGTTCGCAGCCGCGTTCCGCGCAGCAGTCTCGGTGGCGGCGAGTGAGCCCGTCCCGGCGCCGGTCCCGGCCGACGACGACGCCACCCTGCTCGAAAAGGCACGCGCACTCTTCCGGGGCCGGAAGAAGCGCTGACGCCGTGACGGCAGGCGTCCGCTGCCTAACGGTCAGGCGTTATGATCCGCGCGCCGGTTGGTGTCGTGTGACGTGGCGACATCACGCGGATGTCGGCGGGGTTTACCGGCAGCCAGACGGTGAACGTCGACCCCTTCCCCAAGTCGCTCTGCACCGTGATCTCCCCGCCGAGCAGTCGGGCCAGACGTCGCGAGATCGGCAACCCCAGTCCGGTGCCGCGCTGTGCCGAATCGCCGCGTGGTCCCGCATTCACCTGCTCGAACTCCTCGAAGATGCGCACATGATCGGCCGGTGCGATGCCGATGCCGGTATCGATGACCTGAAGCGCCATCCACGGCCGCGTAGGGTCAGGCGAGCGCCCTCGCAGCTCCGAGCTCGCCGGTGTCACCGTGTCGCCAGGCACCAGCCCATCGACGAAACGAGCCTTCACCTGGATGCTGCCTGACGGTGTGTATTTCACCGCGTTGCCGATGAGGTTCAGCAGGATCTGCCGGAGGTGCGCCGGGTCCGTTCGCACTCGTGGCAGCGTCGAGGAGATCGTCATCGAGATGCTGAGCTGCTTCTCCGAGACGAGCGGCTCGACCTCCGTCGCGACGTCGAACACGAAGGGCCGCAGGTCGACCGACTCCTGATGCACCTCGAGCCGGCCAGCCGCCATCTTCGCGATGTCGAGCACCTGGTCGACGAGATGTCGCAGGTGCCCCGCCGAGACGGCGATTCGATCGACCGGCGCGACCTGCCGCGGTCCAAGCTCGCCGTAGACTCCATCACGGAGCAGGTCGACGAACCCGACGATCGCGTTGAGCGGCGTGCGCAGCTCGTGCGACACGTTCGCCAGGAATTCACTTTTCGCGCGATTCGCACGCAGCGCTTCGGTCGACAGTCGCTCCAGCTCACGTGAGCGTTCCGCGGCTTGCGACGCCTCACGCCGATCCCGGACCATCCCCCACGCCAGGGCGGCCAGCGCGGCGAGGCCGATCGTCCAGAGAAGCGCCCGCGTCGACCCGACCGTTGACTCCTGTGCCAGCACGAGTCGCCAGATCGAGCCATCAGGCGCACGGAACGCGACCGCGGTCTGCATCATGGAGCCACCGCTCGTTGCGTCCCTGAAGGCCACGGTGTCGTTGCGCGCCATGATCGTGACGCGTGATTGTCCGGTACGCGGAGCGCGGAGTGCCGCGACCAGGAACGCGTCGCTCGCCAGCAACGCCGCGACGAACCCGGAGCACAGCCGATGTGGCCCGCTGCAAAGCGGCATCATCACGACCACGCCCGGCTGATCACCAAAGATCCGCCCCGGCCGCGAGACCAGCGGGTGTGCAGTCAGGCGCGCCTGTTGCGCGAGATTGTTCAGCCCCATGACCGCGAGCGTGTCCATGTCGATCGGCGGAAGCCTGCTGCCGCCGCCAACCGCGACGTCGTCGACGATCCGCCCGCTCGAGTCGGCAATCCACAACCGGCGGATCCCGGGAAGAAAGTCACCGAGCGCGATGGTGTATTCCGAGAGTGCCGCCCGATGTCCCGCTGCCTGACGATCCGCATAAACCGCTCGGAGTGCGGCGAGTGCGTCGGCGCGCTGCGCGAGAAAGCTCTCGACCATCGCGGCGGAACCTGCCGCGGTGACCTGGAGGCGTCCGAGCGCCGCCTGCGTGAGCACCCGGTCCGCCGCATAGATCCCGGCGAGCACGAACGCGATCACGGCGGCGATGACGACAGTCGAGCGACGGATACCGAAGCGGGAGAGGAAGGCCAAGACGCTCGTGGGGCGGGTGCTGCACAGTAGGCCACGGCCACGGGCAGGGAAAGGGCCGCGCGCGTTGACTGGCGCCCCACGCTCGCCTAACCTCCCCCGTCATGCCCGCCGATCGCGCCCGACTCCACCGCCTTCTCGCCGAACGGTCCGCACGGCGCGGACACTTTACCCTCGCGTCGGGACGACAGTCGGAGTTCTATGTCGACGCCCGCCTGACGGCGATGAGCCCGGACGGTCTCGCGCTCATTGGTCCGCTCGCGCTCGCGGAGATCGACTCGGCAGGATGGAAGGCTGACAGCATCGGCGGCTTGACGCTCGGCGCCGATCCGATCAGCTATGCGATCAGCTACGCCAGCGCCACGACCCGGCATCCGCTGCGCGCGTTCACCGTGCGCAAGGAGGCGAAGGCACACGGCACCGGAAAGTTGATCGAGGGTCCATTTCGCGAAGGCGATCAGGTCGTGGTGATCGAGGACGTGATCACGACCGGCGGCTCGGCGCTCAAGGCGGCAGCTGCGATCTCCGCGGCCGGGGGCAGAATCCTTGGCGTGCTCGCGCTGGTGGACCGCGAAGAGGGCGGCCGCGAAACACTGCAACAGGCGGGCTACGACGTGCGCGCGCTAGCGCGCGCCAGCGATATCCTCCCGCTCCTCGCCACGCACTGAAATCGGCAGCGCGATGTGCACGACCTCGTCGCGCCACACGCGGCCGCCGAGTCGTGCCGCCAACCGCTCGGCGAGCGCAAGTCCCGCTTCACAGCCTGTGCGACGCTGCTCGCCCTGCCGGTGACGAACGAGCAACACGACGTGCTCGCCGTCGACGCGTTCGAGCTCGACCTGCACGATCGTATGCGGCACCGCTTCGCGGAGCACCGCCCCGACTACGGTCCGAAGCACGAGTTCGGCGCCTAACGCGTCGGTGCGCAGTGTCGGCAGGTCCTGCTGCCAGACGATGTCGCAGTGCGCGTCGGCTGCGTCCTCACGAAGGTCGCGGCGGACGGTGCGCACCACGTCCGCGAGCGGCACGACGTGCCACGAGAACGCCTCGTCGCGCGTCGTCGCGTCAGCGAGCCGCGTTCCGATCATCGTGTCGATCGACGATGCGTTGCGCTTGACCATCGTTCGGAATCGCGGGTTTGCGCGCATCTCCGGCGGCAACGTTTCGTCCTCCATCAGCGAGACCGCGGTACGGATCGTCCCCAGCGGGTTGCGCAGGTCATGACGCAGCAGCCGGTACCGATCGCGCACTTCACCGAAGTATCCCTCGGTGAACCCCTTCACGGTCGCCAGCGAAAGCAGCGACCGCGCGCGCTGCAGGCGGCGCGAGAGCGCGATGCCGTCGGCGGCTGTTGCGCTCTCGTCCTGTGTTGCGGCTGTCTCGAGCGCGTAGAGCGTCAACGCCTCGAGCAGGTCGATCTGCTTCAACATCGCGTGCAGCGAGGCGCCGAGTCGGTACTCCTCGCTCCCGAGGGCCCACCCGGCACGGATCAGGTCATCCTGCCAGCAGGCATCACCCCCGATTCCGCGTGCGAGTGCATCGAGCGCGCGCACCACTTCGGCTGAATGCGGTGCCGCGGCGTCGAGTACGGGCGCACCTGGTGCCACTCGCGCTCCGTCCGTGCGCCAGCGCGCGGCCAATGCCGGAGCGCCGGCCTGGAGCGCCGCGACCACCTGCTGAGTCAGACGTTGAGCCGCCGTGCTTTCTGCTTCGAGCACCGTTATGCCGTTTCCGCTGACGGAGTCGATCGTCGTGAGGTGTTGGCGGCAGACACCAGATGGCGCCGGTCGCTATGCATGCAGAGTAGTGGAATGCACCATCTATTCCATCAGCGCGACAGCGCTGTCTAACGGTGTTCGCCCGCTCCAGCCAGCCTTAACCCTCTGTCGAGACGAGCAGGCGTGACACGAACCACCGAACAGCGCGCCACCGTTTCTGCCGATGCTGCGCAGTATACGGCGCCCGTCGGGCAGCCGCATCCGCGAGCGATAGGCCGCACGGCCGACCGCGCGGCAGCACGCAGGGGCTTCAACAGCGACGAGGAGCTCGAGAAGGATCTCATCACCTTCCGCCTCGGATATCGTCGCCGGCTGGTCAGCACGGTCGCGATCGCATTGTCGTTCCTCGCCGCGAAGATATTCGGCGCGCTCGATGTCACCTACTCGACGGTCTTCGGTGTCGCCGCCGGTGCGATCAGTATCAACTGGATCCTCACGCGAATCGCGCTGGGAGCTCGCCACTGGTGGTTCCGCTATGCGTTCGCCGCGTTCGACGCGGCGCTCATCAGTACGATCGTGTACACGTACGCACAGCCCGGACTTGTCGCGATCTATTTCCTGGCGATCGTGCCGTACTCATTCGACCGTGGACGCGTGATCGGCTACTTCACCGCTGTCGCCTCTGCGACCGGCTACACGCTCGCGATGGTGCTCGGCCGCGCGCGGCATCCTGAAACGGCGCAGTCGACGGTATGGATTCTCGTCAACGCCGGGCTTCTCCTCCTCGTTGCGCATTCGATCGTCCCGATCGCATCGAAGCTCATCAGTCGCATTCGCGCGACCCGCGAATGCATGGCCGCGGCGGAAGCCGGTGACCTGACCATCCGCGCCGAGAGCAAGTATGCGGACGAGCTGGGGTTCCTGCAGCGCAGCTTCAATCGCATGCTCGCCGAGATCGGCAATCTCATCGCCAGCGTCCAACGCGAGTCGGATGAAGTGGCAGCTGTCGCCGAGCAGCTCGCCGCATCGGTCGGAGAGATCAATATCGCCGGCGACGAATTCGTGGCGACCGTTGGTGATGTGAGCCATCGATTGAAGGAGCAGCGTCACCATGCTGTCTCGGGCGTCAGGCATACCGATTCCGCGCTCGATGCGGCGAGCGGGCTGCGCGGCCGCGCAGCCGCGATGGAAAACGACGCGCGTGACCTGGTTGCTGCCGCGTCCTCGAGCCGCGAAGCAACCGGTCGCGCTGCCGGGTCGCTCGTCGCCATCGGTACGAAGGTCCGCGAGTCTGCGGCGGCGGTCGGCGCGCTCGCGAGCGCCTCCGAGAAGATCGGGAAGTTCGCGCAGTCGGTCTCGGGCATCGCCCGTCAGACCAACCTGCTCGCCCTCAACGCCGCGATCGAGGCGGCACGAGCAGGTGAGCATGGCAGGGGATTCGCCGTCGTCGCCGATGAGGTCGGAAAGCTCGCCGCCCAGAGCGAGCGCGCGGCGAAGGAGATTGCCGTCGAGATCTCCGGCGTGCGCGCGCAGATCGAATCCGCGGTGCGATCGATGACGGTCGGTGAGGAAGAGGTGCGCGGTGTCGGCACCGTCGCCACCGACGCGACGACCGCCCTGGGTACCGTGCTCGCCGGCATCGAGCGCATTGCTGCGGTCATCGGCGAGGCTGCTGCGGTGTCGCGCAATCAGTCGGAGACGATGGGGCACCTCGCCGGTTCGATCCGCGCGATGGAGAACGCGTCGGTCGAGGCGGCCGCGCGTGCGGAAGAGGCCTCGAGCGCGGCCTCGGCGCAGAAAGTGTCGTTAGGCACGCTCTCCAGCTCGTCCCAGCAGCTCGCCGCGCTCGCCGACCGGTTGCGGCGATCGATCACCCGCTTCACCGTCACTCTCGAATCGCCGCCGAAGCAGTGAGCGGCGAGAACGCGCGCAGCACCGGCGCGAACGGAATCACCAGCTCCTCGCGGAAGCGTCGCAGCATTCCCTCACCGTCATAACGCTCGCGAAACTCCACCGCGCCGACGCCGAGCATCGTGCGCACGTGGCGGCCGAAGCTCTGCGGCGACGAGTAATCCAGGTGGTTCGCGACGCTGGCCACCGATAGCCCCGGATTCTCGAGCAGCCGCGCCGCACGGACCAGGCGCGCCGTCGCCAGGTAGCGCTTGGGCGCCGGCAGGCGGGCGCGGAAGAATCGGCTCATCAGTGTGCTTGGCAGGATGCCTAACGCCCTCGCGAGCGCACGGACGGTTCCAATCGACCGTGGTCGGAACACCAGCTCGAAGAACTGCTGGCAGTCCGGCGTGGCGTTAGGCAGGTCTTCGGCGATCCGTGAGAGCGCGAGGCGCTGGATGTCGTCACCGCGCCGTTCGGCCAGCACCGCGCGCAGCTCTCGCCATCCCGTTGGCTGCCGGACGTCGACGATGGCGCGGATCCCGCTGCGCCCGAGCGCGAGCACGGCACGTGGTGTCTGCACCTCGAGCTGCGTGAGGAGTGCAAATGCGGGGATGCGCGGGAACTCGCGGACCAGACGTGCGATCTTCGCGGTATCGCGCTCGGCGCAGCGGCAGACCGAGACCAGCACAGCACCGATTGGACGCTCGCGCAAGTCGCGGAACACGTCGTCGAGTGAATCGCGATGCAGCGCCCGGTAGACACCGACTCCGGCCGCGTCGACACGCGCTCGCTCGGCCGGCTCGAGCATCGTCGCGACCGCGGCGAGAGGCTCCTGTGGTCCACCCGCTCCCAGACGGGTGATCGTCGACGGCGACATGTGGCCTCCAATGGCAGAGAGTTGTACGCCAGCTCCGTCGCGCTCATGGATCGGTACCGGCACGACGGCGGTAACAGTGGCGTCACGGGTCACACCGTCGTCATTCCACATCGCGTCGCGGCTGCGACGATTCTCACTCCGCTTGCCCGGCGCCACTTCGCGCTCATGTCTCCCGACGACTTCGTTCTCGCGCTTCGTGCGCTCGATGCTCCCGTCTTTCTCGACGATCACGGGGTGCCCAGCCCGCTCGGGACTGAGTTCACCGCAACGACGTCGGACGGACGGAGCGTGGTCGTCACTCAACTGTCGACTGCGCTCAATTCGCGCGTCACCGAGCCGGATGCCTTCGTGCGGACGATCGAGCGGGCTGGCTATCAGGGCGCGGGGATTACGGAGTCCGGCCAACTCTACTTTCTCGAGCTGCCACCTCGCGGCGAGTCACTCGCCGCGCGCATCGCCGCCAAGGGCCCTCTCGCGGCGAACGAGTTGCTCGCGATCGGCCGTGCGGCCTGCACGATTCTGGTGGCCGCGGACAGCCCGCACGGGTTACTCACGCCATCGACGATCTTCGTCGACACTCGAGGCGGCGTGTCGCTTCGCTGGCCGCGCATGACGCTCGCGCTGCTCGCCGCCGGCGTCGACCCTCGTACGGTGGGCGCTACGCTCGAGATGACGACCTTCCTTGCACCGGAGCTCCTTGATGGCGCGCCGTTCGACGCTCGTTGTGATGTCTTCGCGTTAGGCGCGACGCTTTACACGGCACTCACCGGACGACCGCCGTTCGGTGGGCGGACCACGGCCACCGTCATGGCCGTCGTGCTCGCCGACGGAGGTGCGCCGGCGACCACCGCGACCGCGGCCCTGACCGCCGCGATGCTCCGCGCCATCGAGCAGGAGCCTGCCGATCGCTGGCACGACCTTCAGCAATTTCACGACGCGCTCGGTGTGAAGGCTGAGCAGCGCCGTCCCGGGACTGCCGAACGCGCTGTGGTGTCTGGCCGCGGATGCGCAGGTCGCGTCGCGGTCATCGTCAGCGGAATACTCGTTCTCTGGGCCGCAACAAAGTACATTTGAAGGGCATGCAAGCGGCCGGATGGTCGCGGCAATCCGTCGCAAGGCGGTGCGCCGAGGAAAGTCCGGGCTCCATGGACAGACTGCCAGGTAACGCCTGGGCGCGCACGCCGTGAGGCAGGCGCGACGGACAGTGCCACAGAAAACAAACCGCCCGATCGGTGTGAACCGGCCGGGCAAGGGTGAAAAGGTGGGGTAAGAGCCCACCGCGCGACCGGTAACGGGAGCGGCACGGTAAACCCCAGTCGGAGCAAGGCCAAATAGGCGGCGAGGGGCAGTCCTCCCCGATCAAGACGCCGCGGGTCGGCTGCTGGAGGGTGCGGGTGATCGCACTCCGAGAGGAATGACCGTCCGGACGATTCGTCGTCCGACAGAACCCGGCTTACAGGCCGCTTGCGTGCACTCCCTGCCTCACGTTCCTGCAACATCCGCGACTGGTCGCGGCGACCCGCCTGACTCGGCTTCAATGTCCCGCGCAATCCCCGCCTTCACCACCCTGCGCGACGCGTCGTCGCTCGTCCTGCTCATCGCCTTCACGGCGGCCTGCCCATCGTCGCGGGTGCCGTCGCCGGCCGCCCCGCGACCAGTTCCAACGCCACCGCCGGCCGTCGTCGTTCCACCACCGGCTGCATCGCCTAACGTTGCGGCGCCTGCTCCTCACCCGTTCGCATACGCACCGGGCGTCTATCGGTATGAAGTCCGCACCGATGCGGTGATATCGGCTGAAGGCGGTTCGCGGATCGACTCGATCTCGACCCGGGCGCTGATCACCTATCACATCGCCCGCGGTGATTCGGGGATGATCAGCATTGCCGGGAGCGTCGACACCTTCACGGTGACGAGCTCGCGGAGTGGAGCGGCCGCGCCGCCCTCCGTCGGCGTCCCCTTCCGCATGATGGCATTTCCCGATGGGCGGCTCGTTGATTCCACGGCAGTCGATTCTGCCGCCGTTTGCGCCACTCCGGTGAGCCCCATCGTTACTGCCGGACGGGAAATCCTCGCCGCCCTGCCAATTCCCCTGGCACCGGCCGCGCAATGGACCGACTCGACCACCACGGTGACCTGTCGTGGCGCGGTTCCGCTGATCGCGCGCAGCGTCAGGCAGTCACGCGCATCGTGGGCTCTCGTTCCCGCCGACTGGTCGCGTCAGGCCAGCGACGTCGCCTTTGAAGTTGCACGGACGACTACCACCATCATTTCAGGCCAGGGTCACGTCGCTGGTCGTCAGGTCGATCTCAGCGGACAAGGGCAGGGAAGCAGCCTGCTCTACGTCGATCCCGAGGCGGGCGTCCTGCTCGGCGGCACCGGGAATGGGTCGACGAAGATCGTGGTCGACGCCGGGTCGCAGCGGCAGGAGTTCGTCCAGACCGTACACCAGCAGGTCAGACTACTTCGTTAGTCGGCTGCTGTCGCGGGCGCCCCGTTAGGCGACAGCCGCAACTCCCGGCGCCCCGTTAGGCAGCAGTCGCTCTCACTCCTCTGCTCGTTCGCGTGCGGGAGGTGGGGTTGCTGCCGAGCACCGTGCCCCCTGAAGCAGCCCGGGTCCCGGCATCCATTTCCCGGAGAAGACCTGGCGGAGCGCGCGCCAGATCAGACGCACCATCAGCATCAGCACGACCAGCACCACCATGGCGAACACCAGGGTGATCCAGGGGTGGTTCCAGACAAATAGCGAGACGCTGGCGACCAGCCCGAGTTCGGCGACGTTCGACGCCCCGTTGGTGAGCGGCTCTGGAGAGGTGTCGATCGCGTATCGAATGCCGAGCTTCGTCGCATGCGTGGCCACACCGAGCCCGCCACCCAGCAGCGCGGCAGCGAGGATCGTCCACGCTTCACCGTGCCAGACCGTCATTGCGGCAAGCGCCGCAGCCGCCGGCGGCCGGATGAGGCTGTGAAACGTTTCCCACGCCGAGGCGACGCCAGGGATCAACGTCGCGACGAACTCGAAGATGTAGAGCACCGCGGCGATGCCGATGACCACCGGGTGCGATACCGCGGACAGCCCGCCCGGAAGGGGCCCGATCCAACCCATTCGCGACGCCAGGCCGAGTACCGTGACCGTGGCGTACAGGTTGATACCACTCGCGTATGCGATTCCGAGAGCTTGAACCAGCGACACCAGCGACGTCATGGGCTGCTCCGGAATCCTTGCGGCGTCAGTCGACCAGCCGCAGTGGCATTACAAGACAGAGATACTGGGCTGGATCATTCCACTGCTCGGGCTCGAGCGTCGCCGCTCGTTCTGGTGCGCGGAACGTCAATTTCACTTCATCGGTCGGGATGAAGCGGAGGATTTCGAGTAGGTAGCTCGCGTTGAAGCCGATGTCCAGAGGATCCCCCGTATAGCGCACTGCGAGCTCGTCCTGTGCATCTCCGAGATCTGGAGTCTGCACACTGAACTTTGCCATCCCGGCGTTGAACGACATGCGAATGCGATGCGTCTGGTCGGATGCGATGACTGACATTCGCTTGAGCGCACTGGTCAGTGCGCTCTTGTCGGCGATTGCGAACTTGTCGTTGTCCTTCGGGATGACCTGTTCGTAATTCGGGTACGGACCTTCGATGAGTCGGGTATAGACCGCGGTAAATGGGGACCTGAACCCCAGGTGGTTCTCACCGCGCGCGATCTCGAGTTCTTCGTCGGCCGGAAAGAGTCGTCGGATCTGCTCGAGAGCCTTTGGTGGAACGATCAGATCTGCGGAAGGCATGCCACTGGACTTGATCGGGACCTGCATCTTCGCCAGGCGATGCCCATTCGTGGCGACCATTCGCATCATGTCCGGCCGCAACTCCCAGAGCACACCGTTCAGGATCGGCCGGCTTTCCTCGGTCGACACGGCAAACGCGGTGTGGGAGATCAGCTTCTGAAGCTCTCCCGACCGCACCCGCCAGCTCTCGTTGAACTTGATGTTCGGAAACGACGGAAACTCATCACGCGGAAGTCCGAGGAGTCGGAAATGTGCGCGGCCGCAGTCGATCGTGACGCGCTGTTCTCCCGAGCTCGCAACCTTCACCGGTGATGGAGGGAGCTCACGAGCGATCTCACTGAGCTTTTTCGCAGGGATAGTGATCGCGCCAGCTGTCTCCACGTCTGCGCTGATCTCCGTGCTGACGGCGATATCGAGATCCGTCCCGGAAAGCCGAATTCCCTTCTCGGTAGTCTCAACCAGGATGTTCGCGAGAACGGGAAGTGTCGTCTTCGTGGGAATGCTCGCGGTGACCGCAGCGAGACCTTCCTGAAGCTTCTCCCGGGTGATCGTGAAGCGCATTCGGCTCCCTGATTGTTGATCGATTGAATCTGCCTAGCTGTTACTAGAAGCTTTAAGCTCTCGATAGTAGCAGCAGTAGAGACTGTGGATCTGTGGAGGAACTGCTCAACTTACTGGCAAAATGACACTTACGACAGAGACCGTCATGTGCATTCGACGTCCGCAAATGTCGACTCTCGTGGATGAATAATCATCGTCAGGGAGAACCGTGGAGAAAGAACCGCTTTTCCAGACGTTCAGCGGAGCGATTGAAGCGCAGAACGAACCTTTTCCACACGTTTCGCGAATGCCGGATCTGCCGACAGTCCTTCAGTAACTCGTTCGAGACTATGAATGACGGTGGAGTGATCGCGGCCGCCAAAGGCGACGCCAATCTCCACCAGCGGCGAGCCAAGAAATTCCCGAGCAAGATACATCCCGACCTGACGTGGTGTAGTGAGTGTCTTGGTTCGAGTCTTCGACTTGAGCCCATCAGGGGTCACACCCCACTCCCGTGCAACGATCCCCTGAATTGTCGGGATGTCGAGCTGGCGATTCTCGGCATTCTCCAGGCTTTCCGCTCCCGTGCGAAGCTTGTCCCGGAGCGCTTCGCGGGCGAGATCGACCGTGACCTCGCGATGACGCAGTGATGCGTATGCCAGAAGCTTGATGATCGATCCTTCGAGCTCACGAACACTCGATCGAACATGCTCGGCGATGAACCGGATCACATCCTCGGGGATGGTCAGCTCGAGATGATCGAGTTGCGCCTTGTGCCGGAGAATTGCGATTCGATGCTCGAGGTCAGGCAGCTCGATATCGGCGACCATCCCCCACTGGAAGCGGCTGATCAGTCGGGCCTCGAGTCCCGGGATCTCGGACGGCGGACGATCGCTCGTCAGGATGATCTGACGGCCGGCCTCGTACAATGCATTGAAAGTGTGGAAGAACTCTTCCTGGGTCGCCTCCTTCCCCTTCAGGAAGTGCACGTCGTCGACCAGCAACAGGTCGATCTCACGATAGCGTCGACGAAAATCCTGAGTGGTCCTGCCCTGAATCGACGCGACCAGGTCGTTCGTGAACTGCTCGGTTCCGACAAATGCAATTCGGGTATCCGGTTGCCGCGTCTGGATCTCATGCGCGACCGCTTGCATCAGGTGTGTCTTGCCGAGACCCGTGTCACCGTAGAGAAAGAGCGGGTTGTAGACCTTGCCCGGCGCTTGGGCCGCGGCGTGCGCCGCAGCTGCCGCGAGCTCGTTCGACTTCCCGATCACGAAATGGTCGAATGTGTACCGCTCGCTGAGTGGCGCGAAGTTATTTCTCTGGTGGCGCTCTAGTGGCGTAGTCGTCGCGATTGGCGCCACTGCCGGCGGGGCGACGAAAAAATCCATCTGGGGTCGCGCCTTTCGTTCTTCGTTGACCTTGAACGCAATGCGGATCGGATGGCCGAGTGCTATCGGGCCATAGTTGGCGAGCAGCTCCGCGTGCTTCGACTCGTTCCAGTCGGCGGCAAATTGATCGGGAGCACCGACGAACAGAGTGTCGCCCTCGACTGCGAGGGGTTCGGTCGGCTCGAGCCAGGTACGAAACGTTTGTTCAGGAAGCTCCTGCCGGGCGCGGTCGAGGAGGCGGGACCAGATTTCGCGCGCGGTAAGCGACATTAGGTGGGTGTGGAAAAGTCGCGGGGGAGGCGAAGCTACCCGGCCACTGTGGATAAGTCAATCGGCCAGAAATTCCGCAGCTTTGACGTTCGCGTTTGCCGGCGAAACGATCAGCGATCGGTCTTCCTGTATTACCAAAAGCACGGGCATCGCGCCGCGCGTCGAAACCAGGCACGATCACTTGACCCATGTCACGGCTCTGGATAGGTTTACAGGTCTGTACCCGATTTATCTGAGACTCATCCGAGGCATTACGTATGGGCAAGCCAACCTACCGCCCGCGCAACAAGCGCCGCATCAAGACTCACGGATTCCGCCTTCGCATGTCCGACAAGTGGGGCCGTGAGGTTCTCGCCCGGCGGCGGAAGAAGGGCCGGAAGCGGCTGACTGTGCGGCTGCCGAGCAAGTACGCAGGCGCGTAAGCGCGAACGCGTATAGCGATCTCGCACAGTTAGACGCGTACGCCTTCGACGTTTCCGCGCAGTCATCGCATCACGCGAGGCCTCGAGCTTCGTGAGGTTGCGCGAACAGGGAAGCGCCTTCGCACCGAACATCTCGACGTTCGGGTGAGCGCTTCCCTTTCGCGTCTGGATCACCCTCGTGTTGGATTCGTCGTCCCGAAGCACGGGAAATCCGCGGTCGAGCGAAACCTGCTGAAGCGGCGGCTCCGCGAGCTCACGCGGACGAGGATCATTCCAGGCCTTCCAGCAGTCGACATCGTCATTCACGCGCGACCATCGGCGTATCGACTCGACTACAAGCAGCTCGCTGAGCTCGCGATGATCATCGAGCGCGAGGCGGTGCGAGTCGCGGCGCGATTCGTCGCAGTAGATTGATTCGTGCGCACGCTCCTCATTCTGCTCGTTCGCGGGTACCAGGTGACACTTTCGCCAATGCTGCCCCCGAGCTGCCGCTACATGCCAAGCTGCTCCGCCTATGCAATCGAGGCACTCGAGAAGCACGGCGCGATCAAGGGCAGCTGGCTTGCCGCGCGGCGAATCCTTCGCTGTCATCCGTTCCGACCGGGCGGCTACGACCCCGTTCCGTAGCAGTCCACCACCGGTCATGAGCGGCACAAGAGCCGCGGACCGGATCAACTTCGAAATGATGCGCGTGAACACGCGCGCTCTGGTTCCATGACCCGACGTATTGCAATCGCGGCACTGCTCATCGGCCTCGTCCTCTGGCTGACGCCGAAGCTCTTTCCAACACCGCCGCGGCCAACAGCCTCTGCGGCGGACGGAAAAATACCGTCGAGCACAGTCCCGCTGCCTGACAGTTCCGGTCGAGCGCCGGCCGCTCCCGCAACCGGAGCAGCAGAGGAACCGCCTAACGCTGGTGTGGGAGCTTCGCCGGGGAGCAACGCGGCAACTGTCGCCCAGGCAAAGCCGGACACGATGGTTTTCCGCGACTCGCTCGGGGAGGTCCGCTTCAGCTCCCGCGGCGCATCGCTGATCGGTGCGACCGCTGCCAGGTACCGTTCACTCCAGCCCGGGCCGCAGAAGGGGCGGCCGATCGAGCTCGCTCGCGCGGGTGAGCCGCTCATTTCGTACGGGATCGCGACGCCTGCCGGGACGCTCCCTCTCGCGACCGTTCCGTTCAACGGCTCGGCGATCGCCGGCGGCCGAGGCGTGGAGTACACCGCGTCGACCACGTCAGGCAGCGTCGACATCCGCTACACCGTCGCTCCCGACAGCTATGTCGTCCACGTGACCGGAAAAGTCAGTGGAGCACCGAACGGCAGCACGCTGCTCGTGACACTGCCGCAGGGGCTGAACTCCGCCGAAGTCGATACACTGGACGACATGCGCCACTTCGCGATCGCGTACAAGCGCAAGACCAGCGATGCGACCGGCGTTCCCTTCACCAAGGTCGACGCGGGCGAGAAGCAGGACATCCGTGGGCCGCTCACCTGGGCGGTGACGAAGAGCAAGTACTTCATGGTCGCGGTCGCGGCGCCGGACACCGTGCGTTCGTTCGGCGACATGGTCATCACCGGTGGCCCGCGGACGTCGAAGGTCGTGACTCACATGTCCGGCGTCGTGCAGGTGCCGCTGCACGACGGCGCCTTCACCTTCGACATCTATGCCGGGCCCCAGGAGTGGCGGCGGCTGCGGGCGTTAGGCAGGGACCTCGACACCGCCAACCCCTACGGCGGCTACCTGCAGAAGATCGTCCAGCCCTTCGCGACGATCGTGATGCGCGCGCTGCTCTGGCTTCACGAGACGTTCCGCATGAGCTACGGGTGGGTGCTGGTGCTCTTCGGGGTGATGATCCGGTTGCTGACCTGGCCGCTCAACCAGAGCGCGATGCGTACGAGCCTCAAGATGCAACGCATCCAACCCGAGCTTCAGGAGCTGCAGCGGCGCTACAAGCAGGACCCGCAGCGGTTGAACAGCGAGATGATGAAGCTGTACCGCGAGCATGACATGAGCCCGTTCAGCTCGATGGCCGGGTGCATGCCGATGCTCATCCCGATGCCCATTCTGTTCGCGCTGTTCTACGTGTTCCAGAACACGATCGAATTCCGCGGCGTACCCTTTCTCTGGCTGCCGGACATCTCCCTCAAGGATCCCTATTACATCCTTCCGGTGCTGATGGGGTTATCGATGTTCGTGCTGTCGTGGATCGGTATGCGCAATGCGCCGCCGAACCCGCAAACGAAGATGATGGCGTACATCATGCCCGTCGTGATGACGGTCATCTTCTTCCGCTTCCCGTCCGGGCTGAATCTCTACTACACGGTCCAGAACCTCGTGACGATCCCGCAGCAATGGCTGCTGTCGAAGGAGCGTGCGCGGAGCTCCAGCGTCCAGGCGACGGTAGCGACGACGGCACCGGCGCGCGTGCGTCGCTGATCATCGCCTGACGGCGAACGTTTCGGGGGAGGAGAGCCAACGGTGCGCATCACGTACATCGGACACGCGACGCTCCTCCTGGAGCTCGGGGGGGTGCGGATCCTCACCGATCCGAACTTCGATCCCGCGCTCGGCCGCTTCCTGCCGCGTGTGAGCGCACCCGGCATCGCGCTCGGCGCGCTCCCCGCGCTCGACGCGATCCTGCTCTCGCACGCGCACGCCGATCATCTCTCATTCAAGTCGCTGGCGGCGCTGCCGGCGACGATTCCACTGTTCGCGCCACCGGCAATCGCGAAGTGGCTTCGCGCGCGAGGCCACGCCAACGCGACCGCGCTGCCGCCGGGTGATGACGTGAAGATCGGCGGAGTTACAGTGACTGCCGCCGCGGCCCGACACGTCGGCGCCCGGTATGCCGTCGATCGCTGGCGCAGCGCGGCGAACATGTACCTGCTCGACACGAGTGAGGAAAGCCTGTTCTTCGCCGGCGATACGGCGCTCATGCCGGACACCGGACAGCTGGTCGCGAAGCACATCAGCGGAGCCGGCCGCCAGCTGGACGTGGCGCTGCTCCCCATTGGCCACGCGCCCTGGTGGAAGTTCAATTTTCGTCGTGGCCACCTCACCAGCGACGACGCACTGGCTCTCTTCGAGCGCCTCGATGCGAAGGTGTTCATCCCGTATCACTGGGGGACGTTTCGCCACGTCACCGCCGGCGCCCACGACGCGATCATTCGCCTGCGGGCGAAACTCCCGACGCACGCGCGTGGACATCAGGTGCGCATCATCGAGCCTGGCGAAGCGTTCGAGCTCGAACCTGCCCCTGCCGCCTAACGATGGGCGAAGCCGCCTCGCCCCACGGCCGGCTGCGCGGCTCGCCACGCGTCGGGCCACCGGACGCGTCGGGCGACGACACGGTTGACGCGGCCGAGGGCCTCACCGCGGCAGGATCGATCCGCGGTGCGGCCGACACCATCGCGGCCGTCGCTACCGCACAGGGCCGAGGAGCGATCGCGCTTGTCCGCATGAGCGGAGCGGCCGCTGCACACCTCGCGAGCCGCATCGTGACGCCATGGCCGCTGTCTCCGCGGGTCGCGACGCTGTCAGCGATTCGCGATCCCAAAAGCGGCGAGCTGCTCGACCGGGCGCTGGTGACGTACTTCGAGCAGGGACGTTCATTCACCGGCGAACCGATGGTGGAGATATCGACGCATGGCGGGTCGGTCTCGTCAGCGCTGGTGCTGGCGGCGCTCGTCGAAGCGGGTGCGCGCCAGGCGCTCCCCGGCGAGTTCACGCGCCGGGCCGTAATCAACGGGAAGCTGACGCTCGCGCAGGGAGAAGCGATCGGCGACGTGATCGACGCGACGTCCCGCGCCGGGCATCGACTCGCGCTCGATGCACTCGATGGCGGGCTTGTCCGGCGCGTCCTCGCGCTGCGTGACGCGCTGCTCGAGCTGGAGGCATTGATCGCCTACGACATCGACTTTCCCGAAGAGGACGACGGGCCGGTAGCGCCGGAGCGAATCGCGCGCAGCGCGCGCGACGTCTCGATGCTGCTCGACGCGCTGATCGCGACGGCGCCAGCGGGCGAGCTCGTTCGCGACGGAGCGCTGGTAGTGCTGGCCGGGCCGCCTAACGCGGGCAAGTCGTCGCTCTTCAACGCGCTGCTCGGCGACGCCCGCGCGCTGGTGACTCCAATCCCCGGCACGACGCGTGACGCGATCGAAGCGGTAGTCGATGCTCCACGCTGGCCACTGCGCCTCGTCGACACGGCCGGCCTTCGCGAGTCGACGGACACCATCGAGCGACTCGGGATCGAAGTCAGTGAACGCTACCTCGCGCGTGCGCAGCTCGTCCTCGCATGCGCCGAGCGGCTGGAGGATGTCGTCGACACGCGGCGCCGAATCTCGGCGATCTCGCCGGCGCCGGTCATCGGCGTGCTGACCAAGCAGGACCTGATGCCGGCGGGATCGCGCGCTCGAGGCGCGACCGGCGGGATCGACGAGGATCGCGCGCTTGTTCCGGTGAGCGCGGAAACAGGAGCTGGGCTCGCCGAGCTGCTTGCGACAATCGAGCAGGCGCTCTCGGCATCGATCCACGCCCTCGTGCCGGACATGCCAGTGGTGACGCGAGCGCGCCACCTTGCGGCGCTTCAAGAGGCACGCGACGAGATCGGCAGCTTCAGGTCGGGATGGGAATCGCGCGAGCTCCCCGCGCCGGTGATTGCGGTGCACCTGCGGGCCGCCGTCACGGCACTGGAGGAGCTGGTCGGGGTGGTGGACACCGAGGACGTACTCGATCGGGTCTTCCGCTCGTTCTGCGTCGGCAAGTAGCGGGCGCCGACTCAGACGTCGGGATCCAGCGCCAGGCAGCGGCGTCATCGCTGACGCGGCACCGGCAGGCGGCGATACCGTTAGGCCTCACGGCGCTGACCCCTGACCCCTGCCTCCGGCTCAGGCGGTGGCAGCGCCGGAACGGGCCAGGTCGGTCAGCTCCTGTGCTCCAGCGCGGATCGCCCACGAGAGACCACGTGACTTGATCGCCGGTTCGACGATACGCGCGCCGAGCAGATAGCCGCTGCGCTCGGGCAGGACATAACGGTCGACCGTACGCGCTTCGTCGCTCATGCCGCCCGACAGGTAGCGCAGGCGAAGGCCGAGCGCTGACGCATCGAGATCCGGCGCGACCGCCCGCGCGACCACGCTCTCGAGCTCGCGCACTCGTGCGTACTGGCGGCGGCCATAGCCGAAGTACTCCCACGCCGCGTGGCCCGGGCTGATCGCCTGCGACACCTGCACCGCGAGTCCCTCGTTGACGAGGAGCTCGCGCAGCGTGGCGTGCCGCCCCGTTTCCCAGTAGGAGTAGTAACCGCCCGCTGCCTCGATGAGACGGCGCATCTCGCTGCGACTGCCGGGTGATGTATAGCGCACCGCGTGCGCGATCTCGTGCGCGAGCCAGAGTGGAATCAATTCCGGATCGAGCCCGAGCCCCTGCGTGTCGGCGTTTGCCACGCTCGTGAAGTGCTCGAGGCAGACGAAGGCGATTCCACGTCCCTCCACCACGAGCTCACCAGCGTTCGCCGCACCCACGCCAACCATCAGCACGACGTCGATATCGACGTCGGTGTCGAGAAGGGTCGCGCATTGCTCTTCAGTGGCGCGTGCGAGCGAGACGACATCAGTGCGCTCGAGCATCGCGCGCAGGTCACTCCTGCCGGCAGCGACGGTGGACTGGACTACGTCCTGGAAGTGGGCGCCATCGGGGTCGATGACGTAGTTCTGCCAATAAGCCGTGAGGAGGCGTTTATGGGCGTCGAAGTAGCGTTGGTAAGCGGCAGCCGGGTCGGCGCTCTGCAGGGCAGCGAAGAAATCCGGCAGCAGATTTATGAGCATCAACTCCCAGATCGCGGGTAGCGGCGCGGAACCGGCGAGTCGCCCGGTGTTCAGACGGGCGGAATGATAGCGGGACACGTGTTAGCGAACAAGGGAGGGTCTCTCGCGCGTCTGGCACAGATTTTCCCTTCGAAAAGATTCGGGTGAAGCAACATTGCGCAGGTGGCAAATGACGACGCTCCAGCAAATCGATCTTCGATGCCCGGTCTGTGACACGCGATTCCGCTCGCAGGCGGTCGTGTCGACCAATTCCTTTGGCGGCAAGCGGACTGACTTTCACGAGCGTGCCGCCGGCACGCAGCCGCTCCCGTATCTCATCCACACCTGCAACCGGTGCGGGTACTCCGGCGCCGAGCGCGACTTCACCGAGGAGGCGGACGTCACGCCGACGCTGAAGGAGCACGTGTGGAACGAGCTCGCCCCCGTCGCGTCGACCGGGATGACCGGCTCGGAGAAGTACGAGGCCGCGGCCAAGGTCGCCGACTGGCAGTCGAGCGAGCCCCGGCATGTGGCTGACCTTCTTCTTCGCGCGGCCTGGTGCTGTGTCGACGAGACTGATGTCGAGGCCGAGCGCTTCTTCCGCCGTAAGGCAGCATGGAAGTTCGAGGAGGCACTCGCGAGCTTCGACGGCGTACCGCGCGAAGAGCGCGCGGTGCTCAGCTACCTCGTCGGCGAACTGTGGCGCCGGGTTGGCGACCAGAAGCGCGCGGCGATCTGGTTCAACACTGTCGCCGACGAAGTCACCGACCAGCAGACGCAGCGCTGGATCATGGACGCCGCGCGTCAGCAGCGGGATTGCCCGCGCGAGTGGTTCGGCTGACCCGCAGCGATTAGCCGTCAGCCATCAGCAGGAAAGAACCGCGGCCAGCTCCAGATGTGGCCGCGGTTCGTTTGCGTAGTCCCCCAACCCTAACGGCTAAAGGCTAACGGCTCGTGCTTCACCGCGTCCCGAACAGCCGGTCGCCGGCATCGCCCAGCCCCGGCAGGATGTAGCCCTGCGAATTCAGCTCGCGATCGAGCGCGGCGCAGTAGACAATCACGTCGGGGTGTGCATTCGCGAGCTTCTTGACGCCTTCAGGTGCGGCGACGAGGCAGAGAAAACGGATCCGCGATGCCCCGGCCCGCTTGAGCGAGGTGACGGCCGAAACGGCACTTCCACCGGTGGCGAGCATCGGGTCGAGCAGGAAGAAGTCACGCTCCGAGGTGTCGCCCGGGACCTTGAAGTAGTAGTCCACCGGCTCGAGGGTGTCGTGATCGCGATAGAGGCCGATGTGTCCAACGCGTGCCGCAGGGACGAGTCGGAGGATCCCTTCCACCATTCCGAGTCCGGCGCGAAGGATCGGAACGAGCGTCAGCTTCTTGCCGGCGACCTGCCGGCCGACAGTCTTCTCGAGCGGCGTTTCGACCGGCACCGGCTCGAGCTGAAGGTCCGCCGTCGCTTCGTACGCCATCAGCATCGCGATCTCGTCGACGAGCTCCTTGAAGATCTTCGTCGGAGTGCGCTGGTCTCGCAGCAGCGTCACCTTGTGCTGGACGAGCGGGTGCTGAACGAGGCGGAGCGTCGGAAAAAGCGGGGTGGTGTCCATGCAGGGGAAGCTAGTAATTTCGCCAGCATGAAAGAATACCAGGCGGTGATGCTGCGCCTCACGCGGCAGCCACGCGACGACGAAGACGCGCTCACCGATCTGCTCAACGAGCGCAGTCGCTCTCGCTGGGAACCGGCGATGATGGCGCAGGACGGTACGCGGTTGACCATCGTGTTCCAGCGAGACGTCGTCGAGCCCTGACGCGCGACCGACCATCGCCGTCGCCCGAGCGGCGCGTTCACACACGAGCGGAGTGGAAATGGAGATCGAGTTCTACGGGGCGGCGCAGGAAGTAACCGGCTCGTGCCACATCCTGCGCGTGAACGGGCGCACGGTGCTTCTCGACTGCGGCATGTTCCAGGGCAAGCGCGTCGAGAGCGATGAAAAGAACCGCACGCTTCCGGTTCCGGTGGACGAGATCGACGCGATTGTCCTCTCACATGCTCATATCGACCACTCGGGCCGACTCCCCTTTCTCGTCAGTCGCGGCTACGACAAGACGATCTGGGCGACCCCCGCGACGCGCGATCTCTGCGCGATCATGCTCGCCGACTCGGCGCACATCCAGGAGCAGGACGCGCGGTTCTACGCCAAGCGCTCGAAGCAGACAGTCTTTCCGCTGTACTCGATGCGCGATGCGACGCGGGTGCAGGAACTCATGGTGGGCGTGCCTTACGGCAGGACGTTCAACGTCGTGCCGGGGGTGAAGGTCACGTACGTCGATGCCGGGCACATTCTGGGGTCGGCGTCGGTGGTGGTGGACTGCAGCGAGAACGGCCAGACGCGACGCCTAGTCTTCTCCGCGGACGTCGGCCGTTATGGTCTGCCGATCATCCGCGATCCGCAGGCACCCGGTGGCGCCGACATCGTCCTCCTCGAGTCAACCTACGGCGATCGCGATCACCAACCGATCGGCGACATGCGCAGTGCGCTGGCGAAGGTGGTGACCGAGACGGCGGCGCGTGGAGGCAGGGTCCTCATTCCCGCGTTCGCCGTCGGCCGCACGCAGGAGATCATTTACGACCTTCACATTCTCGCCCGCGAGAACCGGATCCCGGCGATCCCGATCTATGTCGACAGCCCGTTGGCGATCGACACGACGTCGGTCTTCGAGCTGCACCCCGACCTGTTCGACCAGTCGGAGGATTTCGTCCGCCAGGTTTCGGAGCTGTTCCGATTCGACCTCGTCCACTACACGCGGGACGTCAGCGAATCAAAGGCGCTGAACAGCGCGCAGGGGCCGATGATCATCATCGCGGCCTCGGGAATGGCGGAGGCGGGCCGCATCGTGCACCACCTGGCCAACGGGGTGAGCGATCCGCGCAACACGGTCCTGATCGTCGGGTTCCAGGCCGAGCACACGTTAGGCAGGCGGCTCGTCGAGCGTCAGCCGATGCTCAAGCTCCTCGGCGACGAGCAGCCACTGCGGGCGCAGGTCGTGGTTCTCAACGGCTACAGTGCACACGCCGACCGGACCGAGCTCGCGCGCTGGCTTGGCGATGTGCGCACCACCTCGCCGCGGCTCGGCTCCGTCTATCTTGTGCATGGCGAGCCACCGGCGCAGGCTGCGCTCCGCGCGCAATTGACCGGTGCCGGCTACAAAGTCGAAGCGCCAGCCCCGCGGACGAGGATCAGCTTCTGACCACCGAGGTCGTTCGACGTGAGCCGGGCGAATCGGCGCCGGCGAAGATCCTTGCCGCCGCCGCACGGCGCGTGCGAGACGCGGGGCTCGTGCGACTCAGCATGCAGGATGTCGCGACCGAAGCGGGAGTGAGCAAGGCGCTCATCCACTACCATTTTCGCGATCGTGATGCGTTGCTGGCGAGGCTCATCGAGTGGCTGACCGAGCGCGTGCTGAATCGCGAGCGGAACGCGATGCATGGCTGCCCGCCGGCGGAGGCGATCGATGCACTCTGGCGGTGGATCGAGCGGGAGCTCGAGCTGAACGAGCTTCGCGTCCTCCTCGAGCTGCTGCACGATCCCGCACCGGGGGCGGTGCTGGCCGCACAACGTTCGGCGCGACTGCGTCACGCGCAAGCCGAAGCAACGACGACGCAGCTCTTCCGCCTCCTCGAGCTGAAGCCGCGCGTGCCGACGGAGCTGATGTCGGGAGTCGTCGTCGCGCTGCTCGATGGACTGGCGATCGAGGCGGCGGTCAATCCCGACCGCGAATCCCGAGTGTCGTTCGACGTCTTCTGGCTCGCGCTTCTCAGTCTGGCCGAGTGAGGCAGGGGGCGATCGCGCCAGACATTTCGCGAGCCGCGCGGTGCTGGTAAGTTGGTCGCGATGACCGGGAAGAGCAGACGGAGATTGCTCGGTATCGTCGGGCTCCTCCTGCTCGGCCTCTGGGCGCTGACAATGTTGGAGATCGTCGTCACCGGACGGCGTGACGAGGCGCGGCCGGCGAGCGCGATCGTCGTACTCGGTGCGGCGCAGTATGTCGGGCGTCCATCACCGGTACTTCGTGCCAGGCTCGATCACGCCATCGAGCTGTGGCGAGCCGGGTTGGCTCCGCGGATGATCGTCACAGGTGGCCGCGGCGATGGCGACACAACGAGCGAAGCGGCGGTCAGCCGGCGATACGCCTTACGTCGTGGCGTCCCCGACAGCGCGATCGTCCTCGAGAATATGGGACGGACGACGCGCGAGTCGCTGCAGGGGGTGGCAGCCATCATGCGCGGGCAGTCGAAGCAGGACGTGATCCTCGTCAGCGATCCTTTTCACATGCTTCGCCTCTCGATCCTGGCGCGCCGGTTTGGTCTCCAGCCTCTGACGTCGCCGACCCGAACGAGCCCTATCTCGCAGAGTCGCGACCAGAATTGGCGGTACGTGGTGAACGAATCATTGAAGGTGCCCGTGGTCTACCTCTTCGAGCGGAACGCGAAGTGAGGCGCGTCGTGGCGCTGCTGCTGGTGACAGCCGCCGCGTGCGGCGAGCGCCAGTCTTCCAGCTCGGCAGACGCCGCCCGCGCCGACTCGTCAGCGGCCGGCTACACAGTCGGCCAACGGCCCGACAGGCCCGACAGCGCGAGGCTCGCGGCGGGGAACGGCGGAGACACGACCGCGACCCGCACGACGGCATCAGCGGCGGTGCCTAACGACTCGGCCCGGCGCACACCGGGCGCGGCAAGCGCGGGGCCGACGGCGACGACGGCGAAGACCGAGACGACGGGGAAGATTGCAACGACTGCGACGACGACCAGGACTGCCGCCAGGGTTACCTCTCGCGCCGACAGCGCAAGCACGAGCCGGACAGGTCGCCGGCAGGAGTCGCCTAACGGCGTCGGCGCTGAGTCGCGGTCCGACTCGGCGATCAAGGCGGCCACGCCCGCCGGGCCAGTTCGTGTCAACGAATTCCTCACGTATGATGTCCGGTCGCGCACCGTCTCTCTCCAGCTCGTCTCCGGGTACAACGGCCTCAATGGGTCGTTGAACTACAACGGCGCGACCAATGGGAGCCACGGGCTGGTCGTGCCGGCTGGGTGGCGCGTCCACATCGCGGTGACGAACCGGGACTCCGACCTCCAGCATTCGGCGATCGTCGTGCGGAAGGTGCTGCCGCCGCCGATCGAGCCTTCGGACCCCGCATTCCCCGGGGCAGCGCTACCGCGGCTCGACGAAGGACTTCAGGAGGACGAGACCGGAACGCTCGATTTCGTCGTCGGCCATCCCGGTCACTTCATGATCGCCTGTGGGGTGCCCGGGCACGCCCAAGCAGGGGAGTGGCTGGAGCTGGTAGTGGCGAACGCATCCGGCCTTCCCGCCTACCGTTAGGCATCAGCGGCTGGACGTCAGGCCGGGCGCCTCACGCATATGGGTCGCGGGCGATGTCAGCGACAGCGCGCGAGAGGACGCGTGATGCGTCGCCCGGCTGAAGGACGCCACTTCGTGACAGCGACAGCCAGGTGCTGAAACGAAGCGCGTGCTCGACGAAGGCGGTGATCCACTGTCGCGCCCGACCGTGCGCGCCCCACCCTTCGAGCAGACGCTCGCGTGCGCTGGCGACCCAACGGTCATAGGACGCCATCACCTCGACCAGCGCCGGCAGACGCTCGCGGTCGGAGATCAGCCGTTCGAGCAGCGGACCCGCACCGCCATAATAGATGTAGACTGAATCGAGGGCGGCGCGAAGACGTTGGCGCGGATCGGCGATCGTTTCCCAGCCGTGGATCGCAGGGAGCGGGTGCAGCAGCGACCAGTAGTCCCAGCAGGCATCGAGGAGCAGCCTCTCATCGGGGAAGTGGCGATAGATGGTAAGCCGTTGAACGCCCGCGTGGTCGGCGACCGCCGAGATCGTCGTGTCAGCTGGGCCACGCGCGGCATAGAGCGCAATCGCGGCCTCGATGATGCGGCGTCGCGTCTGGTCGGCCGCGGCCGCGCGCCCACGCATTGCATAATGTCGGGCCATTGGCTGAACAATGTTGTTTTACCAATACCAGCGCAAGGAGCGCCAACACTGCAGAATTGACAATACAGTATTGATCAACGGAATATCCACGCCGGAAACGCGGTCCAACTCCATGGCTCGGCCGCGCGGCCGCCGCGGCGACCAGTCGGCGGACGCTGCCGGCCGTAGCGTTGGCCATCGCGGCGAGCAGCTCGGTTCCACTCGACACCTCATTCGCGCAACTTTCGCCGATGCAGATTCCCATCGAAACGTTTCAGCTGGCAAATGGGCTGTTCGTCACGCTGTCCGAAGACCACACGGCACCGATCGTCGCCGTGAATCTCTGGTACCACGTTGGATCCGCCAACGAACGTGAGGGACTGACCGGATTCGCACACTTGTTCGAGCACATGCTCTTCCAGGGTTCGGAGCACGTCGGCACGAACGAGCACTTCGAGATGATCCAGCGCGCCGGCGGAACGTTGAACGGATCGACGTGGCTCGAGCGAACGAACTACTTCGAGACAGTGCCGTCGAATCACCTCGAGTCGATTCTCTGGCTCGAAGCCGATCGAATGGGATTCCTTCTGCCGGGAATGACTCAGCAGAAGCTCGACCTGCAGCGGGATGTCGTGAAGAACGAGCGGCGTTGGTCGATGGACAACCAGCCTTACGGAAGCTGGTGGGAGAAGCTGCCCGCGCTCTGCTTTCCTCCGTCGCATCCGTTCCATCATTCCCTGATCGGGTCGATGGAAGACCTGAGCGCGGCGAGCCTCGACGATGTCGCCGCGTTCTTCCGCACGTACTACACGCCGGACAATGCAGTGCTGTCGATCGCGGGGGATTTCGATCCGAGTGCCGCCCGCGACGCAGTCGAGCGATACTTCGGCACGATTCCACGCGGCCCGGGAAAGCCTCCGCTTCGCGACATGTCGCTGCCGCCTGTTCTTGGCAGGCGCGTTCGCGAGACAGTGTACGACGACGTCGCGCTTGCACGAGTCTTCCTCGCATTCCGCTCACCCGTCTTCGGGACCGACGAGTATTACGCCGCGAGCATCTGCTCGGCGATCCTCGGGCTGCGCCGTGGCAGCCGACTGTACCGGACCCTGGTTCGCGAGCAGCAGGTGGCACAGGACGTCGGCTCGTTCACGTACGACCTGGCGAAGGGGGCAGACCTGCTCGTCATCGATGTCACCGCCCGCCCGGGGGTGAGTTCCGAGCAGCTCGAGCGGGCTATCGAAGCCGAAGTCGATCAGCTCCGCGATGACGGCGTCAGCGACGACGAGGTCGAGCGCGCGCAGGCACTGATCGAATCCGAATTCGTGCGCGGGCTGCAGCTCGCCGGCGAACGCGCTGACCAGCTCTCGAAGTTCGCCACATTCTTCCAGGAGCCGAGGCTGGTGAACGAACAACTCGAGAAATACCGCGCTGTGCGCGCAGCCGACGTCGACGCGTTCTCACGAGCGCGCCTCGGCGAAGACAACCGCGCGAGTCTGGTATACCTCCCGCGCGTTGGCGCGACCGTCGAGGAAACGATCGCGGCGGAAGCCGGCGCATGAGCATCACCACGGCGTTTCCGCCGCGCCCGCAGCCAGGCGAGCCGCGCCCGTACTCCTTTCCACGTTTCGAGCGCCGCGTCCTGGGCAACGGCATGACGCTGATCGTCGCGCCGACCCACAAGCTGCCGGTCGCGAGCGTCATCGCGGTAATCGACGCCGGCGCGGTCTGCGATCCGGTCGGGCGCGAAGGGCTGGCAGCGCTCACGGCTCAGATGCTGCCCGAAGGGACCGCGTCAATGGACGGCGAGACGCTCGCGTTAGGCTTCGAGCGGCTCGGCGCATCGGTCAGCGTCAACGCGGATTGGGACGTGGCAACCGCTGGCCTAACGGTGCTGCGCCAGAACCTTCCCGCCGCGCTCGAGCTGTTCGCCGACATGCTCGCCGCGCCGAGCTTTCCGTCGCGTGAGCTCGAGCGACTGAAGGCAGAGCGGATGGCCGAGCTTCTCCAGCTGCGGACCGAGCCGCGCGGGCTCGCCGACGAGATGATGTCGCGTTTTGTCTACGCACCCGAGTCGCGCTACGCTCGTCCCGAGGGGGGAACACCGGCCTCGGTCGCGGCGATCGAGCCGCGCGATGTGGGTGAGCTGTATTCCGCGCGCTACCGCGCTGGGGGGACGACGCTCGTCATCGCCGGCGATGTTACCGTCGCCGACGCAGCGATGCTGGCGAAGAGCGCGTTCGGCCGGTGGACCGGGGGAGCGCCCGCGCCGGTGAACGTCGTGGATGCACCGACCTCCACGCCGCGCAGCGTGCAGATCATCGCGAAATCCGATGCGCCACAATCGGAGCTGCGCGTCGCACACGTCGGAATCCCTCGCCGCCATCCCGACTATTTCCGGGTCGTCGTCATGAACGCGGTTCTCGGCGGCCTCTTTTCGTCACGGATCAACCTCAATCTCCGCGAGCGGAATGCCTTCACGTATGGAGCGCACTCCGAATTCGAGTGGCGGCGCGGCGCAGGCCCCTTCGTCGTCTCGACCGCGGTCGCGAGCGAAGTCACCGCTGCCGCGGCGCGGGAGATCCTGACGGAGATCGACCGCATCCGCAGCGAGCCAATAAGCGACGAAGAGTTGACGCTCGCGACGAGCTATCTGAGCGGGGTGTTTCCCATTCGGTATGAAACGACTGCCGCGATCGCAACGGCGATCGCCAACGTCATCGTCTATGGGCTCGGCGATGGGTATTTCGATGCGTATCGCGAACAGGTGCAGGCCATCACTGCCAGCGACGTGCTCGAGGCAGCAAAGCGGCATCTCGATCCGGGGCGCCTCAAGATCATCGTGGTCGGCGACCAGAACACGATTCGCGAATCGCTAGCGGAGCTCGAAGCCGGACCGGTGCTGGTCTTCGACACGGAAGGCGCCGCGATCGACTGATCGCGTGCATGAACGAGCCAGCCACTCACCACACACGTGCCAGAAAACCAAATCGCATCACGCCTGATCCATCATGGGAAGGTGATCGACATCTACGCTGATACGGTTCGCTTCCCGAATGGGACCACCGCGGAGATGGACATCATTCGCCACCCGGGGGCGAGCGCGATCGTTCCCTTCCTCAACGATCCGCGTGGCCCGGACCCGCAGCTGTTGCTCATCCGCCAGTATCGCTACGCGGCAGGCGGCTACCTGTGGGAGATCCCGGCCGGACGGCTCGATCCGGGCGAAGATCCGCACGCATGCGCGATTCGCGAGCTTCGCGAGGAAACCGGATGCACCGCCGAACGTGTCGAACATCTCTACACGATGTTCACGACACCAGGGTTCACGGATGAGACCATCCATGTCTTCCGCGCCACCGGGTTGGTGCGCGGGCAAACCGCCCACGAGCACGATGAGTTCATGGAGGTCGTCCCGATGAGCCTGCGCGATGCGCTCGAGCGGATCAGGACCGGAGAAATCCGCGACGCCAAGACCGCGCTCGCCATTCTCTACGCGGCAGGGTTCAGCACGGGCGCCTAACGGTCACGGCACCCGCGAAGAGCGCCGCTCAGTGCGCTAACGCTGACCAACCGCCCACGTCTCCCAACGCGCGTCACCAGCCATTGGTACCACCTGCCGGGTCAGGGTGACGCCGCAGCCAAGTGTCTGCTGTGCAGGGGCCGCGACGGCGGACGTCTCACTGGGTGGTGACGATGGTGGGCGACGCGAGGTTGGCGACAAGCGGTCCTGCGGCTCAGTCGGATTGATGTCGTGATGTCTGGTCGAAACGTCCACAGGCGTGGACATCGTGCCAGAGCCCGTTCGTGGAAAAAGATGAGCTCGAACGCATTAACTGATTACGGCCCAATGGTTTAGTCGGTATGTTTGTGCGGGAACACCACGGCACGTCCGATGCTTTATAGAGAAACGAGAGAACTCAATCGGAGGAAGGGCTTACGACACTATCCTTGTCGAAGCGTACCCTGATCCGGGAAACCCCGGGGGGAATGAACATGGCTGAGATCGCGATGAAGCGACCGGTGAGCACCCCCGGCGCGGCAATAAGAGAGCAGTTACGCGGGCTCGAAGACGCCGGGGTAGTGACGTCTTTCCTTGGCGGTGAGGAGCGTGCGTTTCAAGAGCTGGTCGACCGCTATCAGACGCGCCTTCTGAACTTCGTCTACCGGACGATCGGTGATCGTGAGAAGGCCGAGGACCTGGTCCAGGAAGTGTTCATCCGCGTCTATCGTCACCTGCACCGATTCGACCGGTCGAAGAAGTTCTCGACCTGGATCTATACGATCGCGTCCAACCTCGCGAAGAACGAACTGCGGAACCGTTCGCGTAATCCCCTGGTGCTCTTTCAGACTATCCGGAAGAACTGGCAGGACGACGACCGGCCGCTGCAATTCGAGGATACCACAGCGCGTCCCGACGACCTCTTTCGCAAGCGTCACCTTCGCGAGCTGGTCGAGGAGTCGGTAGCGAAGCTTCCGGCCCATCACCGCGAGGTGTTCGTCCTGCGGGAGCTGGAGGGGAAGTCGTACGAGGAGATTGCCGAGATCACCGAATGCAATCTCGGGACGGTGAAATCGCGACTGAACCGGGCACGCAACGCCTTCGCCGAGATCATCGAGCCGGGGCTGGGGTAACCGCGCGCGACGAGCAGACGGCGAGAAAAGCGGTCGCAGTCAACGACAGTCGAAAATGAACCGCGGTCCTGGCAATCGGGACCGCGGTTTTTTTTTCATCGCCCACGTTCTGCCGCTCACCTCGCGATGACTGTGATTGACCCTTTCCCCCCGGCCAGCGGGGTGCGAGCTTGTGGAACCGGAACCTTCGTATTCGACGGAGGGTAGCCTTCCCTGATGGATTGCCGCGAATTCAACCAGAAACACGTCGCCTTCGTCGACGATCTGCTGCCGGGTGTGGACCTGGTGCGGATGCAGCGTCATCTCCTCGAGTGCGAGCGCTGCGCACACCAGGACACGCTGATTCGCCGAGCGTTGCTCGTTGTCCGCAACGTCCCCGAGATCCGGCCCTCTGCTGATTTCTCCGAGCGCCTGCAGACGAGACTCCGCACCGTCCGGACCGAGACGACGTACGGCGACCGCGCCATCGGACATCCGCGCCTCACGACATTCGCTGTAGTCACCACTGGGGTGATCGCCGCCGGCATGCTGGCTGTGACGATGACGCAGAGCGGCGCCGTGCCGCGCGAACTCCGAATGGCGCCAGTCGTGGCGTCGCTGCCCGAGATTCAGGCGGAGCCGTACTCCTCGCCGCTGGCGCCGGGCGCGATGATGGCATCGGCATCGACCGGGATCGGGATCTGGCCGGCTGTGTTCGCGGCCGAACAGGCGCCCCTGCACTTCGCGGCCTCCGAACTCCGGCTCGTCAACTACACGCAGCGCTGAACGGTCGCGGCCAAAGCGGCGCGTGGCTGGTGATCAATCCCCGCTGACGAGCCGCTGGGCGGAGGAAGTATATTCCGCCCATGTCCGTCGCCGAGCAACGCACGTTCTTCAAGTCGATTCGCGAACGCGCCTTCGCGCCTGTGTACTACGTGCACGGCGAGGACGATTTCCTGAAGGACGAGGCCGTGCGGCAGCTCGTCGCGGCCGCGGTCGACCCCGCGACGCGCGACTTCAACCTCGAGATACGGCGCGGCGCCGAGACTGACGCTGGCACGCTCGCATCGCTGCTCGACACCCCGCCAATGATGGCCGATCGACGCATGGTCATCGTTCGCGACGTCGCGGCGCTGAAGAAGGACGCGCGCACTGCGCTTGACCGCTACCTCGCTCGGCCAGCAACGGAGACGGTCCTCGTTCTCGTGGCATCGGGAGCGGACGGCAAAGCCGACAAGAAGCTCGAGGCTGCGGCCGGAGTGTCGGTCTGCTTCGACTCACTGACGGACGACCGGATGCCGAAGTGGATCGAGCACCAGGTGGCCGAACTCGGTGCGACGATCGACGAACGTGCCGTGATGCTGCTGCACGAAGCGGTCGGCAACGACCTGCCGGCGATGATGTCCGAGCTCGACAAGCTCGTGAGCTACACGTCAGGCAAGCCGATCGACGAAGATGCGGTCGCCGCAATCGTCGGAATCCGCACTGGTGAAACGGTTGGCGACCTGCTCGATGCGATACTCGACCGCGACGCGAGTCGAGCGCTCGCGTTGCTGCCGCGCGTGCTCGAACAGCCCAAGATGGGCGCTGTGCCGCTGGTGATCACACTGGCAACCCAGTTTCTCGCCGTGGCATGGGCGCGCGCGCTGCGCGATCGAGGGACACCGATGGGGCAGATGTACAACGAGTTGTTCGGTTTTCTGAAAGAGAGTCGGGGCGCGTTCGTCGGTCGCGCATGGGGCGACGCGGTGAAGTCATGGACCCGCGGGGTTGAACGCTGGACCACGCCACAGCTCGACCAGGCAATTGCACTGCTGCTGGCGACGGACGCCGCGCTCAAGGAGTCGCGACTGTCGTCTGAAGAGCAGGCGATGTCGACGCTGATCCTCTCGCTTTGCGGGTTGGCACCGCGCCCCGCTCGCAAGGCGGCCTGACGATGCCACGACGAGTGCGAGCTGGCGTTCTGTTCTGCATGCTCCTCGCGATGGGCGTGCTGACGCGAGCGGCAGCGGCGCAGGGCTCGCCCAGCGGGGACTCGACGGTATTCGCCCGCGCGCAGGTGCTCGTGTCAGCGGGCGAAGGGAAGGCGGGGCGAGCAGTCGTCGATTCCCTGCTGGCGACGATTCCCGCCGCATCTCCGCGCTACGCGGAGGGATTGTTCTGGCGCGCAACGCTGGCGAGCAACGCGCTCGATGCGGAGCGTGACTATCGCCGGGTCGCAGTGGAATACACGCTGTCGCCGCGTGTTCCCGCGGCGCTGACGCGGCTCGCGCAGCTGGAGCTGGCGCGGGGCGACCGGGCGCAAGCGCGGCAGCATCTCGAGCGGCTGCTCAGCGAGTACCCGCCGCGCAACGAGCGCGCGAACGCCTGGTACTGGCTGGGGCGCATCGCGTTCGAGTCGGGTGACGCGGGTCGCGGCTGTACGGCGATCGACAGCGCACGTGTGCTCGTCGCGTCGGACAACATCGAGCTGACGAACCAGATCGCCGGCGATTCGCGGCGATGCCTGTCGCGCGCAGATGGCTCGCTGGCGGCGGGTGCGCCACAAACATCACAAGCGCCACCGGCACCGGCACCGCCCGCGCCCCGGGCGGCGACGACCACGAACGCGACTCCGAGCGCAACCAGGAGCGCGGCACCGAGTGCGACACCCCATGCGGCCGCGCCGGCCGCCAAACGCGGCGCCGCGTCCGCAGACAAGCTGACGATTCAGGTCGGCGCCTACCCGACACGGGCGGCCGCCGCCAGGATCCAGAAGCGCCTAACGGCGCAGGGGTTCGACGCCCGCGTCATGCCGGCGGGCCGGTACTTCCGCGTACGGGTCGGGCGCTTTCCCAATCGTTCGGCGGCGGCGGCCGTTGCGACGAAGCTCAGGGCTCGGCGATACGAGACGATGGTCGTCGACGCGGAGCGTCCGCGGTGAGCAGGGCGAGCGAGACGCCGCTGATGCAGCAGTACCGGGAGATCAAGGGCCGCCACCAGGACGCGATCCTCTTCTTCCGGATGGGCGACTTCTACGAAATGTTCTACGACGACGCCGAGCTCGCGTCGCGACTGTTAGGACTCACGCTGACGGCGCGCAACAATGGCGGCGCGTCGGAAGTGCCATTGGCCGGCGTGCCGGTGAAGGCGGTGAGCGAATACCTGCGGCGGCTGGTGCAGCAGGGACACAAGGTCGCGATCTGCGAGCAGGTCGAGGATCCAGCGTTGGCGAAGGGGATCGTGCGACGAGAGGTGGTCGAGACGATCACGCCGGGCGCGGCGTTCGCCGACGATCTGCTCGATCGCGGACGCAACAACTACCTCTGCGCGGTGCGGCAGGGCAGCGCCGGGGGGCGAGTGACCGCCGGCGTCGCAGCGGCTGACGTCTCGACGGGAGAGCTGCGGTTGTTCACCGTCGCCGCGGCCGAGCTCGAGCCGGTACTCGCTCGCCTCGCACCGCGCGAGCTGCTGGTCGCCCGCGACGCCGCGCCCGGCTGGGGCACGGCGCCTAACGTTGACGGCGCGCTGCTCACCGAGCGCGAGGGATGGGAGTTCGATCCGGAAATGGCGCGCGATGAGCTGACGCGCCACTTCGCCGTTCACTCACTCGATGGGTTGGGGATCGAAGCCGGCGACGACCTTGCGATCGGCGCGGCCGGTGCCCTGCTCCGCTACCTGCGCGAGCTGCAGCCGGCGGGAGTGCCGCACCTCGCCCGGCCGACGATCGAGCGCCAGGGCGGGGTGATGGCGCTCGACGAGATGACGCGCCGGAACCTGGAGCTGGTCGAGTCGCTGCGCGGCGGCACGGCGGGGACGCTCCTCGACGTCGTCGACCGGACGATGACGCCGATGGGCGCCCGGATGCTCCGCCAGTGGCTGCTGGCACCGCTGACGCGCAAGGATGCGATCGACGCCCGGCTCGATGCGGTGGGGGCCTTCGCGCGCGACCCGATGGCGCGAGCGCGGTTGCGCGAGGCGCTCGACGGGGTGCGGGACATCGAGCGGCTGGCGTCGAAGGCGGCGGCCAGCCGGGCGACGCCGCGCGAGCTCGGCGCGTTAGGCGCCTCGCTGGCGCGGCTCCCAGACGTCGAGCGTGCCGCTCGCACGGCGGGAGACGCCGGAGCGTTAGGCACGCTGCTCGGGGAGTGGGAAGGATGCGCCGACGTCGCCGACGCGATCAGCCGGACGCTGGTCGAGCGTCCGCCGCTCTCGCTCGGTGAGGAAGATGTGATTCGCGCCGGGTTCGACGTGACGCTCGACGAGTTGCGGGCGTTGCGCGACGGCGGACGCGATGCGATCGCCAGCATCCAGAACGAGGAGCGTGGCCGGACCGGCATCAGCTCGCTCAAGGTCGGCTTCAACCGGGTGTTCGGGTATTACATCGAGATCACCAACGCGAACCGCCACCTCGTCCCGGATGACTACCAGCGACGCCAGACGCTCACCGGCGCGGAGCGGTACGTCACGCCCGCGCTCAAGGAGCACGAGGAGCGGGTGCTCGGCGCGGCCGAACGGATGGAGGTGCGCGAGCGCGAGCTGGTGGATGAGTTGCGGCGGTGGGTGGCGGCGCGAATCGCGCGGCTGCAGTGCGCCGCTCGCGCCGTCGCCGAGCTGGACACGCTCGCATCGCTGGCCGAGGTCGCGGAGCGGGAAGGCTACGCACGTCCCGAGATCACCGAGGACTTCGAGCTCGAAATCGTCGCCGGGCGTCATCCGGTAGTCGAGCGGATGATGCCGCGCGACAAGTTCATCCCGAACGACGTGCGACTGACGCGCAGCGAACGGCTGACGATCCTGACCGGTCCGAACATGGCGGGGAAGTCGACGATCCTGCGGCAGGTCGGGTTGATCGTGCTGATGGCGCAGACGGGGATGTTCGTTCCCGCGACGCGGGCGCGGATCGGGCTGGCCGATCGTGTCTTCACTCGCGTCGGCGCGAGCGACAACCTGGTGCGCGGCCAGTCCACGTTCATGGTGGAGATGGCGGAGACGAGTGCGATCCTGCACGTCGCGACCGAGCGCTCGCTCGTGCTGCTCGACGAGATCGGGCGCGGGACATCGACCTACGACGGCGTCGCGATCGCCTGGGCAGTGAGCGAGCACCTGCACGACGTGACGAAATGCCGCGCGATCTTCGCCACCCACTATCACGAACTGGTGCAGTTGGCGGACGAATTAGTAGCAGTTCGAAACTATAACGTCGGCGTCCGCGAGGCGAATGGTCAGGTCCTCTTCCTGCACCGGCTGCAGCCGGGTGGCGCCGACCGGTCGTACGGCATCGAGGTCGGGCGCCTGGCTGGGCTGCCTGATCCAGTCCTCGCGCGCGCCCGGACGGTACTCGAGCTGCTCGAAGGGGAGAAACTCGTTCCGGCGCTGGCAGTCACGAGAAACGGAACGCGCGGACCGCGGGCGGAGAGCAGCCCGCGTCCGGCCGCTGCGACCGAGCAGCTTCCACTGTTCGCCAGCGCGCGGGACCCGCTGGTGTCCAGGCTCGCGGCCGTCGACGCCAACTCTTTGACGCCGCTCCAGGCGCTGCAGCTGCTCGCTGAGCTGAGCGCGGACGCATCGTCGCGAAAGCTGCCAACGTGAGCGACGTACCTGGGCAGCGCCCCCGACACGCGCACGGGATCCGCGGGGCGATCACGGTCGAGCGGGACGAATCGGCGCTGCTGCTCGCGGCCACTCGCGAGCTGCTGACCGCGATCGCCGAGCGGAACGGGATGCGGCCCCATGAGATCGTGAGCGCGATCTTCACGCTGACGCCGGACCTGGTCAGCGATTTCCCGGCGCTGGCAGCGCGACAGCTCGGCTGGACCGACGCCGCGCTTCTGTGCACGATGGAGATTCCAGTTCCGCGCGCACTGGCGCGAACGATCCGGGTGCTGATCCACGCGGAGTTCGATGAGCCGCGAACCTCCGTCACCCACGTCTATCTCCGCGACGCGGTCGCGCTCCGTCCCGATCGCGCCGGGCCGGCGCTGCCTAACGCGTGACGACCGTCGTCGCCTATCAGGGAGAGCCGGGTGCATTCAGCGAGATGGCGATCATCGCGCTGCTGGCGGGCGCAGCCGAGCCGCTTCCGTGCGCCAGCTTCAGTGATGTCATCGCCGCGGTAGAGTCGGGGGCTGCCGAGCTCGGACTACTGCCGACGGAGAACTCGATCGCCGGGCGCGTTGGCGACAGCATCGCGGCGATCGAGCGTTCGGTGCTCGAGGTGGCCGGGACGACGTCACTGCCGATTCACCTGTCCCTGCTCGCACCACCGGGGGCGACGCTCGCATCGATCCGATCGGTCGAGAGCCATCCCGTGGCGCTCAGGCAGTGCGGCAATTTCCTCGCGGCACATCCGGGAATGGTGGCGCGAGCAAGCTATGATACCGCCGGCGCGGCGCGCGAGGTGGCTGCGAGCCGGGACACGACGCGCGGCGCGATCGCATCAGCACGTGCGGGCGAGCTGCATCGCTTGGTCGTGCTCGCGACCGGACTCGAAGACCGAGCCGATAACGTGACGCAGTTCGCACTCGTCGCTCGCGGCGCGTCGCGAATCCGGCTGAGCGCGCTCGCCGGCCGACGGACGGCCGCTAACTTGGAACGATGACCGCCAACACGAGAGAGGTTCACCGCATGCGCAGCGACAGATTACCAATCGCGATACTGCCGCTTGCCATCGTACTCGCTCTCGGAGCGAGTGGGTGCGTCGGAGACGCAGACACGAAGAAGATGGCGCAGGTATTCGCTGGAGGCGGGGCCGGGCCCGATGAGCTGCCGGTGATGACGAACAAGCAGGCGCCGTTCCGGTATCCAAGCGCGGCCTACTCGAAGAAGATCCAGGGGAACACGGTGCTCCGCATCTTCATCGACGCGAATGGCAACGTCGCTCCGGATTCCACGAGCGTGGCCGAGGCCAGCGGGACGCCCGCACTCGACAGCGCGGCAATCGTCGGAGCACGCGAGCTCCACTTCGTTCCGGCGAAGAAGAACGGACAACCGATGGCGCTCTCGATCCTCTTTCCCGTGTACTGGCGCCATCCTGACGCGAAGCCGCTTCCCGGTGACACGATCCTCAATCGAAGCCGCACGCCATGACGAGCTCCGCGCGCGACAGCGCCGCCTCTTTCGCGAGCAGGGCATCCGAGGTCGAGCGCAATCGCCGGCCGTACGAGTCGATCCTCGACACAATCGGGTGGACGCCGCTGGTGAAGCTCAATCGCATCACCCGGGGGATTCGCACGCCGGTATACGGCAAGGCGGAGTTCTTCAATCCCGGCGGCTCGGTGAAGGACCGGATCGGGTTGCCCATCATCGAGCGCGCCGAGCAGGACGGATCGCTCAAGCCGGGCGGTACGATCGTCGAGGGCACGAGCGGCAACACGGGAGTCGGGCTCGCGATCGCGGCGGCGCTCAAGGGCTATCGCTGTGTCTTCACGATGCCGGACAAGATGTCGCAGGAGAAGGTGCGACTGCTCAAGGCCTTCGGCGCCGAGGTGATCATCACGCCGACCGCGGTCCCGCCCGACCATCCGGACAACTACGTGATGATGGCGAAGCGGATCGCGAAGGAGACGCCTAACGCGATCCTGGCGAACCAGTTCTACAACCAGGCGAATCCCGAGGCGCACTACGCGACGACCGGCCCCGAGCTCTGGGAGCAGACGGAGGGGCGGATCACGCACTTCGTCGCCGCTGCCGGAACAGGGGGGACGATCACCGGTGTCGCGCGCTACCTGAAGGAAAGGAACCCGAAGATCCGGGTCATCGCCGGTGATCCAGCCGGCTCGATCCTCGCCGAGATGTGGAAAACGAAGGGGAAGGGTCCGGTCGAGGGAGCGCCGTACAAGATCGAGGGAATCGGCCAGGACAAGATTCCGGGGACGCTCGACCTCGCGCTGGTGGACGATTACCAGACGGTGAGCGATCGCGATGCGTTCGCGATGGCGCGGCGGCTGACGCGCGAGGAAGGGTTGTTCGTCGGCGGGTCGGCGGGGCTGATCACGCACGTGGCGATCAAGATGGCGCGCGAGCTCGACGACGCGAAGGCATTTGTGGTGACCTTCCTCTGCGACACCGGCGAGCGCTACCTGTCGAAGCTGTACAACGACGAGTGGATGCGCGAGAACCAGATGCTCGACCCGGAGCGTGGAACGTTAGGCACCGTCCTCGGCGCGAAGACGACCGGTGCGCCGGCGATGGTGAGCGTCGCGCCGGGCACCACGGTGCGCCAGGCACTGCGGCTGATGCACCAGCACGACGTGTCGCAGCTCCCGGTGATGGACGCGGCGAACTGCGTCGGCTCGGTGAGCGACTGGTCGCTGTCGGCGAAGAGCCTCGAGGACGCGAAAGTGCTCGACAAGACGGTGAGCGACGTCATGGACCCGCCGTTCCCGACAGTGGAGGCAGGCCAGCCGGTGGAGTCGGTGGCCAAGCTGTTGTCGAAGTCGAATCCGGCGGTGCTGGTGCGGCGGAACGGAACGATGCAGGGCATAGTTACTCGCTCCGATCTGCTGCAATTCCTCATGAAGACGTGATTCGTCTCCGGCTTTGACACTGCGACGAGAAATGATCAAGACTCCGATAAAGAGATGAGTGACGAGCGAGGGGACAGCGTTCATGGGTAAGGGCAACAGCGGCGCGTTGAAGATCACGGTGCTGATGGGCGGGGCGTCGAGCGAGCGGGACGTGTCGTTCGCGTCGGGGACGCGGGTGGCGGCCGCGTTGCGGGAGAAAGGGCACATCGTGACGGCGTTCGACCCGGCGGGGGAGGTGCTGACGCGAGAGCAGGAGACCCGATATCTGAGCGGGGCGGTGAAGACGGCGCCGCCGACGCCGGACTTCCTGGCGACGCTCAAGATCCCGGGAACGCTCGGCGATCATCCGGCGGTCCGCGATGCCGATGTGGTCTTCCTCGCGCTGCACGGTGGACAGGGAGAGGATGGAACCGTGCAGGCGCTGCTCGACCTCGCGCGCGTCACGTACACCGGAAGCGGACACCTCGCCAGCGCCCTGGCGATGGACAAGGACCTGTCGAAGCTGCTCTTCCGCGCAGCAGGGGTACGAACAGCGGACTGGCTGATGGCCCCGGCGACGGACGACGAAGTCGTCAGCGCGCTCGGGCTCCCGGTGGTGGTCAAGCCATCGAAGCAGGGTTCGACGGTGGGACTGAGCGTCGTGAAGAGGCGCGAAGATCTCGCGGCGGCGATCGAGCTCGCATACAAGCACGACGACGAAGTGATGATCGAGGCATTCGTGCCGGGGCGCGAGCTCACCGTCGGGATTCTTGGCGACGAGGCGCTCGCCGTTGGCGAGATCATCCCAAAGCACGAGATCTACGACTACGAGTGCAAGTACACGGCGGGGATGGCGGTCGAGGAATTTCCCGCGAAGCTCGATCGCGGACAGACCGCGGCGGTCCAGCAGCAGGCGCTGGCGGCCTTCCGCTCCCTCAAGCTCGGTGGCTATTCGCGCATCGATTTCAGGATGAATCCCGAAGGGCACTTCTATTGCTTGGAAGCAAACACCCTCCCCGGAATGACCGAGACCAGTCTCATTCCACAGTCGGCACAGGCGTGTGGGATCGGGTTCGCCGAGCTCTGTGAGCGAGTGGTCAGGCTGGCGCTCGACCGAGGCGAGAGGGCCGCGAGCAACTAGTCACGATCGCCACGGGCGGAGCGTGACGAGCCTCGCGCGGGGATCGTCGAGAAAGAAGACGCGCAGCGGAACCGGTGGCTGGCGCGTGTGTTATTAGGATGATGGCGTGCCGCATGCCACTGCTGCAGACGGGCGGGGCGAACGAGACGGCACAGCGGGGAGCCGACACATGCGTCGGCGAATGGCGAGCAGCGCGGCAGGGCATCGATGGCGTTCTCCACAGACACCGACGAATCACCGCGGATGACCCGCGCGGTGCAGGCGTTGATCGCGATCACCGTCGCGATCTACTTCCTGCAGGTCGCGGCGTTAGGCGACCGCGACGTCTGGAACTGGCTCGCCTTCGAACGCGGCGACTTGACCCATTCGGTGTGGGCGGTGGTCACCTACGCCTTCGTCCACTTCGGGTTCTGGCACCTCGCGTTCAACATGTACAACCTGTGGATGTTCGGTCCGCGGGTGGAGCACATGTGGAGCCCGGGACGCTTCGTCGCCTTCTATCTCTGGTGCGCGCTGGGCGGCGTGCTGGGTTTCCTGATGTTCGGCGGTGGCGGGATGCTGCTCGGCGCGTCGGCGGCGGTAATGGGGGTGATGCTCGCCTACGCGATGCACTGGCCGAACGAGGAGTTCGCGCTGTTCGGCGTCTTGCCGATGAAGGTGAAGTGGCTGGTTGCGATCCTGATCGTCGCGAACCTCGTGCAGGGCGTCGGCTCGTTCGCGATGTCGGGGACCGAAGGAAACGGCATCGCTTATACGGCGCATCTTGGCGGGCTCGCGTTCGCGTGGTTCTACCTTCGGACTCCGTCGGCGCAGACTCTGGACCGGCTGCGTCAGCGCATCTCTCCGGTGGCCGATGTCCCGGACGAGCCGCCACGGGCGGTACCGCGCTCGGCCCCGCGTCCGCGTGAACGCACCAATGAGCGCAGCTCGGCGAGCGATGAGGCAGTCGCGAAGAGCAAGGCGGTAGTGGTGAAGCGACAGGCATCGCCGTCGATGCCCCGCGCAGCGGGCGATCCACGCGCCGAAGCGCTCAACCTGATGCTCGACAAGATCTCGGCGAACGGGATCCAGAGCCTGACGTCGGACGAGCGGAAGCTGCTCGACGAGATGTCGCGGAAGCTGCGCGGCAGCGACTGACCGCGCTGAAGGGGCCCCACTCGACAGGGCGGCGGGCGAGCGACCACAGGGATAGAAGAAAAGAGCCCCCAGGCATTTGCCTGGGGGCGGTGCCGCCACGCCGTTCTCGCGGCGGCAGCAGCCGGCACAGAGTGTACCGGCGCGAAGTCTCTTTCCAGAAGCTACGACATCGGACCCGGATTGCGCCAGACCCTGCGCTACGGGCTCTGAACGGTTGAGTACGCATTCGGCATGCCACGCCAGCGGATTAATTTCTGCCCAGAATGCGGTGAACAGATGGCGGAAAAGCAGTCGGGAGCGTTATGATGGCGGCCCCCGCAAGCCGACCTCCATTCCCCCGCGGAGTCCCGCCCCGTGCGTCGTTCCCTGCTGCTCCTCAGCGCGCTCTGCCTAACGGCGACCGCGGCCGCCGCCCAGAAAGACGGCAAGGTGCCAAAGCGCCCCGAGCTCTTCGCCGGAGCCGACACGAACAGCTGGTTCGTCTACTACCAGAGCGGGTTGCAATACCTGCGACGCCGACCGGACCTCGCGGCCGACGCGTTCTACTGGGCGGAACGGCTCAATCCCGGCGCGCCGGAACCGCTGTACGCCGGTTGGGTCGCGTACTGGAAGAAGCGCCCCGACCGGTTCTGGGACTACATGGCCGGCAAGAAGTTCGTCGTCGAGAGCAAGGAAGTGCAGCACATCGACTCGCTGCGACTGAAGGCACTGCAGCGGAACCCGATGATGTACCAGGGACTCTGGCTCGAGCTGTTCGACGATGAAGGACCGCTCGACATGTCGCTCGATCCTGCCATGCAGGGACTGGTCGCGTATGCGCACGGGAACCCGGTGCGCGCAGCCGAGCGGCTCGGCCAGGCGGTGAAGAGCAAGGACAACCGCTCGCTCCGTTATGACCGCGCGCTGGCGCTGTACCAGATCGCGCAGTACGACACGGCGGCGAACGAGCTGCAGCAGCTGCTCGACGACATGAAGAAGCGCGAGGAGAAGAAGCTCGTGCGGGCCTACGAGTCGAAGCAGATGTTCGAATATGGCATCGCGATCCTGATGATCGCGAAGGGCGACACCGCCGCCGCGCGCGATGCGCTCGGCAAGGCGCTGACCGAAGATCTCTCGTTCGCACCGGCACACGTGGAGCTGGCGCATCTCGCCGCCGCCGGCGGCGACACGGCCACCGCGGTCCAGGAGCTGAGCCAGGCCGTGGAGCTGGACAGCACCGATGTGGTGGCGCACTTCGAGCTGGGCGTGCACCTGATGATGCAGAACCACACCGACGAAGCCGAGGTACAGCTGCGGAAGGCGATCGCGCTCGAGCCGTACTTCGCGGCGCCGTACTTCCCCCTCGCGTACCTGCTGGAGTTCGACGAGAAGAACAACGAAGCGGCGGACATGTACGTCGCGTTCGCCGATCGTGCGCCGCGCGCGGACCAACAGCGGGCCCAGGCCGCGCGGACCCACGCGGCGGAGTTGAAGAAGAGTGCCGGAGCCAATCCGTGACCACGCGAACGGGACGCGACGCGAACGCCGTCAGGCCTAACGCTGCCGGTCACTGCCGCATCGGCGGCCCGGCGGCCCGGTCGCTGGCCGGCGCGATGCTCGTGCTCTTGGCCATCGGGCTGCCCGGTACCGCACTCGGGCAGGATGCGGGGAAGGTCGTCCGGCCAAGGACTACCTACGAGGACCTGCAGATGCTGAGCGGTGTGCTCAACCAGCTGCGGGTGAACCACCCCGACTCGCTCGACACGCACGTGCTCCTGATGGCGGCGATCGAGGGGCTGGTGCAGGCAGCCGATCCGCATTCGTACGTCATCACTGCGGCGCGGATGGATCCGGCGCGCGAGCAGGCCATGCGCGACGGCAAGCTGTTTCCGGTCGGCATCAACTTCGAGTACTACAGCGGGGCGCCGGTGGTCGTCGGGCTGACGCCGGGATCGCAGGCGGCACGGCAGGACATCCTGCCCGGCGACGAGCTGATCGCGATCGACGGGAAGGCGGTTGCGGCGACCAGCACCTTCGAGCTCGACATGGCGCTGGCCGGCCCCAAGGGAAGCACGACCTCGCTGGTATTCGAGCGCGAGCGCCAGGATGGGACCGTCGCGCAGCTGACGCGCGAGGTGAAGCGCGAGAAGCTGGACGAGGAGACGGCGGTGCCGACGGCATTCATGCTTCGACCCGGAGTCGGCTACCTGCGAATCACGACCTTCAGCAACGATCACGTCGCCGACGATGTCCACAAGGCGTTAGGCACGCTGGAGCAGGCCGGGATGACGAGCCTCGTCCTCGACCTGCGCGACAATCCGGGTGGGCGCGTCGACCAGGCAGCGGACGTCGCCGGCGAGTTCCTTCCCAAGGGGGCGGTGGTGTACTCGTCGGAGGGGCGGAAGGCCGACGTGGCGAAGACCGAGAAGGTCTCGCGCTCGATGTTCAGCTCGGAGCGGAAGTATCCTATCGTCACGCTGGTGAACGAGGGGACAGCGAGTGCAGCAGAGCTGGTGGCTGGTGCGCTGCAGGATCACGACCGGGCGCTCATCTGGGGACGACCGACGTTCGGGAAGTCGCTGCTGATGCAGGGATTCCCGCTCCCCGACGGCTCGGTGTTCGTGATGGTGATCGGCCACGTGAAGACGCCATGCGGCCGGGTCATCCAGCGAGACTATCACTCGATCACGCGCCACGACTATTACCGGCGGGCGCGGACCGAGCGCGACACGATCGGTCGACCGTCGTGCACGACCGACCACGGGCGCACGGTCTACGGCGGTGGCGGGATCTATCCCGACGTCCGCTCGGCGACGCGGAGTGCGACGCCGTTCTGGGTTGGACAGATTGGAGAGGGCGCGGTGGCGTTGCGCTGGGCGGCCGCGCGGGTGAGCGCGGCGCCGAGCGAGTATTCCACCGTCGAGGCGATGGCGACGGCGGGTCCGCTTCCGGACGCGACGCTGGCCGACTTCCGGAAGTATGCGGAGGCGCAGGGGGTGACTGTGCCAGCCGGGTCGGACGCGGACAAGCTCCTGAACCGGATCCTGATCCCGCGACTCGCCGACGCGAAGTGGGGCGACGCAGGGCTCTACCACATGCGCGCGGTGCTCGACCCCGAGGTGAGCAGCGCACTCGACGCGCTGCCGAAGGCGACGGCGCTGGCCGCGATGTCGGAGGGCGGGCACTAACGGAAGACCGATTAGCTTTCTTCCATGCCGCGCCCCGACCTGCTGGAGACGTTCGCCAACCCGTATGGCGATCGCGAGTACGAGATCCACATGATCTGCGACGAGTTCACGTCGCTCTGCCCGTTAGGCGGGGTCGAGAGCGACGCCGAGGAGCTCGCGCTGCTCAAGGGGGGCGCTCCTGATTTCGGGATCATCCGCATCACCTACGTGCCGGCGGCGCTCTGCCTCGAGCTCAAGTCGCTCAAGTTCTATCTCTGGAGCTTTCGCAACGACGGGATCTTCTACGAGCGGGCGGTGAACCGGATCCTCGACGACCTGGTCGCTGCGTGCGCGCCGGCACGAATCGAAGTGGTCGGGGACTTCAACATTCGCGGCGGGATCAAGTCGGTGATCACGGCCCGGCACTCGGCGAAGAAGTAAGGGTCAGGACAGAGAGGGTCAGGGGTCAGGGGGCCGGGGGTCAGCAACGGCTTTGCATTCGCGCTGCCTAACGGCCGACATCAGGCGCGGCGCACTCACCGCCTGACCCCTGACCCCCTCACTGCCTAACGCGTGATGTCGCCGCAGGCGACGATGGTGCCCATGTCGGTGGGCGATGCGTGGACGTTGACGTGGTAGCGCTGGGCGGGGTCGAGGGTCACGGGCACGTTCGTGGTGAGCGAGGCCGTGCCGTCGCCGCTGGTGCCGAGGGCGGTGTAGAGCTGGGCGCTGCCGACGATCGGGGTCATTCCGTCGCTGCAGCTACCGGTGTGGATGTGCCACGGGTACGTCGCGCCCGACGCGCCGCCGGAGAGCTGGATGTCGACCATCTGCTGGCCGGCGGTCATCGAGTGCACCGTCGCGGTGCCGTGCACCGTCGAGCCATTCACGGCGGCGAGGTTGGCCGAGTAGTGCGTCATTCCCGCCATGTCACCGGTAGTACTGGTGGACGGAGCTGGCGTCGAGCCGGTGCTCCCGCCGGTGGTATAGGTCGGGGTACAGGCGGCAGCGGCGATCGCGATGGCGAGCGCGGGGAACGCTGGATGGATGCGCATGGTCGTGTCCGGGTAGCGGTGGGCGAGCGTGAGGAGCGTGCAGGCGTGACGGTCAGGGGCACGGGGCGGGCCAACGCGGCGGCCGGGGTGCGAATCGGGTCGACTTGCGGTTGAAGCGCGAGCGCGGCGCGGTTTATATTGGAAGACTCTGGCCAGGTAGCTCAGTTGGTAGAGCAGCGGACTGAAAATCCGCGTGTCGGCGGTTCGATTCCGTCCCTGGCCACTCAAGCAGGACAACAACTTACAGCTCTTCCGCGCGGCGGCTCGCGCGACCCCTGTGCGGGAGAATGTGCGGGAGTCGCCTGCGAGACGCCGCGCGCGCGTAGCCCCTGCACCCACGCGACCGGCCGCGGGCGGGGCACTCCGCGAACGAGACATGCCGCCGCGTGGCTCACACCAGTCGCTCGTCGCACCACGCGCGCAATCCACAGCGCGCGCATCGGGTACGGGCCGTGTGGCTCCGATGAACGCGCTCCTCGAGGCGACCGCGCCGGATCAAGCGGACGACCTCCTCGACGCGCCGTGTGAGCGCGGGGGTGAGCTCGACACGCACCGTGTGCGATTGCGTCTGCAAATAGCCAAAGCGCGCCGCCCGATCGCCGTAGGTCGCTCGCAACAGCAGCGCATACGCTGCGACTTGTATCGCGTCGCTCTCGAACACTCGTGAACCTCGGCGGTTTGGCTTGAGCTCAAGGGCGACGAGTTGCTCCCGCCCCTCCCACGCGTCGCGAAGCACATAGTCGGGCTTTCCGGACAGGCCAAGCCGCGGATCGTGGAGCACAAGCGACGCTGCTGCGCCCGTGTCCGATGCGAGCACCGTCGTGCGTCGAGTCCCCGACCGCGCGCGCAGTCCAAGTCGGCACCGGATCAGCACCCAGATGCACGCGACGCCACAGGCGCTGATCGCGATGGCCACCTGTGGCAACTCAGTGCCAGGCGCGGTCATTGGTATCCTCGCGTCACATTGACCAGGCCATCACGAGAAGCAGCACGGCAGCAAGTACCGCCAGCGCCGCAACCAACAGGCTGAGTCTAACAACTGTGGCGTGCACTCGCGCGACTCGTTCGCCGTGCCGCTCATGCTGGTGCACTCCGCGTGCACGTCGTTGCGCCGCCTCTGACGTCGGCCGCCGGCCAAGCACGTGCTCGAGATGCCACGCCTTCGCGCAGAACGCATACGTGGCGGCCTCGCTCACCCACACGTCGTCTTCGGCAATGCGCCAGTGCCTATGCTCGCCATCCATGCGGTCTCCTGGCGGTTGAGGGTACGCATCTCCAACTCAGGCAGCGATCAGGTGATCGGCGGTAGTCGTTTTCGTGCCGTTTAAATCATTGTGCCGTCTTGTGAGCCAGCAGGCGCCGTTGGCGTGCTAACCGTGGGGACCGTAACTTTGCGTGCGGTGCGGCCCAAACGAACCCGCGTTGTCCCCTGCACGCCCATCACACTCGCGAACGATGTCTGCATCGTTCAGCCATGAGGTCGAGCGACTCGCTGCCGAACGTGGTCTCGCGCTGATCGCCGAGCCGTTGTATTCCGCGCCGCGCGACATCGCAGCACCGCCAGCGGAGATGGACCAGCATCACCTGGCCTCGATCGTGAGCGCGGACGGCGACAGTGCGGGCGTGCGCCTGGTCTTCATCACGCCACTCGGCGATCGGTCGGCTCCCACGCTGCGCGATGTCCTCTGGTGGCTCGCGGGCGACGCATGGGCAGTCCAACGCGCCAGAGGAAGTCTCGACACATGGGCCGCGATGCACGGCTACCCCTGCAGGGATCCAGCGACTGCGCAATTATTCGCGCATCACGTCACGCAGGCGTCATCCCTCGAGCAACTGTTTGGCGCGGGTGGTTACCGCGCGCTACTCGCTGCGTACGCCGCGGAGGTAACACCCCGCGCAAGACCGGTGAATGACCGCGTGAGGCGATGACGCCGCGCTGACCGAGGCTCGTACACATCCATTTGCACACCCCGACAGTCGCACAGGACGAATGACGCGGCACGTTAGGCGGGACGAAGGAACGCCACCCGGCTCTGTAATACGTCAGAACGGCGGCCGCGAAACGGGTGTATTCCAGTGTGAATGGTCGGAACGTGCGCATCGCGTCCGAATCACGGCGCCGCGGACATCGCTTCAGCGCTAGGCGGACCGTGACTGCCGTCGACTGGTATGCACATCGTGGACGCAATATCTCACGAATAACGCGGTAGTGACAGCATGCGTTATGGCAGGGCCGCGTGGCTTACACAGGAAAGACTCGGCGATCTCGTACGAGCGGTACACCGCGGTGAGCCTCGCGCACTCGACAACCTGCTGATTGCGATTCGCGCCTCCCTAGTCGCGTTCTTTGCGCGCCGAATATCACCGGCCGTGAGCGAAGACCTCGCGCAGGTTGCGCTGATGCGGATCGCGCGAGCGGTCGACCGCATCGATCCGGAACGCGCTGACCGGTACTTGATGACGATCGCGCACAACTTGTTGCGCACAGAGTTCCGTCGGCGCGCGCGCGACGACCGACGCGAGTTCTCGCTCGACTTCGCGGCGGACGTAGAGGCGCCGATCGCCCTTCACCTGGAGGTGGAACAGAAGGAGCTCGCCCGCGCGATTCATCGAGTGAGTCTCGAGACGCTTCCAGTATCATTGCGGGACATTGTACTCGGCCTGCTTCGGGGCCTCACGCCCGCCGAGATCGCCGAGCAGCAACACCTCAATCCCGTCACGATTCGCACGCGGCTGCTGCGCGCTCGCGCATTGCTGCGTCGTGAACTGCGCCCCTATCTGATCTTGGAAGACGGTGGTACGGACGACGCCGCGGTGCCAGGGATCGATGATTGACATTGTCCAACAAGCTTCGGCAACGCGGATAGTTCGAGTAATACGAACCCAGAACAGTCCGTAGGTCTCGGTGTTAGCCTAACGCCAAGAGCTAAGCGGCAAGGCTGCTTCGTGATTGCAAGCGGAGCCAGCATCGTTGAAGAACGTTTGTCAGCTTCAGCGATTGTTAGCTGACGCTGCGGCGCGAGGACCCCGACGTGCGAGGCTCGGAGGCGCGTATTACTTCCTTGGTAACGGCTCTGGCTTCACCCGGCGCGGCCAGCCGCAGGCCGCATGTGCGACACTGAGCCGGCCCGCGTCAGGTTCAAACTCATGCTATTTGGCGATCGCCGTTGTCTAGCGTGTGCAGCTGTTGTCTATCGCCGTCGCCAACCGCTCGGCATCGGCTCGTTCGAATCTCCCCCCGATTAGGAATCCCGTGCCCTTAATCGGATCCAGGATTCTAGGCGTGCTGTGAACTTTCCCGTCGACCAGAAAGGCCATGGTCCGGCCGACATTCCGCTTGGTGAAGTCCTGGAGGCGTTTCGCACCTTCATTCGTCATATCGAGGTTGAGAACCCACTGGCCATCAGTCAGCGACGCGTTGGCGCCGGTGATATCCGCGTTTGTCACCAGAGGGGTCTTGGTCAGCGGGATCGTGCTACCGTCATCTAGGACGACAGGCCTGGTCGAATCGCTTTGAGCGTCCGCGACCGCCCTTACCTCGATCGTCGGACATGCCGCACTCTTGTCAGGGTGTGTGCCGCAACCCAGGCACACACAGAGCATCAACATCAACAGGTTTTGGGACGTTGCGAGGGGTTTCCTGCGGTCTCCGCGGAGGTTCGCGCAAAGCCGCCAGGAAAGTTGCTTGTCCATTGGCTGCTCCAGTCTGAGAGATCGGACGTGAAAGAATGACCGCCGCGAGGTCTTCGCGGACAGCACCGATGCGCAGGCATGCTCTCGCTGCCTGCGATCGTTCAGTCTGTCTTCAGGCTTGGAACGGAGGTGGCCGGGCGGCTTGGCCAGTCGTGCGCTCGCACGAACACAGCCGCGAGTGGATGCGAGCGGGCGCAGGCGCGGATTGAACTCGGCCTTTGTGCCGGGTCTCTTCGGCGGCCAACAGCTGCGGCGGGGCGGTATCGACGTCGTTCCGTACGGGCGTTGCCGCCAGAGCCGCACTGAGGTTCGCAGTCGCGACACCTCCGTGGGAGCTGCCATCCCTGTGCTCCGGGATACGCGCGCGCCAGTGCTTGTCGCCCCCAAGCAAGAGCAGGAACGCCGCAGCAACTAAGCGTATCAGGGCACGAGAGGAAGCCGTCGACATGTCGCGGGTGTGCATTGACCAGCTGTTCGAACGTACTCGGCTCAACTCCACCGATCAAGCGCCAGCTAAGGCCTAGAGCTAAGCGGCAAAGGCCGCCTCATAATCGCGAGCGAAGCGAGCATCAGAAAGGAGCCTTTGTCAGCTTCAGCGATCGTTCGGTGACGGGCGGCGGGACCACCCCGGCGTCACTGCCAGCGCAATATTGCCACTACTTAGCGGCGGAATTGGAAGAATGAACTCCGCAGCTGCGAGTAAGATTTGCATCGCTGCAGGCGCCGCCTCGCGAATGCTTTCTGTGACAGGCTGCGCCACCGAAGCGAACGATGCTGGAACCGGATAGACTTGGCCTTCCTCCGAGATGACCCCGAGTTCGCCGTCGTTCCACGCCGCGACCCCACGGATATATCCGACCTTGGTCGCCTCGGACTGAAAGAGGACTCCCACCACGGTCCTTCCATCTAGTTCGCGAAGATCCATCCCGCACTCCATTGGTCGTCGCCACCTAACGCCCAAGCCAAGCTGCTCGTCAGCTTCAGCGCCACGTTAGACAGCTGCTACGCGCCGCCCAGCTGTGCGAGTTCTCGGAGGAGTCGCCGAGTGGCGGCGATGTACTGGTCGTACGGCGTTCGCCGCCCGGCAGGGACCTCGACATCCACGGCAGTCTCGATCGCGTGCAGTCTTGCCAACTGGTCGGCGGCGATGGTGCTGAAGCCCCCGGCGGCGCTGATCTCCACGACTTGGCCGATGCCGGCGAGGTAGCTCGCGAGGTGGTCGAGGTCGAGGCGCGCGCCGGTCCCGTCCTCGCACGGCAACGGCGCGCGGCGCCACTCGAACCACGCGCGGCTGTACGACTCCGGCACCTTCACGACCGTCCTCCCGGCGATCTGTGTGGCTGTCTAACGCCCAGAACTAAGCTGCAAGGCTGCCCAATAATTGCGAGCGCAGCGAGCCTGATTGAAGAGCCTTTGTCAGCTTCAGTGATCGTTAGGTGAGCGGCGCACCACGGCTTCCCGATCCGCGGCGGTTGTGTACCACTTCTTGGTAGACGATGCCTACCACAATGCCGCCTACGAGGGCAAGGACGACGCTCGGTACACCGAACATTACGAACGCGAACCAAAACCCGTTGTCCGCACGAAACAGTGACGGCTGGGCTGCGATGACGGCGCCGACCAAGACGCCGGCGGTAATCGCGGCGTGATAGATCCACCGCGGCCGCAGGACCGCGGCGAGTGCGGCACCGATTACCCCCGCGCCGATTGCAGACCAAACAAATAAAGCCATGCGTTCTTCCGTGGTCGAGACTTCGACGCCCACCTAACGCCTAGAGCTGCAAAGCACGCCTCGTAATGGCGAGCGCAGCGAGCTTCAGTAACGGTGCTTTGTCAGCTTCAGCGATCGTTAGGCCGGGACCACACGGATTGTGACATACACAGTGACGAGGTCGCCCGCGGCAGTTCGCCGGCCCGGCGTGAGCGCCAGCCGCGTAACTCCCGGAGCCACCGCAAGAAGGCCGGTTGTATCGTAGTACGCGATTTCCGGGTTTTCCGTCCCGTCGATGCGATGACTAGTCCATTGCAACGCCTCGCCGTGGTGCCCGATCGGTATCGCTCTGACGTCGAGGAGGTTACGCCGCTCCCCTACCCGCATCACGACGACCTTGGGCTCCGGACGATAGCCCGCAATCGGGGCTTCTGCGGCGAGACGAGCCGCATCGTCTTCTGGCACCAGCCGCCACGACAAACGCTCAGATTCCATCCTCACCCTCCACAGTAGCCCGCCACGGCCTAACGCCTAGGGCTAAGCTGCAAGGCTTGCATCATAATGGCGAGCGAAGCGAGCTACCGTGATAAAGCCTTGTCAGCTTCAGCGATCGTTAGACTGCAGGTCGCGATCTATTCCGTGGTTCCGTCTGCGCGCGTACCACCACACTGCGGTCGCGATTCCGGCCGGCAGAACATAACGCGGCGAAGAGCTGGCGCTGTGCATGCGAAAAGAGATACCAGCAATCCGCTTTCATGCACACCGCCCCGTGCCAGGCCAGCAACACCAGAACGATGACCGGCCAGACGAGCCACAGCGTAACAAGCGATGTCTCGGGCCAATAGCGAAAGCGCATCATCGTTCGGTGCAGTCTAACGCCTAGAGCTAAGCTGCAAAGCTTGTCTCATAATGCGCGCGCAGCGCGCTTCGGTAAAGAAGCTTTGTCAGCTTCAGCGATCGTTAGGCCGCAGGCGGAAGCCACTTCAGGGCTTCTTCTTTGAATTGCGACGTGAGCCGCTCAAGGCGACGCCAAACTAGCGCTGACCATACGGCAACTACACCGGCGGCGACAATCGCCGACCACTTCGCCGGGCCCGAGAGCACGAACCAGTACACAACCAACGC
>JBJMNK010000112.1:0-27476 GCA_045804265.1 Gemmatimonadaceae bacterium | reverse complement strand
TCACAGGCCCGGAGGGAATCGAACCCCCAACCGCCGGTTTTGGAGACCGGTGCTCTACCAATTGAGCTACGGACCTACTCCGGAGCCGCGCCGCGAGGCTCGGCTACCTTTTTTCGCCAAGGGGTGACCGACGGGAATTGAACCCGCAACCCCCGGAGCCACAGTCCGGTGCTCTGACCAATTGAGCTACGGTCACCATGAGACCGGATGACGCGAACACCGGCCGCCGTACCGACTCCGCCTGGTCAGCGGAGACCTGCATTCTAACGGACGCCGAAGCTCGAATCAACTGGCGGCGGCACCGCCGCCGCCAGTTGATTTCCGATAATACGTCGCGACGCTGACGCGTCGCTCCTTACCGCGCCTCGCGGCGCCACCGGCAGTTGATTTCCGATAATGCGTCGCGACGCTGACGCGTCGCTCCTCACCGCGCCTTGCACAGCCGCCGCCCGTTGATTTCCGATAATACGTCGCGACGCCTGACGCTTCGCTCCTAGATCGTCGCGCCGCGCCGCCAGTTGATCTTTCAGTCGAACTCGCGACGCATTACTTCGCGCGATCCATGTACTCGCCGGTCGTCGGGTTGACGCGAATCTTCTCACCGGTGCTGATGAACTCCGGCACGTTCACGGTCACGCCGTTCTCCAGCTTCGCGGGCTTCGACGACGCGTTCTTCGTCGCCGTCTTCATCACCGGCGCTGTTTCGACGATCTCCAGCGTCATCGTGTTCGGGAGGCGGATGCCGATCGCTTTTCCCTCGAAGAACTCGGCCTGGATCTTCATCCCCGGCTGCATCCACTGCGCATTGTCACCGAGCGCCTCTTCGTCCATCTCGATCTGGTCGTAGTTCTCGGTGTTCATGAAGTGGTACGTGTCGCCACCCTTGTACATGAACTCGAGATCGTGCGTTTCCATGAACGCCGGCTCGACCGTGTCGGCCGCACGGAAGCGATGCTCGAAGCTCGATCCGCTCTTCAGGTTCTTCAACTTCGCCTGCACCATCGCGCGCAGGTTCCCCGGCGTGTGATGCCGGAACTCGATGATACGGCACGGCTGGCCGTCGAACACGAGCACCATGCCGCGGCGGATCTGCGTGGCAGGAATCGCCATAAAAACGCTGAAGGTCGGAGTAAGACAAGACGGCGCGCGACAACGCGCCCGGAAGCCGTAAGTGGCTGCCAGCCTTGAAGATTAAGCGGTCAAGGGGGGTCCACGCAACTCTCGGTTGATCACGCGGTCCGTTCGAGGTACCGCTCCCGGATCACCGAGACATGATGCCGCTCGTGACCGGCGATGATCCACGCCAACGCGCGAACGGTCACCGGGTTGTCGCTCGCGGTGCCCCGACGGGCCCACGCCTCGGCGGGAAATCCTTCGAGCATCGCGAGCGTCGAACGACGCACCGCTTCGAACTCCGCGAGCAGCGATTCCATCGATCGCGCGTTGGCCCCCGCCGTCGGCGCGAACACCTTTTCGTCGAACCCGGGCAATGGAGTCGTGTCTCCGCGCGCGATCCGCAACGCGCGGTACGCCATCACCCGCTCGGTGTCCGACATGTGCAGGAGGATGTCGCGAATGCTCCACTTGCCCGGCGCATAGCCCACCGTCGTCCGCGATGGCTCGACGCCTCGGAGGAGCGCCGAGGTCTCGGCGAACTGCGACCGCAATGTCTCGACGACATCTCCCGCGGGTACTCGCTCCACATAACGGCCGTAGTACGGCGCGAACTCGCCGACAGCTGGTCCGGTGCTGCGTTCCTTCGTCGCGGTCATCGTGGCGATTCCTCCTCAGTGTGTCGCAGTGGTCAACAGCGGGCGCTTCACGAGTGCGTTGTAGACGGTGCGGGCGACGATGCGCGCCCCGGTGCGATTCGGGTGAATACCGTCGTCCTGGTTGAGGGCAGTGATCCCGGCAACTCCCTCGAGAAGAAACGGCACCAGCTCGACGTGATTCTTCTGCGCGAGCGCCGGATACATCGCGTGGAATTCGGAAGTGTATCTGGCGCCCAGGTTGGGCAGCGCCTCCATCTGCACGAGCAGCACACGGGCCGAGGGCTGCTTCAGCCGAATACGGTCCAGGATCGTCTGAATGTTGTCGCGGGCTGCATCCACGGACAGTCCGCGCAGCCCGTCGTTTGCGCCCGTCTCGAGCACGATGACATCGGCCGGTTGCCGGAGCACCCAGTCGATCCGACTCCGCGCCCCCGCTGACGTCTCGCCGCTCACTCCCGCATTGACGATGTGCGCCGACCGGCCAGCCGAGTCGAGCATCCGCCCGACGACCGCCGGGAAAGCGTCGGTCGGCTCGAGCCCGTAACCCGCCGTGAGGCTGGTGCCGATGAAGAGGATCGTCGGCTCGCGGGCGGCGAGATTCCCCGGGGTAGCGGCGTTCGCGCGCGCCGCCGCACCGTTGCGGCTGACCGGTACCGTCGCGAGACTCCGAGCGTCGCTGTCGTCCGTGGCCGGCGCAGCCGCGACGCTGTCGGACGTGGCCGGCGCCGCCCGCTCGCAGCCGATCAATAGCGCCAGCGCCAGCGCGACAACGACCATCGTCGCGCGGCCCATCGCTCCCCGTCCTTCACTCACCGATCGTTCCGACATGCTCGAGGCTCAGTCCCTCACGAAGGAATATCCCAGCGGCGATCAGCGCCTAACGGTGCTGCGCGACGTGTCGTTCGTCATTCCTGACGGCGCGCGTGTCGCGATCGTCGGGCCGTCCGGCAGCGGCAAGACGACGCTGCTCGGTCTCCTCGCCGGCCTTGATACCCCGACATCCGGCAAGGTGCTGCTCGACGGTGACGACCTGAGCGTGCTCGGCGAGGACGCGCGCGCCCGGATCCGGGGGGAGAAAGTTGGGTTCGTGTTCCAGAGCTTTCAACTGATCCCCTCGCTCAGCGCACGCGAGAACGTCCAGGTTCCCCTCGAGCTTCGCGGCGAGCGTGACGCCCCGGCGCGCGCGCAGGAGCTGCTCGCCCGCGTCGGGCTCGCCGGGCGCGGCCATCACCTCCCGACGCAGCTCTCGGGCGGCGAGCAGCAGCGTGTCGCGATCGCCCGCGCCTTCGTCAACCGGCCCAGGCTGCTGTTCGCCGACGAGCCGACCGGCAACCTCGATGCGGCGACAGGACAGCGCATCATCGACCTCCTCGATTCGCTGAACCGCGACGCGGGGACGACGATCGTCCTCGTCACCCACGACACGGCGTTGGCCGAGCGGACGCAGCGCATCATCAGGCTGCGCGACGGCGCGGTCATCAGCGACGCAGCCGCCGCGGCATGAGTCGCACCCGCGCTCTGTTCGGCCTTGCCTGGCGCGAGGGACGGTTCGCGCGCCGCCGGCTGCTGCTGTACATGTCCTCGATATCGTTAGGCGTCGCCGCGCTGGTTGCCATCGACTCGTTCGGCAGCAACGTGACCGAGAGTGTGCGCGAGCAATCGCGCGAGCTGCTCGGCGGCGACGTCTCGCTGACGTCGCGCGCGAAGTTCCCCCCCTCGCTCGATTCGCTGGTGGATTCGCTTCGCGCCGCCGGGCATGGCGTCGCCCGCATCACGTCGTTTCCCTCGATGGCGTCGGCGCCGCGGACCAATCTCACGCGGCTGGTGCAGATTCGCGCCGTCGATCGCAGCTGGCCGCTGTATGGCGCGGTCGAGACCACGCCTGCCAACCAGGCGGCGACGATACAACAGCGGCACGCGGCGCTGGTCGACCACTCGGTGCTGGTCGCGCTCGGCGCGCACGTCGGCGACACGATCACCGTCGGGATGGCGAACTTCGTCATCGCGGCGACGATCGAGCGGATCCCGGGCGACGTCGGCATCGCGTCGACGATCGTTCCGCGGGTCATCGTCGGCAGCCGCTATCTCGCCGAGACGCGACTGCTGATGTTCGGGAGTCGCAGCGAGCGCGAAGTCCTGATCCGCGCCACGCCAACGTTAGGCGCGACCCGCCTCGCCGCGCGACTCCGCCCGCGCGTCGCGAAGAGCACCGTCAGGCTCAGCACGGCCACCGAGACCCAGGCCAACGTGAGCGAGGGGTTCGAGAAGCTGACGCAGTTTCTCGGGATCGTCGGCCTGGTGGCGCTGCTGCTGGGCGGTGTCGGTGTCGCGAGCGGCGTGCACGCCTTCGTCACGGCGAAGATCGACGTCGCCGCGGTGCTTCGCTGTCTCGGCGCGTCGAGTCGCCAGGTCCTGTGGATCTACTCACTCCAGGCGGCGGCGATGGGGCTGGTTGGCGCGTCGGCCGGTACGCTGCTCGGCGTCGGCGTGCAGCTGTTGCTCCCCCACGTCGCGAGCTCGATCCTGCCGGTTCGCGTCGCGATCCACCTCGACCCGCGCGCAGTCGCGCTCGGGCTGGTGGTGGGGGTATGGGTGGCGATCACCTTCGCGCTCTGGCCGCTGGTGGCGCTGCGACGGGTATCCCCGCTGCAGACACTTCGCCGCGAGGCCGATGCCGAGGCGCTGCAGCTCGGCCGGTTCGACATCATGCGCGTGATCGTCGCGGTCGCGCTCGTGGCCAGCGTCGTCGTCATCGTGTTTGCCCGCACCGCGACACCGCAGGAGGGGATCGGGTTCAACGTCGCGATCGCGATCGCGGTCGGCGTGCTGGCCGGTTCGGCGGCCCTGGTCTCGCGCGTCGCCCGAGCGACGCTCCGCGCGGGGTGGCCATTCGCGATCCGTCACGGCATCTCGAGCCTCTACCGTCCCGGTAACCAGACGCGCGCGGTGATGCTCGCGTTAGGCTTCGGCGTCTTCCTCGTGTCGACGATCTACCAGGTGGGCGGAATGCTCGTCCGGCGTTTCACGGTCGTCGCCGACGCGGCCACGGCCAACGTCGTCTTCTTCGACGCGCAACCCGAACAACTGGCCGGGCTCGATTCCAGCGTGCGCGCCGGCCGTTTCCGCGTCGTGCAAACGATTCCGATCGTGACGCTGCGCATCGCCGCGCTCAACGGTCGACCGGTCGACTCGATCATGATCGACCCGAACCGGGCGCGGAACCAGAACTGGATGTGGCGGCGCGAGTACCGCTCGACCTGGCGCGATACGGTGGTTGCATCGGAGCAGATCACCGCCGGGCGATGGTTCACGCCGAAGGCCGGTCCCTCCGACACGATACCCGAGGTCTCGATGGACGCCGACATCGCCGGCGAGATGCGGCTGCGGCTCGGCGACACCCTCACCTGGAACCTGCAGGGAGTGATGGTGCGCACCCGCGTCACGAGCTTCCGCAAGATCGACTGGGCGCAATTCACGCCGAACTTCTACGCGGTGTTCGAGCGTGAGGCGCTGGCCGGTGCGCCGACGCAGTACGTGATGCTGGCCCGCGTCCCGGGGGACACGGCGGTGGCGCGGCTCCAGCGCGACGTGGTGCTGCGCTGGCCGAACGTGTCGAGCATCGACCTTTCGCTGATCCAGCGGACAATCGAGGGGATCGTCAGGCAGATGGCGACCGCGGTGCGCTTCCTCGCGCTGTTCAGCGTCGCGATGGGGCTCCCGGTATTGTTCAGCGCCATCGCCGCCACCCGCCGCGCCCGGATGCGCGAGGGGGTCCTGCTCAAGACGTTAGGCGCGACCCGATCACAGGTGCGCGCGGTGCTCGCCGCCGAATACGCAGCGCTCGGCGCGATGGGTGCACTCACCGGCCTCGTGTTGTCCGTCGGCGGCTCGTGGGCGCTCGCGCATTGGGTGCTGAAGATCGACTTCATCCCGTCGGCGCTGCCGCTGATCGCGATCCTGCTCGGGATGCTCGCGCTTGCGCTTGCGGTCGGGCTGCTGGCCGGGCGGGATGTCTTCGCCGGCACGGCGATGGACGCGTTGCGGGAAAGCTGAACGACAAAGGGGTCAGGGGTCGGGGGTCAGGAACTGCTCACCGCAGTGCCTCGCCCCTGACCCCTGACCCCAGACCCCTGACCCCAGACCCCTGACCCCATTCGCACGAGCGCGAACTACTTCGTCGGGTTCCCGTTCTCGTCCACGACCACCACCGGCCCGAGCCTCGCGGCGCGGAGCGGCGCTTCGATCTCCTTGCGATCGCCGACCACCACGATCACCAGCTTCGATGGATCGACGTATGTCTTCGCCGCGGCGTTCGCCTGGGCGAGCGACACGGCGCGCATCTTCGTGCTGATGGTGTTGTAGTAGTTGAGCGGAAGTCCGTCGCGGAGGATGCTGACGCCGGCGCCGGCGATCTGGTCGATCGTCTCGAACGACATCGGCAGCGACTTGGTCTCGCTCGACCGGGCAAATGTCAGCTCGTCGGTGGTGAGCGGACGAGCGCCGCGGATCTCGCGAAGCTCACGCATCATCTCCACCAGGGCGCTGTCGGTCTTCGGCGTCGCGACCGCGCTGCTCGCGACGAATTCGCCGGGCTGCGGTGGCATCCGGTACTGGAAGCCGGTGTTCGCGCCGTAGGTGAAGCTGTGCTTCTCGCGCAGGTTGAGATTCAGGCGGCTGCTGAACGCCCCGCCTAACGCGGTGTTCATCAGGTCGATCGCGTAGTAGTCGGGGGACGTCCGCGACGGCCCGACCGCGCCGACGAGCAGGATGCTCTGCGGCGAGCTCGGACGGTCGTAGAGGTAGATCGTTCCCGTCTTCGCCGTCCTGGCCGGCGGGATGTTGTAGCGCGACTTGAAGCCGCCGGCCTTCCACTGACCGAAGGCCGCCTCGAGCTTCGCCTGCGCCACGGCTGGCGTGATGTCTCCCGAGACCACGAACTTCACGTTCTGCGGGCGATAGTATCGGCCGTGGAACGCCACGAGGTCGTCGCGCGTGATGGCGCCGAGCGACTGCTCGCTGACGCTCCGCTCGTACGGGTGTCCCGCGCCCCAGAGCACGTTCGTCTCGACGCGGCGGGCGAGATACTGCGGGTTGTCCTTGAGCCGCTTGAGGTTCGCCAGGTTGTTCTGGCGGAGCCGTTCGAGGGACGCGGCCGGAAACGCCGGATGGAGGAGCATGTCGGCGAGCAGCGCCAGCGACGAGTCGACGTTCGTCGTCAGCGACGTGAAACCGTTAGGCGCGACGCCGTTCCCGAGATCGGCGATCGCTTCGGCCAGTTGGTCGGCGCTGCGGGTCGTCGTTCCTTCGGCGAGCATCGCCGCCGTGAGCGCCGACACTCCTTCCTTCCCCGCCGGGTCGAGCACCGGCGCGGCGTCGACGACGACACGGACGGCGACGAGCGGAATCTCGTGCTGCTCGAGCACGCCGACCTGGATGCCGTTCTTCAGCGTGCGCATCTGCATCGCCGGGATGCGCAGCGTCACGGGCGCGCCGCTCCCCGGCTTCTTCGTCCGGTCGAGCTCCTGCGCCTGCGACACGCGCGCGGCGCACGAGAGGAACAACCCGACGGTGAAAGCCAGGAAGGCGCGCTGCCAGAATTCTGCCTTGATCTTCATGACTTACCTGGTCGAGGGAGCCGCGGCTCCCGGGGTGACGTTCGTGTAGGTGAGCTGGGGATTCGCGATCAGGTCGAGCTTCCCTGCCGGCACCATGCTGAGCACGACGTGCGGCGCGGCGAGGTACTTGACCGCGACGCGGTGCACATCGGCCGGGGTCATCGCCCGGTACGCCGGAAGGTCGACGTCGATCTCGTGCGTCGGGTTGCCGTAGAAGGTCTGGCCATCGAGGAGTTCCTCGGCCTTGTCGAGCACCGACTGCAGCCCGTCGATCTCGTTGAAGGTCGCCGAGTTCTTCAGGCGCTGCACTTCACGGTCCGTTGGCGGCGCCGACACCATCGAGGTCACGACGCTGTCCACGAGGCGCTCGATCTCGGTCAGCGAAGCGTTAGGCCGCGGGCTGACGCGAATGTAGAACTCCCCCGCGTTCTCGTCCGAGCCGGCGCGGGCGCTGACGCTCGTCGCGAGCTGCCGATCGTACACGAGCAGCTTCGACAGGCGGCTGGTGCGGTCGCGCGTCATCACCGACGCGAGCCCGGCGAGGGCAATCGCGTCCGGGCTGTCGTTGCCGACCGTCGGCCACGCGAACACCATCTGCGGCAGGCGCGCCTTGCTGTCCTCGAGCACGAGACGCTTGTTCGCGCTCAATGCCGTCGCGGGAACGACCGGGCGCGTGATCGCCGGCCCGCTCGGCAACGATCCGAAGTACTTCGTGACCCATGCCTTCGCCTTCGCGGCGTCGAAATCGCCGACGATCGCCAGCGTGGCGTTGTTCGGCGCGTAGTACGTGCGGAAGAAGTCCTTCACGTCGTCGACCGAGGCGGCCGAAAGGTCCGCCATCGAGCCGATCACACTCCACGAATACGGGTGCGTCACCGGATAGAGCGCCGCGGGCAGGATGTCCGTCTGCGCGCCGAACGGCTGGTTGTCGACACGCTGGCGGCGCTCGTTCTTCACGACGTCACGCTGCGCGTCGAGCTTCGCCTGCGTGAACACAGGCAGCAGGTAGCCCATCCGGTCCGACTCGAGCCAGAGCGCGGTCTCGAGCTCGCTGCTTGGCACCACTTCGTAGTAGTTGGTGCGGTCGTTGGTCGTCGATCCATTGACGTCACCGCCCACGCCTTCGATGAGCTGGATGTGCTGTTCCTCGGCGACGTGCTGCGAGCCCTGGAACATCGCGTGCTCGAACAGGTGCGCGAAGCCGGTGCGCCCCGGCTTCTCGTTCTTCGAGCCGACATGGTACCAGAGATCGACAGCGACGAGCGGCGCCGACTTGTCCGCCGAGAGGAGGACGGTCAAGCCGTTAGGCAGCGTGTAGCGCTCGACCTGGAGCTTCGGCGTCTCGATCGGCGTCGCTTGGGCGCGAACGGCGATCGGGGCGGCCGCGAGCGCGAGGAGCGCGGCCGCGAGCTGCAGCGGACGGGCGGCGTGGTGCATGGGGATTCCGGGGGGCATGCAGGATGAGAAAAGAATGGCGAGGCGAGCGGCAGCGCGCCGCGAACGGAGGCGGCGCGGGCTCGTGGGATGACGAGCGGCGATGACCCGCGGTTACGCGGGCCGCCGCCGCGGCCGAACTGTTAGACACCTCACCCGGCCCTCATGATCCGCGGCGCCTGCAGCCGCGGCCGAAGGTCCGGGCGGTGGGCGCTCCCGGCTACTTGAAGCGGATCCCGTTCGGGGCCACCGAGCCGGGCGTCGGCTCGAATGGCGCCGGCGCTCCCGGGCGATTCCCGCCGGCACGATTCCCGGCCGGGCGTGCTCCGGGCGTGCGCCCATCGCGAGGGCCGCGATGGGCGTTAGGCGAGGCGGCCTTCTCCGCGTTCTCCACCTTCGCCGGGCGAGCCGCGCCGGCATCGCTCCGCATGCTCAGCGCGATCCGGCCACGCTCGAGGTCCACGCTCATGACGCGGACCGTCACGCGGTCGCCAACGTGAACGACGTCGGCCGGGTCGCGGACGAACTTGTCGGCGATCTGGGAGACGTGAACGAGTCCATCCTGGTGCACTCCGATATCGACGAAGGCGCCGAAGGCGACGATGTTCGTCACCACACCTTCCAGCATCATCCCCTCGCGAAGGTGCTTCGGCTCCGAGACGTCGGCGCGGAACCGCGGCGGCTCGAAGCTCTTGCGCGGGTCGCGCCCGGGCTTGCGCAGCTCGGCGACGATGTCGCGCAGCGTCGGCAGCCCGACGTCGGCGGTGACGTACCGCGACAGGTCGATGCGGTCGATCGCCGCGTCGTTGGCGAGCAGCGCCGCGATCCCGATTCCCGCATCGGCGGCCATCCGCTCGACGAGTGCGTACCGTTCGGGGTGCACCGCGGTCGCGTCGAGCGGGTGCCTGCCCTCGCGGACGCGAAGGAAGCCCGCGGCCTGCTGAAAGGCCTTCGCTCCCAGCCGCGGCACCTCGGCGAGGTCGGCGCGGGCAGCGAACCCGCCGCGTTCGTCACGTGCCTTCACGATGCTCTGCGCCAGCGTGGGTCCAACACCCGCGACGTACGACAGGAGTGACGGCGAGGCGTTGTTGATCTCGACACCAACGCGATTGACGACGCTCTCCACGGTCTGGTCGAGTCGCTTCTTCAGCCGCGGCTGGTTCACGTCATGCTGGTACTGCCCGACACCGATCGATTTAGGATCAATCTTGACTAATTCGGCGAGCGGGTCCTGCAGCCGCCGCGCGATCGAGACCGCGCCACGAATCGAGACGTCGAGCTCGGGCAGCTCCTCGCGCGCGACGTCGCTCGCCGAATAAACCGAAGCCCCGGCTTCGTTGACGACGACGACCGTCGTCGCCGGCCCATCCGGCAGCCGCGCGAGTGTCTCGCGCACGAGTGTCTCGGTTTCACGCGACGCTGTGCCGTTGCCGATCGCGATCAGCTCGGCGCCGGTGCGCGCGCGAAGGCGAACGAGTGCTGCCGTGAAGTTCTCCGGCTGGTGGAGGTACCAGGTATCGGTCGCCTCGACCGCGCCGGTGCGCGAGACCGCCGCCACCTTCACGCCGGTCCTGAAGCCGGGGTCGAGCCCGATCACGGCGCGCGACCCGGCGGGCGGGGCGAGCAGCAGCTGCTCCAGGTTCATCCCGAAGATCGCGATCGCCTCCTCATCGGCGCGCGACTTCAGCTCGAGCCGCAGCTCGACCTCGATCGACGGCGCGAGCAGTCGCTTGTACGCGTCGGTCGCGACGAGCTTCAGCTGTTCGCGAGCGGCGCGGCCGCGGGTAATCTCCGTGTCGAGACGAGCCACGATCTCCTCGACCGGGGCGGCGATCGTCCAGACGAGAAAGCCTTCGGTTTCGCCGCGCTGGATCGCCAGGACCCGGTGCGACGGGAGGGTGCCAAGCTTCTCGTTGAAGTCGTAATAGTCCTGGAACTTCGAGATCTCCTTCTCCTTCCCGGCTGCGGCGCTCGCGCGGAGAACTCCACGGGAACGCGTCTCGTCGCGCACCCACGCGCGAACCGCCGCGTCCTCGGCAACGCGCTCGGCGAGAATGTCGCGAGCACCCTGCAGCGCATCGTCGCCGTTAGGCACCCCACGCTCGGCGCTCACGTAGCCGGTGGCGAGGCGGACGGCGTCAGCATCGCCGACTGCGGAGCTCCAGAGCGCGTCGGCCAGCGGCTCGAGGCCGCGCTCGCGGGCGATCGTCGCGCGGGTGCGCCGCTTCGGCTTGAACGGGAGGTACAGGTCCTCGAGCGCCTGCTTGGTCACGGCACCGCCGATCTTCGCCACGAGCTCCGGCGTGAGCTTCCCCTGCTCATCGACTGACTTCAGGACGGCGGCGCGACGATCCTCGAGCTCGCGGAGGTAGTCGGCGCGTTCGCGGACGTCGCGGAGCTGGACTTCGTCCAGTGCACCGGTCGCCTCCTTCCGATAGCGAGCGATGAACGGAAGCGTGTTCCCTTCGTCGAAGAGCGTCAGTGCCCCGGCAACCTGCTTCGGGTTGAGCGACAGCTCGGTGGCGACCTGCTGGACCAGCGACGGCGAGAGCATCTGAGGGATGGGCGAAGCGGGAATGCGAGCACGCGGCCGAACTGCCGCGCACCGAAGAGGGTGCGAAAGGTCACGCCGTTGCGCCCCGGATGAAAGCCCTTGACGGAGACCGAAAACGGTCGTCTTGCCCGGTTACACAAGCCCCGCGTAAAGCGTCCTCATCGAGACAGGGAGAGGCTCATGAGCGAGACCGTCGCAGCGCGGTGGGAAGAGTACAACGAAGCGGGGCGGCGCTCGGTCAGTCTCGGCCAGGTCGCCGAGGCCGAGGAGCTCTTTCGCGCCGCCGTGCGCGAGGGCGAGCAGCTCGGCGCCGACAGCCCCCACCTCGCGACGAGCCTCAACGCGCTCGGTCAGCTCCGCCTTCAGGCAAAAGATCTCGCCGAAGCGGAGCGTTGTTTTGCCCGGGCACTTTCCATTCGCGAGCAGACGTACGGACCGGAAAGTCACGCCATCGTCCCATCGCTGAACAACCTCGCGGCGCTGCACGACGCGAAGGGAGAGACGGACAAGGCGGTCGAGCTGCTGCGCCGGTCGCTGGCGATCTCCGAGCAGGCACTCGGTGCGTCGCATCCGGAAGTCGCGCTCGTTCTCAACAACCTCGCGAAGCTGTATTTCCGCCGCCGCGATTTCTCCAAGGCGGACCGGCTGCTGCTGCGCCTCCTCGAGACCAAGCGCGCACTCGGCAAGGATCATCCCGAAGTCGCAACCGTGCTCGGATCGCTGGCGAAGCTTCGCCAGGCGGTTGGCAAGCACGGTCCCGCCGAGCAGCTCTGGCGCCAGGCGCTGTCGATTCGCGAGCGGGCATTCGCGCCTAACGATCCGATCCTGGCCACGACGCTGGAGAATGTTGCCGACTGTTGCGCCGCGCAGGACGGGAAGCTCGGCGAGGCGATGGCGCTGCGCGAGCGCGCAATCCTGATCCGTGAGGCGACGATGGGTGCGGCGCATCCGGCACTCGCCGCGGCCCGCACGAAGCTCGACGAGCTGCGTGCGCGACCCGGTGCTGCAGCCGCTGCAGCCGCGATCGAGCAGTCGGCGCCGCGCACCTCCCAGGAAGTGCCGAGCCCTCTGCTCTCGCACGAAGTTCCGCCGTTCGGTACGCCGCTGCCGAGCGCACCATCGCCGAACCTGCCGTGGATCCAGGTCGACGGCGTTCCATCGGGTGAGCGCGCGCCGCTCGATCTCATGCCGACCGAGCCGCCGTCGGTCGCGAGCCCGCCGCGGCGCCGGAGCGCACCGACCCCACGACCGCCGCACGTCGTCGCGTCCGTGCCACCATTGCCGATGATGGCGGCGAGTGATCTCGTGATCACGGACTCGCTCGCGCCCGAACCGCCGGCATTACGGCGACCGCCCGAGCGGAGCCTGCGCCAGCAGCCGCCTTCGCCGCCGATGCGTCGCGCGCACCACACTCCGCGTGCGAGCAGTCCTACACGACGCGCGCCCGAGCACAGCTCGGCGACGTTGTCCCGGCCCAAGCGGCGCTCGAGGAAAGGCTTTGTCTTCGTCATCCTTCTGCTTGCGGTTGGCGGCGGTGGTGGATGGGTCGCGTTCACGCGCAACACTGCGCGCCTGGAGACGCTGCTCGCCGCGCCCCTGCGACACACGCAGGCTGCGGACGGAATCGATCACGCTGACGTTGCGCCCGCGAATTCCATTCAACAGGCGGCAAGCGTCGCCGCTCCCGCCGAGCCCTTGGCGCCGCATGTCGCGAAGCCCGAGCCGCGTGCTGACAGCACGAGCGCTCAGCGGCGGGAGACCGTCGCAGCGAAGACGGAACACCCGACAAGGCGTGAGCCGGCGATCGCGGCGCCGCCAGTCGCAAGCTCGATTGAAATCGATGCCGTCACGCGCGGAATCGAACAATCGACCAAGGCGAAGCTGGACAGCGTCCAGAAAGCGCGCATCGACGACAAGGCGCCGCTCTTCAAGAAGCCGTAGTCGCGATACGAGCGCCTTGTAAGGCGACGCATTCACTGCCAAACGCTCCCTTTCCAATCCGCGCCCGGCGCACTACTATCGTGCCGGCGCGCGGGGGGCTTCCTCGCGCGCGACCCCCCGTCGCGCCTTCGGCGCGTCATTCGATCCCCCGCTGACCGTGGTCGTGCAACGCGGTCCGTAATACGACATTCGGAGGACGCACATGCATTTCCGTCCCGGACGGACCCTCGCGCTTGCAGCGACGCTGGTTGCACCGGTCGTGCTGCATGCTCAGGGATTCGGCCTCAATGAAATCGGCTCGTGCGCCGTGTCGCGCGCGTCGTCGACGACCGGCGCGCCGTGCAAGGACGCATCGGTCATCTTCTGGAATCCCGGCGCAGGAACGGAGCTGCCGAAAGGCGTGTCCGTGTATGGCGGTCTCGCGAGCATCGACGTCGGCGGTGATTTCACCCCGGACTTCAGCACGACTGGCAACTCGTTTCGCCCGAACATTCCGACCTCATTCCCGCCGCATGTCTTCCTCAACTGGAATGGCGCGGGGCGCTATGCGCTCGGCATCGGCGCGTATGTGCCGTACGGGCTGACGTCGCAGTGGCGTCCCGACTTTCCCGGGCGATTCTCGGCGCAGCGTGCGTCGATCGCGACGATTTACGTGCAGCCGAACATCTCGATCAGGCTCACGCCCGAGTGGTCGATTGGCGGTGGTCCGGTCTTCGGACATTCGACGGTGGAACTCGCGCAGTCGCTCGACCTTTCCTCGCAGCGGCTGCCGACCGGCGGGACCTTTGCGAACCTCGGCATCGTGCCGGGGACGGAATTCGGTCGCGCTGTTCTCAGGGGAAGCGCCAACGGCTACGGCTTCCATGTTGGCGTGCACGGCACGGTGGGCAAGAACATCCAGCTCGGCGCTCGCTATCTCTCGTCGATTCAGTTCAAGTACGACGATGCGAACGCGCGCTTCGTGCAGCTCGCGACAAACCTGGTCGTTCCCGACGCGAGCACAGGGGCGGCACTCGGCGGCCTTCCGGCGGGAACGCCGTACGACGCATTTCTCGCTGCGCAGTTCCGCACCGGTGGCGCACTCGTCGACCAGAAAGTCTCGACGCAGATCACGCACCCCGGGCAGTTCGAGGCGGGCATCGGCTACACCGCGCCAACGGGGACGCTGCTGTCGTTCGACTACGGCTACGTCCTCTGGAACAAGTTCGACGTGCTGCCGGTGAACTTCAAAGGACCGGCGTCGGGGAGCAGCCGCACCCTGATCGAGGACTACCACAACTCGAGCTCCTACCGCTTCGGCCTCGAGCAGAAGTTCTCGCGCTACTGGGACATCACCGGGCGCGCCGGGTTCTCGCTGACGCAGACACCCGCGCCTGACGTGACGGTCACCCCGCTCCTCCCCGACATGGATCGTCGCAACTTCGCGATCGGTGCCGGGCTGCCGTTAGGCCCACGCTGGACCGTTGACGCGGGCTACCTGCACGTCGACACGAAGGGACGCCGCGGGCGCATCGTCGAGCGCACGTCCGAGAGCCAGACCGCGGCCCAGCTCAACGGCGGCTTCTACCGCCTCAACGCGAACATCCTCTCGCTCAGCCTCAAGGCGAGCCTCTGATCGCCGACTCCGGAGACAAGCGAATGACATACACCAAGCTTCGCGCCGGCGCGCTCACCGCCGTCGCGCTCACCGCAATCGCGGTGGCCTGCACGAAGGACTCCGTCGACGTGCTCTCGCCGACGCCGGCCGCGAACCCGATCTTCCAGCGCTACGTCGCGTTAGGCAACAGCATCACCGCCGGCTACCAGTCGAGCGGGATCAACGACTCGACGCAGCGCGAGAGCTACGCGCGGCTCGTCGCGCAGCAGATGCACACGGGATACACCTACCCGTCGCTGGTGGGCCCGGGCTGCCCGCCCCCGGTCGTCAACTTCCTGACGCAGGCGCGCCTTGGCGGCGGCACGTCGACGACCTGCTTGCTCCGCGACCCGGCGACGACGCTGCTCATCCAGAACAACGTCGCAGTGCCAGGCGCAACATCCGCCGACCCGACGGCCGCGACGACCAAGGCGTCGAACATCCTGACGCAGCTCTTCCTCGGCGGAAAGACCCAGGTCCAGCGCGCACTCGACGCGCAGCCGACCTTCATCAGCGCGTGGGTCGGCAACAACGACGTGCTCGACGCCGCGACCAAGGGCGTCGCGGTCGTGACGACGGCGCTGAACACCGCCGGCATCACCGACACGACGACGTTCCGCGCGAACTACAAGCGGATGGTCGACCAGCTGACGGTGCAGAAAGGGCTGAAGGGAATCCTCATCGGCGTCGTCAACGTCACGGCGATCCCGGCGCTGTTCCCGGCCGAGTCGCTGCTGACGAACCCCACGTTCAAGGCGAAGTTCGACGCGATCGCCGGGGCGACGACGACGGTGCTCGCGAACTGTCCCGGCTCGCATGCACTGATCTCGTACGGCCTCGCCGGTCAGATCCGGGCGGGAACTTTCCCGGCGGTGGTCAGCTGCCAGAAGAACGTCCCGGCCGCCCCGGTCGGTGACTGGTTCGTCCTCGACAGCACCGAGCAGCGGATCTTCAACACCGACATCGCGCGCTACAACTCGTACATCGCGAACAAGGCGGACAGCGCCGGATTCGCGTACCTCGACCCAAACCCGCTCCTCTACGCGCTCCGCCAGAGCGGCGCGGTGCCAACGCTCCCCGACTTCACCAACCCGGTCGCGCCGTTCGGCACGTACATCTCGCTCGACGGTGCACATCCATCGGGCAAGACGCACTGCCTCGCGGCGAACGCAGTCATCACGGCGATCAACCTCAAGTACCAGACGACGCTCTCGACGCTCACGATCGACGCGAACGGCAGATGCGGGGCGTGATGCAGCTGTGAGCGATAAGCTGTAAGCGATAAGCTGTAAGCGATAAGCTGTAAGCGATAAGCTGTAAGCGATAAGCTGTAAGCGATAAGCTGTAAGCGATAAGCTGCAAGCAGTCAGCGAACTGCGGCAAGACAAACGGCGTCGAGGCTGCGAGCCTCGACGCCGTTTGTAATTGCGCGTATTCCCCCGCACGTGTCGCCGCGCAGTTGTTTTGCCGCCCGCGGCCTGGCGCTTCCCGCTGACTACTTAACGCTTATCGCTTACTGCCATCGGTCGACGCTAACGGCTAACGGCTGCCTAACGCGTGCTTCAGGTCGGCGATGATGTCATCCGGATGCTCCAGCCCGATCGACAGACGAAGCAGGTTCACCGGTGCGCGACTCCCCGCTCCTTCCACCGAGTGGCGGTGCTCGATGAGGCTCTCGGGACCCCCAAGGCTGGTCGCCCGGATGAACAGCTCGACCCGCGACGCGACGCGCAGCGCGTCCTCCGCGCCGCCGCGAACCTGGATCGACAGCATGCCGCCGAAATCGGACATCTGCGAGGCCGCTGTCGCGTGCCCCGGGTGCGACGCCAACCCGGGGTAGTGCACCGTTTCGACCGCGGGATGCTTCGCGAGAAACTCGGCGACGGCGCGGGCGTGTGCGCAGTGCGCACGGACGCGATATGGCAACGTGCGGACGCCCCTCGCCACCAGCCACGACTCGAACGGCGACGGCACGGCGCCGCCGAGCGACTGGACCGCGCGGATCCGCGTGAAGAGCTCATCGCCGTCTCGACCGATGATGGCTCCGCCTAACGTGTCGCTGTGCCCGCCGAGATACTTGGTCGTCGAATGCATCACCAGGTCGCACCCCAGCTCGAGCGGCCGCTGGAGCACCGGCGTCGCCCACGTGTTGTCCACGCCAACGGCGATGCCGCGCTTCCGCGCGACGGCGACGACCGCTCGCACGTCGGTGATTGCCAGCAGCGGGTTCGACGGCGTCTCGAGCCAGACGAGCGTCGTTTCCGGCCGGATCGCGCGCTCGACGGCCGACACGTCGCGTGCATCGACCAGTGTCGCCGACAACCCGCGCCCCTCGAAGAGCTCCTTGAGGAGCCGGATCGTCCCGAAGTACGCGTCCTCGGTGATGACGACGTGAGCGCCCGGTTCCATCGCCTGGAAGACCGCCATCGTCGCCGCCTGTCCCGACGCGAACGCGGCGGCCGCGCTGCCGCCCTCGAGCGCGGCGAGCGCGCGCTCGAGAGCGTCGCGGTTCGGGTTCGCATAGCGCGAGTAGACGAACCCGTGCGGCAGCGAGCCGTCGGGGCCCCGCTCGAAGGTCGTCGACAGGTGGATCGGCGGGGTGACGGCGCTTGTGGCGGGGTCCGGGGCGTGGCCGGCATGGACGGCGAGCGTCTCGAGCTTCATCGTTGGGGAGGATGGCGGACCGTGCGCGCACCGAGCGCCGCAGCGCTGGCGTTGATGATGCATGAAGTTAGCACTGCTCGCACACGCCGGCAGACCGGCGGCTCACCGTTCCTGTACCGGTGACTCGATCGATGTCAGTGATTGCCGCAACGTTGCTCGCGATGACGGTCGCCGCATCCGCCCAGGCGGATTCGGTGCCGCCGCCGCTTTCTCCCGCGGATTCGATCGCGGTGCTGAAGCAGGCGCGCCGCGCACAGGCGGATTTCGAGCGCCGCCGCTTCATGCTGCTGCCAGTCGTCGCCAGCGCGGGCAACCGTTGCGACGTTCGCGTGGGCCGCTGGTGCTACTGGCAGGACGACGCCGACTCCGCGCCGCCCGATCCGCACTCCGTCGTCGACCTGCGCGCGCGATTCCTCACCCGCATGGCCGCACTCGCCGCTCACCTCCCCGGTGATCGCTGGATCAGCGGGCAGCGCGTCAGGTATCTGTCAGAAGCGAGACGCGGCGACGACGCCGTCACTGCGGTGCACGAGTGTCGCGCCGGCACGACGTGGTGCGCCTCGCTCGCGGTCCTCGCCTATCGCGCCGCCGGCAACATCCCGGCCGCTGACAGTGCGCTGTCGAGCGCCCTCGCCTCGATGTCGCCGGAAGAGCGCTGTGCCGCGCTCGACATCGAGCCACTCATCGCGGGCACGTTCCGCGACCGGTATCACGCCGCGAGCTGCGCCGGCCGGGACTCGCTGACCGCGCGCTGGCTCTGGCTCAGCCGCGGCAGCTACGCCGATTCGGCGAACGAGGTGCGTGTCGAGGTCTTCAGCCGCCGGCTCTTCGCGCAGCTCGCGACCGAATCGACGTCGCCCTACGGCCCCATCAAGGGGCAGGACCTGCGCGACCTCGTGCTGCGCTATGGCTGGTCGGAGTCGTGGGGGCGGACCCAGTCGTCGGCGGGAATGTTCGACCAGAGCGTCGCGGTCGGCTTCGACGGGCCGCACACGTTCGCGCTCGCACCCGACGACGCCGCGCTCGCCGACATCAGCGCGATCGGTGACCCACCGCGGCTTCGCGACGATCCGACGGCGCGGGCGCGCTTCCCGATCCACGCCACCAGAACGTTAGGCGGGATGGCCAACCGGCTGGCGCTCTTCCGTCGCGGCGACTCGACGCTTGCGATCGCCGCCTACGACGCCAGCGCCGACACGGCGATGCGCGGCGTCGACAGCGCGAGCGCGGCCGTGGCACTGATCCGCGACGAGCGGACGCCGCCCGTGATCACCCGGTCGGTGCGGCGCACGAGGGGCATCATCATGGCGATGGCGCCGTGGCGCCCGGCGCTGGTCGCGGTCGAGCTCCGCGACTCGTCGTCCGAGCGCGCGGCCCGCGCCCGCGTCGGTGTGCCGTTAGGCGACACGGCCAGCGGGCGGGTCGGGCTCTCTGACCTGCTGCTCTTCTCCGCCGACAGCGACGTCGCGACCTCGCTCGACAGCGTCGCCTCGCGGGCGCTCATCGATGGCCGCATCGCGACCGGCGCGCGACTCGGCATCTTCTGGGAGATGTACGGGCTCGACCAGGGAGAGCGCGTCACCGCGTCGGTCGGGCTCATTCCCGATGAAGCAGGGTTCTTCCGCCGTGCTGCCGAGCGGGCGCACCTGGTCGAGCCGAAGGAACCGGTGCATCTGCGCTGGGAGGACACGCCCGAGGTCCAGGGGTCGGTTGGCGGGCGCATCCTCCGGATTGCGCTCGACGGTGTCGCCGAAGGAAACTATACCGTCGAGCTCACGCTCAGCGTCGCCGGTCAGCCGACGCGGCGTGCCGCCGCCCGCGTCCAGATCGTCTCTCCGTGAAGTCACCACCGCGCCGCCCCGAGTGAGGTGCGGTTCGCGACCCATCGTCCTCATTCGAGCAGAGCATGTTCACACTCCGCGTCGTCCGGCATGGCAACCAGGAGCAGGTGCTCGCATCCTGTCAGAGTGCGGCGCTGCCGGTCCGCGGTGAGGTCCTCCAGCTCGACACGAGCGACGCCACCGGCGAGCCCGCCGGGCCGAGCACGCTCTGGCGCGTGATCGCGGTGACGCTGCATGTGCCGGGCATCCGCTCGCAGGCGCCCGCTGATGGCTCGCCGCTCTGCGTCAGGCTGGTCGAGGTCACCGTCCTCCCCGACTCCGAGCTCACCGCCCTCGTCGCTCACCGCGAGCGCGCCGCGCTCTCCGAGTCCATCCTGTAAGCACGTGGGTGGGCGCGACGCGCCAGCCCGTAAGGCCTAACGCTTGACGGCCTCGCTCTCGGCGGGCTCGAAGGCCACCGGGTCGCCGACATGGATGTCGCCGTCGTCGAGGATCTCGCCGAAGGCTCCACCGCGCCAGTTCGGCCGCATCGCCGCCTGCAGTCCCGGCAACGCTTCCTCCATTCGCTCGCACGGCTTCGTCTCGCCGTAGATCCGCACGCGGCAGCCGCCGATGCGGAGCACGCGACCGCGCATCCCGGCCAGCGACACGCCGCTCACCATGAGGTTCGCCCGTCGCGACGACGGTGGAAGATTCGCCCCGAGCGCTCCCATCAAGCCTTCCCACAGCTCGCGCTCGATGATCGTCACCTGCCGCTTCCCGCGCTGGTTGGCGTTGCCGCGGATTCCCCGCCCCGCCACCAGCGTCGCCGAGTCCACCGGATCCATCGGGCCGCGCTTCATCCGCTTGATCCAGATTGCCTCGAGCCGACCACGCTGCGGGTCGACCGGCCGCGTCATCACCCGGTCGGTCTGCAAGTCGCCGCCAAGCATGAACGGCTGGCTGCCGATGTCGTGAAATCCAAGCTTGCCGTAGAAGCGGATTGCGCGTGCGTTGCGCTCCCAGACGCCGAGCCAGATCGTCGTCGCCCCCCGCCGTGCCGCTTCGCCGATCGCGGCGTGCATCAGTGCAGGCGCGATACCCTGCCCGTGAAACCCCGCGTCGATGTAGAACCGCGCGATCTCCATCGTCGCCGCGGTGTTCGCAGTGGCGTCGCCCACGACGTGCGCGGGGATCGGCGCCATGCGCAGGAACGCGTAGCCCGCGGGCTGGCCGGCGACCTCGGCGATCAGGAAGGCCGCGTCAGGCAGCGCGAGCTCCGCGCGTTGCTGCTCGACGCCGTACGCGTGCGCGACATACGGGTCCATGTCGGCCGGGGTGTTGTCGGCGGCGAATGTCTCGCGGAACATGCGCGCGCCTGACGATGCGAGCATCGCCGCGTCGGCCGCCGTGCCGCGCCTGATCGTGTATCCGCGAGCAGCCGGCGTAGTTTCTCGCGGTGCTGTCACGGTTTTCTCGTCGGTGCGGCCACCCTCGTGTCCTGGCGGCCGAGCTCGAGCTCCTCGACCGTCACCGGCCTGAGGATGACGTCGAACGAAAGCCAGAGGACCTTCGTCAACGGGTAGCACCCGATCGCGACGACCAGCGCCAGTGCCGCACCGCCCCACGTGAGCAGTGTCCACGGAACGTCAGGCGCGGTCGCCAGTCCGACCACGACCAGAACACCGGTGACCAGCAGCTCGACCGCGATCAGGTTCACGGTGTACGCGCCGAGAAAGTAGTCGCTCTCGCCGCGATCGAGCACGAGACCGCAGGTGGGGCAGCGATGCTTCAGCTTGAACCACCCGTCGAGAATTCCCCCGCCACCGCAGTTGGGACATCGCAGCCGCAACCCTCGCCAGGTGATGCGCAGCGCGCGCCCCGCCGACAGCTCGGCGGCATCGCCAACACGTCCGGGTGCAATCTGCTTCGCCATGCGCGAAGATTATCGCGTTGCTGACGCAGCCACCATCATCGCCGCCGGCGCGTCGGCCGCGGTGATCTCGGCGACGGCGTCATGCAGGGGCTTGAGTTGCCGCGCCAGCCGCTCGACGCGCGCCGAGACGAGTGGTGCGAGCATCGCGTCCGCTCGTGCGACTTCGCCCGGTTGAGGAAACGCGTCGGGCGCACGCCCTTCGGTGATCGCGTCGGCCAGGTCGTCGAGGACGCGCGCTGCCGCATCGGCGAAGGGACGGAGCGCGTCGCGCGGCGGCCGCATGCGCTCGTCGCTGCCTAACGCGAGGGCGCCGACCGAGAACGCGAACCGGCGTGTGTACGTCATCAGCGTCATGATCGGCTTGAGCGCGATCGCCGGGCCGCGGTGCTCACCGAGCAGGCGCTCGAACGACTCTTCCAGGTTGCCCGCGGCGGACGCCACCTCACGCCGTGCCTGGGCCAGCGCGCGCGATGCTTCGGCGTCGCCGGCGACCGCGCTCGCCGCGAGCACCACGTACTTCCGGTTCGCGCGGAGCGCGGCAGCGGCCAGCGCGGGCAGGTCACGCCACGCCGACGTCGGCCAGAGCAGCCAGGCGCCGACCAGCGCCATCGCCCCGCCGATCAGCGTGTTCGTTACCCGAAGCCCGGCGAGGTGCCAGTCGTTGGCGCCCGCTTCGGCGAGCAGTACGAACGCGGGAGTGAGAAAGATCGAATACGCGGCATAGTTGAGTGGCAGCAGCGCGACGCACGCCGCCACGAACACGACGATGAGCACCATCATCGCGTGCGAATCGTGAAAGAGCGCCGCCAGCCCGGCTGTGATCATCGCGCCGAGCACGGTACCCGCCACACGCTGCAGCGCCTTCTGGGTCGTCGCGCCGGTGTACGGCTGCAGGATGATCACGATCGTGATCGTGATCCAGTAGTTGCGCTTGAGCCCGAACACGGCCGAAAGCCAGATGGCCGCCGCGACCAGCGTCGCCAGGCGGAGTGCGTGGCGAACGAGCAGCGACCCCGGAGAGAGTATCTGCCCGAACAGCTCACCGAGCGAACGGCGACGCTCGAGCTGTCGTCGCTCGAGGAGCGTTTCATCGACGTGTGCCGGAGCGCCGCCGTTGAGCGATTCCGCGTTCTCGGCCGCTACCTCCGCATATTGCGCCATCCGGTCGAGCAGTCGCGCCGCGTGATCGTAATGCTCGTCACTCGGCGAATGTACCGGCTCCGCCGCCGCGGTCCGCACGCCGGTTCCATTCCAGCCGATGGACAACGTTTGGCTCCCCCGCTCGGCCTCGATCGCGTCGGCGATCCGGCGTGCGCTCAGCGAGAGATCGGCGAGCGTCGCGGCAAGGACGACCTCGACCACCGGCTCCCGACGGGCCGAGCCGACCGACTCCACCGTGTCGCCTAACGCCACGAGGTGGACGAACAGCTGCTCGGCGGCTTCGTGAAGGACCAACAGCCGCTCGCCGCGCTCGGTCTCGCCGGGGCGCCCGAGCCGGGTCGAGGCCAGCACGATTCGGGCGTCCTCGACTGCTTTCCGCACGGCGACGGTCGGTTGCAACAGCGCCCACGCATCGGCCGACTCGCCACGCTGCGCACGGGCGGCGAGGTTGTCGGCGAAATCCGCCACCGCGCGATAGCATGCCGCCACCGCGAGCCGCACCGGGCGGTACGGGCGCAACGGCCAGAGCACGAGGGCGATCAGCATCGCCCACACACCGCCCACTATCGCGAAGCCGCCGCGATGGAGCGCTTCGCCCAGATCGTTAGGCGGGACGGCCAGCGAGATCAGGTAGCTGCACAGCACTGCACCACCGATCCCGGCCCCGGCACTCCCCCACACCCGCGCCAGCGCGCATACGATCGCCACGACGAACGTTACCGCGATCGCCGCGACCACTCGACCGTGCACGAGCGCACCGAGACCGACGCCGATCGCTGCCGTGACCGTGAGCACGCCCATCGTTACGGCGCGCGTACGGTACGAACCACCCCGGTCGTTCAGCGCTCCGTTGAAGCCGGCGAGGCTCATCCACGTTGCCGCCTCGCCCGGCAGCGATGCTCCCGCGATCACCGGAACCATCGTCGCGACCGCGGCCCGCAGTCCCGCCGCGTAAGCCGGTCGCGTTGCACCGAGCGACGCCGCGGCGCGGAGGTGGTGAGTGGCGCGGCCGAACGGCTTCATGCGGCTGGTGCCCCGCGCCGGCGCAAGATCACCGGGCTCTCGCCACCGCCGGAACAGCAGCCATCATCGCGCCGGCCGCCCTCCGGACTCCGTGGCCGGCCTTGGCACGATCGCCAGGGTGCAGCGCGAGACGCAGACCAGCTTCCCGTCCTCGTCGACGATTTCGATTGCCCATACGTGCGTCTTCGAGCCGATGTGAATGGGCGTCGCGGTTGCACGCACGACGCCGTCGCGCTTCGGGCGGATGTGATTGGCGTTGATCTCCATCCCGACCGCGAGCTCGCGCTCGCGATCGATCGCGGCCGACGCACCGAGCGACGCCACGGTCTCGGCCAGCGCAACGGACGCGCCGCCATGCAGGATCCCGAACGGCTGGCGCGTGCGCTGGTCCACCGGCATGGTCGCGATGACCCGACCTCCACTCAGCTCGAGGATCTCGATGCCGAGGGCGTCGGGGAGTCCGCGCGACGGGAGTGAGCGATACCATTCGACCGCGCGCGGATCCGGCTCGTTGCTGGCGGTCACCGTCAATACCTCGAGTCCAGGCCTTCTACAACGCGCACCGTGTCGCGCGCGATGAGCAGCTCTTCGTCGGTGGGCACGACCCACACCTCGACTCGCGAATCGTCGGCGCTGATCTTCCCTTCGGCTCCGTTCACCATCGCTCGATTGCGCTGGTCATCGAGCTTCACGCCCATCCAGCCCAGTCCCTCGCAGACAGTGGCGCGGATCGGTGCCGCGTTCTCACCGATGCCGCCCGCGAAGAGGATCGCCTGCGCACCATCCATCGCGGCGAGATATGAGCCGATGTACTTCCGGATGCGGTAGCAGAACATCTCGATCGCGAGCCAGGCGCGTCGGTCGTCGTGCTCCGACGCCTCATCGAGCAGCTCGCGCATGTCGTTGGTCAGCCCCGAGACGCCGAGCAATCCGGATTGCTTGTTCAGCACTCCCTCGACCTCGGCCAGCGACAACCCTTCCTTTCCCGCGATGTAGTCGAGGATCGCCGGATCGAGATCGCCGGATCGCGTGCCCATCACCAGCCCCTCGAGCGGCGTGAACCCCATCGAGGTATCGAGCGAGACACCGCCCTTGATCGCGCAGATCGACGCACCATTGCCGAGGTGCAGCGCAATCACGTTCGTGTCCTCGCGCGCGCGGCCGGTCAACATCCGGTAGCGGTGCCCGACATAGCGGTACGAGGTGCCGTGGAATCCGTAGCGCCTGACGCGGTGCCGCCGGTAGAACTGGTATGGCAGCGCGTAGAGGTATGCGCGCTCGGGCATCGTCTGGTGGAACGCGGTGTCGAAGACGGCCACCTGCGGCACGCCGCTGCCTAACGCTGCGCGGGCGGCGTGAATGCCGCGCAGATTGTGCGGGTTGTGGAGTGGCGCGAGCTCGATCGTCTCCTCGATCGCGCGGATCACCGCCTCGTCGATCTTCACCGAGCGGACGAACTGCTCGCCGCCGTGCGTGACGCGATGGCCGACGCCATCGATCTCCGAGGTGCGCGTCATCCCGGTACCCGATGCCCCGCTGACCACCCACTTGACCACGAAATCGACGACCGCTCGATGGTCGCGCAGCTGCTCGGTGCCGCGCTGCGGCTCGCCATTCGGCCCGCGCATCGTGTATACCGCTTCGCCGCCGATCCGCTCGATTGTCCCGCGCGCCAGCTTCTCGTCCTTGTTCGCCGCCATCCGCTCGGCGTCGGTGTGGACGACCTGGAACTTGAGCGTGGAGGAGCCGGCGTTGAGGACGAGGACGTTCATGTCGGCGGGCGAAGGGAGTCAGCGCTGCGACGCAATATACGCGGGCCGGCGCCGCGCGCGCTCGGACCGCGTGTCACACGGGGTGTCGCGTCAGGGCCTCGTCGCGCCCGAGGAGCACGATCGCCGACATTCGCGTGATCTCGTTGCGGCGCTCCGCCGACATGAAGCGACCGAGCACCTTCCAGATCCATGCGCCTCGCATCTCGCGCTTGAGCCGCCGCGACTCGAGCAGCGAAGAGCGGAACTCGACCAGCTTCCAGCCGAAGGGACGGAAGAAGTCCGTCCCCTCCGCGGGCGCGAACTGGAATGGCGCATTGCCGCGCGCCGCGGTCTTCCCCCAGGACTTGTTCATCCAGGCGAGCAGCGTTGGGTTCGCGAGGTCGATCAACCAGCGCTGCATCGACGGTTGGCGCGCGATGTCCGCCGCGAGCTCGCCGGCCTGCGCCGCCGTGAGGTAGATGAGCAGCCCCTCCGTGACGACGAGTATGTTGCTGCCGTAGCTGCCTAACCGCGCCAGCAGTGTTCGCCGCGTTGCGCCATCGGTGAGGTCGGCGGGAATCGCTTCGTAGCGACAGGCCGGCTGCTGGCCGGTGAGGTTGTCCGTCTTGTACTGCAGGATGGCGGGGAGGTCCACGTCCACCCATCGCAGCGCGGGCGGGAGCGGGAGGCGCCAGGGACGAGTGTCGAGTCCCGCCGCCAGATTCACCACCGCGTCCACGCCGTTGCGTCGAATGGCCGCCGTTATGATCTCATCGAACACCGCCGTCCGCACGATCATCGCCCACGACGCATCGTAGCCGCGGTGCATCTCGCGAACGATCGCCTCGCCACGTTCGCCGGCGAGCCGGCGCGCGTACGGATCGCGAAAGAGCGCGTCCGGACGTTCGCTTTCCATCGCCCGGTAGACCGCGACCCATCGCGCGGTGTCGGAAATGTGTTCGATCATGGCCCGGTCACGATGCCACGTGAGACTACCCTCGTCGCCCACCAGAAGAGTAGCACCGTGCGAGCCGGTGCGCCGAGGGTCCCGGACCGGGAGCGCCGTTAGGCAGTCCGGTGCGTGGCGAACTGGCCGAGCCAGGCCTCTGCTTCGGCCAGGTCGCGGAACACGCGCGAATCGACGCCTTTCTGCTCGAGGCCGACGGCCCCGAGTCGCATCAGCCCGAACGCGGCGTCGGAGCTCGCGACGAGCGCGAGCCTCCGCCCGAAACGCTCGGCGTGACTGGCGAGGAAGTCGGCCATCGCCCGCACCTCGCTGGCACTGCGGCCGGCGATCGATCGCGAGTGGCTCACGTCGAACAGCAACCCGGTGGCGCCGGCGGCGTCAGGATCGGCAAACGCCGCCAGCGCGGTCGCCCGTACGGCGGCGGTGGTGTACTCGCCTCGCAGCCGCAGCGCGATCGTCGAGCCATCCACCTCGTAGGTCACGGACATGCGTCGCGGATGGCGGTGGTCAGAGTGGTGAGGCTGGGCGGGTGGTTGGCACGTACGCGGAGTCGACGCAAGTTTTCGCCCAGAATGATCCGCGATCGTGGAATCAGGATTAGACGATTCACAGAAACGGGCGGGCGGCCGTTAGGCATGCGCACGCGCGTCTGCTCGTGCGGGTGATCACTTGGCCAACACGCTGGTTCGCGATGTGCTTGCGTGATCCGCGTCGCAATTCCGGCCACGAGCGACGCGGCGGTCCACACGCAAGCGCCCCGCCGGTCTCGAAAGACGCGGCGGGGCAGGGATGCATGCAGCGATCGCAATCTAGTGGGCCTGAGAGGAGTTGAACCTCCGACTTCACGCTCATCAGGCGAATTACCAGGCTCCCGTAACCCCCGACATCAACCCCTGATCCAGAGGGCGGACCGTGCGATCTGCCGTCTGTTTCCGCCATCCCTTTCGGGGTTCGACGGAGTGAATGCAGACACAGATCCAGACACACGAGGCGTCTGCCGGCGGCGGGGGAGAATCGTTCGCGCTTGCGGTGTCGGTCACCGGGTTCTGCGGCAGCTCCGGGACATCTCAGTGTCGCATACTCGCATACCCGCAGGATTTCGCTTGACACCACGCGCTCGCGGCCTATAATGCCGTCATGTTGCGCTCGTCGCTCCTCCTCCTTACTCGCGCCCTCGGCCAGAACATTACTGGTCGCGGGCT
>JBJMNK010000111.1:0-33863 GCA_045804265.1 Gemmatimonadaceae bacterium | reverse complement strand
GGAGCGCTAGAACCACCGAGACGACCACGCCGAGGAGCAAGCCGACAATGGCAAGTGTCGACAGATGCGGTGAGGACTTGCGATCAGGCTCAATCGGCGAGTCGATTATTCCGACTGCCGGCGTATCACGAATCTCCTGGATCCTCGCTTGCTCGAGCTGCGTTCCGAGCTGCGAGTAGACACTGGCGAGTCGCTCGATGTCCCGCCGCAGACGAGCTTCTTCAAACTGAAGCGAAGGCGACTGCGCTATCCGATTCCGCTCGTAAAACGCCCGCAGGGCAGCCTCGTGGACTCGGACGGAATCGCCAGCATCCGTCCAGCGTGCTTCGAGAAAGCGCCGTTCCGAGGTCGCGCGCTGTCGGCGCAATGCAACAATCACGTCGTTCAGGGCACTCAGCGCCGTATCGGCCATCAGCTTTGCTGCACTGGCGTTCGGCCCGTCGACTGAAAAAGCAATTACACCCGTTCGCGCATTCACGGAGGTCGTGAGATGGGCATTCAGCTTCCGACGCGCCGCGGCCCACGACCTGGCGGTTGGCGCCGCAGACTTGCCCCAGACCACGAGCAATGATGACGGTTTGCCATCCTCGCCGACCGGCAGCGCAGCGTTCAGGATGCGATCCTGAACGGCGCGACTCTGGAGAAGATCCCCGTAGAACAACGGCGACGATTGGCCCCCAACGCTTGCGATGCCAAGCTGCGAGGCAATTCCGAGCATTCCCGCGCTCGCCCCGAGAGACGGGCCTGAATCAACCGTAAGACTCGCGCCGCTCGTATACCATCGCGGTAGAAACAGCCCGACAGTTACGGCGATCAGTGCGACGGAGAGACTGAGCACCGCTCCGAATCGCGCGTGACGGCGCAGAGATGTCGCGATTGCATCCAGGTCCGCACCGTCGGTGAGGAGCGTCGTGACCCGGCTTGCAATCTCACTCACCGCTTCGCCACCACGATGATCGCGACCAGGCTCGCCAGGATCTGCGCCACCGCCGCCGTCGCCGCGACATAATCCTTCTTCTCGTTCGGATCCTTCTCCGGCACGAACACCGTGCTTCCCGGCTTCGGATCCGGCGACGTGTGGACGAACAGCATCCGGCCGCCGCTCTCGACCTTGCCGTTAGGCTGGGTGACATAGGCGCGGCCGGCGTCGGCCTTGCGGCTGAACCCTCCGGCGGCGGCGACGTAATACTCGATCTCGCGGCCGGGCACGTAGGCGACGGCGACCGGCGCGTTCACCGCGCCCGCGACTGTAACCACACCGCTGTAGCGCGGGATCACGATCGAGTCACCGTCCTGCAGCACGAGGTTGTCGCGGTCCTTCGGGTGCTTCAGCACCGACGGGAGGTCGACTCCGATGCGTCCGAGGCCGTTCGCCTTGCGGTAGAAGACGATGCCGCCGGCGTAGCCTTCCGTGGTCAGCCCGCCGGCGCGACGGATGACGTCGGAGAGGCGCTCGGTCTTCGACATCAGCGCGTAGCCGCCGGGGTACTTCACCTCGCCGCCTAACGTCACGGTGCGCTGCAGCTCCCAGTCGGGCTGGCGCATGATCATGACGTTGTCGTACGGCTTGAGCACGATCTCCGGTGCGCCGGACGCCGGAGCACCGACGCCGGGCGGGCCCAGGTACGGACGCTCGCCATTGGCGCGCTCGAAGAGGTAGGTCGAGTCGAGGGCGACGCGGAAGGTCATCGCCGTCGTGCCGGCGGCGCGCGACTCGGGGAGTCGAGCGATTTCCGCCTCACGGAGATACGCGCTCTCCTGGAGCCCCCCGGCGAGCAGGACGACGTCGCGCAGCGTCATCCCGTCGCGGTATGGGAAGCGGCCGCCATGTTTGACGGCACCGGCGATCGCGACATAACGCTGGGGGCGGAACGCGGTCAGTGAATAGACGGTGATCTCGTCGTCCTCGGCGAGCGCGATGTTCTCCATCGGCGCGCCGGTGCTGTCGCGCAGCGCGGCGCGCATCTGCATGCGCGTCGAGTCGGGGCGCAGCCGCGTGATCAGGACCTGGCCAAGGTAGGTGTCGGGCTTGATGCCGCCGGCGGCACGGAGCGCGTCGCCGAGCGTCATGCCCGGCGTGAAGCCCTGCGCACCTTCGGCCCACACGTTCCCGTTCACGGCGATCCGGTTGCGCACGCGCTCGGCGATCGGGAAGACGCGCACGACGTCGCCGGCTTCGACCGCGATCGTCGGCGGCACGCCGTCCTTCATCGCTTCGGTGTTGACGTCGATGACGACGCGGTCCCGCCCGGACGCCGCGCGCTCGCTCGCCGGCACGATACGCTCGATCTGGATCCGGCGGCGTCCCGCTTCAGCTGTGAATCCACCGGCGGCGCGGAGAACGTCGGCGAGCGTCTCGCCGTGCTTGATCTCGTAGGTCGCCGGTCGCAGCACCTCGCCGAGCACGCGAACGCGCCCCTGGTACGGCGGGACGAAGACGATGTCGCTGTTGCCTAACCGTACGTCGTGCGAGGCGTCGCCGCGCAGCAGGTAGTCGTAGACGTCGAGCGTGCTGACGACGGTGCCGCCACGACGGATCTCGATCGCGCGGAGCGAGCCGTTGGTGCTCGGCCCACCGGCCGCGTAGAGCGCGGTGAGCGCGGTCCCGGCGCTCGATACGCGGTAGCTACCGGGATTGACGACGTCGCCGACGACGAAGACCTGGTTGCTGCGCAGGCGGGCGACGCTCACCGAGAAGCGCGTCGTCGCGCCGGCGCCGCGCCGCACGCCCGAGTAGACGCGCCCGAGGCGCGCGTAGAGCAGGTCCTCGAGCTCGGCCATCGTCAGGTTCGCGACGTATAGCTGCCCCACCTGCGGGATGACGACGAAGCCTTCCCGAGTCACGTCGAGCGTGTGCGCGAGCTCGACGTCGCCGGTGAGGATGAGGACGAGCCGGTCGCCAGGCCCGAGACGGTAGTTTGCGTCGACCGGGCCCGCGACGTTCGCGTCGAACTGCGAGCTCGCGCCCTGGAAGACATTGAGGCCGAAGACGGTGTAACCGCTGTCGCGCGCTGCGCGCTCCTTGTCGGCGGCGGTCGTGAGCACCGTGTCGGCCGACGTGTCGCGCGGGATGCGCCGGAGCGCGGCGGTGTCGAGCACCGGCCCGATCGCGTTCACTGGCGCCTTGACGCTCGCGCCCGCGACCAGCGTCGTGTCGGTCGAGTCGGTGATGCCGAGCGCGCGGGCCGCATCGAGCACGGTGGCGTTAGGCACGGCGGCGGTCGATGCCGAGCCGGCGTCGGCGAGATACGCGTCGAGGAGGTTCTCGGGGTACCCTTCCGCCCGCAACCGTGCTCGCACCTGGTCGGGGGTCAGGCCGCTGCTCGTCAGCCGCTGCCTGAGCTGGGCGACGAGATCAGGGCGTGTGCGAAGGAGCTCCTGCGCCTGGGCCGGCGTCGGCCGCTGAGCGAAAACGGGTCGCGCTCCGGCGCACAGCAGCGCAGCCGCGAGCAGCGACCCGAGGGGAATTCGGATCATTTCGAACTGATGTTGAAACGTCTCACCGCGGGGGGACTAGCGAGAAATGGTCGCGCAGGGACTCGAACCCCGGACCTCTGCTGTGTGAAAGCAGCGCTCTAACCAGCTGAGCTACGCGACCTCTGCGCCGATGCGACTGGCACTCGACAGGGGAAGCGTATCCGGCTCCCCTCCAGACTTCCCAACATAACGGGCAGTAACAGACGGTGGTAGTGCAGCGGACTCGACTGAAGAGCGACTGCAGGGGTCAGGGGTCGGGGTCTGCGAGGGGTCAGGGGTCGGGGGTCAGGCTGTTCGTTGGGACTTCTTCGCACTGGTCAACTCGTGCGTCGGTTCCTCGTTCCCCGTCAACGTTCGTCTCTCGTCTCTCGTCGCAGTGTCATAGCCCGCGCGCCACTCAGGTCCCCGCGTACCACTCGTAGCCCTGATCGCTCCAGTAGCCGCCGTTCCGCTCGCGCATGAACGTGATCTTCGTCAGGTACTTCACGTTCTTGTAGCCGAGCTTCACCGGGGAATGGAGGCGCGCGGGCGCGCCGTAGCCGGGGGAGAGGAACTGTCCGTCCTTGGCGTAGACGATCATCGTCTGTGGATGCGTCGCGCTCTCGAGATCCCAGCTCTCGTGATAGTCGTCGTCGAAGCTGGCGAAGTCGACGTACTGCGCCTCGGACTTCGCGCTGGCTGCCTTCGCGATCGCCGTCATAGGGACGCCCCAGAAGGTGGCGACGGCGGTCCATCCCTCGACGCAGAAATGGTCGACGCGCTGGCGCTGCTGGCGCATCCGCATCAGGTCGTCCAGCGTTAGGCGGAGGGGCCGGTCGACGAGCCCGCCGACCTCGAGCGACCAGGGGCCGCGTGTCGCCGCGTCCCACACCGGCATCGTCTTCGCCACGTAATACCGCGGGAACTGCTGTCCCGCCGCGCGCCAGCGGTCGCGGGGCGCGTCCATGCTGGTGTGTCGCGTCAGCCACCGTTCGATCCCCTCGTTCTTCCGCTCGGCGTAGCGCAGCACGCGCTTGCTGCCCTCGGGGCCCTGCGCGTCGCAGGCAGCGAGGAGCGCGGACGAGATCGCGAGTGCGCCGGCCGAGAGGAAGTCGCGGCGGCGGATGTCGAAGATGCTGCGCGCGACCAGCGCCGGGTCGGCGGCGTCGCGCACCCGCGCACGGAGCGATTCCACTGCCCGCTCGACGATACGGTCGAAGCGTGGGTCGTGCCGCGGATCGCTCATCGCCGTTCTCCCGCCGTCGGTTCGCTCGGCGCGTTAGGCAGGGAGGCGCCGGCGGCCGGGACGCGGGTGTTGGCGCTCCGCGCCCATCTCGGGAGCAGGTGATAGAACGGCCGCGCGTTGCGCGACTCCGGCGACAAACGCTCCGAGTAGCCGCCGGTGATCATCGAGCGGAGCGAGTATGGGTCGACTGCGAAGATCATGAACACGTGCACCACCGAGAGCACGACGAGGATCGCCATCGCCACGAAGTGCCACCAGCGCGCCCAGGCGTAGCCGCCGAAGAGCGCGGTCAGCGCGCCTAACGATACCGGCTTCCAGATCGCCAGCCCGGTCAGGACGGCGAGGATCCCGGCGAGCGGCATGACGAAGTACGTCGCGCGCTGCAGCGCGTTGTGCTTGCCCTGGATTGGATGGTCGCGGCGCGCGAAGAGATAGAACTTGAGCATCTCGCCGGAATCACGGAGCAGGCCGCGGCGTGGGACGAGGTCGCGCCACTCGCCGTGCAGGTAGATGAAGGCGAGGTAGACGAGGCCGTTGACGACGAGGAGCCACATCGCCGCGAAGTGCCAGTTGCGCGCGCCGGCGAGCCAGCCGCCGAAGACCATCCAGCGCGGGACGTGCACTCCGCCCGCCGGCCAGCAGCAGAATGTCTCGCCCTGCCGCGCGAACTTCGGGTAGGCGATGAAGATCCGCAGCCCGGTGCCGACCATGAGCGTCAGCGCGATCGCGTTGACCCAGTGTGTCACCCGCACCACCCAGTGGTGCCGCGGCTGGCCGGCGCTCACGCGCTCTCTCCAGCCCGGGCGGCGACGGCGCGCTGCACGCGCTGGCGCAGCGCGGCGAACTGGTCATCGTCCTGGCGCAGCCTGCCTAACGCCTCGAGAAAGCCGCGCTCGAAGGCGAAGTGCGACGCGCAGCCGTCGCAGGTGGCGAGATGGTCGTCCACCCACTCGCGCGACGCGTCGGGGAGGCGGCCGTCGAGATAGTCCCACAGCTGCCTGACGGCGTGCAGGCAGTCGGAGACGTTGGGGTCGGTGGGCCTGGTCATTGGCCACTCCGGGAAGCGGTGGTCGCGCGACCGAAGCCGGCGTCGAGCGCGTGGGCGAGTAGCGCGTCCTGCAGCAGCCGTCGCGCGCGGAACAATCGCGAGCGAACGGTGCCGATCGGGACGTCGAGCATGTCGGCCACGTCTTCATATGAATGGCCGTCGACGTCGATGAGGCGGACGACGGCGGCGAACGGATCGGAGAGCATGTCGATGGCGCGGTCGAGCGCGGGACCGAGGTCGATGCGAGCGTAGAGGTCGTTGAGCCCCGCGTCGCGGGCGCTCATGTGGGAGTAGACAGCGCCTAACGTGTCGGCCTCGGGGTCCTCCACCGAGACGACGCGTTGCGCGCGCTCACGCCCGCGGAGAAAGACGTTGCGACAGATGGTGAAGAGCCAGCGCCGGCAGTCGGTGCCGAGCTGGAAGGTTCGCCAGGCCTCGAACGCGCGGAGATAAGTTTCCTGCACGAGGTCGTCCGCGTCGCTCGCGTCGCGCGTGAGCGAGCGGGCGAAGCGCGCCAGCTCGGGAAGGCAGGGCAGCGCGACTTCGTCGAATGTCTGCAGCGAATGCTGCGTCGTTCCCACGTGCCCTCCAGGCTGACCGGGATGCGCGGCCGCGAACCGCTCCCACGCACACCACGAAGATCGCCAATACGCGACGGAGCGCCAGAGTTCCCGCCAACGACGGCGGAACTTTCCGCGGCGCTGTGTCTTCGTCCGCGTGCCCGGCCGGGCTTCGCCATCTCCAGTCAACGTCAACGCCATTCCGAGAATCCATACATGCGTGCTGCCACTGCGTTCCGACTCCTGTCAATCGCCTTCGCCGCGACCGCCGCGGCGTGCACCGACAATGCGACCACGAACCCGATCACGACGAACCCACGCGTCTCGAGCGCTGCGTCGCTCGACGCGCAGCACGACGAAGCCACGACTGCGGAAGGCGCGGTCTACACGATGACGAACGCGACGAGCGGCAATGAAGTCGTCGCCTTCCATCGCGCCGCTGACGGCTCGCTCGCGCCGATCGGCAGCTTCGCGACCGGTGGCGCCGGCACCGGCGGAAAGATCGATCCGCTCGCGTCGCAGTACTCGCTGCTGCTGAGCGATGATCACAAGCTGCTGTTCGCGGTCAACGCGGGGAGCAATCAGGTCACCAGTTTCCGCGTCGCTGAGGATGGCGAGCTGTCACGGGCGCGTATCACGTCCACGGGCGGTGTCGCTCCGGTGAGTCTCGCCATGCACGGCAACCTGCTCTACGTATTGAACACGGGAAGCGCGTCGGTGCAGGGGTACCGTGTCGGTGCATCGGGCGAGCTCGCCGCTCTCCCGGGCGCAAGCGCGACGCTCCCCACCGGATCAGCGGGTGCGGCGGCGATCCGCTTCACGCGCGACGGTGAGCAGCTCCTGGTGACCGAGCGCGGCGCGAACCGGATCGACGTCTTCGACGTGCGGGAGAATGGACGGCTCGCTGCGGTCGCGACGTACGCATCGCACGGCCGCGCGGCGTTCGGCTTCGACCTGACACCGGACGACGGCGTGATCGTGAGCGAGACGGGATCGAACGCGCCTAACGGCGGCGTGTCGTCGTACGTCCTCGGCGGCGGGACGCTGACGCTCGTCACCGGCTCGGTCTCGTCGGGCGGCGGAGCGGCGTGCTGGCTGATCAACACCCGCGATGGCCGCTTCAGCTACGTCGTGAACGCGGGCGGTGCGAGCATCGGCGCATTCGCGATGCGGGAAGACGGCTCGATCGCGTCGATCGGCGGAGCAGGCGCACTGACATCGACCGGCGCGGGCTCGACGCCGCTCGACCCGGCGTTCTCCTCGGGAGACCGATATCTGTACGTGCTCGAGGGCGGGGCGGGGAACATCGGCGGTTTCGCGGTGGGTCCTGACGGCGCGCTGACGGCGGCGGGGACCGTGCACGCCGGCGCCGGCGCATCGGGGTTGCAGGGGTTGGCGGCGTTCTGAAGAACGTGAGCGCTGGATGAGTGATTTCGGGCAGCGACGAAGTCCACCCGTTTGACCGTGTCCAATCGGTTGAACGAATCCAACAGCTTTGAACGACAATCACACGGATCACGCGGATCACTCTGATCGCTCCGTGTGCCGGACCGCGCTCCACTCCAATCGTCGGCATCTCGCGAAAAGCTTGGGGGGCACGCGTGGTGAGATCATCTCACCACGCGTGCCCGCAAAATCTGTCGGCTTGAGTGCATGGTCCTCGGCCGGTACATGGAACAATCCGCGTGATCCGCGCAATCCGCGTGATTGTAGTTCAACTGTTACGACCATCCCCAAGACGTGACCGCTGAGCGAGCGCATTGCTGGTCGAGGCACCGCTCGATCCGCATCCGGAGACGCAAGCCCAACGGGTGCCAGATATTTGATAATCGCCACCACCGACGGGGCGCACTTGAAACCAGCAATAAAAAATGCAGCGCGCCGCGATGTCGCGGCGCGCTGGCAGTGGGCCCTGCGGGGTTCGAACCCGCGACCGTCAGATTATGAGTCCGCTGCTCTGACCAGCTGAGCTAAGGGCCCCGAGGATCGAGAGCGCGCGACACGTTCGCCGCGGACTCTCGACAGGAGTCAGGATACACTTTGCAATTGCCAATCGCCAGCGCCCGGCCGTCATGCGCGTTCGCGCGCTACTGCGCGAAAGAGCCGGCGAATCCGAGCGCGGGCATGAGCGTGACCCGCAGCCGTCCGACGAAGCCGTTCCGCGAGCGGCCCGCAACGTGATCGGCGTTGGCGGTCCAGTCGTAGCCGAGATCCGCGTCGAGCGCGACGCGGCCGCCCATCGTCCAGCGGGCGCCGGCACGGTGCACGTGCTCGACGACGCCGGCGAATATCGGCGGCGTCGCCGCGTAGTCGGCGGGCGCGGGGAAGGGGAGCCGGTAGTCACCCTCTCCCTGTCGGCGCGACGCGGCGTAGAGCCGGAGCGGGCCGCCTAACGGCGGCGCCAGCTCGATCCCGGCGCGGAGCTCGTCATAGTCCGACTGCCCGCGGCCGAGGCCGAGTCCGAGATAGCTGTAGCGCTCCCACGGGTTCGGCGCGCGGTAGGTGAGGTTCGTGACGCGGGTGTACGAGCCGAACGCACGCGCGCTGGTGCCCGTCGGCAGCTCCTCGGCCACGAACGTCAAGCCGGTGCTCGCGGGCTCCTTGCAGTTCGGGTCGCACCTGTCGATCTGGAAGTCGTCGAGCAGGAACTGCGCGGCGTAGTAGCCGCGACCGGTCGTGCGCAGCGCGACGTCGAGCCCGTAGTTGACGTTCATCGACTGATGCGCGGTGTACTGCGCGAGATCGAGCACCGCGAGCGGATTGGCCAGCGACGGCTCGAAACCGCGCGCCTCGCCGCCGTAGACGATCGCCTCGCTCGCCGCCACCTCGAGCTGCCGCCAGCGCATCGTCAGGCGGTGCGCCGTGAAGTAGCGCTGCGCCACCACGCTGTCGGGAGCGAGCGTCATGTCGTCGAGCCGCGCGATGATGCTGCTGATGTTGAGCGCGTCGGTCCCGAACCGGAGGTACAGATGGTCGTAGCTGTCGGCATAGCTGCCGACCTGCAGCCCGTCGAGCGGTGCGGGGCCCCAGTTCCGCGACACGCGTCCGGTCGCCAGCGAGACGTAATGCCAGCGCGCGCCGATGTACGCTTCCTCCATCCGTGCTGCGACCGAGCGGTCCTTCTGTCCGGCGAACTCCGGGTCACGCTTCAGTGCGCGGTCGATGCGGAGCCGCGCGACACCACCGACATTTTCGGCGTCGATCCCGAAGCGCACGTCAGCGCCCGGCTCGGCGGACTTGTCCTCACTGCCTAACAGCAGCTCGCGTCCACCGGTCGTCTGCGCGGTGATGAAAGGATCGAGCTCGATCGACGCATCACCGGCGCGCATTCCGGTTCCACCGCCGACGCAGCTGACGTTCGTCACGCCGGGCCGGTCGGATAACGTGCTCTCGCAGCGATGCACGCGCACGTCAGGACCGGCGTAGTGCTCGCCGCTGGCGATTGCGCGCTGATACCATGCGCGCGGCGCAACGAGCCCGGCGTGAAAGCGGTCCTCGACGTCGAGGGCATCCACCGCGGCGTCGCGAACGGCAGCGGCGTAGTAGGGACGGTCGATCGACGAGAGTCCGCGCAGCGCGCCTCGCTGGACGAGCGCGTCGATCACCCCCATCGACGGGTCGTCGAGCGGGATGTAGGCGATCCGCTGGGCATGGGCGACGATCGGGAGCAGCAGCGCAACCAGCGACGCAGCAAGCAGCGCGACGAACGAAGCAGGCGCGCGGCGCCTGCCTAACGCTGCTAGCGGTACCACTTCGCTCCCTTCGTCGTCGGCGTCAGCACGAGCGCCGGGGACGGGAAGTGATAGTAGCTCAGTTCGTGCTTCACCTGGCGCCAGAGCGGATTCTGCCCCGGCAGCTTCTCCGGATCGATGTCGAGGCTCAGTACGAATTCGCGTCTGGCCCAGAGCCCGCGACCGGTCGCCGGGTCCACATAGTCGGTGATCGAGTGGCCGACGCTCGCGCGCACGAAGCCCGGCCACCAGCGGGCCGCAGCGTCAGGCAGCATCGCGTCGACGTCGAAGCTGAGCCAGTAGGTCTGCCCCGAGTAGTCGGTCGTCGGACGCAGCTCGCTCCCCTGCGCGCGGCCGAAGCGCTTCGAGGCAACGGTCCGCGCATACGAGATGGTGGGCTTCACGTTGCGCAGCACGGGCACATAGTGCTGCGCAACCGCGTATCCCGCGCCGGCGGTATTTGCCGCGAGGTCGGGCGGCGAGAACCCGTACGCGGCCTGCTTCCCGTCCCACATCTCGATCTGCAGCTGGAATGCGGCCGCGTAGGCCGCCGACCACCACACAGCCTTCGTGCGCGAGATGCATGCACCGTCGAGCAGCTCGCCACCGATGCGCGAGAGGTGATAGCCACCGTACGCGTGGCCGAACTTGTCCATCTCGCGGAATGGCTCGTGGTGCTCCCAGTTGAGCCACATGTGCGGCGCCGGCTGCCCGTTCCACCACGCCTGCCTGAAGTACTGGTAGAGCGCGACGTTTCCACCGAGTGCCACGGCACCCAGCGTTGCGCGCGACGTCGTGCGCCAGGCAGGCGAGGCGCAGGGGCCCGATTGCGCGCGAGCGGCCGCGGGAATCGCGACAGCGCCGAGGAGCGCGACTGTGGCGAGCGCGCCGCGTCGAAAATTCTTTCGGATTGGGGGGATCACGACAGCAGGACTAACGCGCGCGCTTCAGCGTCACGTCGAGCCAGCGCCGGCATGGGCGCGATAGGCGTCGTAGGCCTCGAGCACTTCATCGGTGCTCACCGTCGCGGCGCCGAGCTTTCCGACCTCGACGCCGGCGGCGAAGTTCGCGATCACCGACGCCTCGCGCATGGTCGCGCCCGCGGCGAGCATCGTCGCCAGGTACGCGGTGACCGTGTCACCGGCGCCGACCACGTCGTACACCTCGCGCGCGGTCGTCGGGACGCGATGGCTGCTCCCGTCCGCCGACAGTAGTGCCATGCCGCGCTCGCCGAGGGTGAGAAGCAGGTGGTCCACCCCGAGGCGGCGGAAGGTTTCGGCAAGAGCCTCGGGATGATCGATGCTGACCGCCGCGCCTAACGCTGCCTCGAGCTCGCGGCGATTCGGCTTGAACACGGTCGCGCCCCGGTAGGCGAAGAAGTTGCGGAACTTCGGATCGACGACGACGGGGACGTGCTTCGCGCGGGCGCGCTGGACCGCGTGCTCGATCACGCGTGGAATCAGCACGCCCTTGTTGTAGTCCTCGAGCACGAGCGCGTCGGCATCGGCGACGGCCCGGTCGATGGCGGCGATGATCGCATCGATCTCCGCGCCGGCGACGTCGGCGTCCTCCTCCTCGTCGAAGCGCACGACCTGCTGGGCACGGGCGAGGACACGCGTCTTCGTCGTCGTCGGCCGAGCGCCCTCGACCAGCGCGCGCTCCTCGGCGCCGATCGAGCCGAGCATCTCGCGGAGAAGGGTGCCGGGCGCGTCCTTGCCGATGACCGCCACCAGCTCGGCCTTCGCTCCCAGCGCGGCGACGTTCTGCGCGACGTTCGCCGCCCCGCCGAGCGCGAGCTTCCGCTCGCGCACGCGCACCACCGGGACCGGTGCCTCGGGGGAGATGCGGTCGACGTCGCCGCGCAGGTAGACATCGAGCATCGCGTCGCCGACGATGGCGATGCGATGCGAGGGAGCGCGCTCGAGCAGCTCGACGATGCGTGTCCGGGAGACCGAGAGTGGCATGGGCCCAAACCTACCCGGTGCACTTCCCCCGGTGCAACGAGGCATCGAATGGCTGCCGGCATCATCGTCTTTCAAGTGCTCTGACCCCTTGAACTGACCCCACGGAAAAGCTGGGGTCGCGGAAGAGGAAGCGACTGGTCAAGTTGAGGATGCACCGCGCACCAACGAGGTCCCAACGGGCACGACGCTTGCCCATAAGCGTCGAGTACGCTTTCAGTCCCCCCTCTCGTCCCCACTCTTTGGCTTCGTTCGGCACCCGCTTGAATGCGGCGGCGAAGGACAAGGTCCTTCGCATTCAGGAGTATTTCGGTCTGGCCTGGAAGGCGCTGCGATTCATCTTCGCGCGCCCTTTCTACGCGACCGATCTCGTTCAGCAGATGGACGCGATCGGCGTGCAGTCGCTGGGAATCGTGCTGTTGACCGGGTTCTTCACCGGGATGGTGCTCGCGCTCCAGTCGGCGGTGCAGCTGCAGACGTTCGGCGCGACGATGTACATCGGCCGGCTCGTCGCGGCATCGATGATCCGCGAGCTCGGCCCGGTCCTGGCCGGGCTGATGGTCGCGGGACGCGTCGGGTCGGGAATCGCGGCGCAGCTCGGGTCGATGAAGGTCACCGAGCAGATCGACGCGCTCAACACGCTCGGCACCGACCCGATCAAGAAGCTGGTGACGCCGCGCGTGCTGGCGGCGCTGATCATGTTGCCGGTGCTGACCATCATCAACAACATGGTCGGCATCATGGGCGGGATGATCATCGCCAGCCTGATGTTCGGCCTGCCCGGTGGATTCTACTGGCGGACGGTGTGGGAGCAGATCGCCGCCGACGGCTTCACGCTGACGTACATCCCGAACGACTTCATCCAGGGGCTGATCAAGCCGTTCGTGTTCGGAGGGATCATCGCGGTCACCTCGTGCTACTACGGGCTCGGGACGACGGGCGGCACCGAGGGTGTCGGCCTGTCGACGACGCGCACCGTGGTCGCGACGAGCATCACGATCCTGATCATGGATTATTTCCTGACGCAGGTGCTGCTCTCGGTGGTCGGATCATGACGGACGGACCGCGCGACGACCGTCCGCTCGACCCGTCGACTGCGGACGCGTCCGACGGCGAGAAGGGGAGTGCGCCGCAGGACCGGGTCAGCGAAGGCACCGGCGTCGGTGCCCAGCCTAACGACGAGGCGAACGCCGGTCCGGCACCCGCTCCATCGCGCCCGCCGCGCAACGCGCCGCCGGGGAGTGGCGGTCGTCGCGGAAAGGACATCGGCCCGCGCGCCGGCGCGCCGACGATCGCCGATGTGCAGGCGCCCTTCCGCCGCCAGGAAGACCAGGGTCCGAAGGAGAAGATCGCCGAGGTGCGCCGGGCGATTCGTGGCGCCCTGTCAGAAGATCGCGGCCAGACGGGAGAGCACGAAGGCGTCGCCGTCATCGAGCTCGATCACGTCTCGCTGGCTTTCGACGAGCCGATTCTGCAGGATGTGTCGTTCGCCGCCTACGAAGGCGAGACGATCGTCGTCGTCGGCGAATCGGGGACGGGGAAGAGCACGGCACTCAAGCTGATCCTGCGCCTGCTCGTGCCGGATTCGGGGCAGGTGCTGATCCAGGGGCAGGACATCTCGCATCTCTCGTTCGACGAAGCGCTCGAGGTGCGACAGAAGATGGGGATGGTATTCCAGGGTGCGGCACTCTTCGACTCGATGACGGTGTTCGAGAACATTGCGTATCCGCTGCGCGAGCACACCGATCTGAACGAGGACGAGATCGAGGCGCGCGTGCGCGAGAAGCTGGAGTTCGTCGACCTCGAACCCGATCGCGTGATGGAGCAGCTGCCCGCCGAACTGTCGGGCGGGATGAAGAAGCGCGTCGGGATCGCGCGCGGCATGGCCAACAATCCGCAGATCATGCTCTACGACGAGCCGACCTCCGGGCTCGATCCGCTGACCACGGGAACGATCACGCGGCTGATCATGAAGCTGCAGCGGGAGCTCGGGGTGTCGAGCATCGTCGTGTCGCATGACATCCGGTCGGCGTTCCGGATGGCGACGCGGATCGCGCTGCTGGCGGAAAAGCACATCGTGTTCTTCGGCACGCCGGAGGAGATGGCGGCGAGCGAGAACGAATATATCCGGGACTTCCTCGGCGGCTTCTAGGAGAAGGCGAGATCATGAAACGTTCGACGTTCATCACGTGGGACCAGCTCAAGGTGGGAAGCCTGCTGCTCGTCGGGCTGCTCGTCCTGGGCGTCGCCATCGTCTATCTTGGCAAGGCGGCGGGCCTGTTCAACAAGCGCTATGACCTGGTGGCGTTCGTGCCTAACGCGAACGGGCTGCGCGTCGGCGGGTCGGTGCTGGTCGCCGGGCAGATGGCCGGGAGCATCCGCAAGATCGAGTTCCTGCCTAACGACGCCGACACGACGCGGAACCTCAAGCTGACGGTCGAGGTGGATCAGGACCTCCAGCAACAGGTGCGCGAAGACTCGAAGGCACACATCCGGACGCTCGGGCTGCTCGGCGACAAGGTCTTCGACATCACGCCGGGGACACCGCGGACCTCGCCGCTGCAGTCCGGCGACACGATCACGCTCGCCCCGTCGCTCGACTACGAGGCGGTGATCGCCCAGGCCTCGGGCGCGGTCGGTGACCTGGTGCAGCTCACGGCGGACCTGAAGGCGATCACCGGCGGCATCGTCCGCGGCGAGGGGACGATGGGGCAGCTCGTCACCGACCGGTCGCTCTACGACCAGCTCACCGGCACGATGACGCAGATGAACGGGCTGCTGGCGCGGCTGCAGAAGCCTAACGGTACGTTCGGCCGGATGGTGGACGACCCCGCGCTCTACGACCATCTCGTCGCCGTGCTCTCCTCGACCGACTCGCTGCTGATTGCGATGAACAACAAGAACGGCACGATGGGGCGCCTGCTGCGCGACGACTCGCTCTACACCTCGCTCGTGGGGATGGCGCGCGGCGGCGATTCGCTGGTGAAGATGCTGACGAGCGGGCAGGGAACGGCGAGCAAGCTGCTCACCGACCAGCAGCTGTATGACCAGCTGAACAAGATGGTGACGGACCTGAACGCGATCCTCGCCGACGTCCGCCGCGACCCGAAGCGCTACACGAAGGGGATGATCAAGGTCTTCTGATCGGGTTCAGGACGAGCACGCGGAGTGGAATGAATCCCTGGCTCGTTCTCTTCTTCTCGCTCCTCGCGATCTCGACGTCCGGGCCACTGGTCCGGGCGTCGACTGCTGATCCCCTCGCGATCGCCGTCTACCGCCTCGGCTTCTCGCTCATCGTCGTCGCGGTCGCGCTGGCGGCAACCGGCAGCTGGCGCGAGCTGCGCCGCCTGACGCGTGCCGACCTCGCCATCGCTGGTGGGGCGGGGGCGATGCTCGCGCTGCACTTCTGGAGCTGGAACGCGTCGATCCACCTGACGACGGTCGCCGCGTCCGTGGTCCTCGTGAACATGCACCCGCCCTTCGTCGCACTCCTCTCGACGTTCTGGCTCCGCGAGAAGCCGCGCCCGGTGCAGTGGGCCGGAATAGCGATCGCGATGCTCGGCGCGGCGATCGTCGCCGCGAGCGACGCCGGTCAATTCAGCGCCGCTGGATCCTCTCGCGCGCTCCTCGGCGACGCGCTCGCGCTCGTCGGCGCGCTGACCGTCGCGGTTTACTTCGTCGCCGGGCGCCGCCTTCGCGGGTCGTACTCGCTCTGGCCCTACGTCGCGGTCGTCTACGGCGCCGCGTTCGCCGTGCTCATCGTCATCGCCTCCGCGCGCGCCGTCCCGCTCACCGGCTACCCACCCCGGGAGCTGATCATCTTCGCCGCCCTCGCCGCGGGCCCGATGCTGATCGGCCACACGGGAATGAACTACGCCCTCCGCTACCTGCCGGCGTACCTGGTCAACCTAACGGTCCTCGGCGAGCCAGTCGGCGCGACGCTGCTCGCGTTCCTCATTCCGAGCATTCGTGAAGTGCCGCGCGCCGCAACGATTCTCGGCGGGACAATCACACTCCTCGGCATCGGAACCGCCGCACTGCGACGAGGGACGAGAAAAGGGACGCGGGACGAGGAAGGCGCGGCGGCCTAAGGCCGCACGCTGACGGGGGACATGGGACGTGGGGGAGTAACAACATGGGACATGGCACGAGGAAGTGGCGCCGTCAATCTCTGTTCCGCGTTATGAGGGACGTGGAAGTACGAGGGAAGCGGGACGAGGAACCTGGGCGCGACTCCTCGTGTGCCGGACGACGCAGTACCAGGGACAAGAGAGAACGATGACCGCGGGAGTACGAGAGAGGAAAGACGAGGGAGCGGCGGAAGAACGGCGGCGTCCCTCATCGCTCGTCTCTCCTCCCACGTCACGCGAGGCCAAGCGAATCAGCAGGCCGACGCGCCACTCCCTCATTCCTCGTCCCACATGCCCCCTCCTCCCTCATAACGCGAACCACGGAACAAGGGCGCCATTCCCTCCTTCCAAGTCCCCCGTTGCGACTCCCCCACGTCCCATGTCCCTCGTCCCGCTCGTTGCGTGAGGCGACGGCGGATTCCTCATCCCTCGTTACCCCCCCTCGTCCCTTATCGCCCGGCGACCAGTCCAATAAGGAGCGGGCGAGTATTATCTTCAATTCTCATCCTCTCGGATTTCTGCGTGTCGCCCAGCCAGTCAGCAGCTCAGAGCTTCGATCTCGACGTCGTGGTCACGCGTGGCGATGCAATCGAGTCGCGTCATCGAGTGCACGCGGCGGTGGTGGATGCGAGCGGGCGGCTCGTCGGGGGCGCGCGGGACTCGGATGTCGTCACGTACTGGCGGTCGTGCGCGAAGCCGTTTCAGGTGATGCCACTGCTGCGGTCGAACGGATTCGACCAGCTCAAGTGGGGGGATGATCAGCTCGCGCTCGCCTGCGCGTCGCACGGTGGAGAGCCCGAGCATGTCGCGATCGTCGCCGGGATGCTGCGGTCGATGGGGCTCGAGGAGGGAGATCTGGCCTGCGGTCCGCACGAGCCGCTTTCGGCGCGCGGCGCGAAGATCGTTCGCGAGGCGGGGCAGCGGCCAACGCGACTGCACAACAACTGCTCGGGGAAGCACGCGGCGATGCTCGCCCGCGCGCACACCGAGGGCTGGACGCACCAGGGATACGAGCGATCGGGTCACCCGGTGCAGACCGACATCCTCCGCGAGGTCGCCCGGTGGTGCGACGTTCCGGAGAGCTCGCTGCTGCAGGCGGTGGACGGATGCGCGGCGGTGGTCTTCGGCCTGCCGCTCGAGCGGATGGCCTTCGCCTATGCAAATCTTTGCCGAGCAGCGAAGCTGGGGGATGACGTTCCGGCGCGCGTGGTGCACGCGATGCGGACGCGCCCATTCCTGATCGGCGGCAGCGATCGATTCGACACCGCCCTGATGGAGGAGACCGACGGACAGGTGCTCTCGAAGGTCGGCGCCGAGGGCGTGCACACCGTCGCGCTGGTCGACGAAGGAATCGGGATCGCGGTGAAGGTCGAGGATGGCGCCCAGCGCGCGCAGTTCGCGTCGGTGCTGCGGCTGTTGCAGTTCCTCGGGGCGTTGCCGGAGACGCTCCCGGCGCGCCTCGAGGAGTTCGCGCATCGGCCGCTGCGCAACACGCGCGGCGAGATCGTCGGCGAAGTGCGGACCGCCGCCTGACGCACATCCGCACTGGATCGGCGCCGGCCGCCGACGAACGATGACGCACCGTAAGGCAGCTGCCGCGATCTTGGCCGAGCTCGATGACGCAACCGCGTCGCTCGTCCGCCTCTCGGGCGCGATCGCTGGCGGAACGGAGCCGCAGCTTCGCAAGGCAATCGCCCGCTGCGTCGCCGTCGCGCCGCCGGAGTGGGCCGAAGAAGCATTGCTGCAGTCGTACCTGTTCGCCGGTTTTCCACGCGCGCTGAATGCCATGCGCGAATGGCGAAAGGCGAGTGGGCGAAAGGCCCCGCCGCACGACGAGGGAGCAGAGCACGAGACGCGCGCCGGGCAGTGGCGCGCCGAAGGTGAAGCAACCTGCGCTCGCGTCTACGGGGAGATGTACGACAAGCTGCGCGTGAACATCTCCGAGCTCCATCCGGCGCTCGACGCGTGGATGGTGGTCGAGGGGTACGGCAAGGTGCTGTCACGGGCGGGACTCGACATCGTGCGGCGTGAGCTGTGCATCGTTGCGGTGTGCGCGGTGGCGAAGCAGGATCGCCAACTGCAGTCGCACCTGCACGGTGCGCTCAACGTCGGCGCGACGCCGGGGCAGGTCGTCGGGACGCTGGGTGCGCTCGACGGACTCGTGGATCCGGATTACCTCGCGCGGGCGCTCGCGATGTTCACCAAAGTGCTCGGCAAACAGGGCGAGTAGGAGAGAGGAATGTTCATCGATCGCGCAGTCGTACGAGTGGAAGCGGGAACGGGCGGCTCCGGCTGCATGTCGTTCCGGCGCGAGCATCGCGTGCCCATGGGCGGTCCCGATGGCGGCGACGGCGGGCGCGGGGGCGATGTGATCGTGCGCGGCGACTCGAACCTCGCGACGCTCCTCGACTATACCTATCGCGATCGCTGGGAAGCGGAGCGCGGCGAGCACGGCAAGGGCGCGAACAAGACCGGGCACTCCGGCGGGGACGTGATCCTGCCGGTGCCGCCGGGCACCGTCATCCGTGACGGCGATACCGGCGAGATCATCGGCGAGATCCTCGAGAGCGGCGACGAGATCATCGTCGCCAAGGGCGGGCGCGGCGGAAAGGGAAACGCATTCTTCCAGACGTCCACGCACCAGGCACCACGAGAGTGGCAGCCGGGCGAGGAAGGACAGGCGCGGACGCTCGAGCTCGAGCTCAAGCTGATCGCCGACGTCGGGCTGGTCGGGCAGCCTAACGCTGGCAAGTCCACGCTGCTGTCCGTCATCTCTGCCGCGCGTCCGAAGATCGCCGACTACCCGTTCACCACCCTCGCCCCGAACCTCGGCGTCGTGCAGCTCAGCGACAGCCGGACATTCGTCGTCGCCGACATTCCGGGAATCATCGAGGGGGCGCACGAGGGGAAAGGACTCGGGCTGCAATTCCTGCGACACATCGAGCGCACACGTGTCCTCGCCTTTCTCATCCCGATCGACGCGATGGACTGGCAGGAGGAATACGATGCGCTCCGCGCCGAAGTCTCCGCCTACTCCGCGGAGCTCGCGGCGAAGCCGCACTGTGTCGTCTTCACGAAGCTCGACCTGTTGGGGGAGGACTACGTCCCCGAGATCGAGGCGCCGGACGCATTCGGCATCTTCTCGATCAGCGCCGCGGGGCGGGTCGGTCTCGACACGCTGCTCTCCGCGTGGTGGTCGAAGATCCTCGAGCTGAAGAAGTCGCTCGTCAGCATCGACACCGCGAACCTGCCGTAGGTGCGCGCCGCGCAGGCGCCGGCGCAGCGCGCGGCGATCGCGCTTTCGTGCGCGCCTGGCGTAGGGCGGCAGCGCTTCCGCGAGCTGCTCGACGCGAAGGGTGATGCCGAAGCCGCATTCGCTCTCGCCGTCCAACCGGCGCGGCGCGATGCACTGCTCGATGACGCCGACCACCTGATCGACAGCGCGCGCGACTGTGGCGCGCGCATCGCCTGCTACGGTGTCGCGCACCAGCCGGATCACGAGAAGTCCGTCAGCATCGCGCCCTACCCGGAGCGGCTGCGCGAGCTCGATGATCCGCCATCGGTGCTGTTCCTTCGCGGTCACGATGAATGGCTCAGCGAGCGCCCGGTGGTCAGCATCGTCGGAACGCGGCGCGCGACTGCGTATGGCGAGCGCGTCACGGGCGACCTCGCGGCCCAGCTCGCCCGGGCCGGCGCGCTCGTGCTCAGCGGGATGGCACGGGGGATCGACGGGGCGGCGCACCGCGGAGCGTTAGGCAGCGGCGGACGGAGCGGCGCGGTGCTCGGCACCGGCATCGACCTGGCCTACCCGGCCGCGCACCAGGCGCTGCACGCCGAGCTGTCGGTGAACGGTGTCCTCGTCAGCGAGCAGCTGCCGGGCGAACGGGCGAACGGCGGCTCGTTCCCGGAACGCAATCGGATCATCGCCGCGCTCTCGGACATCGTGATCGTGATCGAGGCGGGGAAGAAGAGTGGCGCGCTGATCACCGCTGCCCGCGCGCTCGAGCTCGGGCGCGTGGTGGCCGCCGTTCCCGGACAGATCGACTCGCCGCAGAGCGCCGGCTCCAACGAGCTGCTGCGCGACGGGGCGCAGCTGATCGCGTCAGCCGAAGACGCGCTCGCATTGGCCGGGCTGACACTTCCGGCGCGTGCGCCGGCACCGGGCGTCGGCGGCAACGACCGTACCATCTGGGACGCGCTCGCCGTCGGCGCGCTCGATCTCGACATGCTCGCGTCGCACACCGCGCTCCCGGCGCGCGAGGTCATGGCTGCAGTCACGCGGCTCGAGTTGAGCGGAGCCGTCGAGTGCGCGCTCACCGGCGAAGTGCGGAGACGGTAGTGAAGCCGCGGCACATGTACGTCCACGTGCCCTTCTGCGCACGGCGTTGCACCTACTGCGACTTCGCGATCGCCGTGCGCCGCGTCGTGCCGATCGAGGCCTACCTCGCCGCGCTCGACGCCGAGCTGCGGATGCGCTGGGCCGGCGACGCGCTGACGCTCGACACGCTCTACTTCGGCGGTGGAACCCCCTCCCGCCTCGGCGGCGACGGCGTCGCGCGGGCCATCGACCAGGTGCGTCGTGTGGCGACGCTGGCGCCGGGCGCCGAGGTCACGATCGAGGCGAATCCGGAAGACGTGTCCGCCGAGGCGGTGCGCGCGTGGCGCGGCGCGGGGGTCAACCGCGTATCGTTAGGCGTGCAGAGCTTCGACGACCATGCGTTGACCTGGATGCACCGCGTCCACGATGCGAGTCGCGCCGAGCGTGCCGTCGGGGAGCTGCGTGCGGGCGGGATCGAGAACTTCTCGATCGACCTCATCTTCGCGCTGCCTGACGAACTCGCGAGCCGATCGTGGGAACGCGACCTCGATCGCGCGATCGCGCTCGCGCCGCCGCACGTCTCGCTCTACGGCCTGACGGTCGAGGCGCACACGCCGTTAGGCAAGTCGCTCGCGGTCGGCGGGGTCACCGAAGCTGGGGAGGATCGCTACGAGCGCGACTTCCTCGCCGCACACGAAGCGATGACGGCGGCCGGGCTCGAGCACTACGAAGTGTCCAACTTCGGCCGGCCGGGGCGGCACTCGCGCCACAACTCCGCCTACTGGCGCTCGGTGCCGTACGCCGGTCTCGGACCGGGTGCGCACGAGCTTCGCATCGACGACGACCGAATGGTCCGGCGCTGGAACGATGACGTATACGTCCGCTGGGCTCAGTCGCTGGCGAGTGGCCACGATCCCAAAGCGGGTGACGAGGAGCTGACCGACGCGAACCGCATCGCCGAGGAGGTGTATCTCGGGCTGAGGACGAGCGAAGGGCTCCCGATTCGCGATGATGAGCGTGACCGAATCGACGCCTGGGTCGACGCCGGGTGGGGTACGCTCGACGCCAGCCCCGGTCTCGTCTTCCGTCCGACGGCCCTTGGCTGGCTCCGGCTCGACTCGCTCGCGGCCGACTTGACAGCCTTTCGAAGTCGTTAGCATATTTGAACTTATGCCTATTCCGGAGCTCAGCGATCGTGAGCGACGAGTTCTCGAGGCCGTCATCCGGACATACGTGCAGACCGCGGAGCCGGCGGGGTCGCGCACCCTGTCCAGGCGGTACGGGCTCGGCGTGTCGCCGGCGACCATCCGGAATACCATGAGCGACCTGGAAGAGAAAGGCTTTCTCTTCCATCCGCACACTTCGGCCGGCCGCGTCCCGACGGACATGGCGTACCGCGTGTACGTCGATTCGCTGATGCGTCTGCCGACGCCGCCGGTGGACGAGCCGGAGCGCGTGCGACTGCACGAGCAGATCGCCCTCGGTGGCTCGGCCATCGAGACGATCATCGCCCGCGCCGCGCAGTCGCTCGGCGTCGTCACGCAGGAGTTGGGAGTCGCGCTCGGACCGCGGCTCGACGAAGCGATCCTGCAGGGGCTCGAGCTGATCCGGCTGTCGAGCGAGCGGATCCTGATGGTGCTGACGCTGAAGGCAGGAATGGTGCGCACGGTCTTCGTCGAGGTCCCGGGTGAGATCGCCGACGCCGCCCTCGCGCACGTGTCGCTGGTGCTCAACGAGCGGCTGGCCGGGCTGTCGCTGCAGGAGATTCGCTCATCGTTAGGCACGCGGCTCCGCGACGCGGCCGGGGGAAGCGGCGCGCGCGAGCTGATCAACATCTTCGTCCAGGAAGGGGAGCAGCTCTTCGACACGCCGATGCCGGCGCGCGAGACGGCGGTGGTGCTGGGGCAGGCGAGCGTGCTCGCCGAGCAGCCGGAGTTCGCCAACGCCCCGGACATGCGGCGGCTGATCGAGCTCACCGAAACCCCGGAACGGTTAGGCGATGTCCTTCGCCGCCGGCACGCGACGCAGGGAATCTCGGTGACGATCGGCGACGAGCATGCCGACCCGCGACTTTCGCGCTTCACCGTCGTGACCGCCGAGTATCGCGCCGGCGCGCTGGCCGGGGTCATCGGCGTCATCGGGCCGACCCGGATGCCATACGACAAGGTGGTCTCGCTGGTCCGGCACACCTCGCAGCTCCTTACCGAGCTGCTCGATTGAACTTCCGGCGCGCGACGCGCGTTGGTCCTCTGACTTTTCCTCCGCGGGATCATGGCTGATTTTTACGAAGTACTCGGAGTCGCGCGTGGCGCGAGCGACGATGAGATCAAGAAGGGCTATCGGAAGATGGCCATGCAGTACCACCCCGACCGGAACAACGGGTCGAAGGACGCCGAGGAGCGCTTCAAGGTGATCACCGAGGCGTACGAAGTGCTCCGCGACCCGAACAAGCGCGCGGCCTACGACCGTTATGGCGAGGCCGGGCTGCGCGGCGGCGGCGCGGGCTACCACCACGTGGACCTGTCGGAAGCGTTGAGCATGTTCATGCGCGACTTCGGCGGCTTCGGCGGCTTCGAGGGTGGTCGCGGCGAGTCGGCGTCGCGCACCGGCGCCGACGTCAAGATCCCGGTGAACCTGACGCTGCTCGAGTCGGCAACCGGCGTCGAGCGCGCGATCGCGATGAAGCTGCTCGACCCCTGCGACCGGTGCGCGGCGTCGGGCGCCGAGCCGGGGACCACCCCGCAGCGCTGCGTGACCTGCAACGGCACGGGGGAAGTGCGTCGCGCGCAGCGCTCGTTCTTCGGCCAGTTCGTGAGCGTGTCGCCATGCCCGACGTGCAGCGGCGCGGGGACGACCATCGCCACCCCGTGCAGGAAGTGCAAGGGCGAGGGCCGCGTTCGCGGCGACAAGACGATCAACGTGAAGATCCCGGCCGGTGTCGCGACCGGGCAGTACATGACGCTGCGCGGCGTGGGCAACGCCGGCCCGCGCGGCGGTGAGCGCGGTGACGTCATCGTGGTCTTCGATGTCGAGGAGGATTCGCGATTCGAACGGGACGGTGAGGACCTCTATACCGAGGCCCTCGTCTCGTACCCGCAGCTCGTGCTCGGCGCCGACATCGAGGTGCCTAACGTGACGGGCCCGATCAGCCTGCGCGTGCCGGCCGGGACGCAGAGCGGACAGGTGTTCCATCTCCGCGGCCGCGGGCTGCCGCGCGTGAATTCCGGCGGTGTCGGCGACCTGCATGTGCGCGTGCAGCTCTGGACTCCCGACACGGTGAGTGCGGAAGAGGAAGCGCTGCTCAAGCAGTTGGCCACGTTCGAGCGCCTGCCGACGGCCGACCAGCGCGACACGGGATTCTGGGCGAAGATGAAGGACGCGCTCCGCGCGTGACCGAGCGCGGCGAGGAGATCTCGAGCGCGAGCGGAGCGCACTCGCCACGCAACGACGTCAGGCGTGCCCCGTGGCAGGCGATGCGCATCCGGCCGAGTGCCGACCGCGCAGCAGTCGCGGCGGCGCTGTTCGCCGCCGGCTCGCAGGGCGTTCATGACGACGGCCCGGCGCTGGTGACGCACTTTCCGCCGGGCTTCGATCTCGCGTCGGTGCGCGAGGCGGTGCTGGCGGCGGATCCGGCGGCGACGATCGATGTGCACGACGCGCCGGATGTGGACTGGACGGAGGCGTGGAAGCATGGCGTCGGCGTCCAGGAGATCGGCCGCCTTACGGTCGCGCCGCCGTGGCTCGCCGAGGGACGCGACCCGCAATCGACGATCGTGATCGATCCCGGGATGGCATTCGGCACGGGCGAGCACCAGACCACGCGCCGTGTCCTCGAGCTCATGCAGCGTGTCATTCGCGCCGGTGACGTGGTCGCCGATCTCGGAGCCGGGAGCGCGGTGCTCTCGATCGCCGCGGTGAAGCTCGGCGCGGCACGCGTGGTGGCGATCGAGATGGATCCGGACGCGATCGAGAACGCGGAGGAAAACGTCGCACGCAACGGCGTCGCCGATCGCGTATCGGTGATCGAGGGCGACGCCGGATTGCTCCTCCCGCTCATCGCGCCGGTGCGAGTGGTGCTCGCGAACATCATCTCGTCGGTGCTCGTCGAGCTGCTGCCCATAATCGCCGCGGCGCTCAGCGGCGAAGGGCAGGTGGTGCTGAGCGGGATCCTCGTGGACGAGCGCGAGCACATGCTCGACGTGCTCGATCACGACTGGCGGGTGGAGGCCGAAGCGCGCGAGGGGCAGTGGTGGAGCGTCGCGATCGCGCGCCGTTAGGCAGCGACGGGGGAGCCGAGCCGCGAGGATCGGTGGCGACCTTCTTCGCCGGCGAAGCGATCGTCGTCGGAAGCACTGTCGCCCTCGACGAGGACGCCGCGCACCATGCCCGCGTCCGCCGGCTCGACCTCGGCCACCGGATACGACTGCTCGACGGCAACGGCGCGATCGGCTGGGGCACGCTGGTGCGACTGGCGAAGTCGCAGATGCACGTCGACGTCGAGAGCGCGGAGCGGGTCGAGGCGCCGCCGGAGATACACCTCCTGGTGCCGGTGGCCGACCGCGAACGGATGCTCTGGCTGGCCGAAAAGTGTGCGGAGCTCGGCGCGGCGAGCTGGCGCCCGGTGATGTGGCGGCGGTCGAAGAGCGTCTCGCCACGCGGCGAAGGGATGACCTTCCAGGCCAAGGTCCGTGCTCGCATGATCGGGGCGCTCGAGCAGAGCGGCACGGCGTGGCTTCCGGCGATCTATCCTGAGGCGACGGTAGAGCGGGCGATCGCCGCGGCGCCGCGTGGCGCGCATTGCCTCCTCGACGGGAGCGGCGACTCGATGCCCGCCACGGAGATGATCGCGCCCCTCTGCATCGCGGTCGGCCCTGAGGGGGGCGTCGATCCCGACGAACGTGAGCTTCTCGTAAGCGCGGGGTGGTTGCCGGTAGCGATCGGGAGAAGCACCTTACGTTTCGAGACTGCCGGGATCGCCGCACTGGCGATCGCCCGCGCCGCGCTCGACCGGACGTAGGAGCACGCACACCACCACCCCCCTGGAGCACGGTGGCCGACGCCTGTCTTTTCTGCCGCATCGTTCGCGGTGAGATCCCGGCGAAGATCGTCGCCGAGAATGCGCACTGCGTCGCCTTCCGCGACATCAATCCGCAGGCGCCGACGCACGTGGTGATCGTGCCGCGCGCCCACGTGTCGTCGCTGAACGAGGCGACCAACGCGGCGATGATCGGCGAGCTCGCCCTGATGGCGACGTCGGTGGCGCGGAGCGAGGGGATTGCCGATCGCGGTTATCGCACGGTGATCAACACCAATGCCGACGCGGGGCAGACCGTCTTCCACCTGCACCTGCACCTCCTCGGCGGTCGGCCGATGGGGTGGCCGCCGGGATGAGGCCCTCGATGAGCGGCTGGATGAGCGCCGAGATGATCGGCGGGATGAGGGCGTCGATCAGCGCCGGCCGCTGCCTAACGGTATGCGCCGGTGTGCTGGCCGCCCTCCTCGCGGGGTGCCACCAGCCGAAGCGATCGGCGCCGATGGCGAGCTTCCCGGCCCACGCATCGCTCGAGTGCTACGTCCCGGGGCCGGAGGACTACGCGCTCACGATCGTCGTCAACGACACGGCGTTCCGCGACTCGTCGTGGCTGCGCCCGATGCTGAACGGGATCGGGCAGAACTGGCCGGTGACGCTGCCGCTGCCGAAGCGCGCACTCGACGTCGGCTTCACCTTCCGCCGCGACGGATCGGTGTCGAAGCCGCGCATCACGCGCCCGTCCGGCTCGACTTCGTTCGACGATCGGGCGCTGCGCGCCGTGCTCGCGGCGTTGACCGATACCTCGCGCCGCCTCCCCGATCGATTCGGCGGGGACTCGCTCGACCTGCTCGTGCGCTTCGGCTCGACCAACTTCAAGGGCGCGATGGTGCAGACGTGGTACAGCGTGGCCCGGCCGCCGCGCCCGCGCCGGGGAAATCCCGAGCCCGACTATCCGCGCGAGCGGCGGAAGGGGCAGCAGGTGATCGCCGCCTTCACCGTCGACTCCGTGGGGAATGTCGACCCATCGTCGATCGAGATCGTCTCGTCCACCGACGACGACTTCGCCAACGCCGTGGTCAACGTCCTTCCACGCTGGCGGTTCACCCCGTCGACCGTCCGCGGCTGTCGCGTCGCCCGCTCGATTCGCTGGGAGTTCGGCGACGCGCCGTAAGCTGTTGCGCTGTTCCGCTGTGACGCCGTTAGGCAGAATGCTGAGATCAGCCGTTAGCCATTAGCCGTCAGGTCGAGCAACAGCGGAGCGCGACGGCGTCGAAGGACAGCGGTTACCGCAACGGAGCGTCGGAGGGTGAGTGGCCGCGACCAACTCCGGCGCGCAATTGCATCCCGAGGTCTTTTCACCGCCCCGCGCCCCTGAACATCGTGGCAAGCGCACCGCGACGGACCCAATTGCACAAACGCTAGGCTTAGACCCGCCACCTCGGTACTTTCCAGGTCATGTCACAACTATTCGCCCGCCTGCAGGCCGAGCTGAATGCTTCGCGCAAGGCGCAGGACAAGCCGCAGACGCTGCTCCTCTCGACGATCATCGCCGATGCGAAGAATCGGAAGATCGAGCTGATGCGCGACCTCACCGATGACGATGTCGTCGACGTGCTGCGCAAGGGGATCAAGCGCCGCCGCGAGTCGGTGGAGATGTACGACAAGCACGGTCGCGCCGAGCTCGCGGACAAGGAGCGCGCGGAGATCGCGGGGCTGGAGAAATTCCTTCCCGCTTCGGTCGATCCGGCCGAGCTGCGTGCGGCGGTGAAGGCGGCGATCGCCGGCGGTGCGACGACCATCGGCGCGGTGATGGGCAAGGTACTGCCGCAGTTCAAGGGGCGAGCGGAAGGCGGGACGATCAACGCGATCGCGCGCGAGGAGCTGGCGGCGAAGTAACTGTTCCGTGGTTGCGCGGCGGGGGCGGTCGATAACTGCCTCGGTCAGCATCGAGCTCGCTCAGCGGCCACGCGCAAGGGATGATCGTAACAGTTGAACTACAATCACGCGGATTCCGCGGATCGCCCGGATCGCTCCCGGTGGCGTTCGATGCTCCGACCTCCGCGTCGGCACCGCGAGAAGCGCTTTGGGCACGCCTGGTGGGATGATCTCGCCACGCGTGCCCCCAATATCTGTCGAGCCCCAGTGCCTGGAAATCGGCTCGCCCACGGAGCGATCCGCGTAATCCGCGTAATTCGCGTGATTGCAGTCCATCTGTTGATCCATCCTCAGGGCGCAGGAGCGAAAGCGGTGCGCCGAACCCGAAGAATCAACTCGAACGGCCAGTTCAAGGGGTCTTTTTCCGCCGGAGGGCGCAGCGCGCGATGCAGCGGCGCAAGGATCGCGTGATGGGCCGGTAGTCGACGTCGCCCGCACTCCTGAAATCCGGTCACCCGTCGTTCCGCTACCGGCGGCGGTGTATCTTACCACTCCTGCCCGCCGAGCCCCGATGAATCCCCATGCCCTGGCCCTCCTCGACCTGCCGCGCGCGCTCGCGGTCGTCGCGGAGCGTGCGTCGTCGGTGCTCGGGGCGGCCGAGGTGCGGGCGCTCGAGCCGGTCACGGAGCGCGGATGGCTCGAGCAGGAACACGCGCGCGTCGCCGGCATGCGCGCGCTCGTGCAGGGCGACGAACCATGGAATCCTGAAGCGATTCCCGACGTCGCCGCGGCGCTGCGACGGCTGCGCGTCGAGGGAGCGGGGCTCAACAGCATCGAGCTGCTCGGCGTCGGCATCCTCTTTCGGTCGTCGCGACGCAGCCGCGAATCGCTGGCAAACCCGCAGCGGCCCGCAGCCGGACGTGCCGTGCTCGCGGAATTGCGCGCGCAGCTCAGCGAGGATCGCGCGATCGAGAGCGCGATCGAGAAGATCGTCGATGAGGAGGGGCGTGTCCGCGACGACGCGTCGCCGGCGCTGCGCGGCATCCGACGCGAACTGGCGGCGGCACACGGCGCGCTGATCCGCATCATCGAGCGCGAGATGGCGCGGCTCGAGGAGCACCATCGCGTCGCCGACGCGTCGGTCACGGTCCGCAATGGGCGCTACGTCATGCCCGTCAGGCGCGGCGGCCAGGTCGCGGTCGGCGGCATCGTCCACGACTCGTCGCAGACCGGCGGGACGTTGTTCGTCGAGCCGCCGGCGGCGATCGAGTTCGGCAACAGGATCCGCGAGCTCGAGGCCGAGGAACTCCGCGAGATCGACCGCATCCTGCTCGAAGCCACCGATCGCGTGCGACCGCTCCGCGAGGCGATGACCGCATCGTTAGGCGCGCTGATCGCGCTCGACTCGCTCTACGCGCGCGCTCGCTACGCGATCGAGTTCGGCTGCGCGAGCGCCGAGCTCGGGCTGCCGCGCGACGGCTTCGCGATCGTCGGCGGGCGGCACCCGCTGCTGCTCGCGCAGGGCGTCGCGGTCGTCCCCTTCGACCTGACGATGCTCCCCGGGGAGCGGACGCTGCTCATCTCGGGGCCGAACACGGGGGGAAAGACCGTGCTGCTCAAGGCGGTCGGGCTCCTCTCGATGCTGGCGCAGTGCGGTGTGCCGGTGCCGGTCGAACCGGGGACGCGGCTGGCGGTGTTCGACGACGTCTATGCCGACATCGGCGACGAGCAGTCGATCGAGGCGTCGCTCTCGACGTTCAGCGCGCACCTCCGCAACCTCGGCGAGATCCTGCGGTTGTCCACCGACCGCTCACTGGCGCTGGTGGACGAGCTCGGGTCGGGGACCGATCCGGTCGAAGGTGCCGCGTTAGGCGGGGCGATCCTCGAGGCGCTGACCGCGCGCGGCGTCCTCACGCTCGCGACGACGCACCTCGGCGCGCTCAAGCAGCTGGCCGGTGAGAATCCCGGCGTCGTCAACGCGTCGCTGCAATTCGACGCGGTGGCGCTTGCGCCGACGTACCGGCTGATCAAGGGAATCCCCGGCCGGTCGTACGGCATCAGCATCGCGCGTCGGCTCAATCTCCCCGACCCCGTGATCGTGCGCGCGGAGGAGCGACTGCCGATCGACGAGCGCAACGCGGCCGCGCTGATCGAATCGCTGGAGAAGCGCGACACCGAGCTGACTGCTCGCGAGCGCGAGACCGCGGCGATGGCGAGCGAGGCCCGCGAACGGGCGCATCGTCTCGCCGAGCGTGAGGTGCACGTGCGTGAGCGCGAGCGCGAAGTCGAACGCGCGTCGCGGCAGGAGGCGCGGCGCTACCTGCTCGACGCGCGCGCCGAAATCGAGCGAACGATCGCCGAGCTGCGCCGAACGGCGAACGCGGAGAGCGAGGGCGCAGCGCGCGGCGCGCGCCAGCGAGTTGAGCGCATGGCCGAAGAGCAGAGCGCGGCGCTTTCGCGCCTGGACCGCGTTCAACAAGGCGACGAGAGACGAGAGAACGGCGGCGGTGGCGAGCCACTCCGGCCGGGGGACAGTGTCGAGGTCACGACGTTAGGCGGGAAGATGGGGCGGGTCATCGACGTGCGCGACGGCGAGGTGGTGGTCGCGGTCGGGGTGATGAAGCTCGCCGTTCCGGCTGCCACGCTGCGGCGGACGACTCGGCAGCCAGCGGAACGCGCGGTGACGCTCGTCGGCGATGCGCCCGAAGTGTACGCGCCGACGGAGATCGACCTGCGCGGGATGCGCGCCGACGAGGCGGAGACGGCGGTGCTTCACGCTGTCGACTCGGCCATTCGCGCCGACCTCAAGGAGCTGCGCATCATTCACGGGAAGGGAACGGGCGCGCTGCGGGCGATGGTCGCCGAGATGCTCGGCAAGGACACGCGTGTCCGCAGCTTCCGCAACGGCGCCTGGAACGAGGGCGGGACGGGCGTGACGGTGGCGGAGCTGTGATTCCCGACGAGCAGATCGAGCAGATCCGCGAGAGCGCGGACATCGTCGGCGTGATCGGCGATTACGTCGAGCTGAAGCGGACCGGCACCGACTATCGCGGACCGTGTCCGTTCCATCAGGGCACGAACCGCAACTTCTCGGTCTCGCCGAAGAAGAAGATCTACTACTGCTTCGTCTGTCACGAGGGCGGCGACGTCTTCACCTTCCTGCAGAAGCGGCTCGGCGTCGACTGGCCGACGTCGGTCCGGATGGTCGCCGAGAAATCGGGGATCGAGGTGCGCGAGATCGAGCGCGCCCGGCGCGAGGGGCCGGACCCGCGGGCGCGGTTCTGGGAGATGAATGCCGCCGCGGCCGAGTACTTCACGCGCGTGCTCTGGGAAGACGCGTCGGCGGAGCCGGCGCGCGAGTACCTCGCGCAGCGCGGCATCACGCGCGAAGTCGCCGATCGCTTCGAGCTGGGATTCGCGCCGCGCGAGATCGGGCTGATGCGCGCCGCGCTCAACGCGCTCGGCTACGACGACGAGGCGCTGCTCGAGGGCGGGCTGATGGTGAAGCCGGAGGAGGCGAGCGAGCCGCGCCCGCGCTTCCGGCGGCGGCTGATGTTCCCCATCGTCGACGCGTTAGGCAGGCACGTCGGCTTCGGCGGCCGCGTCATCGGCGAGGGGGAGCCGAAGTACCTGAACTCACCGGAGACGCCGGTCTTCACGAAGGGAAAGCTGCTCTACGGGCTTCAGATCGCGAAGCTGGCGGCGCGCCGCGAGGAGCGGATGCTCGTCGTCGAGGGGTACTTCGACGCCGTGCGGCTGATGGCGGCCGGGATCGAGGAGGTCGTCGCGCCGTTAGGCACGGCGCTCACCGAGGCGCAGGCGCAGCTGGTGACGCGCTACGCGCAGAAGGTGTACCTGCTCTACGACGCCGACGCGCCGGGACAGAAGGCGGCGTTCCGCTCGGGTGACGAGCTGCTGCGGCAGGGCGCCGCGGTTCACGTCGTCTCGCTCCCCGACGGGGAAGATCCGGACAGCTACGTGGCGAGGCACGGCCCCGACGCGCTGCGCGCGCGGCTGGCCGAGGCGGTCGACCTGTTCGAGCGGAAAGTCCAGATCCTCGAGCGAGCGGGATGGTTCGGCGACCTCGCCGGCAAGCGGCGCGCACTCGACCGGCTGCTGCCGACGATTCGCGCGACCGCCGATCCGCTCATGCGCGACATCTACATCAGTCGCGCCAGCGAGGCGTCCGGGGTCAGCCGCGAGCTGCTCGCGGAAGAGGCGAAGCGCGTGCCGACAACGCGCAGCGGCGGCGCGTCGCGCACGCGTCGCGACGGCGGTGACGGGCCTGCCGATCCGCGCGACGGACCGCCTCCCGGGGAGAATGGACCTCCGCCGGGGATGAACGACGGGCCGCCGCCCGACGAGCCGGGATTCCAGGAGCAGTATCAACGCCGGCCGTTCCGGCCGCGCAGTGGCGACCGCCGGCGCGGGTGGAACCAGCCCGAGGAACGCCCGTCGATTCGCGGGTGGGGACGGACGTCGGAGCGTGGCGCGCTTACCGAGCGCGAGCTGCTGCGCGCGCTCATGCATCAGCGAGCGAGCGTAGACGCGGTTGCCGAGCGGATTGGTGCGGACGGCTTTCGCGTACCGGCGTACGGACGCATCTTCAACATGCTCATTCAGACGGGCGAGGACGCGACCGTGGAAACGATCGCGGCGGCACTCGACGAAGAAGCGGTCCGAGTGCTGCAGAACGAATTGCTCGTCGACCCGGAGTCGATCGGCGATCCAGCGGCGACGATCACGCAGGCACTGAACGGGCTGCGCATCCGCGAGATCGACGAGGAGATGGAGGCGATCGAGCGCGAGCGGTCGATTGCCGGCGACACGGAGAAGGACGCGCTCAATGCGCGCGCGAAGAAGCTGCGCGACGAGAAGCGCGCGCTCGGCGGGAAGAGTTTCAGGACACAGGGATTCCGGAAGCGACGGGCCTGAGCAGCGGCGACAGGCCTGAACGCAATGACAGTTTCGAGGAGGTTGGTGTGCACCCCGAAGTGATCGCGCTGGTGGCGTTGGAAAGTGAGGATTCGGCGGTCGAATCGCTGGAATCGCGGTTGCGGTCGCTGGAGCCGCGCCTGCAGGAGCTGGAGCGCGTGCGCGAAGTCGCGGCGACTGCACTCGATCGCGCGAAGACCGCGCTCGAGTCGGAGCAGGAAAAGCTGCGCGAATCGCGAGGTCGCGCCGTCACGAGTCGCTCGCTGCAGGAGCGCAACCAGAAGCAGCTCGACGGAATCACCAATCTCCGCGAGGCGAACGCGGCGAGCGCGCAGCTGGACCAGGCGCGGAAGATCGCGAGCGATGCCGACAGCGAGACGGCGCGCATCGCTGCGCGCGTCGAGGAGGCGAAGACCCGGCTCGCACAGGCCGAGCAGGCGATGGCCGAGATCGAGGCGTCGCAGGAGAGCGAGCGTACCGCGGTCGCGGGAGAGCGTCACACGATCGAGGCCGAGCTGCGCCACGCGCGCATGAAGCGCGAAGGCTCGGCGAAGCGGGTCAGCCAGCCGCTGCTCGGCCGTTATGAAAAGGTGCGCAAGCGCCGCCGCGGGCAGTCGGTGTTCCCGCTCGTGAACGGTGCGTGCGGCAGCTGCGACACCACGCTTCCGGTGCAGCGTCGCCACGAGATGGCGCGCACGGGCGCGATCGAGATGTGCGAAGTGTGCGGCGTGATGATCTACGCGCCGGATCCGGAGCCCGTCGCGCCGAAGCCGCCCGAGGAAGAGGTCGTCGCCGCGAAGCCGGCGAAGAAGTCCGCCAGAAAGACCGCGAAGACTGCGAAGAAGGAAGCGACAGAAGTCTGATGTCGCGAGCGGCGGAGTGATGCTTGTTGCTCCCCGTGGCGGCCGGTAACTTTCGCCGGTGACCGTCACCGCCGCCCCCATCACCGCAACCGGACCCGGCGCGCGCCCGCGACCGCGCTGGGTCTCGCCGCCGCCGGTAGACGAAGGCGCGGTCGCTGCACTGGCCGACGCGCTCAAGCTGCCGCCGATGATCTGCCGGCTCCTCGTCGCGCGCGGCTACGTCACGCCGGACGAGGCGAAGCGTTATCTCCGCCCGCGGCTCGACCAGCTCCACGAGCCATCGACGATGCTCGACCTCGAGCGCGCGACCGAGCGACTCGCCGAGGCGGTGCGATCGGGTGAAACGATCATGGTCCACGGTGACTACGACGTGGACGGCATCTGCTCGACGACGATCATGGTCCGCGCGCTGCGCGCGCTCGGCGGAACCGCGGTGCCGTTCATCCCGCACCGCGTCACCGACGGCTACGATCTCTCGATGGCCGGAGTGCGCGCCGCGATCGACGCCGGTGCGAAGGTGGTGCTGACCTGCGATTGCGGCACCAGCGCGCGCGAGCCGGTCGGCGCGCTCTGCCGCGCGGGGATCGACGTCATCGTCAGCGACCATCACCTCCCGGGCGGGGGGCTCCCCGATTGTCTCGCGGTGCTCAACCCCAAGCGCGACGGCTGCGATTATCCCGACAAGAACCTCGCCGCCGTCGGGATCGC
>JBJMNK010000110.1:0-5421 GCA_045804265.1 Gemmatimonadaceae bacterium | reverse complement strand
CTCTCTGTGCCCTGTGTGCCCTCTGTGCCTCCCGCAGGAAAATGCTGTAGCGCGGTTGTGTGGCCGGAGTGCTCGCCCCCGATGACCGAGTGCGAGATGGCTCGTCCTTTCTTCAGGAAGAACGGGACGTGACGCAGCTCTCACCGTCGCCAGCCCCGCGCCGACGCCGGCGCGAGGTGGTCGCCAGCACCGGTCGGTCATGCGCTTCAGTCGTTGCCACTCGCTCGCCGCCATCGTGAACGACGCCGGCCGCATGGGTGCGCTCGCAGCATCCATGGCGATCGCGTTCGCGCTCGTCGCCTGCAATGGGGCTGCGAGTGTTGACCGCGTAGCGATCGGCCTCGCCGCGGCTGTGCAGTCGCCGACGAACCTGTCGACCAAGCAGGGCGCCGAGCTGGCGGTCATGCGCCTCAACGAGCAGCGACCGCGCGGCGCGCCGGCGTTCGTCCTCCGCACCGTCGCGGCGAACATCGACCTCGCCGTCCCGATCGCGACCGCGCTCCGCGACGACGATGAAGTGGTCGGCGTCGTCGGCCACACCGACAGCCGCAGCACGCTCGAGGCGACGCCGGTCTACGAGGACGCCGAGCACGACGGCGCGCACGCGGTCGCCGCGATCACGCCGGTGAGCACGAGCATGCTGCTCAGCGGCAGAAGCCGCTGGCTCTTCCGCATCTGTCCCAACGATTCCGCCAACAGCCGCGCCGCGGCCGACTTCGCGATCGACTCGCTCAAGTCCCATCGCGCGACGATGATGTACCGCAACGACGCCTACGGCGTCGGCTGGTCGCGAATGTTCACCCCCATCTACGAGAGCCGCGGCGGTGATGTCATCGCCAGCGAGCCACACCTCGCGCGGATGTCGGATTGGGACGCGTACGCGGGACTCATCCGCAAGCAGTCACCCGACCTGATCCTCTTCCCCGGCGGTCCGTCCGACGCTGAGACGCTGATCCGCGACCTGCGCGCCACCGGCCGCGTGCCGGCGATGATCGGCGGCGACGGCTTCTCGACGATGGAAGAGGATGCGAAGGAGTTCGCCGGCGTCTACTACATCTCCTTCTTCCTCCCGACGCGTCCGCCTAACGATGGCGCTCGCGACTTCGTCGCCGAGTTCCAGCGCCGCTTCCACGCCCCACCCGACCAGCGGGCCGCGCTCGCCTACGACGCGACGATGCTGATCGGCCGCGCGGTGATCGCCGTCGGCCCCGACCGGGCGAAGATCCGCGACTGGCTCGCCGACGTCGGGACCCGGCGGCCCGCGGTCGTCGGCGTCACCGGCCCGATCGCATTCGACGCGAAGCACGACGCAGTGAACAAGCCGGTGATCATCGCCCGCGTCGGAGGCCGCTGATGCTTCCCCCGCTGATGCGTCGCCCGCTGCCGCGCGCACTCCGCCGCTTACTCGGCCTGACCACGATCCGCGGGATGCTCTGGGCCGGGCTCGGGATGACCATCCTCCTGCTCACCGGCGCGGGGATCGGCGGGATCTGGACGCTGCACGCGACCGCGGCGCAGAGCGAGCGCGAGGTCACCAACATTCATCGCGACCTCTCCGGGATGCAGGTCGTCGTCGACGCGATCACGCGAGAGATCGTGAGCGGGATGCTCTACCTCAAGACCGGCAGCGCCACGGATCGGGCCGCGTTCGACGCCGCCGTCGCGCGCGCCGCGATGATGCGCGGCGAGACGACCGCGTCGAAGGAGCTGTCGCCGATCGAGCGCGAGCAGCTCGAGTCGATCGGGCAGCTGCAGGCGTCGCTGGAAGTCAGCATCTCGGTCGCGCGTGCCTACGACGAGATCGGTCGCTCCGCCGACGCGATCCGCGTGCTGCGCAGCGCCGCCGCCGACGTCGAGCGCATCAACAGCTCCTTCGCCGCGATCCGCGCCGCCGCCGCCGCACGGACCGCGCAGCGCACCTCCATGCTGCAGCAGAGCGTGCTGCGCAGCGAGCTGCTGCTCGCCCTGGCGATGGTGGTGGCGATGCTCGTCGCCGGGATGTTCAGCTGGCGAACGTTAGGCGCGGTGACCAGCCCGCTGGCCGACCTCGGCCGCGACGTCGACGCGATGGGCGACGGCGACCTTCGCGTTCGCACCCGTCTCGACGGCGCGGCCGATCGCGACGCCGCGGAGTACCGCGTGCTGTCGCATTCGCTCGCCCGCGCCCGCGACCGGCTTCGCTCGCTCCTCGAGCGCGTGCAGGGGGAAGCGGAGGTCGTCAATCGCGCCGCCTCGCTGCTGGCCGCGACTGCCGCATCCACCTCCGACGCGACCGGTCACGTCACCATCGCGGTGAGCGACATGGCGCGCAACGCCGCCGGACAGCTCGATGCGCTCACCATCGCCAGCGACGCCGTCAGGCAGCTCGCCGAGGAAGGCGCCGCGATCGGCGACGCCGCCAATGCCAGCGAGACCGCCGGTCGCGACATCCGCATCACCGCCGACGCAACGCGCGCCGGGATCGCGCAGGCGGTGACGACGCTGCTCGGCGCCCGTGAAGTCGTCGACACGTCGGCGCGCGAGATCGGCGGGCTGCGCGACGCGATCGCGCTGATCGACCGCTTCGTCGCCGTGATCTCCGACATCGCGGTGCAGACGAACCTGCTCGCACTCAACGCGGCGATCGAGGCGGCGCGGGCCGGCGACGCCGGTCATGGCTTCGCCGTCGTCGCCGAGGAAGTGCGCGAGCTCGCCGACCAGAGCGCGAAGGCGGCGCGCGACGTCACCGACAACGTCAGGCAGATCCGGAACCGCGTCGCCAGCGCCTCACGCGCCGTCGAAGCCGGCACCCAGCGCATGCGCAACGTCGAGGAAGTCGCGACGTCCGCGTCCGCCGCACTGGCGAAGATCGAGGGCGCGGTCGAGCGCGTGACCAACGCCTCCGACCGCGTCACCCGCGCCGTCGAAGCGAACCAGATGGCGCTGATCTCGGTTCGCAACGCGATCCTCGGCGCCAAGGAAACCGCCGAGGGCAACGCCGCCGGCTCCCAGGAAGTCGCCGCCGCCGTCGAGCAGACGTCGTCATCGATCCAGGAAGTCAGCGCGACCGCCGCGGAGCTGGAGACCGCGGCGCAGAGGGTTCAGGGGATGGTCTCGGAATTTCGCACCTAGTCGGGATTTCAACACTGCGATCGAGAGATGAGAGATACCGCGATCGAGAGATGAGAGAGGAGAGAAACTGCTGGGCGCAACGACAACGGCGGGTGTGCGGGTAATCGGAATCGTTGTTTCGTCTCTCGGCTCTCATCTCTTTGTCGGAGTCTCTCTCATCTCTCATCGAAGTGTTGAAGTCCGCCCGCACGGCGTTTCTCGTCGCCGTTAGGCAGTCGTGGATTTGACCCCGACCATCCCTTCCGGATTGAGCAGCGCGTCGAGTTCCGCCCGGCTCATCAATCCCCGGTCGCACACCAGGTCATAGACTCCGCGCCCCGTCTCCAGCGCGGTCTTCGCGATCTGCGTCGCGTTCTCGTAGCCGATCACCGGGACCAGAGCGGTCACGATGCCGATCGAGTGTTCGACGAACCACTTCATCCGGTCGGCGTTGGCGGTGATGCCGACGACGCAGCGCTCGCGCAGCACGACGCAGGCGTTGGTCATCGCGCTGATGCCGTACAACAGGCGGAACGCGATCACCGGCTCGAAGACGTTGAGCTGCAGCTGTCCGCCCTCGGCGGCCATCGTCACCGTGACGTCGGCGCCGCAGACGTCGAAGCAGACCTGGTTCACCACCTCGGGGATGACCGGGTTCACCTTGCCGGGCATGATCGAGGAGCCGGGCTGCATCGGCGGCAGGTTGATCTCGCCAAGGCCGGCGCGCGGGCCGCTCGAGAGGAGGCGGAGGTCGTTGCAGATCTTCGACAGCTTCACCGCGCAGCGCTTGAGCACCCCCGACAGCTGCACGAAGACGCCGGTGTCCATCGTCGCCTCGACCAGGTCCGGGGCGGTGATGAGCTTGAGTCCCGTCACCGCGGACAGGTGGCGCCTCACCGCGTCGGCGTAACCCGGCGGCGCGGTAATCCCGGTCCCGATCGCCGTCGCGCCCATGTTGATCTCGCGGATCAGCGCCTGGACCTCGCCTAACCGTTCGACGTCCTCGAGCAGCGTGTGGCCGAAGGCGGTGAACTCCTGGCCTAACGTCATGGGGACCGCATCCTGCAGCTGCGTGCGCCCCATCTTGATCAAGGGGGAGAACTCGTCACCCTTCATCAGGAATGCCGCCGCCAGGTCCTTGATCGCGTTGCGCAGCCCGTCGACGCTCGCGTGCAGCGCGAGCTTCACCGCCGTCGGGTAGACGTCGTTGGTCGACTGGCTGAGGTTGACGTGGTTGTTGGGGTGGACCGACTTGTAGTCGCCCCGCTTCTTCCCGGCCAGCTCGAGGGCGCGGTTCGCGATCACCTCGTTCGCGTTCATGTTCGTCGACGTTCCGGCGCCGCCCTGGATCATGTCGACGAGGAAGTGCTCGTGGTGTCGGCCGGCGCGCACCTCGCGCGACGCGCACACGATCAGCCGCGCCATCTCGGGCGGGAGGAGGCCGAGCTCCTCGTTCGCCAGCGCGGCCGCTTCCTTCACCGCGCCTAACGCCGCGATCAGCTCGGGAAACTCGCGCAGCGGCGTCCCGGTGATCGGGAAGTTCTCCAGCGCGCGCAGCGTCTGCACGCCGTACAGCGCTTCGTCAGGCACCTCGCGCTCGCCGAGCAGGTCGTGCTCGGTCCGCGTCCCGGATCCGGCGAACCCCATCGGCCGTCCACGCCCGATCATCGTCGCGTCCGCGCTCCGGAGTCGCTGCGAGATCGTTCGCGCCGCGCGTGCGACCAGTGCCGCGAAGAGCTGCGGGCGCTCGGTCAGCAGCGCCCGAACCTCCGTCGCGTCGAGGATCAGCAGTTCGGCCCGCTCGAGGACGCGCGCCGTCGTCGCATGCGCCCCATCATCGAGCAGGATCCCCTCGCCGACACTTTCGCCGGCGCCGAGCGTCACCAGCGTCGTCTCGCGTCCAGTGCCATCGGATTTCCCGATCGCGACGCTTCCGTCCACGATCACCGCCATCAGGCTCCGCGCGTCCCCTTCGCGAAAGAGCAGGGCGTCGGGCGGGTACGTCGCGGGCGTCATCCGTGCCGCGAGATACGCGAGCTCCGCCGCCGGCAATCCGCGCAGGAATGCGGTGGTCGCGAGCGCGTCGGCCAGAGCCTGGTCACCAGCGGTGGTGCGGGAACGGGGTCGGGGTCGCGAAGGCATGAGCCGAAGCTACACGTCGTTTTCGATCGCCTGAAGGGGGCGAAAAGGGGTCAGGGGTCGGGGGTCACGCAGCGACAAAAGGGGGTCAAGGGGCGGGGGTCAGGGTCAGGCGGTGAGTGCCTCGCTCCAGGCGAGCGTCACAGCGTTAGGCAGCGCGAACGCAAAGCCGTTGCTGACCCCGGGGGGGCG
>JBJMNK010000109.1:0-14453 GCA_045804265.1 Gemmatimonadaceae bacterium | reverse complement strand
CGCCGAAGCCGGGCTCCGCGCCCGTCCCCAGGAGACGAGCTTCTACCTCGGACGCGAGCGGCTGATTCCGCGCAGCTCGGGCGGGATGATGCAGTGGCGGAAGAAGCTGTTCGTGCTGATGTCACGCAACGCGCGTTCGGCGACGGAATTCTTCAACATCCCGCCTAACCGCGTCGTCGAGCTGGGGACGCAGCTGGAGTTCTGACGAACTGCAGGGGTCGGGGGTCGGGGGTCAGGGGTCGGGTGATCAAGCGTGGTTCACCCGCCTAACGGTTCAGGGGAGATCGGCGCGAGCGGTGGTGGGGTCGTAGCGACTGCCTGACGGCAGCCCCGACACCGTCACGCTGGTGGCGCCGAGGGTCTTCGCGGTTGGCGGGGTGATCGTCGCGTGGCGGGCGTCGTAGATGATCGCCGCGCTGGCGCCGATCACGCTCCAGCGGCCGACGGAGTCGACGACCAGGGCGGTGGACTCGTCGATGCCGACCCCGATCAGCTCCGGATGCTCGAGGACGACGCTGATCAGCCGGTTGTGGCGCTTGCGCCGGAAAAAATGCTGGTCGACGACGGCGTTGCTGATGAAGCCGAAGCCCCGCGCCGTTATGACGTTGTCGCGCGCGATGGTGAGATACGCGTCGCTCGAGTCTGACGGAAGCCGGTCGCCGCCGCGATGACGCTCGTCGCCGGTGAGCATGACTGCCGACATGACCGCCGCACCGGCAGAGGTGCCACCGACGACCGCGCCCGCGGCGAACCGGTCGTGCATCGCGCGCTCGACGCGCGTTCCCGCGAGGATGCCGGTGAGCCGCGATTGATCACCGCCGCCGAACCAGATCCCGGTCGCCCGCGACACGCGGGCGACGTTCGAGTCGGCATCGGCCTCGGCGCGCGTCAGGCAGCGGCTCTCGACCTCGACGCCCATCGCCCGCAGCGTCGCCACTTCATCGTCGCCGCCCTGCCTGCATTCCTCACTCGCCATCGCGAAGACGATGACGTTCGCCTTCCCCGCCCCGCCCGCGAGCTGCACGAACCGATCGCGAATCTCCGGCGACCGAGGACCACCGCCGACGATGACGAGCGAACCGTGCGGCGCCACCACATCGGGAGACGGCGCCACCGACGCACTGGAAGAGCCGTTCGACGTGCGGCATCCGACGGCAACGAACGCGATGAGGGACAGAGCGAGCAGCGAGCGGGCGGGGAGAGTCTTCATGACGAGGTGGAAGTTATGGGCGGAGTGAGGGGCGAATCTCGTGCGCCGCCCGCGTCGCGTCAACGCACTGCAACCCGCGAGGCGGCGCTTACATCATCGTGAGTTGACCATCGCCACGACCGCCCGCAGTATTGCGCTCAACTTTCTCCCTCAACGCCGAATGCTTCGTACGACATCGCTTCGCCTCTTCGCGATCGCTGCCGCGGTCACGATCGCCGCTCCACTCCATGCGCAGCGCGCCGTGGCGCCGGACTCGATTCGCGACGACCAGAGCTTCTCGTTCTACGCGCGCGGTCCTTATCGCGCCGGGGTCCCGAAGCCGGAGGCGATACTCGGCTACGACGTCGGGGAGATGAACACGCAGTTCGGGCAGCAGGAGAAAGTGCTGCTCGCGATCGCGGACGCGGCCAGGGATCGTGTTCGCGTCGAGGAGATCGGCACGAGCTACGAGCGGCGGACGATGCGGCTGTACCTCGTGTCGTCGCCGGAGAACATCGCGCGGCTCGACGACATCAGGAAGGATCTCGACCGGCTCGCCGATCCGCGCGGCGTCTCGTCGCGCGAGCTCGATGCGATCGCGGCGCGGACACCGGCGGTGGTGATGATCAACGAGAGCGTGCACGGCAACGAGTCGCCGGGCTTCGAGGCGGCGATGCAGACGCTGTATCAGCTCGCGGCGAGCGAGGAGCCGGCGACGGTCGAGATGCTGAAGAACACGCTCGTCGTGCTGAACCCGAGCACGAACCCCGATGGCCACGAGCGGTTCACCGTCTGGTACAACTCGATCGGCGTCGGCACGCCCGATCCGTTCTCGATGGAGAAGGACGAGCCGTGGAGCATCTACGGGCGGTACAATCACTACCGGTTCGACATGAACCGCGACGTGATGACGACGACGCAGCGCGAGCCACAGGCGCTCGTGCGGGCGATGCTGCGCTGGCATCCGATGGTCGCGATCGACCAGCACGGGCAGGTGAGCACGTACTTCTTCCCGCCGACGGCGGCGCAGCTCAACCAGAACTTCTCGAAGAGCTTCGCCGACTGGATGGAGATCTACGGGAAGGCCAATGCGGCGGCGTTCGACAAGCATGGCTGGATGTACTACTCGCGCGACATCTTCGATTTCTTCGGCCCGTTCTACTGGGACAGCTGGCCCTCGCTCACCGGCGCGATCGGAATGACGTACGAGACCGACGGCGGTGGCTGGAAGGGAATTCTCTACCGCCGCGACGACGGATCGATCGTCTCCTTCCGCGACGGCATCGCGAAGCACTTCACGACCGCGTTGACGACGATCGAGACGACCGCCGGCCGCCACGCCGAGCGCGTGCGCGACTATCTCGCCTTCCGCCAGAGCGCGATCGCCGACGGGCGGACGGGGACGATGAAGCGCATCGTCCTCGTTCCCGGGCGCGATCCCGGTCGCGCGGCCGAGCTGGTGGCGACGCTGCTGCGGAGCGGGATCGAGGTGCGCCGGACGAAGGGTGCATTCACGTCGTCGGCCGCGCACGCATACGCGGACGACGCGACCGGCACGCGCCGCTTCGACAGCGGGGCCTACATCATCGACCTCGCGCAGCCGCAGGGGCGCGCGGCCAAGGCGGTGCTCGAGCCTAACGCCGGGTTCGACTCGTCGTTCGTCCGTGCGCAGCTGGCGCGCTACCAGCGCAACATCCGGCGCGGCGCGAACGCGCCGCGCGAAGGCTACGAGTTCTACGACGTCACCGCCTGGTCGCTGCCGGTCACGTTCGGTGTCGAAGCCTACTGGACTGGTGACGCGCCTGACGTCGACGGCGACCTGCTGCAGCTTCCGACGGAAGAGCCTTCGCTGCCGCAGGCGCAGCAGGCGGCGCGGCGGATCGGCGGCGAGCTGCTTCCCGTGGACATCACGCGCGGCATCGTCAGCGGATCGCATCCACAGTCGGCGTACCTGTTCAGCCCCGCGCGGAGCGGCGCATCACGCCTCGCGTACATGCTCCTCGCCGAAGGCTACCGGGTGAGCGTGTCGACTCAGCCTGTCGAGGCCGACGGCCGGACGTGGGAGCGTGGCAGCTACATCGTTCGCGTGGCGCGGAACGACACGACGCTGCACGCCCGGATCGACGCGCTGGCCCGCGACGCGGGGGTGGAGGTGGTGGGCGCGAACAGCGCCTTCAGCGTGCAGCAGCAGTACGGGATCGGCTCCGAGAACGTCGTCGACCTCAAGGCGCCGCGGATCGCGATGGTCGGCGACGAGGGGGTGAGCCAGACGAGCTACGGCGCGATCTGGTGGAGCTTCGAGCGGCGCTATGGCCTGCGCTTCACTCCCGTCTCGATGCGCTGGCTGAACTCGGGTGACCTGTCCGCCTTCAACGTCATCATCATCCCCGACGCGTCGAGCGGTGCGCTCAACCGAACGTTAGGCAAGGACGGGGCCGATCGCCTGCGCAGCTGGATGCAGGCCGGCGGGACGCTGGTGACGATGGGCGGTGCGTCAGAGTGGGCGGCGCGCGACAACGTGAACCTGACGAGCGCGCGCCTGGTCGGCGCCGGCGCCGAGCGCGACACGACCGGGATTCCGTCAGCGACGGTGGACACCGCGGCGGCGAAGGCGCGGGCGCGCGAGAAGGCGAACGACAAGTCGCAGGTTCCCGATGACCTGCTCGCGGTCACCAGCCCGAGCGCGACCAACGCGACACCGATCGAGCTGGCCGGGAGCCACTTCGACGTCGTCCTCGACCGCACCCACTGGCTCACCGGCGGCTACGACCAGCCGCGCCTGACGGTGATGATGTCAGGGAGCAGCTTCTTCAAGCTGTCGAAGGAGGGCGCGAACGTCGCGGTGTTCCCGGCGACGGGCAAGCTCCATCGCGCCGGCTTCGCCTGGCCGAACAACACCGAGCGCCTGCTGCGCGGAACCGCGTTCCTGATCGAGGAGCCGATCGGCGACGGCCACCTCGTCCTGTTCGCGAACGACCCGATGTTCCGCGGGTGGTGGCGGGCGCTCGATCGACTGGTGCTCAACGCGGTGGTACTGGGACCGGCGATGTAACGCTTTTTCGGTTCTGCTTATCCGGTTCGGGGTGGCGCAGTTTGGTGCATCGTGGCCGCTGGGGGGGGCGGGGCCTGCGAAACAGCGGAGGCATGGATCGGGAGAAAGCCCGATAGGCGACAGGGCGCGATGTTTCGAAACAGCGGGAGGCGAAGCTGAAGTGCGACGGCGCAACCGCGACAGCGTTAGGCGGCGCCCCAGCGACAGGTAATTGCGGGGCGCGCTGAGCGCGATATCATCTGCGCGCCGGCATCATCGCCGTTCAACGACTCTGACCCCTTGAACTCGCCGACCGCGACGTTTCGCCTACCAGTCGGTTTCGCCACCCCGCCATTCCGCTGTCTCGAAGCCCGCGCCCTGTCGCCTATCGGGTTATCTCCCGATCCCCGGCTCCGCTGTTTCGTCGGCTCCGGGCCCGGCCGCGGCGATGGACCTGCCTAACGCTCACCCTCCAACCACGTCCAGCGTCAGCTTCTGTCCTTTTCTCAGCACGACGACGTTGTGCGAGCCGTCGTCGGTGGTGATGCCGTCGCTGACGCAGTGCCCATCGACGCTGAGCAGCACGTCGCCGGCCCGGAGCGCGGACCACTGGCCGCTCGACTCGAGGACGAGGTAGCCGCCCTTGCTCCCCTTGCCCAGGTACTCGGCGAGCTCCGACGTCACCGGGGCGATCGAGAGCCCGGGAAGGCGGATGGTCGTCGAACGCGTCGCGGTCTCGGCGTCGCGCGCGGCGAGCGTGGCGCTGCGGCTCCACGTCGCGGCGATCGCCGGCGCGGCGCCGGCAATGTTCGCCGCGCTCGACATGATCGAGCGCTCAACAGCCGCGCGGGCGCGCTGCCCGGCGCGCGCCGCGGCGCCGGCCCTCGCCGCCTCGTCGGGACGGTCGGTCGTGTCGTCCATGTCGAACGTCTGGACGCGCGCGCGCGGCGCGTACATGAATGGCATCGGCGGGACGGGCGGCACCGCCGGGACTGGAGCGATCATCGCGCGCGGAGTGTTTCCGAAAAACATCTCGCTGCCATCCGGACTCCAGATCATCGGCCCGTTGCCGATGCGGATCCGCTGGAAGCGATCCTTGTACAACTCGCTCGCCTTCGCGGCCGTGATCGAGACCGACTTCGTCTGGCCACCGCTCCAGACGCGGAGCTCGACCTTGTCGCCCGGCTTCACCGAGCGCATCGCCCGCTGGAAGCGTGAGACCATCGCGCTGCTGACCCAGTCGTCGCCGGCGTCGTCGTGCCGTACGCGCAGGTCGGTGCCGTTGATCGAGATGATTCGGTCGCCCTCGATGAGCCCCGCCTTCTCGGCCGGACCGTCCTCGTGCAGTGCGCCGATCAGGACGCCCAACGTGTCGCGCTTCGAGCCCGTCGAGTTGAGCTCGAGGCCGAGCACGGCGCGATCGTCGCTGTCGCTCCGGCGGAAGCGCGCCGGCATCAGGCTGTCGGGGGAGACCGTCTTCACCTTGACGTTCTTCCACTGCCCGTCGGCGTAGATGCGCAGCTCGACTTCGGTCCCAGGATCGATCTTGCTCAGCTCGCGGGTGAGGCGCCGGGCAGTGATCCCCTGCATGTCGTCCTCCCCGGCGTCAGCGGCGGCGAGGCGCAGGTTGACGCCATTGATCGCAGCGATGCGATTCCCCTCGACGATTCCCGCCTTCTCGGCCGGACCGTTAGGCGTGACGCTGGTGACGAGCAGTCCGAGCGTGTCACGCGGGCCGGTGGACGAAGTGCTGACGCCGATCATCGACTTCGCGCCCATCTCGTCGCCGCGCATGAAGACGCGGACGTCGGGCGCGCGCTCGATGGTGGCGCGATCGGGAGACGGCGTGCGGTCCCTGGACGTGGTCCCCTGCGCGGGAAGGACGCTCGCCGAGGCGAGCACCGTGGCCGTGAGCAGCGGGAAGGCGAGGGGAAGCGATGGCACTCTCATGATTCCTCTACAGAAGAAGTCCGCGAATGGGCACCCGGCGATGGGGGTACACCTGATGGACACGTGGCGCGGCGGGAAAGGTTTCCCGCCAGTTGAAATGCGGACGCTGGCGTTTCATTTTGTCGCCACATGCCGCCCCGCGAATCGTCTGCCCGCTTCAGCATCGAGGTCCGGCCAGCCGGGCCGCTGGCCTCGACCCGGTATACGCCGGAGTCCCGGGCGCGCGAGTTCGTGGACAGCAACGGGGTGCAGTGGACAGTGCGCGAGATCGTTCCCGAGATGCGGGCGTCCGACCGGCGCACGCTGCTTACGCGTCCCGGGTACGAGAACGGATGGCTCTCGTTCCGCTGCGAGTCGCTGAACTGCCGGATCGCACCGTTCCCGCCGACCTGGCGCACGATCTCCGAGTACGAGCTCGAGCGCTGGTGCATGAAGGCGCGCGATGCAGCGAGAGTGCGGGGGAAAGGCAGCCGTTAGCCGTTAGCTATTAGCGGTAAGCGATAAGCGACAAGCAGGAAGCGGACGGCGCAACCGCGAGCGCTTGCCAGTGCCGTTATCTTCCGGCCATGGCTTCCTCGCTCGATACGCGTCCCGGCGGCGCTGCCCCGGACGACGTGACTGCGCCCGACCTGCACGCCTTCGAGCACCACTGGCAGGACGAGGCGGACGCGGCATTCCTCTACGACGTCCTCGCGAAGGCGGAGCCCGACGCGCACAAGCGCGACCTGTATCGAAAGCTGTCCGAGGTCGAGCAGCGGCACGTCGAGATCTGGGGGACGCTGCTGCGGCAGCACGGCCGCGAGCCGGCGCCGTTCCGCCCGACGACGCGGGCGCGCCTGCTCGCATCGTTAGGCAGGCGCATCGGACCGGGCTTCCTCCTGCCGATGCTGCTGCGCGAGGAGGGGCGCGAGGTGAAGGCCTACCTCGCGATGCATCGCGCCACGCCCGGCGGCGTCGCCGGGAAGGGCGAGGCGCTGACGCTGGCGCGCGAGAGCGCCCAGCATGCGACAACGCTGGCCGGGATCGCCGGCCGCACCAGCGAGCCCTGGCACCAGACATCGAGCGGTGGCTTCCTCCGCAACGTGGTCTACGGCTTCAACGACGGACTGACGGCGAACTTCGGGCTCGTCGCCGGCGTGATCGGCGCAGCCGCCACTGAGCAGCACCACGCGGTGATCGTCGCCGGCGTCGCCGGGCTGATCGCCGACGCGCTGTCGATGGGCGCGAGCGGCTACCTCGCCGCCAAGAGCGAGCAGGAGGTCTACGCGCACGAGATCGCGATGGAGCGCGACGAGATCGCGATGATGCCCGAGGTCGAGCGCGACGAGCTGGCGCTCATCTATGAGACGAAGGGTCTCGCTCCCGAGACCGCGCGCGAGCTCGCGAACGCGGCGATGGCGGACCCGCAGCGGATGCTCGCCGAGCAGATGCAGGAGGAGCTGGGGATCAGCGCCGAGCAGACGTCGCCGATGCGGGAGGCGTGGCTGACCGGGACCGCGACCGCGATTGGCGCGTTGATCCCGGTGTTTCCGTTCTTCATTTTTACCGGCACCGCCGCGATCGTGCTCAGCTTCACGCTGGCCATGGCGTCGCACTTTCTCGTTGGAGCATTGCGGTCGATCTTCACCGGGCGCTCGGTCTTCCGCTCGGGGCTCGACATGTTCGTCGTCGGGCTCGGCGTGGCCGCGGTCGGGTATTTCGTCGGCGAGTGGATCGGGCGGCTGCTGTGAGCGCGAGCGACGCGAGGGGACGCGCACCGCGGGAGCGTGCGCTCGACGAGGTGTGCGCGGTGGTGTTCGAGCCGTTGTACGACGATGTCGTGGTGCCGACGCGGGCGACCGAGCAGTCGGCGGGCTACGACCTCCGCGCCTATCTCGGCGGGCGGCCGACGCTGCTGGCCGGCACCGGCGGCGTGACCGAGCGCGCCGCGAGCCGGGACGGTGCCGGCGCGATGTACGTCGAGGTCGGCGCCGGGCAGCGGGCGATCGTGCCGTTAGGCTTCCGTGCCCGCCTCCCCGACGGCCACGAGGCGCAGCTCCGGATGCGCAGCTCGATCGCCTTCCGGAAAGGGCTGACCATGCCTAACGCTCCGGGGACGATCGACGCCGACTACCCCGACGAGTGGCTGGTGATGCTGCGCAACGACGGCGACCAGCCGGTGCGGATCGACCACGGCGAGCGGATCGCGCAGGTGGTGATCGCCCGCTACACCACCGCGACGTGGACGCGAGGGGCGGTCGCGATGACGACGACGAGAAAAGGGGGAGTGGGAAGTACGGGGTGACGGCTCGTTTCCCCTGGCGGGACATCGTTCCAACGCTTGTATCACCGCCGTTCAACGACTCTGACCCTTTGAAGTGACGCTCGCGTCATTTCAACGACTCTGACCCCTTGCTTCGGGTTCGTCACGCCGCGTTCGATCTTCGCCCTGGGCGGACATCAACAGTTGAACGACAATCACGCGGATTTACGCGGATTACCCGGATCGTCCCCCGTGGCGTTCGACGCTCCGATCTCCTCGTCAGCATCGCCGGAAATGCTTGGGGCCACGCCTGGTGGGGTGATCTCCCCACGCGTGCCCCCAACTTGTTCAGCCCCGGTGCATGGAGATCTGCCGGTTCACGGAGCTATCCGCGTCATCCGCGTGATTGTCGTTCAAGTGTTACGACCATCCCTTACTCGTGGCCGTTGAGCGCGCGCGGTGCGCCCCGAGGCAGCTCTCAACCGGACCCGCGTCAGAACTCCCGTCGCTTCATTTCCTTGAAGAAGTCGCTCGCTTCTTCGTCGTCGGGTTTCGGCGGCGGCTGGGTCGCGTCGAGCGTCGAATCGTACTTCTTCGTCGGCCGCTTCGGCTTTGCCGACTGGCCGGAGAGCTTCTTCACGAGCTTGGCGAGCTGCTTGTCGTCCATCAATCATCCTCGTCGCGGTGGATCGGGCGGCGTCGTGGCGCCGACTTCAAGATGTACGACGAGCGCCGCGCGGCAAGGTTGCGCCGCATTCAGCGCACCTCGAACGGGGCGGAGACGGTGCTGAACGTCTTCGCGAAGTCAGCGCCGGTCGCATAGTCGAGGCGCAGGCGGTAGCGCCCCGGGTCGGCGATCCAGACGTTGCCGGCGAGCCGAGTCCCACCGAACACCTCGAGCGGGGCCTCGGGAACGATGGTGAGGCAATAGCCGCCCGCGTACTGGGTCCAGCCGCCCTGCACCGCCTGCTCGACCGTCACGGTCGGCTTCTGGCCGCAGGCCGGGACGAATCCGGTCGGGCCGGCGCGATTCGACACCGCGAAGGTGACGTTCGCCATTGGCGCCGGGGCGCTGACCGAGCCGCGGCCGAATACCGCGCTGTCGGCGGCAACGGCGAGACGCGGCTGCTCCTCGCTGCAGGCGACCAGCGAGCAGAGTGCAGCGGCGACTGTCACGCGTCCGAGTATATGCAGCTTCCACGAGGTTGGAGACGCATCATGCAACCCCGCGGCCGATGCTCGCGTCACCGTCGAGGCAGTGCCGGACCCGCTGTTCACACCACGATGTTCAGCAGTCGCCCCGCCACGTAGATCACCTTCTTCGGCGTGGTCGTGACGAACTTCGCCACTCCGGGCTCGGCCATCGCCAGCTGGTGCACGCTCTCCTGCGTCGCGTCCTTCGTCGTGGCAACCGTCGCGCGGAGCTTGCCGTTGACCTGGACCGCGATCTTCACCGAGCTCTCGGCGGCGAGCGCGGCATCGAATGCCGGCCAGCCCGAATCGAACACCGACACCGTGTGGCCTAACGTTTCCCAGAGCTCCTCGGCGATGTGCGGCGCGAAGGGGGCGAGGAGCTGGACCAGCGGCTCGACCTCGGCGCGGTGCGGGACACGCTCGTGCCCGCGGAGCACGTTGACGTACTCCATCGTCGCCGCGATCGCGGTGTTGTAGCTCAGCTTCGCGATGTCGTCACCGACTTTCGCGATCGTCTGGTGCAGCTTCTTCAGCACCGCTGCATCGGGTGCGCCGTCGGTGCGCGCGTCATGCACCGATGCCCACACACGATCAAGCAGGCGCCTGACACCGGAGATGCTGCGGTCGCGGAAGTCGCCGCCCTCCTCGAAGGGGCCGAGGAACATCAGGTAGGTGCGCACGGTGTCCGCACCCCACTCGTCGATGTACTGGTCGGGGTTGACGACGTTCCCGCGCGACTTCGACATCTTCGCGCCTTCACGGATGATCAACCCGTGGGCGCGGAACTTCGCGAACGGCTCCTCGAAGTCGACCATTCCCGCGTCGTGCAGCACCATCGTCACGAAGCGCGAGTACAGCAGGTGCAGCACCGCGTGCTCGTTGCCGCCGATGTACGACGTCACCGGCAGCCACCGTTTCGTCAGCGTGGTGTCGAACGCGATGTCCTCACGATTCGCGCTCGGATAACGGAGGAAGTACCAGGCGCTGTCGAGGAAGGTGTCCGACACGTCGGTCTCGCGACGACCCTGGGCGCCGCATTGCGGACACGGCACATGGTACCAGTCGGCATGGCGCGCGAGCGGCGAGATCCCCGAGTCGTCGGGACGGAAATCCTCGACGAACGGCAGCTCGACCGGGAGATCCTTCTCCGGTACCGGCACGGTGCCGCAGGTGTCGCAGTAGATGATCGGGATCGGCGGACCCCAGTAGCGCTGGCGCGAGATGCACCAGTCGTGCAGCCGGTACGTCGTCACTTCTTCGGCCGCGCCGCGCTCGGCGAGCCACGCGACGACGCGCGTCTTCGCCTCGGCAACGCCGAGTCCCGAGAACTCCCCCGAGTTGACGATGCGCGCCCCCTCGACCGCGAGATCGGCCATCTCGAGCGGAGCGTCAGGCGCGGCGTCGGGTCCGGCGACGACGCGCACGATCGGCAGCCCGAACTCGGTCGCGAACTCGAAGTCACGCTCGTCGTGCCCGGGCACGGCCATGATCGCGCCGGTCCCATACTCCATCAGCACGTAGTCGGCGATCCAGATCGGGATCGGCGCACCCGTGGCCGGGTTGATCGCCGTCGCACCGGTGAATGCGCCGGTTTTTTCCTTGCTCGTCTTCCGCGCCACGAGATCCTGGTGCGCGCTGCGCGTGCGATAGGCATCGACGCCGTCGCGCCATTCAGGACGCGTGATCGCGTCGACGAGCGGATGCTCCGGCGCGAGAACAAGATACGTCGCGCCGAACAGCGTGTCCGGACGCGTCGTGAAGACGACGATGTCGTCGGCCGTGTCGCCGTCGTCGCTGACGCGGAACGTCAGGCGCGCACCGCTCGACGCACCGATCCAGTTGCGCTGCGCGGTGAGCGTGGACTCGGACCAGTCGAGTGTCTCGATGTTCCTGAGCAGCCGCGGTGCGTAGTCGGTGATGCGGAAGAACCACTGCTCGAGCTGCCGCTGCTCGACACGCGTCCCGCAACGCTCGCACTCGCCGTTGATGACCTGCTCATTGGAGAGCACGGTCTTGCAGCTCGGGCACCAGTTCACCGCCGCGCGCTTCTTGTAGGCGAGGCCGCGATGATAGAGCTGGAGGAAGAGCCACTGCGTCCACTTGTAGTACGACGGGTCGGTGGTCGAGAGCTCCTTGCTCCAGTCGACCATCAGCCCGGCGCGGTGCAGCTGGCGGCGGAAGTTGTCGATGTTCCGCGGAATCAGCTCGCTCGGATGGACCCCGACCTTGAGGGCGTAGTTCTCCGAGTGGATGCCGAACGCGTCATAGCCGAACGGCTCGAAGACCGTGTGCCCTCGCTGACGCTGGAATCGTCCATGTATGTCGTTCCCCGTGAACGCGTAGAGGTTGCCGATATGCAACCCCTCCGCGGACGGATAGGGGAACATCATGAGCTGGTAGAAAGGCTTGTCGCCCTTCGCGAGATCAGTCGTGTTCGCGTGGGCCGCGGCCCACCGATCCTGCCACTTCCGTTCGATGACGGACGGATCGTAGCCCGGAATCTCCTCGGGCGCGCGCGATGTGTTGGGATCTGCCATATGGAACCATGAAATCTAGCGGCGCGAGCGAGCGAACGTCCATGACCGAGCCTGCAGTCCCGACCGAACCGTCTCGCAGCGACACGCGTGGCAGCACCCTGCGGCGACGCATCATCGTGAGCGCGGCGGTGATCGTGATCGTCACCCTCGCCGCACTCGCCTGGGCGGGGAGCGCCGGGATCGGGACGATCTTCCGCCGTGAGGCGGACATGCGCGTTCGCGACATCGCCCAGCGCTCCGCCGTCCTCGCCGAGCGAATGATCGCCGAGCGGCAGCGCGAGATGGAGCTGCTCGTCACCTCGCCTGGTGCGATCGATGCCGCGCGCGCCGGGAGTGCGCGCGCCGCGAAGCTCGGCCTCGAGCGCGAGCCGATCGATGCGCTCGAGAAGCGGTTCAACGACAACCGCACCCTCGACACCGATCCGCGCTTCCGACGCTACCTCAGCGGGCTGCAGGGGCGGCTCGGCGCGATCGAGGCGATCCTCACCGATCGCTGGGGTCATAACGTCGCGATCACCGCGCAGACGCAGGACTTCATGCAGGGCGACGAGAAGTGGTGGCAGGACGCGTACTCCAATGGCGTGACGCCGCCGAACGCCGAGTTCGACGACTGGTCGAAACAGGTCGTGATCACCATGGCCGGGGTGATCCGCGATCCGGCGACGCAGCAGGGCGTCGGGGTGCTCAAGCTCACCTACGGGATGACGCGCACCGACAGCGCGCTCGCTCGCAGCAGCGGTAACAGCGGCGGGATTCGCGTCGAGCTGCTCGACGATCAGGGGTCGGTCATCGCCAGCTCGAGCGACACGCCGCGGATGAAGACGTTCGCCGGCGCACGTCAGGCAACGATCGCCGGTGATTCAGTCGTGAACTACACGTCCGACGGACGGGTGCAGTGGCTCGCGTCCGTTCCAGTCGGCGACCACGGATGGCGCATCATCGCGCACGTGGACGAGGCGACCGTCCTCACCGAAGCACATCGCGTCGAGCGCTACCTCTCGATCTCGACCGCGCTGCTCGCGTTGCTGCTGCTCGTCGGGCTCTGGCTCCTCGACCGCTTCGTCGCGACGCGCATCACGATGCCGACAGTCGCTCTCGCCGCGGCAGCGGAGCGCGTCGCTGCCGGCGATCTCTCGGTGGAGATCGACGACAGCGCGACCTCGAACGACGAGATCGGCCGCCTCAGTCGCGCGACGGCGACGATGATCCGCGAGCTGCGCCGTCTCGCTGGTGCACTGCGCGCGACGTCGAGCGAGACCGCGGCGATGGCGAGCGAGATCACCAGCGGCGCGGCGGCGATGGCGTCCACCGCCGAGGCTATGGCGACGTCGTCGAGCGACCTCAGTGAGCAGTCGGCATCGATGTCGCAGGCTCTCGTGCAGTTCGCGAACGACTCGACGAGTCTGGTCGCGATCTCGGCCGAGCTCGACTCCGGCTCGCAGGAAGGACTCGAGCGCAACGTCGCGCTGCGGGTGCTCGCGGTGCAGAACCGCGAACGGCTCGACCTGGCCGCGACCGCGCTCGACACGCTCTCGACCGACGTCAATGCCAGCGCGAGCGCGGCCGACGCGCTGGCCCGCGCTTCGGAGGAGATCCGCGCCTTCGTGACGTTCGTGCAGAAGATGGCCCGCCAGTCGAAGCTCCTCGCGCTCAACGCGGCGATGGAAGCGGCACGCGCCGGATCGCACGGCCAGGGATTCGCCGTCGTCGCGAGCGAAGTGCGCCGGCTCGCCGCCGGCGCGGCCGAAGCCGCCGAGAAGACGGAAGCGCTGGTGCGCGAGGTCCTGACGCGAGTGGACGAGTCGCGGGCGACGACGGCCCGCACCGTCGCCGCGGTGCAGACGGTGACCGGCGCGACGCGCCAGGGGCTCGACTCGTTCGCGCGCATCGAGTCGGCGGTGGCCGAGAACGAGGAGTGGATGGAAGCGATCTCGCACGCGTCGACGCGCACGCACGCGCTGATCGGCGAGATGACGACGCGCCTCGAGTCGGTCTCAAAGACGACCGAGCACTTCGCCGCCTCGATGGAGGAGGTTGCCGCGTCGAGCGAAGAGCAGAGCGCCTCGACCGCGGAGATCGCCGACGTCGCGCGCGCGCTCGGACGTTCGGCCGAGGAGCTGGACCGCCTCGCGTCGAGCTTCCGCCTCGCGGCCCCGGCCGTGCTGGCCCCGCCGCGCAGCACGCGCGGAGTGCCGAAGATCGCCCCGGTCGAGGAGCTCGATGCCGAGGCGATGGAGCGCGGGGCGGCGTAGAAGGGGTCAGGGTCGGGGGTCGGGGGGCGGGGGCCGGGGGTCGGGGGGGGGGGGGGGG
>JBJMNK010000108.1:0-32721 GCA_045804265.1 Gemmatimonadaceae bacterium | reverse complement strand
TCCTGTGTGTAAGACAGGCGCTCTAACCAGCTGAGCTATTCGCCCCTGCTCCCGCCTGTCCGACAGCGCCAGCGTCCGGCGTCGCACTTTCATACCAAATCCGGACCACGGCGTTCCGGATCGCACAAAATTCGTCCGCTGAGGCTCTGACTGGCGGCCAGACCCCGCGGAACCTTCTCCCGAATCGCGTCTTGCCAAGGTACGCCGCGCGCTGGTTCGGGTGCCGCTTCGCGTGCTACTTCAGGATCGCCAATGGAATGAGGACGCAGTAGCCGATGATGAGCAGGATCGGTGCGAGCGTCTCACCACCGCGAGCGAGATCTGCGTAGCCGGCGAGCAGCGTCAACGCCGCGGCCGCCCAGAGGATGGCGCTGCGTGAACGAGCGGGCGTGACGGTTTGAGCCATAGTCGGTTAGTCTATCGCAACAAGTGGAATTGTGTCAAGCGGTTGCGCCACCGGATGGTGGCTGTTCGCCCCCGCCCGCGTCCCGCCCCGTGTCGTGATTCGGCACATGCGGATCAGCCTTGGTTTCCCCGGCGTCGCCGGTGATCGGCGAAAGCCCGGCTTCGGCGAGCAGCGCAGCCAGCGCGCCCTCACGCACCGCGCGCTCGGCGCGCGCCTCGGCGGCGCGCATCGCCTCGAGACGGCGCCTGTCGCGCCGCTTGCGTGCGATCCAGAGGGGAAGGAGGGTGATGCTTCCGATGAAACCGAGGACGGCGAAGTCGGCGGTCAGTGCGAGCCCGCCGTAGCGGCGACGAGTGCGGTCGCGCCACCGCTGGTCGAAGTCGGCGAGCGTGAGGCCGTATGCCTGGCGCACGGCACGGTCCATCGACCCGCCCGCCTTCCAGTACTGGAAGAAGAGCGACAGCCCGCGGTGCTGGTCCATCGCCGCGAGCTCGGCGACGGCGCGATACGCGAGCGCGTAGCCCTCGTCGGCGCGCTGCTCGCCGCCGGTGAAGTAGTCGTCGAGCGTCGCGATCCCCGGAACCGGCCGCAGCACCAGCGCGACGCTGGTCGACAGCGCCTCGTCGCGCCCCCATTCGCCGGCGGCGAAGCTGGCGTAGCCTTCGTCGAACCAGCGCGGCGGCAGGTCGCCTAACGCTTCGTGGAGGGCGAGGTGCGCGAGCTCGTGACGGAGCGTGCTGACCGGGTCGCCGGCGCGCCCGCCGGCGTCTCGCCCGTGGATGACGATCCGCCGCGACTCGGGCAAGGCGATTGCCGCGCCCCACTCCGGCGCTTCGGGCCCGACCCAGGCGCGGAAGGTCTTCGCGTTAGGCGCGATCGCGACCAGCGCCCGCTGCCGCGGGCGCGGCAGCCCGGGGAAGCTGTCGCTGGCCAGCGACGCGGCGGCGAGCGAGTGCGCGAGGCGGTCGTCCTGCGGGTAGTAGACGAAGGTCAGCCGCCCGCTGTCGAGCCGGCGTGGAGCGTCCGACTGTCCTCGCGCCGCGCGGGGGTTCAACACGGCGAGGAGTGATAGAGAGAGCAGCGCAACGACAGAGCGGCGCACGAGAAACGCGGCGCCGGGGAGATCCCTCAGGCGTCGCGCGACGGTCCCCCGCCCGACTCGACCAGCGTCAGCATCTCGGCGCAGCGCTTTCCCCATGGATTGAACTTGTTCGCCGCGAACCCGTCGCGCCACGCGGCGAGCGCCGCGTCGCGATCGCCGTGGAACCAGTTCGCGCGACCGAGCTCGTAGTGGGCCTCGATCAGGTTCGGTCCGAGCGCGATCGTCTTGCGGAAGAAGTTCATCGCGTCCTCGTACATCTCGCGCTCGAGATACACCAGCCCGAGATAGAAGTGCGCGTAGAGCGTCGCCTTGCGGTCGTTGTCGAGCCGGATCGCCTTCGACAGGTGCTCGATCGCCTCGCCGAAGATGCGCTTCTTCAGGCAGATGTAGCCGACGTTGATGCGCGCCAGCGCGTTGGCCGGCTGCTTCATCAGCACCTTCGAGAAGTTGAGCAGCGCGTCGTCGTACTTCTCGTTCAGCATCTGCGCCCAGCCGAGCAGCGCCTCGCTCTGCGGATCGTTAGGCGAGAGCTCGAGCGCCTTCGTCAGCGCGGTCTCGGCGCCAGGGTAATCGCCGAGCGAGAGGCGGCTCCAGCCCTTCTCGATGAACGTCGAGGCGCCGATGTGGTCGGCGTGGACCACCGGCTTCTCGCCGGTGAACTGCGGCGCCTGCGAGGGCGCGGTGCCCTGCTGCTTCCACCGGTCGACCAGCGCCTTCACGTCGTCCTTGAGCGCGGTCAGGTCGGTGATCTGCGCCTCGACCGCCTTGAAGAGCGCGATGATGTCCTGCTTCACCGCCTCGCGCTCCGCACCGGCGAGCGTCGGCACGAGCCTGGACTCGATCGCCTTGTAGCGGTCGCGGAGGGACTGCTGCTGCTCCGGCATCCGTGGCGCGGTGCTCAGGACCTGACCGCCGTCTCGGCGGCGGCACGTTCGAGGACGAGCCGCTCGCCGGTCGAGAGGAGCTTCGCGACGTCGAGGAAGACGACGAGCCGCTCGCCACGGCGGACGATGCCCATGAGATATTCGCCGGCGAGCCCGCGGAACATCGGCGGCGGCGGGGCGAGCTTCCCGGCGTCGAGCGGCGCGACGTCGAGCACCGCGTCGACCACGCCGCCGATCCACTCGCCGCCGGCGTTGAAGATCAGGATGCGCGTATCGGGACCCGGCTCGACTTCGGCGAGCTCGAAGCGATTTCGCAGGTTGATCAGTGGAACGACGCGCCCCTGGTAGTCGATCACCCCGTCGATCCACGCCGGAACGTTAGGCACCGGCGTCGGCGGCTGGAAGCGAAGCACGCGCTCGACCGAATAGATGTCGGCGGCGAACAGGTCCTCGCCGAGCCGGAAGGTGACGATCTTCGAGATCGTCGTCGAGCTGTCGGTGGTCATGCGCTGATCTCCATGGCGTTGCCGGTGACGCAGGCGGCGACGAGTGCTTCGGCGTCGACGATCGCGACCAGCTCGCTGCCGTGATGAGCGACGCCGAGGAGAATGCCGTCGGCGTCGTCGGTCCCGGGTGCTTCACGTACGGTGGCGAGGTCCACCTGCACCACATCCTCGACGTCATCGACCGCGAGGCCAAGGCGTCGCTCGCCTGCATGCACCAGCAGCGCCGCCTGCGCCTCGCCGCGCAGTGGCACGCCGATCACGTGCGACGGCGAGTAGACCGGCGTCAATCGCCCGCGCAGGTTGAATGCGCCGAGCATCGCCGCCGGCATCTCGGGGAGATGATGAATCTCCGGAAGTGTCACCGCCTCTTCGACGGATGCGAGGTCGGCGGCGAACAGCTCGTCGCCGATGCGGAACATCAGCAAGTCGGCGACGCCGCTGCGGTCGCGCACGCGTTCGCGCAGCGGCCGGCGTTCGACGTCGAGCTGGTCGGCGTCATCGAGCTCCGGTGGCGCCATCGCCGCGAGACGGCGCATCAGCGTGACCGCGTAATCCTCGACGCTCGCCGGAAGCGGAGCGGGCGCCGGCGGCGGCACCGTGCGCATTCCCACGGGCGGGGTGATTCGCATCGCGACCGCGACTTCCACCGGCGACGAAACGCGGCGCGGCGGATCCACCGCCGGCGACGACGGCAGGATCGCATCCTCGGCACGCACGCCAGCGCTCACCGGTGCCGGCGTAGCCGGCGTAGTCGGCGCCGCGGGTGGCGTGACGTCAGGAGCGGTGGATTTTGGCTTCTTCCTGGTCATGGCTGCTGCGTCAACGGGCCCGATGCCCGGCGGGAGCCGCCGAGCAGCTCGACGATCCCGCCCGCCACCTGGCCGAGCGGGAGAATCCGCTCCGCGCCCGCGGTCGCGAGCGCCGCCTGGGGCATGCCGTAGATCGTCGATGTCGCCTGATCTTGGACGATTCCCCTCCCCCCAACGTCCCGGATTGCGCGGAGCCCCTGCGCCCCGTCGCGCCCCATCCCGGTGAGCACGACGCCGAGGCTGTCCGCCCCGAAGGCGGTGGCAACCGACCGGAAGAGCGGGTCCGCGGCCGGCCTGACGCCATGGATCGACGGCGACTCGTCGAGCACGATCGTGACGCGATCCCCGCCGCGGACGACGCGCATGTGAAAGCCGCCGGGCGCGACGTAGGCGGTGTTGTTCTCCACCGACTCGCCGGTCTGCGCTTCGACGACGCGGAGTGCGCTCAATGCGTCGAGGCGCTGCGCGAGCGACCTGGTGAAGCCCTTCGGCATGTGCTGGACGATGAACACCGCCGCGCCGATGTCGCCGGGGATCCCCGGCACGACCTCGGCGAGCGCACGTGGGCCGCCGGTGGAGGCCGCGATCGCGATCGCGCGCGAGGCGTACTGGGCCCCCGCGGCGCGCGGCGCCTGGGCGACGAAGCGCGGGCGCGCGAGCATGCGCACGCCACCGAGGTTCACCTGGAGCGCCGCGGCCAGCGCCTGCAGCAGCGTCTCGGCGACGCTGGCGATGTCGAGGCTGATCGGTCCCGATGGCTTGCGAACGAAGTCGAGCGCCCCGAGCTCGAGCGCGCGCAGCGTCGGATCGTCGCGTCCCTTGGCCGACGCCGCGCTCAGCATCACCACCGGGCGCGGCGTCTCCGACATGATGTAGCCTAACGTTTGCAGCCCGTCGAGCTCCGGCATCTCCACGTCGAGCGTGACGATCTCGGGGTCGAGCGCGTGGATCTGTCGCAGCGCGTCGTGGCCGTTGCGCGCCGTCCCGACGACCCGGAAGAAGTCGGAGCCGTCGATGATCTCGGTGACGACCTTGCGCATGAACGCACTGTCGTCGACAACGAGAACGGTGTGGCGCCTAGAGGGTGCGGTCACCGGACTTCAGCGACCGGATGAGCATGCGCCCGTCAGTGAGATGAAAGTAGACGCTGCGACCGTAGTCGCCGCCGACATCCTGTGCGGCGAGCGGCACGCCCGCGTGGGCGAGCGCCTGGCGCGCCGACAGCACGTTGCGCTCGCCCATGTTGATGCCGCCCGCCGGGATGAGCGCACCGAACATGCTCGACCCACCGGCGATCTTCGCCGTGAACGGGCCGCGGGCGCCGAGCTTCCTCATCTCGTCGATCAGCAGCGGGACGGCGGTGCCCGGGAACTTCGCGCGATTGTCCTTGTCGCGCGACAGCCCTTCGCTCGGGAGCAGCACGTGCGCCATGCCACCAACGCGGGTCTGCCGATCGTAGATCGCGATCGCGACGCACGAGCCGAGGCCGATGGTCGAGATGATTCCCTCGCCCCTGGCCACGGCGTAGTCGGCGACCTTTACTCGAAAGTCACTCACAGCTTCCGATAGATGCGTTCGCGCGCTTCGATCGCGGCGAACTTGTTCCGGATATTTCCAAGGAGCGTCTCGACCTTCCCGAGCACGAGCACTCCGCCCGGAAGCAGCGCGTCATGAAAGCGCTGGAAGAGCATCTCCTGAGATTCACGATCGAAGTAGATCAGCACGTTGCGACAGACCACCATGTGGAACCCGCCTGACGGCGGCTCCTCGAGGAGGAGGTCGCGACGCTCGAGGGCGACGAGCGATTTGATCGCCGGCAACACCGTCGCCGGATAGCCCGGCGTGAAGTAGCGATCGCGGTACTCCTTCGGCGTATCGGCGAACGCATCCTCGTCGAAGCTCGCCCGCGCCGCGGCGTCGAGGCTGCGCCGGTCGATGTCGGTGCCGAGGATGCGCACGCGCTGCGGCGTTGCCAGTCGCCCGCTTCGCTCGCCGGCGCGATGGAAGAGCGTCGCCAGCGAATATGGTTCCTCGCCCGAGGAGCACCCCGCGCTCCAGACCTTGATCTGGTCGTGGTGCGCCGCCCACAGCCCGGGGACGATGTGGTCCGCGAGCATCCCGTACGTCTCCCAGTTGCGGAAGAGCTTCGTGACGTTGATGGTGAGCGCGTCCATCAGCTTGTCCCACTCGACGCTGTCGCCATCGAGGACGCGGGCGTAATCGGAGAATGTGTGCACGCCGCGCGCCCGCATCCGCACGGCGATGCGGCGGCGGAGGCACTTCTCCTTGTAGCTGCCGCAGCGAAACTCGCGCTCGCGCGCGATCTTCGCCGTCAGGGCGAGGAACTGCTGCTCGTCGTCGACGGCGGCGGTCACTGCATCACCTTCCGCACGGCGTCGAGGTTGGTGCGCACGATCTGGTTCTCCGGGTCGAGCTCGAGGGCGCGTTCCCAGCACTTCACGGCCTCCTCGCGCTCCTGCCGCTTGTAGCGGATGTTGCCGAGCTTCATGTAGACGTCATCGCCTAACGACGGGTTGAGCTTGATCGCCCGGGTGTAGGCATCGAGCGCCTCGTCGTACTGGGCGTTCCGGTAGAGATAGTCGCCGACGTTCTTGTGCAGCTGCGGCAGGCTCGCGTCCTCGTGCAGCCCGCGCTCGGCGGTGACCGACGCCTCCTGCAGGCTGCCCCGCCGTTCCTGGGCGACGGCGAGGTTGTTGAACAGCGGCGCGGCGTGGCCGTGAAAGCCGATCCCCTCCGACAGCAGCGCCGCGGCGCGATCGAGGTCGCCGGCGAGCGCCGCGGCGAGCGCCGCGTAGTGGAACCAGGCCGCAGCCGGGGGGCGCTTGCCCCAGAGCGGACGCGCGCCGGCGAGCGCCTCGTCGGCCGCGGCGACGTCGCCGGTGCGCAGCGAGAGCACGCCTAACGATGTCTGCACGCGCGCATCGGTGGCGCCGCCGCGCATCGCCGCTTCCTCGAGCGCCGCGCGAGCATCGTCATAACGGCCGAGCCGCTCGAGGGCGTAGGCGAGGTTGTGGAAGACCGCGTACTTCACGCCGGGCTGCGATGCCGCCTCGTGGAAGGCGTTGGCCGCGTCGGGCCACTTGCCCTGGCGCATCAGCACGAGCCCCATGTGGAAGCCGGCCGCGGCATCGCCGGGGCGGAGATCGACGACACGGCGGAACTCGCGGATCGCCTCCTCGAGCATCCCCGTCTTGTAGAACGCGATGCCGAGATTCCTGTGCTCGTCGACGCGAACGTCGGAGACGGCCGGCTCCGGCGCCTTGCTCTTGCCGACGCGGGTGAGGAAGCCGGCGGTCACCAGCCCGTACAGTGCCTTGCCGACGCCGAACTCGGCGAGCCCCGACTCGTCGATGAGCGACGCGACGTCGCGACGGCCGTCGATCAGCGCGACGAGCGTCTCCTGCTCCGGCGTCAGCGCGGCTTCACCGGTCGCGAGTCGCACGCGGTCGACGTCGAACACGAGGTCGAAGCTCGGGATCTTCTTCTCGATCAGCGACCATTCGTCGACGCGACGCGCCCCCTCGAGCAGCAGCGCGTCGGGGTTGATCGAGACGAGGAAGTCCTGCTCCTCGGGGCGGATGTCGGCCTCGAAGTTGAACGAGCCCTGCGTCCAGGTGAAGAGGTAGTACACCGCCTCCTCGATCTGGACGCGCATCTGCTGGTGCAGCTCCTCGCGCTGGATCGCGCCCTGCGAGATCAGGATCTCGCCTAACCGTTTGTCGCGCTGCTTCTCCTGCGCCTGCACGGCGTCGAGCAGCTGGTCGGTCGAGATCAGCCCGCTCTTGACGAGGATGTCGCCGAGCCGGTCGCGCCGGTTGACGATCGACGCATAGCAGATGCGTCCCTTGTCGAAGTAGATGTAGCCGAAGTTGTTGCGGTGCGTGACGCTGAGGCAGCCGGTCTTCTTCCCCATCGACAGGAGCTGAAGAACGTCAGGCAGCGACGCTTCCTTGAGCGAGCCCTTGATCGCCATTGCCTATCTGGCCTCGGCGCCGCGCGACGCGGCGCTCATCGCCACTCCTCGATCGAGCGGCCGGCGACGTCCGGCCAATCCCAGACGACCTTCTCGTCGTCGAGGAAGAACGCGTCCATCGCTCGCGCGTTGGCCGGCGCCGGCGCCGGGGCGGAGCCGACGCCTTCGAGCTCCGCGCGCGCCAGGTCGACGCCTAACGTCACACCGGCGACGTCGGCGGCCGCCACCAGCCGGTTCACCGTGCCGATGATCTCGCGCACGCTCGCCGCGGGGCGGTCGCGCAGGTACTCGAGCAGCCCGTCCTCCGGTGGCGGCTCGACGAGGCTCAGGTAGCGCGCGTAGAGCTTCTCGCGCAGCGTGCGGTCGGGTGGCTCGATGCCGACGACGAGCCCGCCCTCGAAGCGCGAGCGCAGCCGCTCCTCGAGCCCCTCGAGCTCCTTCGGCCCGCGGTCGCTGGTGAGGACGATCTGTTTCCCCTCGCCGTGCAGCACGTTGAAGACGTGGAACAGCTCTTCCTGCGTGCGCTCCTTCCCGGCGGCGAACTGCACGTCGTCGATGATCAGCGCGCCGGCCGAGCGATAGCGCGCGCGCCAGCGCTCAAGCGTCCCGTCCTGGAGCGCGGCGATCAGCTCGTCGATGAACTCCCCGGCGCTGACATACGACACCGAGATCGCGCCGCCGCTCGCTTCGACGATCTCGTTGCCGATCGCGTTGGCGAGGTGCGTCTTCCCGGTGCCGCTCGGGCCGTGGATGAACAGCGGGTTGTACTTCCCGCCCGGATCGGCGGCGACGGCGTCGGCCGCCTTCACCGCCATCTGGTTCGATGGGCTGACCTCGTAGCCGGCGCGCGTGAACGCCGCCGACGGGCCGGGGGGCGGGATCTCCCCCGACTGCGCGCGGCGCACCATGTCCTCGGCCTCGTTCACCCGCTCCGGATCGCGAAACGCCTCGCTCGCGCCTAACGCCGGATCGAGGGTGTTGACCTCGGTCTCGAGCGCGCGCAGCCGTTCGATCGCCGCCGTGTACATCCCGAGCAGCCCCTCGATGTCGGGCTGCTGCTTGAGGTGCAGCGCGCGCTCGAGCACCGCGGTGCGATACCCTTCCCCGTTCCAGAAGGCGATCGCCTCGCTCAGCCGCATCCGCCACCCCTCGACGTTCTGCGCGACGACGCTCGCGACGTCGGAGAGGAAGCTGAGGTACTCGCCGCCCATCTCCTTCGCCGGCGTCGGCGCGCGCCAGGCCGGGGCCGGCTCGCCGAGCACCACCCGCACCTGGTCGGTGCGGATCGGGCCGCCGAGCTGCTGCTGGGCGATGACGCGATTGAGCGCCCCCTGCAGCTCGCGGACGTTGGTGTACTCGGTCTTGGCCAACTCGTCGAGAACGTTAGGCCTGAGCGTGACGCCGCGCTCCTCGCACTTGTTGCGGAGGATCGCCGCCCGGGTCTCGTAGTCGGGCGGCCCGATGTCGACGATCAACCCGCCGGCCAGCCGCGAGACGAGACGCTCGTCGACGTCGGCGATCTCGTTCGGCGGACGGTCGCTCGTCATCACGATCTGCCGCCCGCTCCCCTGCAGCAGGTTGAAGAGGCGCAGCATCTCGCTCTGCGTCTCGCGGCGCCCGGTGAGGAACTGCACGTCGTCGATCAGCAGCATGTCCACGTGCGCGTAGCGCTGCGTGAAGCTCAGCGTCTGCCCGATCGAGATCGCCGCATGCAGCTGCTCGACGAAGTCGTCGAGGGTGACGTACTCGGTCTGCAGCGTCGGCTGGAGCTGCTTCGCGTAGTTGCCGATCGCCGACGCGAGGTGCGTCTTGCCCAATCCCGAGGCGCTGTAAACGAACAGCGGGTTGTACGCCGACCCCGGCGCCTCCGAGACGGCGCGCGCCGCGGCGACGGCGAGCCGGTTGGCCGAGCCGACGACGAAGTTCTCGAAGCGGAAACGCGCGTCGGGCAGCACTACCGGGCTCCCGCCCCCGCGCTGAGCTTCTTCAGCACCGACTCGGAGATCCCGCGCAGCGTCTCGAAGACGCCGTGACCGTGCAGCGCGTCGGCGGCGAAGTTCGGCGCGTGCCAGAAGTTGAGCGCGTCCTCGAGCTCGGGGACGCTGAGGATCATGTCCGAGGGGAGGTCCTGCTTGTTGTACTGGATCGCCAAGGGGATCGCTCGCGCGTCGATCCCCTGCTCGGTGAGGTTCGCGTGCAGGTCCTGCATGCTCTCGATGTTCTCCTGGAGCTGGCGCGCCTGGCTGTCGGCGACGAAGACGACGCCGTCCGCACCTTGGAGCACGAGCTTGCGCGTGGTCTGGTAGTAGACCTGACCCGGCACCGTGTAGAGCTGGAACTTGGTGGTGAAGCCGGAGATCTGGCCGAGATCCAGTGGGAGAAAGTCGAAGAAGAGCGTGCGGTCGGTCTGCGTCGCCAGCGACACCATCTTGCCCTTCCGGTCGTCGGGGACCTGCGAATAGATGTAGTGCAAGTTCGTCGTCTTCCCCGACCGCCCGGGGCCGTAGTAGACGATCTTGCACGTGATCTCGCGGGTCGCGTAGTTGACGAGTGACACGGAGGTGGTGGCGGAGCGTTAGGCGCGCCCGAAGAGCGCGGCAAGGTTGTGGTTCAGGTCGCGCTCGAAGTTCTCGGCGAGCACCACCTGCGGCGGTTCCACCGGCGGCGCAGCCGCCGCCAGACGCTGCTCGAACTCCGCGAAATACAGCTGCACCAGCCCCAGCGAGCTCTCCCGGTCGAAGACGGTGAGGAAAATGTAGAGCCCCCGCGGCGTCTGCGCCGGGGCGATGAAGATCTGCCGCTCGCGTCCCGCGTGATGCAGCACGTGAAACGGCTTTCCCTCGAGCTGTTTGCCCAGCTCTCCCGCCGAGGCGAAGATCGCCGCGGCGAGCGCGCAGGCCGACATCACGTCGATCGCGCGCGTGAAGCCGGACTGCCCGAGCACCTGCCCGCTCGGGTGCAGCAGCAGCGCGAGGCGCACGCGCGCGTCACCGACGAACCGCTTGAGCGGCTCCTCGACCCAGTTCTCGACGACGGCAACGGTCACCGCACCGCTCCGGCACTCATGTCTCGAGCACCTGCGCCGCGCGCAGCATCTCGACGCGAATGAGCCCGACGTTCGCCCGTGACTCGGCGACGGTGACGAGCAGCAGGTCGCCACGCCCGATCGCGCAGACGCGCCCCCGCTCGGCCTCGAGCTGGACGAAGTTCGCCGTCCCCAGCCCGGCCGCGCCGGCCGACAGGCGTGCCTTTCGGTAGAGCGACGCCGCCAGCGCGGCGACGACGTTCCCCTTCACGCCGATCTGCAGGTTCGAGTCGACGATGATCCCGTCCGCCTCGCTGACGACCATGCTGCCCAGCACCCCGCGCTGGCGGGTGAGCGCGGCGAGCACGTCGGAGAACGGTGTCGCGCTCATCCGATCCGCTCCACGAAGCTGCGCGCCCGCGCCGCCGCCCGGTCGAGGAAGCGGCGGACCATGCCTAACGGCATGGCGCCGTCAGCGGCGACGAGCAGCAGCCCGTCGCGGGGCCCCGGCGCGAGCGCGATCGTCGCCACTTCGGTCTCGACGATGATCTGCTGCCAGTCGCCGAGGTCGAGGTGCCGCATCGCCCGCTGCGCCTCGTCACTCACGCCCGAGAGCTCGGCCCCGACTTCCTGCGCCACGTCGCGCTCGTCGGCGGAGACGTACGCGCCCGCCAGCACGAACCCCTCGGCGTCGAGCAGGAGCGCGGTCTGGTCGGCCTCGCCGATGAGGTCCGCGAACAGCGCGCGCGGATTGCGCGCCAGCGCCTCACGCTCGCGCGGGTCGATGACCGGCTCGGGTGACGGCGCGGGCTGGGCGCTGTTGCGCAGCGTCTGCGACAGCCAGGGCGGCTCGGGGAGCGCCGCGCCTGACGGCGCCGGCTTGAGCACTTCGCCGGTGCGGATCTCGCCGCTGGTGCGGTGGTGCGGACCCGAGTTGCGCGTCTCGCCGCTCGCACGGTGGTGCGCGCCCGAGACCCGCGTCTCGCCGCTCGGGCGCGGGTGGAGCGGCATCTCCGGAAGCGGCGGCAGTACCGGCTTGCCGGCATCGGAGGGACGCTCGGGGGCCGGCGGCATCTCCGAGATCGGCCTGCCTAACGCGCGACGGACGTGCGCCAGCGCGGCGATCGTGCTCTGGTCCTCGCCGTCCGCCTCCATCGCCTCGGCGAGGTAGCGCTCGGCGTCCTCGAGCTTTCCCTGGCGGAAGAGCACGAAGCCCATCCCCTTCTTCGCGCCGGCGTGCCGAGGCGCGAAGCGGAGGACCATGTCCCACTCGTCGAAGGCGCGCTCGAGCTCACCGCGATCGACGGCGATCCGCGCCAGCAGGTCGTGCGCATCCGGGTTGTGCGGATGCCGCTCGAGACCGCGGAGCGCGACCTTGAGGGCGAAGTCGGTCTGCCCCTGGCGACGGAGAGCCTCGCCTAACGGCAGGAAGACGAGGCTGCCCGGTTCGCGGGCCAGCTCGTCGCTGAGGCGCCGGATCTCGTCAGACACCGGTGTGCGCCTCGATCAGGTTGTAGAGCCGCATCGCCGACTCGAGCGCCGAGCGCACGCGGTCCGCCGCCTGCGAGCCGGGACGCAGCTTGAGGTACTGGTCCCAGGCCCCGACCGCGGTCGCGAAGTCGCCGCGGCGCGCCATCGCGTACCCGAGCTCCAGCTGCAGCTCCGCGTTGAGCGGATCGGCCTCGGCTCCCCTTCGCAGCTCGTCGGCGGCGTCGGCGACGCGGCCGAGCCGCGCCAGCGAGCGCGCCGCGAGCAGCCGCCCCTCGGCGTTGGCCGGATCGGCGGCGAGGGCGCGCCGCGCTTCGTCGAGCGCCTCGTCGATCTTGCCGCTGGCGAGGGCGTTCGCACCGCGCTGCAGGTACGGCTTCGGATCCTCGACGCGCGTCTGGCCGCTCGGCCGGTCGCCCGGCCGCAGCGCGACGACGCCGGTCGAGACCAGCCCGTACATGATCTTCGCGACGTCGAACTCGCTCTGCCCGAGCTGCGCGGCGATCTGGCGCAGGTCGCTCGAGCCGTCGATCAATGCCAGCACCGCCCACTCGTTAGGCAGGAGATCGAGCAGCGTCGGATGGTCGGTGTCCACCGGCGCGAGCACCGGGATGACCGCGAGGTTGGGCACCTTGTCGGCGATGCGCGACCATTCGTCGATGCGCCGCGCGCCTTCCATCAACAGCGACTCGGTGCTTATCCGGATCGACGCCTCCGCCGGCGCGTCGCCGACGCCGCGCTCCTCGAACGAGAAGAAACCCTCGCGCCACGACATCAGCTCGAACACCACCGCCTCGATCTGCTGGCGGATCTGCCGCTCGAGCTCGCGGCTGGTGATCGCGCCGATCTCGACCAGCACCTCGCCCAGCCGCGGCGCGTCGAGGCGCTCGCGCTGCACCGCGCGGGCGTGCTCGAGATCGGCGTCGCTGATCTTGCCGCCCTTCACCAGCATCACGCCTAACGGCAGCGCCGAGCTGCGGATGCTGGCGTGGATGACGCGCCCGGCGTCGAAGTAGACGGTGCCGTCGTTGTCGCGCAGCTCCGAGGTCACGCGCAGCGTTCCGGTCTTCCGGCTCAGGTCGAGCAGCTGGAAAACGTCGTGGATGCCGAGCTCGCGAAGCGGTCCTTCGATGGCCATTACGCGGCTCCCCCCGGCGTGAAGATGTTCTGCAGGTCGGCGGCGGTCCGCGCGTCGCGGCGGGCGCGCCGGGCGAACTCGCCGGCCGGTTCGAGCTCGATCACGCGGTGCCAGCGCTCGATCGCCTCGCGATAGCGATGCTGCTCGGCGAAGAGCACGCCCTCGAAGTACAGGGCACCGGCGTGCTCGGGGTCGAAGCGCCGCACGCGCCGGAACGCGGTCGCGGCGTCGGCCTTCCGTCCCAGCTCGAACAGCGTCTCGCCTAACGCGAGCAGCGCGTCGAAGTGGTAGGGATCGCGCTGGAGCAGCTCGATCAGCAGCTCGAGCGCTTCACGCGGCGCGCCGGTGCGCCGGCGGATGCGCGCCAGTTCGAGCGTCGCCTCGGCGTACGTCGGCACCGCGTCGAGCGCGGCCAGCAGCTCGTTCTCGGCGTCCTTGGTGTGACCCTTCGCCGCCAGCAGCCGCGCCAGCTCGTAGCGCACGACGGCGAAGTCCGGATCCAGCTCGAGCGCGTGCCGATACGCCCCGATCGCCCCGTCATCCTGGCCGAGCGAGTGCAGGATGTCGCCGATCTTCTTGTGGACGTCGGAGCGCGCCGGGGCAATGCGGCGCGCCTGCTCGAGCGCCTCGAGCGCCGCGGCCGGGTCGCCGGCCTCGGCGCGCGCGCTCCCGACGAGCATCACGATGTCCACCTCCTCGGGCGAACCGGTGTACAGCTCCTCGGCGACCGGCCGCGCTTCGGTGCCCCTGCCTAACGCGAGGAGTGCCCGCGCCTCGCCGATCAGCGCCCGGCGGAACGACGCCGACTCGGCGCGTGCCTCGCGATAGCGCTCGAGTGCCTCGCCGTGCAGCCCCTGCCGCGCGAAGGTATCGCCAAGGAGCGAGAACCCCTCGGGCTTCGGTGCGCCGCGCTGCAGCGCGCGCCCTGCTTCGGCGGCGGCGCGGTCGTACAGCCCCTTCGTCAGGTAGTCCGCGGCCATCGCATACGGATCCGATTCGGCCGGCGTCGCGGGAACGGATGCCGGCGTCGGCGTGAGCTCCGTGAACAGCGAATCGAGCAGCCGTGGATCGAAGGCGAAGTCCTCGACGTGCTCGGTCGTCCGCTCGATCCCGCCGAGGTCAGGGGCGATCGACAGCTCCGGGTCCTCGTACTCGAGATCGATCGCGAGCTCGAACTTCTGCGGCACGTAATACGGGTCGAGCTCGAGCGCACGCTTCGTCTCGCGCACCGAGCCGTCGAAGTCGCCGAGGTTCGAGAGCGTGAAGCTGAGGTTGTAGTGCGCCTCGGGATACTCGGGCTTCGCCTGGATCGCGCGCGCGAATGCATTGCGCGCGTCCTCGAACTTCTTCAATTCCGCGAGCACGAGGCCGACGCCGTTCCACGCCACCGGATGCTCCGGCTCGACGCTCAGTACCTGGCGGAACGCCTCGAGCGAGAGTTGCAGCCGCTTCAGCTTGAAGAGCAGCAGCGCGAGGTTCAGCCGCGCCTTGGCGAACGACGGCTGTGCGTCGAGCGCGCGACGGAACGCCTCGATTGCATAGTCGGTGTCCTGCGCGTGATACGCGGCGACGCCGAGATTGTTGTAGGCGAGCGCGTACTGCGGGTCGGCAGTGATCGCGTTGCGATAGCTCTCGGCGGCCTCGGTGAAGTGGCCGTCCTGGTGCAGCGCGATGCCGCGTTCGTTCCAGAGCTTCGGGCTCGTCGGATTGCGCTCGAGCAGCGTGCCATAGAGCTCGATCGCTGAGCGCACGTCCTTGCGGAGGAGATGCACCTCGGCCATCGCCTGCAGCACGAGGTCGCGCTCCTCCCCGCGCTCGAGCGCGAGCCCGTACTCGCGCAACGCCTCGGCGTAGTAGCCCTTCTGCCGGAAGGCGAGGCCGAGATTGAAGTGCGCGAGCTGTCCCTCGCCCGTCACCTCCATTTGCTGGCCGGCGGCCATCAACCGGATCGGCGTCAGGCGGCCGGCGCGCGCTTCTTCCGGCGCACGACCGGCGTGATCGAGCGAGAGGTTCGCCTGCGCGCGCGACAGCGTCGGGTTGAGCTGGATCGCGCGCTTGGTCGCCACGCGCGCTTCCTCGTGCCGGCCCATGTCGCCGAGCACGAACCCCATCAGGTAGTGCGCGTCGGGGTTGTCCGGATTCAGCTCGATCGCGCGCTTGAGCGAGTTGAGCGCTTCGTCGTTGAGGCCGCGGTTGTAGACGACTTCGCCTATGTAGAAATGCACGACGGAGCTCTGCGGCTCGATCGCCAGCGCGCGCTCGAACCACTTCTGCGCCTGCTCGAGATCACCGCCCGCCTTCTCGGCGAGGCCGAGCTGCACGATCGTGCCGAGATCGTTGGGGTGGTGACGCAGCAGCTCGCCGAACTCGGCGACCGCCTGCGGCAGGTGTCCGATCAGCGCGTAGGCGCGGCCCAGCTCCCAGCGCGCGTCGCGGTCGGCCGGCGCGGCGCGCAGCTTCTCCTTCAGCTCACTGACGCGGCGGTCGTAGTAGCCGGTGGTGAAATACGCGATCTCCAGGTTGCGCTGGGCGACCTGCATCTTCGGGTCGAGCTCCAGCGCGCGCATGAACGCGCCGACCGACTCCTCGTAGAGCCCCTTGTTGTAGTAGAGGACCCCGAGGTTGTTGTGCGCTCCCGCGTCGCCCGGGTCGATGCGCCGGGCGAACGACCGTAGGACATCGCGGTCGCGCTCGGACGTGAGAGCGGACGCCATGTGCGCCGTTAGGCGACGCGCACTGCCTTGAGGATCGCCTGCAGCGAGGCGTAGTCGGGGAGCAGCAGGAAGAATCCGCGCAGCCGCTCGCCGATGTCCTGCAGGTAGAACTCGCTCTCGACGCAGAACACGTAGTCACGATCGCTGCCGAACTGCAGGTACGCGGTCGTCAGCACCGCGTCCGACATGTCCACCGCGAGGCTCGGCGGCGACGGCAGCAGCATCAGCCCCATGAAATCGCTGAGCGCGTTCATGTACGCGCCGCTGAGGATGTTGCCGGCCTCCTTGATCGCCGACTGCTCGAGCTCACCGAGGTCGGTCGACGAGCCGTGCGGACGGCGCAGCATCAGCTCGGAGAGGCGGATCGCCGTCGGCTTCGGGAAGACGAGCAGCGTGCGCCCGGTCAGGTCGCCGAGCATGTGCATCAGCACCGCGGCCACCGGCTCCTCCGGTCCCGACACCTGCGGCGGGACATCCTCGAGGCGGGCGATGTTGATCGTCGGCACGCTGATCATGATCGTGCACCCCGTCATCTGCGACAGGGCCGTCGCGGCATGTCCCGCTCCGATGTTGGCCACCTCGCGCAGGGCGTCGAGCTGGTTCGGCTTCAGCGACCGTATGTCTTCCATTAGTTCCTCAGAGCAGACTGCTGACGTCGACGATGAGCGCGGGAGCGCCGTCGCCGAGGATTGTTGCGCCACTGAACAGCGCGAGCCCGCCGCGCACTCCATCGAACTGCTTGACCACGATCTCCTGCTGCCCCACCAGCTCGTCGACGATCAACCCGGCGCGCTTCTCGCCGATCTCGATCACGATCACCTGCTGCGCCTTCTGCGCGGTCGCGGGAAGACCCATCAGCTCCCGCATCCGCAGCAGCGGCAGCACGTCGTCGCGCAGCACCACCACTTCCTTTCCCTTCACTCGCCGCAGCTGCGCTGACGTCAGCGCCACCGTCTCGTTCACGTGCGTCATCGGCAGCGCGTAGAGCTCGTCGCCGACGCGCGCCAGCAGCGCGCGCACGATCGCGAGCGTCAGCGGCAGCCGCACCGTGACGGTCGTTCCCTGCTTCGGCACCGACCGGATCTCGACCAGCCCGCCTAACGCGCGCACGCGCGTCTGGACGGCGTCGATCCCGACGCCGCGTCCGGATATGTCGGTGATCCGCTCGGCGGTCGAGAAGCCGGGGCGGGAGATCAGTCGAATCAGTTCGTCGTCGGAGAGATCGGCACGGGTACCCTCGACCAGCCCCGCGTCCTTCGCCTTTTTCAGCACCCGGTCGCGGTCGATTCCCTTGCCGTCATCCGTCACACGAATGACGATTGCCGAGCGATCTCGCAAAGCTTCCAGGCGAAGCTGGCCCTCGGCCGGCTTTCCGGCGGCGCGGCGCTCGGCCGGGGTCTCGATGCCATGGTCGATCGCGTTGCGCAGCAGGTGCACCACCGGGTCGCCGATCTCGTCGAGGAGGGAGCGATCGAGCTCGATCTCCTTGCCCTGGATCGTGAACTCGATCTGCTTGCCGAGCGTGCGGGCCGCGTCGCGGACCAGGCGGGGAAAGCGGTCGAAGACCTGCCAGACCGGCACCATCCGGCTGGTCATGATCTCGTCCTGCAGGTCGCTGATCAGCCGCGAGGCCTGCGTCACCGTCTCCTCGAGCGCACTGTCGGCGATCGACGTCGAGAGCTGGGTCAGCCGCCCGCGGGTGATCACCAGCTCGCCGATGAGGTTCATCAGGTTGTCGAGCCGGCGCAGGTCGATGCGGACGTTGCGCTGCGCGCGGACCCCGGTGTCACTGTTCCCGCCATTGGCCCCGACGGCCGCCGCCGCATCCGCCGCGATCGCCGCCAGGCCGTTAGGCGTCGCCATGTCGGGGCGGCTGCCACCTTCCCCGGCGACGCCGCCGTCCTCGACCAGCACCCCCGACACGTCGCCGAGCGCGGCGATGGCGGCGCTGACCCGCTCGGCGGTCTCGGTGGTGACGAGGCGGACGGCGAAGTCGGCGCCGAACTGCTCTTCCTTCAACTCGTCGAGCGGCGGGGCGAGCCGGGCGACCGTGCCTAACGCGCGCAGCGCCTGGACGACCATGAACGCGCGCACCCCGCGGAGCGGCGCGTCGGGGGCGATCCGGACCCGCACCAGCAGCCCCTCGCCGCCAGGCACCGGCATCGACCAGGCGACGGCGTCGCCGCCACCCGCACCGGCGCCAGCGCCGGCCGTCGGCGATTTAGTATCACTTGATGCCTTATTCGCACCCGCGGCCGTGGCCGCACCGCCGTCGAGGGCGCGCAGCCGCTCGAGCGGGCCGGCGACATCGATCTCCGCGTCGCGGCCGGCGACCGAGAGCCCGACCGCGACCTCGAGGGTGTCGGAGGCGGTGAACAGCGCGTCGATCACCTCGCCGGTCACCGGGCGCGAGCCGATCCGCAGCTGGTCGAGCAGCGTCTCGAGGGCATGCGCGAGCTCGGCGACCTGCACGTACCCCATCGTCGCGCTCATCCCCTTGATGGTATGAACGGCGCGAAAGAGCGCGTTCACCGGTTCAGCCGATTCCGGTGCGCGCTCGAGGTCGAGCAGGGCGTGGTTGATCGCCGAGAGATGCTCCTGACTCTCGGTCAGGAACAGGTCGGCGTAGCGGGAAGTGTCCACGGGCGTGGCGCTGGCGCGGGGGCGCGGCCTGGGCCGCTGCTACCCGAGCACGCGCTGGACGGCCTCGAGGACGCGACTCGGCTGGAACGGCTTCACGACGAAGTCCTTCGCTCCCGCCTGGATCGCCTCGACGACGAGCGCCTGCTGCCCCATCGCGCTGCACATCAGGACCTTGGCGTTCGGATCGAACTTCGTGATCTCGCGAACGGCGTCGATCCCGCCCATGTCCGGCATGACGATGTCCATCGTCACGAGGTCGGGGCGCAGCTGCTTGTACTTCTCGACCGCCTGCAGCCCGGTCTCCGCCTCACCGACGACCTCGAAGCCGGCCTGGGTGAGGATGTCGCCCACCATGGTCCGCATGAAGATGGCGTCGTCGCAGATCAGCACCGTGTGACTCACTATTGCCTCGCTATTAGAGCAGTACTTGCCTGGCCAGCGTGATCACGTCGAGCAGCACCACCATGCGCTCGTCGCCTAACCGTCCCATCCCGCGCACGACGCCGCCCCGTGTCTGGTCCGCGGTCGCCGCTTCGATCTCGTTCTCGGTCAGCGCGCGGACGTCCATGACGTCGTCCACCGCGATCCCGACCAGCTTGTTGCCGATTTCAATCATGATGTACGACCCGTCCGGCTTCGCACCCGCCGAACGCTCGAGTCGCTTGCCAAGGTCGATCACCGTGACGATCGTGCCCCGCAGGTTGATCAGACCGCAGACGAATTCGGGCGCTCCGGGCAACCGCGTCGGGCGCCGTTGCGGAATGATCTCGCGCACCGTGGCGATGTCGCAGCCGTAGACCTGCTCTCCGAGCGCGAAGAGCAGCACGCGCGTCGCGGCCACCGGCGCCGCGCTCGCGGCTGGCGCGTTGGAAGACGGCGCGGCGTATGTCGCCGGTCGCTGCTCAGCTGTCGTCGCGGTAGAAGCCAAAGTGTTCAAGCAGGTCCGAGTCGGCGGCGAGCGTTCCGCTGCCGTCCACCGTGATCAATGATTTCGTCAGGTCCGCGGGCAGCGGCGACCGCAGGTCGATCGCCGCGCCCGTGACCGGATGCGCGAAGCGCAGCCACGCCGCATGCAGGAAATGCCGCCGCGCTGGCAGCGCCACGAGCTTGCGTCCTCCTCCCCCACCGTAGGTGTCATCACCGACGACGGGATGTCCGATCGACGAGAGGTGAACGCGGATCTGATGCGTCCGCCCCGAGTGCAGGTGCGCGCGCAACAGGTCCACCGAATCGAAGCGCGCGAGCCGCACGAAATCCGTCCGTGCCGCTCGCCCCGTATTGACGATTGCCATACGCGTTCGGTCTCGCGGATCGCGCGCGACCGGCTTCTCGACTGTGACCCGGTCGCTGTCGAGGTGTCCCCACGCCAGCGCCGCGTAGCGCCGCACGATGCGCCGCGCCTGCAGGGCCGCGCCGAGCACGCGGTGGGCGCGATCGCTCTTGGCGACGAGCAGGAGCCCGGAGGTGTCCTTGTCGAGGCGGTGTACGATGCCCTCGCGGTCCTCTCCCCCCGCCTCGGCCAGCTCCCCACCCCGCCCCTTGAGCGCGTTGACGAGCGTCCCGGTCCAGTTGCCGGGCGCGGGATGCACCACCATCCCCGGCGCCTTGTTGACGACCAGCAGGTCCTCGTCCTCGAAGACCACGTCGAGCGGAATGTCCTCGGCGAGCACCTCGCGTCCGGCCGGCGGCGGGATCTCGACCGCGATCCTGTCGCCGGGCTCGGGGCGATAGCTCGCCTTCTCGCGGCGGTCGCCGACGCGCACATGCCCGTTGGCGATCAGCGTCGCCGCCTGCGTGCGCGAGATGTCGAGCTTCTTCGCGATGAACGAGTCGAGCCGTGCGCCGGCCTCGTCGGCCGCGGTGACGTCGAGGAGGTGGCGGGCCGGCTCGCGCGAGCCGGCGCCGGGCGTCGTCACTCGGGCACAGGCGCTTCAGGGCGGCGCTGATGGCTGCGCCGTTCCTCCGCCCAGAGGACGAGCACGAGCAGCACCGCGCCGACCGTCACCGCCGAATCGGCGACGTTGAACACCCAGAAGCGATGCTCACCGATCCCGACGTCGACGAAGTCGACGACGCCGTCGGACCAGCGCAGCCGGTCGACGAGGTTGCCTAACGCTCCACCGCAGACGAGTCCGAGCGCGAGCAGCTTCCACCGCTCGGCCGGCGAAGCCTGGTGCGCCATCCGGATCAGCACGAACAGGATCACCGCCGCCAGCGCCGTGAAGATCCAGCGCGACGAGTCCCCGACGGTCGTCCCGAACGCCGCGCCCTTGTTGAAGACGAGCGTGAAGCGCAGCCAGTCGCCGATGATGTCGCGGCTGATGCCGTAGCCGAGATCCGCGATCGCCATCCGCTTCGTCACGAAGTCGGCGACGACGACGAGCACCGCGGTCAGCCAGAACACCGGCCGGCGTATCGCGCTCAGGCGATCCCCCGGCGCTCGGCGGAGGCTGGAACGCGGGCCTCGCCCGGCGCGAGTGAACCCACGCCATCGTCGGTGCTCGATTCGGCCGGCGACGGCTCGCGCCCCGCGACACGATCCTCATGCCAGAGCACCACAGCGAGCAGCACCGCCCCGGTCGTGACCGCGATGTCGGCAACGTTGAACGTCGGCCAGCGCCAGGTGGCCAAGCCGATGTCGATGAAGTCGACGACCCCCTTCGACGAGCGCAGACGGTCGATCAGGTTGCCCACGGCACCGGCCGACACGAGCGCGAGCGCCAGCACGCGCCGCCGGTCGCCGACCGTGGTCGCGCGATACAGCCGCCAGAGAATCGCCAGCGCGCCGACGGTGAGGATCGCGAAGATCGGCCGCGAGTACGCGCCGACGTGAATCCCGAACGCCGCGCCGCGATTGTACACGAGCGTCAGGCGCGCGACCTCGCCGATCACCGGGTGCGGGATCAGCGCCGGGATGAGCACGGCCGCGGCGATCGCCTTCGTCACGACGTCGACGAGAATGACCACGAGCGCCACCGGCCAGAAGAGGAAGCCGTTAGGCAGCGGCGCCAGCGGCGCCCCGCGATGCGGGATCGCCGCGGCGACGCTGGTGTCGGCGTCAGGCGGTCTTCTTTCCATCTTCCTCGCGCTGCTTGCAGGCGAAGCAGAGCCGCGCGTGCGGCAGCGCGTCGAGCCGGTCGTAGTCGATGTCTTCGCCGCAGCTGTGGCACTTGCCGTACGTCTCGGGCGACTGGTAGATCCGCCGCAGCGCCTGGTCGATGTGCCAGAGGAAGCGCCCTTCCTGGCTCGCGAACAGGAACGCCTTCTCGCGCTCCATCGCGTCCGTTCCCTGATCGGCCATGTGGAACGAATAGCTGCTCAGGTCACCGTCCGAGTCCTGCGACGTCTGCGTCATCATGTCTTCATGATGCCCGAGCTCCTTCAGGACGCGCCTCCTTTCCTCGAGGAGACGCTTCTCGAAGTGCTGGAGCTGCTTCTTCGGCATGGGCTTGGACTTTCCGCCCGACTTGGCGCCCGTTGGCGTAGCCATATCACGAAACCCTGGTTAGGGCGATTCGCAGCTCGAGCCCATCGAGGTCGAGCGTCTGCGTCGCCGGATACTCACTTCCACTTCCTTCTCCCACGCTCACCGCGAGCGCCAGCGTCTCGCTGGCGATGTAGTCGCGGTGCGCGCGAATCGCGTCGAGGACGTCCTTCGCGCCGCCCACGGCGAGCCGGATCCGGTCACTCACCGCGAGACCGGTGTCCTTCCGCAGCCGCTGAACCGCGCTCACCGTCTCGCGCGCGATCCCCTCGGCACGAAGCTCGGGCGTGATCGTCGCATCGATCGCGGCGAAGTAGCCACCGCGCTCGCTCACCACCAGCTCGCCCGAGGCGCGGCGAACGATCGTCAGGTCGTCGGCATCGAGGTTCCGTACCTGTCCGTCCACGTTCAGGTCGAGCGGCTCGCCGTGCTCGAACGCGAGCAGCACCGCCGACGGCAGCGCCGCGACCTTCTGCGCCGCGAGCGGCGTCGCCTTGCCGAACTTCTTGCCTAACGTGCGGAAGTTCGGCTTCGCCTCGAGCGTCACCAGCGAGTCGGCCGACGTCGCCAGCTCGGCGCGCTTCACGTTCAGCTCCGACTCGAGTAAAGGTAGCAGCTCGCGCACCTGTTCCACCTCGGATGCCTTCACCACGCAGACGACGCGCGCCAGCGGCTGGCGAACTTTCCGTACCAGCGTGTTCCCCGTCTTCTGTGCCGCGTCCTCGCGCGCCGCGCGACCGAGCGTGGCCAGCGTCCGGATCGCTTCCATCGCGTCCTCGAGACCGGGCGACGCCAGCGACGGACCCTCGTCGTCGATGAACGGCGCCAGGTGCACCGAAGTGCCCGTCAGCTCGCGGTGCAGCCAGTCGCTGACGAAGGGCGCGAATGGCGCGAGCAGGCGACACGCGCCGACCAGCACCGTGTGCAATGTCGCGAACGCGGCGCGGTTGTCGTCGCTCGTCACGTCGTAGAAGCGCGCGCGACACTGCCGTACGTACCACTTCGACACGTCCTCGTCCACGAAGGACATGACGAGGCGCGCTGCTTCGGTCGCCTCGAATCGGAGCAGGTGCGCGTCGCACATGCGCTGCACCGTCTCCAGACGCGACAGGATCCAGCGATCGATCACCGGACGGTCGGCGGGCGCCGGATCGGCCTCGCTCGGCTCCCAGCCGAAGTTCGCGTACTGGGCGAAGATCCCCGAGTAGATGTTGCGCAACGTGACGAGGAAGCTCGCCGCGGTAGCGCGCAGCTGCGCCTCGTCGAACATGCGCGGCGTCCAGATCTGGCTCGACGCGATCAGGAACAGCCGCACCGCGTCCGCACCATGACGCTCGATGACCTCGGCCGGCTTCACGATGTTGCCGCGGCTCTTCGACATCTTGAGGCCGTTCGCGTCGAGCACCATGTCGTTCACGACCACGGCGCGGTACGGCGCGGCGCCGGTGCTCGTCATCCGCGTTCCCGGGGCGATGCCGTTGTTGGGCAGCGCGTCCCCGAGCCCGGTCGCGATCGCCAGCAGCGAGTAGAACCACCCGCGCGTCTGGTCCACTCCCTCGGCGATGAAGTCGGCGGGATAGTTCTTCTCGAACTGGTCGCGATTCTCGAACGGGAAGTGCCACTGCGCGAACGGCATCGACCCCGAGTCGAACCAGGTGTCGATCACCTCGGTCGTCCGGCGCATCGTGCCGCCGCACCCGGCCTTGTCGCACGGCCAGGTGTAGCCGTCAATGTGCGGCTTGTGCGGATCGAAGTCGTCAGGCAGCGCGCCGCCGCTGCGCTGCGCCAGCTGCTCGTAGCTCCCGACCGCCTCGACGTGCGACGCCTCCGTGTCGCACACCCAGAGGGGGAGCGGCGTTCCCCAGTAGCGGTCGCGCGAGAGCGTCCAGTCGATGTTGTTCGTCAGCCACTCGCCGAAGCGGCCGGTGCCCGTCTCGGGGGGATGCCAGTCCACGCGCGCATTGCGCGCGAGCATCGCATCGCGATACGACGTGGTGCGCACGAACCACGACGTGCGCGCGTACTGCAGCAGCGGCGTCCCGCAGCGCCAGCAGTGCGGGTACGAGTGCATGGCGTGCCCCGACTTCCAGAGCACGTCGCGCCGCTTCAGCTCCTCGATGATCACCGGATCGGCGGCCTTGATCCCGAGCCCGCCGACCAGCGGCATCTCCTTCGGGAATTCGCCGCGCAGATCTACCGGCTGAACGAAGGCGAGCCCGTTGCGCTGCCCGGCCGCGTAGTCGTCGGCGCCGAACGCCGGCGACATGTGCACCACGCCGGTCCCATCGCTCGCCGACACGAAGGACTCGGCCACGATCACTTCGTGTGCACCGTCAGGCGGGAACGTCACCCAGTCGAGCGGGCGCTGGTAGCGCCATCCCGCGAGCTCCGATCCGTCGAACGACGCGACCTCATCCCACCGTGTCGCCCAGTCGTCACCGAGCACTGCTTCGATGCGGGAGTGCGCGAGGAGGACCGTCCGCTGGTCACCGGTCTTCCGGCGCAGCTCGACGTAGCGCTGGTCGGGATTCACCGCCAGCGCGGTGTTCGACACGAGCGTCCACGGCGTCGTCGTCCAGACGAGGACGCGGCGCGTCGAGCGCCCGTCATCGCGCCTGACGACCGGCCCGTCGGCATCGACGATGTCGAGCACGATGTACAGGCTCGGGTCGCTGACGTCCTTGTAGCCCTGTGCCACCTCGTGACTCGAGAGCGCGGTGCCGCAGCGCGGGCAGTACGGCAGCACGCGATGGCCGCGATACAGCAGGTCGCGCTCGTGCAGCGTCGCCAGCGCCCACCACACGCTCTCGACGTACTCGTGCGAGTAGGTGACGTACGGGTCGTCGTAGTCGAGCCAGTAGGCGATGCGCTGCGACAGCTGCTCCCAGTCGGCGCGATAGCGCCACACGCTCTCGCGCGACAGCTCGTTGAAGCGGGCAACGCCGACTTCCTCGATCTGCTGCTTGCCGCTGATGCCTAACGCCTTCTCGACCTCGATCTCCACCGGCAGGCCGTGGGTATCCCACCCCGCCTTCCGTGCGACGCGGAATCCCTTCATCGCCCGGTGGCGGCAGAAGAGGTCCTTCACCGTCCGCGCGAAGACGTGATGGATCCCGGGTCGGCCGTTGGCGGTCGGCGGGCCCTCGAAGAACACGAACGACGGGCCATCCTCGTTCGCCTTCAGCGTCTGCTCGAACAGCTTCTCCTCGTTCCACGTCTCGAGGAGCTCGCGCTCGAGGTCGTCGGCCGGTCGCTCGGCGGGGAGCGGACGGAAGCGCGTATCGGTCGGCGTCCCGGTCATAACCGCTCTAGCACTCCGCGCACGACCGCGGTCAGACGCGGCTCGGCGTCGTTGGCGACGCCGATGATCTTCTCGAAGCTCGCCGGCTCGAGCGCGTCGGGCAGGCACATGTCGGTGACGATCGACAGCCCGAGCACGCGCATCCCCGCGTGCACCGCGACGATCACTTCCGGCACGGTCGACATCCCGACGACGTCTGCGCCCAGCGTGCGCAGCATCCGGTACTCGGCGCGCGTCTCGAGGTTCGGTCCGGCCACCGCCGCGTAGACGCCTTCGCGCAGGGTGATCCCCTGCGACAGTGCGACCTCACGCGCCAGCGCGCGCAGCGACGGGTCGTAGGGCATCGACATATCGGGGAAGCGCGGTCCGAGGCGGTCGTCATTCGGGCCGATGAGCGGGTTGTCGCCGAGCAGGTTGAGGTGGTCGGCGATCAGCATCAGGTCGCCGGCCGACCAGAGTGGATGCATCCCGCCGCAGGCGTTGCTGACGATCAGGACCGGAGCGCCTAACGCGCGGAGCACCCGCACCGGAAACGTCACCTGCTGCGGCGAGTAGCCCTCGTAGCGGTGGAAGCGGCCCTGCATCGCCACCACCGGCTTTCCGCCTAACGTTCCGCAGAGCAGCCGGCCGGCGTGGCTCTCGACCGTGGACAGCGGGAAGCCGGGGATGTCGCGGTAGTCGATCGATGCCTCGACCGCGATGTCCCTGCCTAACGCGCCGAGCCCGGTGCCGAGCACCAGCGCCGCCGCCGGGGTGCGCGCGAACCGCGCGCGCACCGCATCGGTCGCGGCGGCAATGGCTTCGACCGTGTGCGCCGCGGACTGCGATCCGGGCGGCGATGCGTGCTGCGGGCTGGGTGTGAGAGTCGTCATCAGCTGCGAATCGGTGCAGGCAGGCGCTCGCCGGCCATCACTCCTTCATCAAGGAGTCGAGCCACGACGGCGTCGGCGCGGCGACCGTGCGCGGCGCTCCCTGCTCCTCGCCATCGCCGTTGTGCGCCGCGCGCATCGTCGCCGACTCCGACGCCTGGATCTCCGCCAGCTGCCGCTCGACCAGCACGCGCAGCTGCGCGAGATATGAGCGGCGCGCCCGCTCGAGGTTCTGCAGCTCGTCGCGCAAGTCCCGAAGCTCGGCCTTCATCGTCTCCTGCAGCCGCTCCGCTTCGGCGCGCGCCTCACGGAGGATGAGCTGCGCCTCGCGCTCGGCCTGCTCGCGGATCTCGGCGCGCAGCTGCTGCGCCGAGATGAGCGCATCGTTGAGCGCCTTGTCCCGCTCGCGGAAGGCGCGCAGCTGCTCGTTGAAGCCCTTCGACTTCGACTCGAGCTCCTGGTTCACGCGCGTCAGGCGTTCGAGCTCGTCGGCCGCCTGGCTGCGGAACTCCTCGACGCGTGCGGGATCGTAGCCGCGCATCGCCCGGCCGAATTCGAATCGGCGGACGTCGAGTGGCGTGAGATGAAAGGTCTCGTCGATCATGTTCCCCTCGCTCCGAACAGGACGGTCCCAAGGCGGACGATCGTCGCGCCCTCTTCCACGGCTATCTCGTAATCCCCCGACATCCCCATCGACAGCTCGCGCGCATCGGTGCAGCCGGCGCGGCGCAACGTCTCGAGCGCGCCACGCGCGCCGCCGAACGTTGCCCGCAACACCGCTTCCGGCGCCTCGAACGGCGCCATCGTCATCGCGCCCTGCACCTGCAATCCGTCGAGCGCGGCGACGTGTGCCGCGGCCGCATCGAGCTCCCCGGGTTCGAAGCCACCCTTCGTCGCCTCGCCCGAGACGTTCACCTGCAACAGTACCGGCACCGCACGCCCGCGTTCCCTTCCCACCTTCGCGACCGCGTCAGCGAGTCGTATGCTGTCGATCGAGTGCACGAGCGCGAACTGCTCGACGGCGCGCGCCTTGTTCCGCTGCAGGTGACCGATCAGGTGCCAGCGCAACCCGGCGCCGGCCTGCTCCATCTTCGGCAGCGCTTCCTGTACACGATTCTCCCCGACGTCCGTGACGCCGAGCGCGCGAACCGCGTTCACCGCCTCGACTCCGTGCGTCTTCGTGACGGCGACCAGCGCCACCTGCTGCCCACTCCCACGAGACGCGGCGGCAGCGATCCTCGCGCGGATTTCCGCGAGGCGCTCAGCCAGGTCTGGAAATGGCATAACACGCTAAATTACCGTGTGTTACACGCTGCTGCAAGTGAATCGGCACCGGCCGAATCGAGGGTGGCCCGCTGCACCAGAACCGGGCAGCGCAGCGCGCCGAGCATGCCGCGGACGGTGTTGTCGGTGAACCGCCCGGGCGGGTGTGCCCGGAGGTAGCGCGCGATCGATTCCCCGCCGGCGAACTCACAGCGCGACGAGCCCGTCCACACGAGCCCGCACAGCGACCAGCTGCCGCCGACGCGCACGCGAAGCTCGGCCGGTACGGTGACGGCGATCGCGACCGGGCGACCGATCGCGCGTGCCGAGGCGACCGCGCGCGCGACCATCAGGTCCTCGTTCGCCAGCGGCCCCGTGTCGATCCGCCACCTCCGGCGCAGCTCGTCGCGGTACCATGTCGCGCCGAGGAGCGGACTCGTGACGACGGTGACGTCGCGTCGCACCGCGCGCGAGCGCTGTGCCTCCCAGAGCGGATAGCTGTCGTTGTCACCCCACACCACCAGCACGCCGTTAGGCGGCGCACTCGCCAGCAGCGCATCGGCCACCGTGGACGCCGCCGACGCATCGGGCTCGCGGCGCCGGTTCATCGCCCGCCAGTTCGTCAACGCCGGCAGCGCCGCGATCGCCAGCGCCGCGGCGGCGATGACCCACGCGCGCCGCGCATGCAGCCGGCGCGCAGCCAGCGCGTACGCACCGTACCCGGCCCACAGCCCCCACGTCCAGAACGCCAGCGTGAAGAAGTAGTCACGCTCGCGCGCCTCGTGTGGTGTCGCATCGGGGAGAATCCCCCACCCGATCGACGGACCTGCCTTGAGGTTGAGGTACGCGATCACCCCGAGCGACCCGCTCAGCAGCAGGACGAGCAGCGCCCGGAAGCTGCGCGCATCGCGCGCGCGATGCGCGCGCGCGCCGATCACTCCGAGCGCGGCGAAGAGCAGCGACACGACGACGCGCACCGCACTCGGCGTCGTCTCCGGTGCCAGCCCGAGTGCGAACTGCCAGTCGGCGTACTGGAAGAAGTTCGCGAGCTGGATCCAGGGCGGCGCCTGTCGCGGCCACAGGCTCGCGACGTCGTACTGCCGCCGCGCGATCTCGTCGCCTAACGCGTGGAGCGTGGACGGGTTTCCCTGGTTGATCGCCGGGTCGAACCCCGCGCGCATGAGCATGATCAGCAGCGGCGTCGCGCCGGCCACGAGCGCGACGACCGGAAGCGCGGCGGCCCATCGTGCGCCCGCTGGGCGCTGACCGCCGATGCGCGGGTCGCCCGCGCGGGGGTCGTTCGCGCGCGCCGAGGCAGCCTCGATGATCGCAGTCGCCGCCAGCACCGCCGCCGCGACCGCGGCCAGGAGGAACCGTCCGGTCGCGAGCCCGCCGGCGGCGACGAGTGCGGCGCCGAGCTCCAACCTCCACCAGAGCTGATCGCGCCAGCGGGAATAGTCGCCCCGGCCGCCATCGATGCACAGCCACACCGCCGCCGGTCCGCCGACGAGTGCGCTCGCGTGCAGCGGTGCCGCGAGTGCGAACAGGTAGACCAGCATCGAGCGATGCTTCGCCGCCCTTCGGTCGTCCCCCGCGCGCTGCGCTTCCGCCGCGTGATCGGCGGTCATCAGCATCAACGCCGACAACAGCAGCGACGCCGAATACACTTCCGCCTCGGTGGCGCTCAGCCAGACCGAGGTCGCGCACCCCGCGCACACCCCCGCGGCGATCCCGGCGATCAGCGGCGCTCCGCGCCGCACGAGCAGTGCACCGCCTAACGCGCAGGCCGTCGCCGTGAGCACCGCCGAGAGCGCATTCACCACCAGCGCCGTCGGTACGCCGCTGGCCACGACGTGCACCGCCCGGCCGAGCGTCACGTAGAGCGGCGTCCCCGGCGGATGCGGGATTCCCCAGCTGTCGATTGCGGCGATGAACTCGCCCGCGTCCCAGAAGGTGACCCGCGGCGCGAGTGTCGCGAGGTAGAGCGCGACCAATCCCGCAAAGATGATCAGCCCCGCGCGCCATGCGCGCGTCTTCGCCACGTCCGGCGTCAAGCCGTCTCGATCGACCGCATCTCGGTGCTGATCCTCGACGGGCGGCGCGTCAGCAGCTCGCGCACACGCGCCTCGCTCAATTCCCGCGTGAGCGTCCCCCCGACCGCCATCGAGATGATCCCCGTTTCCTCCGAGACGACCAGCACCACCGCGTCGGTCTCCTCGGTGAGGCCGAGCGCGGCGCGGTGCCGCGTTCCGAGCGAGCGATCGGTCAGCGTCGCCTGCGAGAGCGGGAGGATGCACCCCGCGCCGACGATGGTGTCGCCGCGGATGATCACCGCGCCATCGTGCAGCGGCGAGTACGGCGTGAAGATCGTCGCCAGCAGGTCGGCCGAGACCTTCGCCTCCATCGGGCTCCCGCTCTCGAGGAAGTCGTTGAGCGAAACCTCACGCTCGATCGCGATGATCGCGCCGGTGCTCGTGCGCGCCAGCCGCCCCAGCGCCTCGGCGATCGCCTCGGCCACTTCGCTGTCCTGGAGATGGTGGAAGAGCCGCGACACCGGGACCTGTCCGAGGTGGGCGAGCGCGGCACGCATCTCCGGCTGGAAGATGACCACCGCGGCGAATGCGCCGTAGGTGAAGATCAGCCCGAGCAGGTAGGTGATCATCGTCAGCTTGAGCATCAGCGCCAGTGCGTAGCCGACGACGAGGAGCACGATCCCGATGAGCATCTGCGCCGCGCGCGTGCCGTGAAACAGCAGCATCACCCGGTACAGCGCGAAGGCGACGATCGCGATCTCGATCGCGTCGCGCCAGTCGGGGTGCAGTACGCGCAGGTGCTCGATGATGGTCATTCGGGACGGGATCGGATCGGGCAGCAGGCTGGTGCCCCGCAATATTGCACGAATCCGCCCCGGGCGCGACGCCTAACGCGCGGCCTGCATCACCGCCCACGCGACATCGAGCGCCTGTCGCGTCGGGGCGACGTCGTGGACGCGGAAGATGCGCGCCCCGAGCATCAGCCCCGCCACGTTCGCCCCGACCGTGCCGTGCTGCCGCCGCGCCGCGTCGCGCTCACCTGTCAGCTCGCCGATGAACCGCTTGCGCGACGCACCCACCAGCACCGGCCGCCCGAGTGCCGCGATGGCGGGGGTGGCGGCGAGCATCGCCAGCGAGTGCTCCCCGCGCTTGGCGAAGCCGAGCCCCGGGTCGAGCACGATCGCGTCGTCGCCGACTCCGGCCGCGCGCGCGACCGCCAGCGACCCGCGCAGCTCGGCGATAACCTCGGCCACGACGTCGTCATAGGCGGCGTGCTCGTAGGTGCCCATCGTCGAGACGCCGCCGCGGGAGTGCATGAGCACCACGCCGCAGCCGGCTTCGGCGCAGACGCGTGCCATCCCGCTGTCGAGGCGGAACCCCGATACGTCGTTGACGATCCGCGCCCCCGCGCCTAACGCGGCGGTGGCGGTCGCCGCTTTCACCGTGTCGACCGAGACGTGCGTGTCGGGAAAGCGCTCGACAATCGCGCGGATCACCGGGACGACGCGGGCGATCTCCTCGTCCGCGGTCACCGGCTTCGCGCCCTGTGGGCGTGTCGATTCGCCGCCGACGTCGATGATGTCGGCGCCCTCGGCGATCATCCGCTCGGCCTGCTCGATCGCTCGCGGCAAGTCGGCGAACAGCCCACCATCGCTGAAACTGTCCGGCGTGACGTTGAGGATCCCCATCACCACCGGCCGGTCGAGCGGGATCTCGCGATCGCCGACACGCCAACGGCCCCCGAGCGGGGGCCGTTGGATCGATCGATGCTCGCGCGAGACTCGCTCGCCGCTCGTCACGCCGGGGCGATCTCCGGACCGCCGAGCAGCGGCGGCGCACGGCGCGGTTCGGCGGCCGGCTTCGCCGGCGCCGGTGGAAACGGCGGCGGCTCGCTCGGACCGCGCGGAGCGAGCACTTCGCCGCGCGCCAGCGCCGCGACTTCGTCGCCGGTGAGCGTCTCGCGCTCGAGCAGCTGGGCCGCCACCGTGTGCAGCAGCGGCAGGTTCTCGGTGAGCACCGCCTTCGCGCGCTGGTACGCCTCGTCGATCACGCGCTTCACCTCGGCGTCCACCGTCTGCGCCGTCCTCTCGCTGACCTCGCGGCGGTGCTGAATGTCGCGGCCGAGGAACAGGTCCTGCTCGTTGTCGCCGACGAGGATCGGTCCGATCTCGTCGGAGAGCCCCCACTGCGTGACATAACGGCGCGCGATTCCCGTCGCCTGCTTGATGTCGCTCGATGCACCGGTCGTCACGTGCTCGCGGCCGAACACCAGCTCCTCGGCGACACGTCCGCCGAAGGTCATCACCAGGTTTGCCTCGAGCTGCTGCCGCGTGACGCTGACGCGGTCGTCCTCGGGCAGCGTGAACGCCAGGCCTAACGCGCGGCCGCGGGGCACGATCGTCACCTTGTGCAGCGGATCGTTGCCGAGGATCTTGACCGCGCAGATCGCATGGCCACCCTCGTGGTAGGCGGTCAGCCGGCGCTCCTCGTCCTTCATCACCATCGACTTGCGCTCGGTGCCGAGCATGACCTTGTCCTTCGCATCCTCGAGGTCGGCCATGTAGACCTTGTCGCGGTTGCGACGCGCGGCCAGGAGCGCGCCCTCGTTCACCAGGTTCGCGAGGTCGGCGCCCGACATCCCCGGGGTGCCGCGGGCGAGCATCGTCACGTGAACGTCGTCGGCCACCGGGACCTTGCGGAGGTGGACCTTGAGGATCCCCTCGCGCCCCTTGAGGTCGGGGGCGTCCACCACGATCTGCCGGTCGAAGCGGCCCGGGCGCAGGAGCGCAGGGTCGAGATCCTGGATGCGGTTCGAGGCGCCCATCACGACCACCTGGTCCGCCTTCGTGAAGCCGTCCAGCTCGACGAGGAGCTGGTTCAGAGTCTGGTCCTGCTCGCGGTTGAAGCCGTGTCCGGTGCGGGCGGCGCCGACGGCGTCGATCTCGTCGATGAAGATGATGCACGGCGCCTGCGCCTTACCCTGCTCGAACAGGTCGCGCACCCGGCTCGCGCCGACGCCGACGAACATCTCGACGAAATCGGAGCCCGACATCGAGAAGAAG
>JBJMNK010000107.1:0-8863 GCA_045804265.1 Gemmatimonadaceae bacterium | reverse complement strand
GCTCGTGGATTATCTCCCGGCGTCGAAGACCGTACCGACACCGAAGGCGGTGCTCGGCGACATCGCCGGCGCGAAGAACAACCTGCCGTACTCGAAGGAGGTCTACGCCTACATGCGCCTGCTCGACGAGAAGAGCCCGCGCGTGAAGGTGTTCTCCATCGGCACGACGGAGGAGGGGCGCGAGATGATCGCCGTCGCCGTCGCCTCCGAGGCGCTGATCGGGAAGCTCGACGAGAACCGCGCCAAGCTCGCGCAGCTCGCCGACCCGCGCACGTTAGGCATGGACGACGCGCGGGCCGAGCGGCTCGTGCAGGAGGTCACGCCCGTCTACTACGTCACGGGCACCATCCACTCCACGGAGAGCGGCGCGCCGACGGCGCTCATGGAGCTCGCGTATCGCCTCGCGGTCGACGAGAGCCCGTACATCCAGCACATCCGGAACAACGTCGTCACGCTGATCACGCCGATCGTCGAGGTGGACGGGCGCGATCGCATGGTGGACCTGTTCCGCTGGCACATGGCGCATCCGAACGACACGTATCCGGGGCTGCTGTACTGGGGCCACTACGTCGCGCACGACAACAACCGCGACGCGATGGGGATGACGCTCAAGCTGTCGCAGAACGTGATGAACACGTTCGTCGGCTGGAAGGCGCAGGTGCTGCACGACCTCCACGAGTCGGGCTCGTTCCTGTACGACAACACCGTCGGCGACGGCCCGTACAACGCGTGGCTCGACCCGCTGCTCACGAACGAGTGGCAGATGCTCGGCTGGAACAACGTGCAGGAGATGACGCGGCTCGGCATGCCCGGCGTGTACACGCACGGCAACTTCGACACGTGGTCGCCGGGCTACCTGATGTTCATGGCGGCGACGCACAACGGCATCAGCCGCCTCTACGAGACGTTCGGCAACGGTGGCACCGCCGAGACGGTCGAGCGGCAGCTGAGCCCGAGCGAGACGGAGCGGACGTGGTGGCGGCAGAACCCGCCGCTGCCGCGGGTGAAGTGGTCGCTGCGCAACAACAACAACTACGAGCAGACGGGATTGCTCGTCTCGCTCTCGTACTTCGCCAACAACCGGCAGCTCTTCCTCCGCAACTTCTGGGAGAAGTCGAAGCGATCGGTGAACAAGCCGAAGGAAGAAGGGCCGGCGGCCTACGTGCTCCCCGCCGACGATCGGCGCAAGGGCGCGCAGGCCGAGCTGCTCGCCGTGATGCAGAAGCAGCACGTGGAAATCTCGCGCGCCACGGCGCCATTCACGATCAGCGTGCCGGTGCGGAAGGCGGCCGGGGCGAAGCCGGACAGCGCGAAGACGCCGGCGACGACGACGCGGGCGTTCCCGGCGGGGAGCTACATCATCCGGATGGACCAGCCGTTCTCGCGGATCGCCGATGCGCTCCTCGACTACCAGTACTGGTCGCCTAACGATCCGCAGAAGAACCCGTACGACGACACGGGCTGGACGTTCCCGGAGGGCTTCGACGTCGACGCGGTCCGCGTCACCGATCCGAAGGTGCTCGACGTGAAGATGGAGCGGGTCAGCGGCGAGATCCGCGCGCCGGGCGGCGTGACCGGCAGCGGTTCGGTGTTCGCCATCAATCATAACGGCGACAACGCGATCGCGACGCTGCGGTACCGCTTCCCGTCCGCCGACTTCCAGGCGGCCGAGGAGGGCTTCTCGGCCGGTGGGCGCAGCTTCGCGCGCGGGTCGCTGATCGTCCGCGGCGTGCCGCGCGCCGATCTCGACAAGGCGGCCCAGGAGCTCGGCGTGCCGGTGGTCGCGTTAGGCAGCGCGCCGTCGGTGAAGATGCATCCGGCGCGCGCGCCGCGGGTGGCGATCATGCACACCTGGATCTCGACGCAGACCGAGGGCTGGTGGCGCATGGCCTTCGACTTCAACAAGATCCCGTACGACTACATCAGCGTCCAGGACGCAGCGAACGACGCCAACCTGAACGCGAAGTACGACGTCATCATCTTCCCACCGGCTGGCGGGAGCAACCAGCAGATCATCGACGGGCTCCCGATGTGGCGGAACCCGATGCCCTGGAAGAAGACCGACCTCACCCCGAACCTCGGCGGGACCGACGAGACCGACGATATTCGTCCGGGGCTGGGATGGAATGGATTGCAGCACCTGCAGAGCTTCGTCGCCAACGGCGGTGTGCTGATCAACGCCGTGAACAGCGCCGACTTCGCGGTCCAGTTCGGGCTCGCGCCGGGCGTGAGCGTCAACGAAGTGCCGCGGCTTCGCGTCGTCGGCAGCCTGTTGCGGGCGAAGGTCGTGGACGACGCGAGCCCGATCGTGTACGGGGTGAGCGACGACCTCGCGGTGTACAGCGACGAAGGCTCGAGCTTCAACGTGTCGAGCACGAAGGGCGGTGGGCGCGGTGGACGGTTCCCCGGCTCGACGAGCCGCGCGACCGGCCGCGGCACCGCCGACGATCCGGATTTCCTCCCGGGGCGCGTTCCACTCGACTCGGCGTTCCAGCCGATCGAGCTTCCAGCCGCGAAGCCGTGGCAGGCGGCACCGCTGAGCGACGAACAGCTTCGCAATCCGGTCAACGTGATCCCGCCTGACCAGCGCCCACGTGTCGCGCTGCGCTTCGCCGACCAGAAGGAGCTGCTCGTGTCGGGACTGCTCGACGGCGGCAGCGACATCGCCCAGCGTCCGGTCGTCGTCGACGTGCCGCTGCAGAAGGGACACGTCGTGCTGTTCGCGAACAACCCGATGTGGCGCGGCGAGACAGTCGGCAGCTACGCCCTCGTCTTCAACACGCTGCTCAACTGGGACAATCTCAACGCGGGGAGAAAGCTCGACGCGCGTTGAGGCGAACGGCGACGACGGCGTAACGGCAACCACGGTACTGCAATAGCGGAACTGCAAATGAACCGCTGAGAACTGCCGTCAGGCCGAGGCTCGGCACACCGAGCCGAACTGCTTTGGGCTTCGGGCGAGATTGTCCCGCCTAACGTCCAAAGCAGTTGATGTTGGTCGCGAGGGGCCGTGATCCCCGAACGGCGTGGCGGTTCTCTGTGGTTCGATCCATTGGCAGCGCCACGGAACATGGGCGCTGCCCCGGCGATACAATGCTTGTACCGGATTCGAGCCGGTCGGCATGATGCAACGATCGTTGACCGCACGACCAGCCCGGCGCACTTTCCAGTATTAGAAGTCACAGTTCCTCGAGTCCCCCCTGTTCCTCCAAATCCGATGAGAGCATCACTGCTTTTCTCCCCCCGTCTCGGCGCGATGAGCGTCACCGCGCTGGCGCTGCTGGCGCTGTCGCCCGCGGCCAGTGCGCAGGCGCCGATGCCGCCGAGCGTCGTCCCTCCGCTCAAGGTCATCGATCCGGCCTTCATCGACCGCAGCGCGAACGCCTGCAATGATTTCTTCCAGTTCGCCAATGGTGCGTGGCTGAAGAACGACACGATCCCTGCGGCCTATTCCTCCACCGGCGTGAGCCGCGACATGGGCGATCGCAACGAGCTCGTCGTCCGTTCCGTTCTCGATGACGCGATGGCGCAGCGCAAATCGCTTCCCGCGAGCAGCACGAAGCGAAAGCTCGGGACTTTCTATGCGACGTGCATGGACTCGGCGAGCGCGGAGAAGGCCGGTGTGTCACCGATCCGCCCGACGCTGACATCGATCGATGCCATCGGGAACAAGAGGGCGCTGATCACGAAGATCGCCGAGCTGCAGAAGAGCGGATCGAACGTCGCCTTCCGCTTCAGCCCCGAGGTCGACGCCCACGACTCGAAGCATTACGTCGCGGCGCTCGACCGCGGCGGGCTGGGACTCCCCGACCGCGATTACTACCTCAAGCCGGGTGCGGCTGCGGACTCGATGCGCAGCGCGTACGTCGATCACATCGCCAAGGTGTTCGTCCTCGCGGGCGCGAAGGATGCGGCCGCGCGCGCCGACGCGCAGAAGATCATGGCACTCGAGACGGAGATGGCGAAGGCGTCGCTCACGCGTGTCGCGCGTCGTGACCCGTCGGCCACCGACCATCCGATGTCGGCGGATTCCCTGAAGAAGGTGGCGCCGGCGATCGCGTGGCCAGCGTACTTCCGCAGCGCGGGGATCGCGAAGCCCGTGACGCGGGTGAATCTCGGCGAGCCGGCGTTCTTCGCGCGGGTCAGCACCCTGATCGACAGCGTGCCGCTGCCGACGTGGAAGGCATACCTGAAGTACCACGAGCTCACGAGTGCGTCGCCCTGGCTCAGCAGCCCGTTCGTGAACGAATCGTTCGCGTTCAGCTCGAAGTTCAGCGGCGCGAAGCAGCTGCTGCCGCGCTGGAAGCGCTGCCTGCGCGCCACCGACGGACTGGTCGGCGAAGCGTTAGGCGCGGCCTACGTCGAGAAGACGTTCTCCCCCGAAGCACGCGAGAAGGCGAAGGCCGTCATCGACGACATCCGGTCCGCGTTCGCCGAGCGTATCCGAAAGCTCGACTGGATGAGCGACTCGACGAAGGTGCACGCGCTCGACAAGCTGGCGAAGATGCGCGAGAAGATCGGCTACCCCGACGCCTGGCGCGACTACTCGAAGCTGGCCGTGACCGAAGGCCCGTTCGTCAACAACGTCGCCCGCGCCGAGGCATTCGACTGGGAGCGAGTGGCGAACCGTCCGGGGATGCCGGTAGACACCACCGAATGGGGGATGACGGTCCCGACGGTGAACGCATACTACGATCCATCGAAGAACGAGATGGTCTTCCCCGCTGGCGCCCTGTCGCCACAGACATTCGACGCGAACGCCGACGACGCCGCCAACTACGGATCGTTAGGCGGTAGCTGGGCCGGCCACGAGCTCACGCACGGCTTCGACGACGAGGGTCGCCACTACGACGCCGAGGGCAACCTCCGGGACTGGTGGGCGCCGACCGACTCGGTGGTCTTCTCGCGCGAGGCGACCGTGGTCGCCGACCAGTTCAGCGGCTACGTCGCCGTCGACACGCTGCACGTCAACGGTCGCCTGACGCTGGGTGAGAACATCGCGGATTACGGCGGGATGCTCACCGCCTACGACGCGCTGCAGAAGGCGCTGGCGCGCGACGGCCGACCCGGGCTGATCGATGGCTTCACGCCCGAACAGCGCTTCTTCATCGCCTACGCGCAGAGCTGGCGGAGCCACCGGCGCCCGGAGGCGGTGCGGTCGCAGATCGCCGTCGACCCGCACGCGCCCGAGGCGTGGCGCGCCAACGGACCCCTGATGAACATGCCGCAGTTCGCCGCGGCGTTCGGCTGCAAGCCGGGCGACCCGATGGTCCGGCCGAACAACCTGATCCCGAAGATCTGGTAGCTTCGGCGACCGATGCAGCACCGAAGAGGCGGCCGCTCGATACGAGCGGCCGCCTCTTTTTTTGTCGCGGCCGCTCCGCTTGGCCGACGCGTTAGCTTTCGCCCATGCGCATACTCATCGTCGGTGCCACGGGCATCATCGGTCAGGCGGTGGTCGCCGCGCTCCGGCCACGCAACGAGCTCATTCTCGCGAGCCGGACGAAGTCGCCGGAGAAGGTCGACCTCACGGACCAGTCCTCGATTCGCGCCTTGTTCGAGCGCGTCGGGAAGATCGACGCCGTCGTGAGCGTCGCTGGCGAAGCGGCGTACAAGCCGCTGCCCCAGCTCAGCGACCAGGACTTCGCGTTCAGCGTCGGCAGCAAGTTGATGGGCCAGATCAACCTGGTTCGCCTCGGCGCCACGTACGTCAACGACGGCGGATCGTTCACGCTGACGAGCGGCGTGCTCGCGACGCGGCCGACCCCGGGCGGCGCGGCGATCAGCGTCGTGAACGCAGGCGTCGACGCGTTCGCCCGTGCGGCGGCGCTCGAGCTGCCGCGCGGAATCCGGATCAATTCGGTGAGCCCGCCGTGGGTGTCGGAGACCCTCGTCGCGATGGGACGAGACCCGTCAGGCGGGCTTCCGGCGGCCGACGTCGCGCGCAGCTACGCCGAGTCCGTCGAGGGGAAGCAGACCGGGACGGTGATCACGCCGAAGCGGCGCTGACCAGATCCGGACGCGGCGAGTGGATTCGCTGATGGCGCCCCGGTCGCCCGCGGCACATACTCGATCGATGGGTGCAGGGACGGCAGTCGCACGCCTCACCGCTTCCAAGGAGGCACCAGATGGCGAGCGCTCCACAGTTCGAGATCAAGTGCGGGACCTGCGGCTACTGGATGCCCGCGCCCGCGGCGGGACTTTCTCCGACGCCGACGGCCGGTGCGACGGATATCGCGGCGCTGGTGGGAACCGTGGTGCAGTGCCGCAAGTGCCTGCAGCGCACGACATGCACGAGCAACAACGTGCGGCTCCGGGTGGAAGGCGGTGCGCTCGCCTGACGCGAGCCGCCTAACGATCCGAGGTATCGATGGCGCCGTGGCAGGTGGTCTTTCACGTTGTTCCTCATCGCGCCATGGCAAAGGCTCCGCGCGTACTCGACGCCGCGATCGTCTCGACCACCGAGTGGTGGAGTGCCGGCGCGGGGACGCGCGAGCCGCAGGAGAAGCTCGGCGCGCTGATCGGTCCTGCGTCGCGCACGAACCCGACGATCGAGAGCTGGGGGAGTGCAGACGGCAACGGCGTCGACGTCCATCTCGCCAATGGACGGATCATGCGGATCATCGCCCATGTCGACGTGCGAAAGCTCGATCCGAAGTTCGGCGCGGCGCTGCTGGGCTTCGCGCGGTCGATGCAGAGTGTGCTCGTCCGCGCCGACGGCTGGGTCGCCGAGCCGACGGTCGGGGCGTACAGTACCGCGCTGCGCGGGGATCCGGCGTGGGCTCATGCCAACGAGCCGAAAGCATTGAAGATCGCCATTGACGAGACCGAGGACGACGAATGACGCGAGTGCAGGGCGCGATGCCTGACGGCGTGATGAGTGCGCCCACCGCACCAGGTCGCACACTCGGTGGTGAGATCGCCGCCGAGCTGCGGGCGGCGGTCAGTGAGGCGCGGGCATGGATGATCGCGGTTCCCGAGACCGAGAGCCATCGTCGTCCACGCCCCGAGGGCTGGTCGCCGCGAGAGATCATCGGACACCTGATCGATTCCGCCTCCAACAACCACGGGCGATTCGTCCGCGGCGCGCTCGAGGAGAGTCTCGTCTTCGCGACGTACGATCAGGAAGCGTGGGTCGCGCTCCACTGCTACCAGGAGCAGAGCTGGGCCTCGCTCGTCGCGCGGTGGACCGCGTTCAATGAGCAGGTTGCGGTGACGATCGAGCACATCGCGGAGAACGCGCTCACGCGCCGGCGCCGCGAGCACAACTTCGATCGCATCGCATGGAAGACCGTCGCGGCGAGCGAGCCGGCGACGCTCGAGTACTTCATCCGCGACTACATCGGCCATCTGCGTCATCACCTGGCGCAGGTCGCGGCAATCGTCGGCCCGCTGTCGCGCTGATGGCACCCTCGCCACTTGCCAGACTGCGCAAGCTGTGCCTCCGGCTCCCGCAGGCGCACGAGGTCGAGGCGTGGGGCGAGCCGACGTTTCGCGTGAAGAACAAGATCTTCGCGATGTACGCGTCGGCTCACAACCACCACGGCGCCGGCCACCGCGCCGTGTGGATCAAGGCGCTGCCGATCAACCAGCAACTGCTGCTGCGCACGGACTCCAACCGTTACTTCTCGCCGCCGTACGTCGGGCCCGGTGGATGGGTCGGCGTCATCCTCGACGAGGATCCCGATTGGTCCGAGGTTGCCGACCTGCTCCGCGACGCATGGCGCCTGACGGCGCCGAAGCGTCTCGCCGCGACGCTGCCCGACGACTGATGATTCACTTCCTCGGCCACGCATTGTTGCCGCGGTCGATGTCGGGCAGGACGGCACGCGGATCGATCTCCGCTCGCGTGACACGCTTCGCGCCCGGCACGCGATACTCGAAGCTCCGGCCGAGATTCCACATCTGCACGGGGAGGCGAACCGTCGACGTGGTGCCGTCGGCGAACGTCAGGCGGAGCTCGGCCGGCATGACCATCGACCCGCGGTTGGTGAGCGCGACGCTCGACCCGCCGTCAGGCCTGACGGTGACCGAATCCACCGACTGGTCGAGCCGCGCGGTCGTGTAGAGCCAGCCGCGCCAGAACCAGTCGAGCTCCATGCCGCTGTCGTCGCGCATCATCCGCATGAAGTCGGCGGGTGTGGGGTGCCTGAATGCCCACGCGCGGATGTAATCGCGAAAGGCATGGTCGAACCGTGGGCGGCCGAGGACTTCGTCGCGGAGGAGCGACATCATCAGCGCCGGCTTCTGGTAGCCGCCCCAGAACAGGTCGCGCACTTCCGTAGGGTTCTCCATCAGCGGCTGCTCGTTCCCGGGGCGCGCGTGCTCCGCGTACAGGTGCAGCGGATGCGACTGGATCGAGTCCCCGTACGCCGTGCCGCGGAAATAATCAGCGGCGTTCTCGAGATCGATGAAGGTGTTGAACCCCTCGTCCATCCACGGATAGAGCCGTTCGTTCGAGCCGACCACCATCGGGAACCACTCGTGGCCGAACTCGTGGGCCAGCGCCCACTGAGTGTCCTCGCGCGTCGGACCGTTAGGCACGAAGGTCAGCATCGGGTACTCCATCCCCTCGATCGGACCCTCCACGGTCGTCGCGTGCGAGTAGGGATACATGAACCATCGCTCGCTGAAGCCGATGATCGCGCCACGGGCCATCCGCTGCGCCTCCGGCCATTTATCGGCCTTGGGGCGATAGAGGGTCTCGATCAGCACGCCCTTGTAGCCGGTCGCGTCCCAGCGGAACTCCGGTCCGGTGGCGAAGGCGAAGTCGCGCACGCTGTCAGCGGTGAAGTGCCACGTGATCGTGCCGCTGGTGCGCGGGCGGGTCCGCGCTGCGTCGCCGGCTTCCGCGGCGGTAATG
>JBJMNK010000106.1:0-9614 GCA_045804265.1 Gemmatimonadaceae bacterium | reverse complement strand
GAGAAGCTCGCGCATGAATTAGCGGATTGTGAAAGCGCCGAGAACCGCGAGCACACCGACAACCAGCACCCACGCGTAGGTACCAACCTGCCCTGACTGCAGCCACGAGCCGACGCCGCCGATGCCACGTGCAAGCTTCGCCGATCCGTTCACGAGCACTCCGTCGATCAGCCCCTGGTCGATTCCTTTCCAGAGCACGCCGCGCGAGACGCCGACAGTCGGCTCGACGACCACGCGGTCGTAGGCTTCATCGACGTAATACTTGTTCAGCAGCACGCGCTCGAAGCCCTGCTCCTCCGGCGCGTCCGCCGTCCGGACGAGGCGGGCCGGCTTCAGCCGGACGACCGCGATCAGCATGCCGATGATCGCGATCGCGACGGCGCCGCCGATCAGGAACGCCTCGGTGTTCCCCGCTGCTTCGGGCACCCTGCCTAACGTGACGCGGAGCTGGTTATCGCCAACCACCGGCTCGAGCCAGTGGCCGAGCATCTCCTCGCTGCCGGCGAAGGCGGCGAAATGCGGCAGGTTGAGCCAGCCGCCGAATGCGCTGAGTATTCCGAGCACGACCAGCGGCACGGTCATGCTCCACGGAGCCTCGACCAGGTGCTTTCGCTCCTCTTCGCCGGACCGATTGGGGCCGTGGAAGGTGTAGAGCATCATTCGCGTCATGTAGATCGCGGTCAGCAGCGCCGCCGCCAGGCCTAACGCGTAGACGGCGTACAGCACCGCGCTGCCGGGAATCCCGAGCCAATGGGCATCCGCCAGCGTCGACTCGCGCGCGCGGAGGAAGACCGATCCGAGGATCTCGTCCTTGGAGAAGAAGCCGGAGAACGGCGGAATCCCCGAGATCGCCAGCGTCGCGATCCACATCAGGAACCAGGTCCACGGCAGGAAGGCACGCAGCCCGCCCATGTTGCGCATGTCCTGCGCGTCCTCGTGGCTTCCCGTGTGATGATACGCGGCGTGCATTGCGAAGATCACCGAGCCGGACCCGAGGAACAGCAGCGCCTTGAAGAAGGCGTGCGTCACGAGGTGGAACATCCCGGCTGTGTACGCGCCGACGCCGACACCGACGAACATGTAGCCGAGCTGCGAGACGGTCGAATAGGCGAGCACCTTCTTGATGTCCCACTGCTTCAACCCGATCGTCGCCGCGAAGATCGCCGTCACGGCGCCGACGACGGCGACCGTGAGGCTCGCCACCGGCGCCATCGAGAAGAGCGCCGAGCTGCGGGCGATGAGATACACGCCGGCCGTCACCATCGTCGCGGCGTGGATGAGCGCCGACACTGGTGTCGGGCCGGCCATAGCGTCGGGGAGCCAGATGTAGAGCGGGATCTGCGCGCTCTTGCCCGCGCAGCCAAGGAACATGAAGAGGCAGATCGTCGTGACGAGCGCGCCGCCGAAGGCGAGCTTTGCTGCCGCCGCGTTCACGCCGATGAAATCCAGCGTCCCGAGATTCGCGAATAGCAGGAACATCGCGATCAGCAGCCCGAAGTCGCCGATGCGATTGACGATGAACGCCTTCTTTCCGGCATCGGCGTTTGCCTTCTCCGAGAACCAGAAGCCAATCAGCAGGTACGAGCAGAGACCGACGCCTTCCCAGCCGACGAACAGCACCGGGTAGCTCGCACCGAGCACCAGCACCAGCATGAAGGCGACGAACAGGTTGAGGTACGCGAAGAATCGCGGGTACCCCGGGTCGTCCTGCATGTAGCCGATGCTGAAGATGTGGATCAGCGTGCCGACGCCGGTGATGATCAGGACCATCATCATCGACAGCTGGTCGAGCTGGAACGCCGCGTTGATCTGCAGGCTGCCGGCCGGCATCCACGAGAAATACGTCTGCACGAACGGGTCGCGCATCTCGCCCAACCCGCGCATCGCGAGGAAGATCGCGACCGCGAGCGCGAACGACGCCGCCAGCACGACCGGTCCGACGAAGCTCGTCAGCCCGGCGAAGCGGTGCCTGACGATGGGATGGTGATCGTCGCCATGCGCTCCGTGCGCGTCCACGCTGTCGTGCGCGTGAACGTGCTCGCCATGACCCGTTTCGCCGTGCGCGCTGTCGGCGCCATGCGCCATGTCGGGATCGCTCGGGCCAAGCACCGTGGCCGGGATCAGCGAGAGCAAGCCGTTGATGACGAAGCCGAGCAGCGGAAGCAGCGGCAGGAGCCACATCCATGCTGCCGCGGTCCCGGCCAACGGGTGTCCCGACGAAACCTCGTGCTGAAGAAGCATCAGCCCTTGAGGATGTTGATGTGCTGGAGATCGACCGTCTGCTTGTGACGGAACAATGCAATGATGATCGCCAGGCCGACCGCCGCTTCAGCGGCGGCCACCGTCATCGCGAAGAACACGAAGATCTGCCCGGCCGCCCCGTACGCTCGCGAGAACGCGACGAACGTCAGGTTCACCGCGTTGAGCATCAGCTCGACGCACATGAAGATGATGATCGCGTTGCGACGGGTGAGGACGCCGATCACGCCGATGGTGAACAGCACCGCCGAGAAGAAGAGCGCTTCAGCGAGCATTGGGACTCCGCTGCTTGCCGATCATCACCGCCCCGACGATCGCGGCGAGCAGCAGCACGCTCGTGATCTCGAAGGGGAGCAGATAGGTCGTGAAGAGTGGCGTCGCCACCGAGCCGACCGCGCCGGACTGGATGACTGCGTTCGCCGCCGCGTCGCGTGGCAGCGTCAGCTCGGGTACGCTGGCCGATCGCGTCAGCACGAAGATCTCGGCGAGCATCGCCAGCCCGACGAAGCCCGCGATCAGCCGCCACTTCTGGTTCCGGATGTCGGTGATGTCGCTCGCATGCCCGAGATTCAGCAGCATGATCACGAACAGGAATACGACCATGATCGCGCCGGCGTAGACGAGCACCTGTATCGCGCCGATGAACTGCGCATCGAGCATGATGTACATCGCGGCCAGTGCGAACATCGTCGTCACCAGCCAGAGCGCGGCCGCCACGGGACTCCTGCGCGTGACGAAGCACAGCGCCGCGACGATCGCGATGATCCCGAAGAGATAGAAGTTGAACGTGTAGAAGAGCGGCGTGTTCTGCATTACTGACCCTTCGGATCGGCAGGGTCCCACAGCTCACTGACCGGATGCGTCTGCGACACGAGGCGCTCCAGATCGTACACGAACCCTTCGCGGCTGTATTCCGAATTCTCGTAATGCCGGCCGAGGTGAATCGCTTCCTCGGGGCAGACTTCCTGGCAGTAGCCGCAGAAGATGCAGCGGAACTCGTCGATCTCGAAGATCAACGGATAGCGGTTCCCCTGCTCGTCCTCACCGGGCACGAGCTTGATGCAGTTCGCCGGGCACACCGTCGGGCAGAGCCCGCATGCGACGCATTTCGCCTTGCCGTCCTCGGTGGTGAGCATGCGGTGCGTCCCGCGCCAGCGCGGCGAGAGCGGCCATTTCTGCTCGGGATACTGCACCGTCACCTTGTGCGTATTCAACAAGTGCTTGAGGGTGAGCGCCATTCCCTTCAGCGTCGCGCGGACGTAGCTCGTCTGCTCGACCGGGCGCTCCATCACCTTTACGCCAATTGCCATGTCAGTCTCCCGCCTCCCGCGGGGTGAGCGCCGAGCGCCGTGACATCGTGCGCAGCCGGTCGAGCTCCGAGCCGGCGATGCGCGAACTTGCCGGGCTGACGATCCGCCCGCGGTCGAGCACCCAGAACACGAGCGCCATGATGACCACGTTGAGTGCGAGCATCGAGAGCGCGAAGTGCCAGTCGCGCGGAACGCGAGCGACGTCGAGACCGATCACCGCGCCGGCAACGATCAGGATGTACGCCAGCGTCATCGGCAGCAGCACCTTCCAGCCGAGCGACATCAGCTGGTCGTAGCGGAAGCGCGGCAGCGTCCAGCGGATCCACATGAAGAAGAACAGGAGGATCGCCGTCTTGCCGAGGACGACGAACGGCTGCAGCCACCCCGGGGTGTCGAGGCCGAACGGCAGCAGCCAGCCGCCGAGGAACAGCGTCGCCATCATCGCGCTCGCCGTCACCATGTTCGCGTACTCGGCGATGAAGAAGAAGCTGAACTTCATCGACGAGTATTCGGTGTGGTAGCCGGTGATCAGCTCCGACTCCGCCTCCGGCAGGTCGAACGGCAGCCGGTTCGTCTCGGCGAATGCGGCGATCACGAAGACGAAGAACGCGAAAGTCAGCGTGACTGCGTTCCAGCCGATCCGCGACTGCTGCAGCACGATCGCCGACAGCGTCACGTTGCCGGCGAGCATCACGACGGGAATCGTCGACATGCCCATCGCGATCTCGTAGGAGATCATCTGCGCGCTCGAGCGCAGTCCGCCGAGCAGCGCGTACTTGTTGTTCGAGGACCAGCCGGCGAGCACGATGCCGTAGACGCCTAACGACGCGATCGCCAGGACGTAGAGATACCCGACCGGCAGGTCCGCCAGCACCATGTCGAAGCGTCCCCACCGCGTCGGGAACGGAGCGCCGAACGGGATGACCGCCCAGGTGATGAGCGCCGGGATGAACGAGATGATCGGCGCCAGGTTGTAGAGCGCGCCGCTGGCGAACGAGGGCGCTGCTTCTTCCTTGACGAGGTTCTTCAGGCCGTCGGCGAGCGGCTGCATGAGCCCCCACGGGCCGACGCGATTCGGACCGTGGCGATCCTGGATCCACGCACTGAGCTTGCGCTCGGCGAGAGTGAGCAGCGCCGCCATCACCATGTAGATCGTGAAGACGACGAGAAGCTTGATCAGCGCGAAGATCAGCCACGGCCAGAAGTGGACCGGCGGAAGCTGCGGGTCTGCGACCTGGAGCAGCGGAACGATCGAGAAGCTCGTGATCATCGTCCCGCGCCTCCCGCCACGACCGCGCCGCGCAGGCCTAACGTGTCCCAGCGCAGTCCGTTGAACGGCGCCTCGCTGGCCGCGATCGCGTCGAACGCCTCGCTTGCCAGCATGTAGCCGGTCGGCTCGCCGAGCAGCGCGAGCAGATCCCCGAGCACGGCGAACCCTGGCCGCGCATAGCCCGGCGCCGCCTTTGCCTGCATGAAGCGCTGCACTCGTCCATCCACGTTGGTGAACGTCCCTTCTTCTTCAGTGAAGTTCGCGATCGGAAGGACGACCGATGCACTGCTCGCCCACGACGGGAGGGTCGTGCCGATCACGACGATCGCGCGTGGACGCCCGATCGCTGAAGCGTCGACGCCGGCCAGCCGCTCGTCGGCGACGATCAGCACGTCGTCGGTGCCGAGGTTCCATGCCGGCGTCTGGCTGCGCGTGAACCCGAACAGCTCGAGCCCGCGCACGTTGGCACCGAGGTCTTCGCGCCGCGCGAGGTCCTTCACGCCGGGAAGCGGCGCCCGCTCACCCTGGTCCACGCGGTACACGCCGGTGCCGCCGGTGTTGCGGACGAGACGGGCGAGCATGCCTAACGCTTCGTTGGAGAGCATCGGCGAGGCGACGACGCGCGCCTTCGCCCCCTGAAGGAGCTGCGCCGCCGACTGAAGCGCAGTCTCCCACTCGGCGGCGACGAGCTCCGTGCCGCGGCGGACCATCGGCGTGTCGACGCGATCCTGCCGGTTGAGCCAGCGGTAGTTGAGCCGGCCGTAGTCGCACATGAAGAAGCGGTTCACCGCTTCGTTCGCCCGCGGCCGCAGTCGGACGACGACGTTGTCGCGCGTCTCGACGATCATGTTGCAGCCCTGCGTGCAGTTCGGGCAGACCGAGGCGGTGCGATCCACTTCCCAGGCGCGGACCTTGTTGAGCGAATCCTTGGAGAGCAGCGCGCCCACCGGGCAGAGATCGATCACGTTGCCGGCCCACGGATGCGTGAGGTCGTGACCCTTGAACTTGCCGATCACCGCACGGTCGCCGCGCTCGCTGACGTTGAGCACCGGATCCTCGGCCATGGTGTCCATGAACCGGACGCAGCGCGTGCAGAGAATGCAGCGGTTCGTCACGTAGATGACGTCGCCGCCGAAATCCTCCATCGGGTTGAATCGCTTCGGGTCACGCAGGCGCGAGTCGGCGCGCCCTTCCATGTAGGTGTAGTCCTGCAGCTCGCACTCCCCGGCCTGGTCGCAGATCGGGCAATCGAGCGGATGATTGATGAGCAGCAGCTCGAGCACGCCCTTCCGCGCCTCGAGCGCTTTCTCCGAATGCACGTGCACCACCTGTCCCTCGGCGACCGCCGTCGCGCACGATGGCGCGAGCTTCGGCGCCTTCTCGACTTCGACGAGGCACATCCGGCAGACGCCGGCGACGGGAAGCCCGGGATGATAGCAGTAGTGCGGAACGAGGATGCCGGCATACTTCGCCGCCTCGAGGATCGACGTCCCTTCCGGGACGCTGACCTGGCGGCCTTCGATCGTCAGGCTGACCATCTTCGTTGCCGGCGCAGTCGTCGCTGGTGCAGTCATCAGGCGGCCACCGCGGTGCGCATGGGACAACGCTTCTGCTTGATGTGCGCCTCGAACTCGTGGCGCCACTTCTTGAGCCCGGAGAACACCGGCGTCGCGCACGAGTCGCTGAGCACGCAGATCGTCTTGCCGGTCATGTTCTCGCCGATCTCCATCAGCGTATCGAGATCTTCCATCGTGCCGTCGCCGTTCTCGATGCGCTCGAGGATGCGCGTCGTCCACGCCGTTCCCTCGCGGCACTGGGTGCATTGCGCGCAGCTTTCGTGCGCATAGAAGCGCGCGAGCCGTGCGATCTGCTTCACCATGCACTGCGAGTCGTCGAACACGATCACGCCGCCCGAGCCGAGCATCGTGCCCTGCGCGACGAAACCCTCGTAGTCCATCAGCGTCGCTTCCGCTTCCTCGACCGTCTGGATCGGAACCGATGATCCGCCGGGGATGATCGCCTTGAAGCGGCGTCCGGGGAGCGGGCCGCCGCAGAGATCATAGAGGAATTCCTTGAACGGGAATCCCATCGTGATCTCGTAGTTGCCCGGCTTGCGGATGTTGCCGCACACCGAGAACAGCTTGCTCCCGGTGCTCTTCGGGCTCGAGAGGCACATGTCCTTGTACCACTGCGCGCCGTTGGTGAGAATGTGCGGTACCGCGGCGAGCGTCTCGACGTTGTTGATCGTCGTCGGCTGGCCGAACAGTCCCGCGACCGCCGGGAACGGCGGCTTGATGCGCGGGTTGCCGCGGCGTCCCTCGAGGGAGTTCATCAGCGCTGTCTCCTCGCCGCAGATGTACGCCCCCGCGCCCTTGTGGACGTGGACGTCGACGCGCTTGCCGGTGCCCATCGCGTTCCTGCCGAGGATCCCGTCGCGGTACGCCTCCTGGACGGCCGCCTCCATCACCCGCAGCGGCTCGGTGAACTCGCCGCGGATGTAGATGTAGGCCGTCTCGGCGCCGATCGCGTGCGCGCCTAACGCGCAGCCCTCGATGAGGGCGTGCGGCGTCCAGCGCATGATCTCGCGGTCCTTGAAGGTACCCGGCTCCGACTCGTCGGCGTTGCAGCAGAGATAGTGCGGCTTGCCGTCGCCCGGCTTCATGAACGACCACTTCATGCCGGTCGGGAACCCGGCGCCGCCGCGCCCGCGCAGCCCCGATTCCTTGACGACGTTGACGATGTCGGCCGGCGCCATGCCTAACGCCTGCTCGAGCGCGCGATAGCCACCGCGCTGCCGCCAGCCGGCGAGCGTCCGCGCCTCGGGGTCGCCGAAGTGCTTCGACAGCACCGTCGTCTCGCGGGGATGCGATTTGTGGGGGTATCCCATTACCTGAGCGTTCCGAGGATCTCGGGGACGCGTTCCGGCGTCACCGACTCGATGAATTCTTCGTTGATCATGATCGGTGTCGCGAAGCCGCAGGCGCCGAGGCATTCGACCTCGATCACCGTATACTTGCCGTCGGCTGACGTGACACCAAGCTCGCCGCATCCTGTGTGCTTGAGGAACGCCTTCGCCACATCCTCCGCGCCGCAGACGCCGCACGGCGATGTCGTGCACACCTGGATGAAATGGCGACCGACCGGATGCTGGTGGTACATCGTGTAGAACGTGACCACGCCCTTCACGTACGCCGGCGTCAGCTCGAGCAGCGTCGCGATCTCCTCCATCGCGCCCTCGCTCACCCACCCCTCTGCTTCCTGCGCCATCCAGAGCGCCGGCAGCAGCCCGGCCATCTTGTTCGGGTAACGCGTCAGCAGCTCATCGAGCTTCTTGCGCGCCTCGCCGGTGAAGACCGGGGTGTGCGCGCCGCCGTGCGCGTGGCCGCGACTGCCATGCGACGCGTGCGCGGGCGCATGAAGTCCGCCTTCCTCCTTCGAGCCAGCGCTCATCGGTCGATCTCCGCCGTTAGGGTGACGGCGGTCGTGCTCTCCCGATTCGCTGCGCTCATCGGTCGATCTCTCCCATCACAATGTCGATGGAGGCGTTGATCGCGATCACGTCCGACAGCAGGTGCCCCTCGGCCATCTTCGGGATCGCGCTCAGGTTCACGAACGACGGCGGGCGGATCCGCCAGCGCACCGGCTTGGCGGTGCCGTCGGAGACCATGTAGTAGCCCTTCTCGCCCTTCGGGCTCTCGGTCGCGACGTAGCACTCGCCTAACGGCGGACGCGGCCCTTCCATCACCTGCTTGAAGTGATGGATCATCGACTCCATCTCGCTCGTCGCCTTGCTCTTCGGCGGAAGGATCACGCGATGGTCGTCGATGTTCACCGGACCGTCGGGCAGCCGGCGCAGCGCCTGCTCGAGGATGCGAATCGACTGCCGGATCTCCTCGACCCGCACCAGATATCGATCGTAGACGTCGCCCGCACTCCCGACCGGGACGTCGAAGTCGTACGTCTCGTAGTCGAGATAGGGAAAATCCTTGCGCACGTCGTAGGCGACGCCCGATGCGCGGAGCAGCGGACCGGAGAGCCCGTAGTTCAGCGCCTCGTCAGCGGTCATCGCGCCCAGACCGATCGTGCGGCCGACCCAGATGCCGTTCTTCGTCAGCATCCGCTCGACTTCGTCCATCGTCTTCGGGAGCAGTTGCACGAACGTGTGCAGCTGGTCGGTCCACCCGGCTGGTACGTCGGCGGCCATTCCGCCGACGCGCGTCGCGGTCGTCGTCAGGCGCGCACCCACCCAGCGCTCGAGCAGCGAGTAGATGTTCTCGCGCTCCTGGAACACCCAGAGGAACGGCGTGAATGCACCGATGTCGATGCACGTCGTCCCGAGCCACACGAGGTGTGACGCGATGCGCGACAGCTCCATCGCGATGACGCGCAACACCGTCGCCCTCGGCGTGCAGTCGATCCCGAACAGCCGCTCGGCGCCGAGGACGAACGAGACGTTGTTGCCGATCGAGTTGAGGTAGTCCTCACGATCGGTCCAGGGGATGATCTGGTTGTACTGGCGGTACTCGCCGATCTTCTCGAAGCCGCAATGCAGGTAGCCGATGTGCGGGATGCAGCGCACCACGGTCTCGCCATCCAGTTCGAGCACGAGGCGAAGAACGCCGTGCGTCGCCGGATGCTGTGGCCCGAGGTTGATGAGCATGTGCTCACCTTCGAGTTCGGGCTCCATTGACGGCGGCGGCGCGACGGTGACCGTATCACCATCGCCGCCGACGACGAGCGGCGTGCGCACCGGCCGGCCGTGCGCATCGAGACCG
>JBJMNK010000105.1:0-45957 GCA_045804265.1 Gemmatimonadaceae bacterium | reverse complement strand
CGATTGCTCGGCGAATTTCTCGACTTCGCCCGCACCCGCGCCACGATCATCGAACCCGTCGATCTCGGCGCCATCGCGCGTGGCGCCGCCAGCCTCGCTTCGGCGCACCCATCACGCGCCGACGGAGTCGTCGTGCATTGCTCGACGCCGCCGGAGCCGTTCGTCATCGAGGCGGACGAGGACCTGCTCCATCGTGCGATCTTCAACCTCGCGCTGAACGCGGTGCAGGCTGCGCCGTCAGGCGGTCGCGTCGACGTCGACATCGTCCCGCTGCCGCCGGAAGAAGTCCCTGCCGGCGCCGGCTTCGATCATGGTGCCGTCGCGCTCCGCGTGACGGATGACGGACCGGGCATCGCGCCCGAGCTGCGCTCGAGGATGTTCGATCCGTTCGTCACGACCAAGGAAGGGGGCAGCGGGTTGGGGCTCCCAGTCGTCCATCGCGCCGTCGAGGCGCACAGGGGGCTCGTGCTCGTCGATTCGTCGAGCCACGGCACCCGCTTCACCGTCTTGCTCCCGCTCGCCCAGACCGGCTCCTCCGAGGAATCGTGACCGATCGCCAGACCGCGCCTAACGGCAACGCCCCCCGCGTCCTCGTCGTCGACGATGAATCGGGTATTCTCGACACCCTGCGCATCCTGCTCAAGAACGAGGGCTTTTCCGTCGTCACCGCACTCGGCGGCCGGGCCGGCCTCGAGCAGCTCGCCTCGCAGGCACCCGACATCGTCCTCACCGACGTCCGCATGCCGAGCGTCACCGGGCTCGACGTCCTCGCGGCCGTGCGCACGCAGAGCGTCGAGACGCCGGTCGTGCTCATGACCGCGCAGGCAACGCTCCAGTCGGCGATCCAGGCAGTCAACGAGGGCGCCTTCTACTATCTGCAGAAGCCCTTCCGCAACGACGAGCTGGTCGCGATCCTCCGGCGCGCCGCCGAAACGCGCGCACTCAAGATCGAGAACACGACGCTCAAGCAGGAGATCCGCCGCCGTGACTTCGGCGACGTCTCGCGGCCGTTAGGCAGCGCGCGCGCCTGGACCGACGTGCTCCGCGTCGCCGAGACTGTTGCGCCGACCGACTCGACGGTGCTGATCCAGGGCGAATCCGGCACCGGCAAGGAAGTCGTCGCCCGCTACATCCACTCGCTCTCCGCGCGCGCCGAGAAGACGTTCGCCTCGATCAACTGCGGCGCTCTGCCCGAGAGCCTGCTCGAGAGCGAGTTGTTCGGACACGTGAAGGGCTCGTTCACCGGCGCCGTGAAGGACAAGGCCGGCCTGTTCGCCGCTGCCTCGGGCGGAACGTTCTTCCTCGATGAGATCGGCGAGACGACGCCGGCCACGCAGGTGAAGCTCCTCCGCGTGCTGCAGACGCGTGAAGTGATTCCCGTCGGCGCCACCGACCCGCAGCCGATCGACGTACGGCTGATCGCCGCGACCAACCGCGACCTCGATGAGGAGATCAAGCGCGGCACCTTCCGCGGCGACCTCTTCTACCGGCTCAACGTCATCGCGCTCCAGCTTCCGCCGCTCCGCGAACGCCGCGAGGACATCCCGCTGCTCGCCGAGCATTTCCTCCATCGCTCCGGCGAACAGGCAAAGGAAGAACCCAAGCGCCTGAGTGCTGACGCTGTCGAGGCCCTGCAGTCGTACGACTGGCCCGGCAACGTGCGCGAGCTGGAAAACGCGCTCGAGCGCGCCGTCATCCTCACGCGTGGTGCAATCATCGACGTGAACGCGTTCCCGCAACGCGTTGTCGAGCGCAAGGCGCGACCGCTCATCAGCGACGCCCCACCGCCGAATCCCACGCTCGATGCCGTCGAGCGGGCTTACATTATGTGGGTCTTGCAGAGCGAAGGTGGCAACAAGACCCGCGCCGCCGACATCCTCGGCATCGATCCGTCAACGCTCTACCGCAAGCTTTCGCGCTATGGCGTCGAGGCCTGACGGTTGGTGCCTAACGAACCGATCCTGATCATGACTGTTCCCGACTCGATCACGCTGCCAGCGTCGCGGCGCACCGGCCGCCTCGATGGATTGCTTGGCGGCAAGGCACCGCGCATGCGCGGCCGCACCCCGCTCGAGCCGTCGGCGCTCGTGCTCTCGGTGCTCGTTCCCGTCTACAATGAGCGCGCGACCATCGAGACGATCCTCGACCAGGTCCGCGGCGCCGTCGACGTACAGACGCAGATCATCTGCGTCGATGATTGCTCCACCGACGGGACGCGAGACATCCTCGCCCGCCTCAAGCAGGAAGGACGCATCGACGTCCTCGTGCTGCACGAGCAGAACAAGGGGAAGGGAGCCGCGATTCGCACCGCGCTCGCTGCCAGTACGGGCAACGTCGTCATCGTCCAGGACGCGGACCTCGAGTATGATCCCGCCGACTGGCCGGCGCTTCTTCAGCCCATCATCGACGGGAAGGCCGACGCCGTCTTCGGCTCGCGTTTCCTCGGCGGCCCGCATCGCGTGCTCTTCTTCTGGCACATGGTCGGGAACAAGACGCTCACGCTGATGAGCAACGTCTTCACGAACCTCAACCTCACCGACATGGAGACCTGCTACAAGGCCATCCGCGGTGAGATCGCGCGCTCGCTGCACCTCACCTCCGACCGCTTCGGCTTCGAGCCAGAGCTCACGGCGCGTCTCGCGCAGGCCAACGCGCGCATCTACGAAGTGCCGATCTCCTACTCCGGTCGCACGTACGCCGAGGGAAAGAAGATCGGCTGGAAGGACGGCGTCGCTGCGTTCTGGCAGATCGCCAAATACAATCTCTGGCACAAGTGAACCAGTGAACGAAAAGCTGAGGCGGTGGGGTCCATCGGCCGCGATTGTGCTCCTGGCGATCGCGGTTTCGTTCACCTCGCTCGGAAATACCTACGCGTACGATGACGGCTACATCGTCGCCGCGAACGAGCGAATCCGCTCGCTGCACAACATTCCCGCACTGTTCGCGGACTCGTACTGGGGGAAGGACAGCCCCGCCGGCGGATATCGCCCGCTGACGCTCGCGCTCTTCACCCTGCAATGGGTGATCGGCGGCGCACGACCGATCGCGATGCACCTCGCGAACGTGCTCTTCTACGCCGCGCTCTGCTGGATGGTGTTCGCGCTCGCGCGCCGCGTCCTTCCCCCGGTGGCGGCGTGGATCGCCGCTGCGCTCTTCGCCGTGCATCCGGTGCACGTCGAATCCGTCGCCAACGTCGTCGGCCAGGCGGAGATCACCGCCGCACTCGCATGCGTCGCTGGCGTCCTGCTCTATGTCCGTGAGCGCGACACCGGCCGGATGCGATGGCGCGCCACGTTGGGTATCATCGGCTGCTTCATCGCCGCGGTACTGATCAAGGAAAACGGCGCAGTCTTTCCGGTGCTGTTGCTGGCCGCGGAGCTCACGGTCGTGCGTGATCCGCGTCCGATCAGGGAGCGGTTCATCACCGCGCGGCCGCTCGTGCTCCTGCTCACGCTCGTTGGGCTCCTCTACATCGTGGTTCGCGCCCGCGTCCTCGGCGATCTCGCCGGAATGCCGCCCCACGTCGCGTACGTCGGGATGCACCTCACCAATGCGCATCGTGTCCTGACGATGATCGGGATGGCGAAGGAGTGGGTCCGCCTTCTCCTCTGGCCCGCCCGGCTCGTGGCCGAGTATTCGCCGCCGATGATACCAATCGCGATCGGCATGGGCCCCGAGCAGCTCCCCGGCCTCCTCGCGCTGGTCGTGACGTTAGGCACGCTCTGGGTCTCGATCCGACGCGGCTGGAACGATGTGACCTTCGGCATCACCTGGACGATCGTCGCGATCCTCCCGGTGAGCGGCTTTCTCGTCGCGACCGGCTTCATCCTCGCCGAGCGCACGATGATGCTGCCGAGTGTCGGCGCGATGATCACCGTCGGCGCGATCGGTCGGCGACTGTGGCTCGCCATCCCCGTCGAACAGCGAGGCGAACAGCGGTTGCGCCGCATCGCCGGTGCAGCGGTGGCCATCGTCATCATGCTCGGCTTCACGCGAAGCGCGCTGCGGAATTTCGTGTGGCGCGACAACGACACGCTCTTCCCGACGACGATCCACGATGCGCCCGACAGCTACCGCGCTCACCAGATCATGGGTGGCTGGCTGTTCGCGAACGGCTACATGGGGGAAGGTGAGAAGGAGATGTGGGAAGCGATTCGGCTCTTCCCCTACGATCCGATTCCACCCTTCCTCATGGCTGAGGAGTATCGAAAGAAGGGTGCGTGCGACCGCGCGGTTCCACTCTACAAGTGGTCGCTCGCGACGACCGACACCGCCGGCGGCTTCGTCCTCGGCCCGTACACGCGCTGCCTTCTGCAGCTCGGCAAGGTCGACGAGGCGCACGATGCGGCGCTGCGCGGAGTCGCGCGTGGGGATCAGCCGAGGCAGTACCGCGCGTTGCTTCACCGCGTCGACTCGGTGCGCACCGTGGTTCGCAGTGGCGGCCCGGTTGGACCGATGCCTCCCGCGTACCCACAGCAGGTGAAGCGTGCTGATAACTCTGCTGCGGAACCTCGGAATGCGTCGCGGATCACAGTACCGGCAGGCGCGGGTCGTTCACGTTAGGCGCGGCGAGCGTGAACGCGTCCGGCAATCGCTCGCGGCAACGCAGCGAAGCCCATTCAGGCGCTGCCGCAAACTGCACCTCGTCTTGCGATTTGCTGAGGCTCCCGGCATGTACCAGTGCAATATTGACTCAGCCAACTCGCGTAGCAGCAATGACTTCGGTCCCTCGGCAACTTGCGGTATGGGCGTTGCCTTAGAGGGGGCCAAGTAGTCGATAGGACACATCGCAGATTCACCCCCCTCATATCGGGAGTTTCAAATGCTTCGCACTGCGCGCAAGGGCTTTACCCTGATCGAGCTTCTGATCGTCGTCGTCATCATCGGCATCCTGGCCGCGATCGCGATTCCGAAGTTCGCGAACACGAAGGAAAAGGCGTACATCGCCGCGATGAAGTCGGACCTGCGCAACCTGGTCACCGCGGAAGAGGCGTTCTTCGCGGACTCGGTCAAGTACACGACCGACATCAACCAGATGAAGTTCAAGCCGTCGACCGGTGTCTGGACCCCGACCATCTCGATCGGTGCGGGTTACTGGTCGGCCGAAGTCACCCACACGCAGGTGACGGGCAAGAGCTGCCAGATCGCGGTGAACACGAACAACACGCTCGTGACGACCGCAGGCGACGGCGAGCCGGCCTGCAAGTAATACAATCGTAGTGAGAGAGGGGGTCGGGCTTCACGCCCGGCCCCCTTTTTCTTTTTCTCTCGGTCGTCGTCGCGCGCGCCTCGCGCAGCAGTCGTTGTAACGGGACATGAGTTCTATCGTCACTCACAGGACATGTCCCCCCAGCTCGCGCCCGCCACGGCGTCGCCGCCCGTCACGCGCCGTCGCCTCGAATCCCGCACATCGCTGCGCGCCGAGCTGCTCGTCGGCCTCGGGCTGCTCACCGCGGCGGCTCTCATAGTCGCCGTCGCGAGCGTGGTGCTGTTCTGGGGATTCATCGACTCGTCGAACGGCGCGCTCTGGCTCGCACTCCTCGTTGGCGGTGACGTTGCGGTCTTCGTCCTGCTCGGCGCATACCAGCTGAAAAGCGTCGTCACCGGTCCGCTCGAACGCGCCGTTGACGCCACTACCGCCATCGCCGATGGCGACCTGTCGCGACGTGTGCCCGACGCGCCGATCCGTGAGCTCGGAACGCTTGCCGCGAGCATCAACCGGATGACCGATCACCTGCTCGCCGAGCAGGTGCAACGCATCCGCGCCGAGAAGCTCGCCGGAATCGGCCGCCTCGCGGCGGGTGTCGCGCACGAAATCGGAAACCCCCTCGGCGCGATCATCGGCTACGCACACCTGCTGCGAAAGAGCGCCGCGCATGATCCGCAGGCGGTGGAGATCCTCGATGGTCTCGAGCGGGAGAGTGCGCGCATCGACCGGATCGTGCGCGGGCTGCTCGATTATGCGCGCCCGCACCGTAACACGAGCAACCGCGTCGACGTCAACGAGACCGTGCGATCGGTTGCACGGCTGCTCACCGACCAGGGTGTGTTCCGCCGGATCGAGCTGTCGATCACGCTCGACGAGCAGGCGCCACTGGTGCGTGGTGAGCGGCACGAGCTCGAGCAGATGCTGGTCAATCTCCTGCTGAACGCCGCCGACGCGATGGATCGGAACGGGCGACTCGCCGTCGTCACGCACCGGTTCGGCGACGGGCTGATGGAGCAGAGCATCGCCAGGCGGGAAGGCGACCTGCCGCAGGCGAGCGTCGCGCGTTCGCCATTGCCGAGAGTGCAGCAATGGCTGGAAGCGGCGCAGCCGTCGGAGATCCTCAAGCTGGTCGTTGCCGACAGCGGACCGGGGATCGCCGAGGAAGATGCCGAGCGCGTCTTCGACCCGTTCTTCAGCACGAAACAGCCGGGGCAGGGCACCGGGCTCGGATTGGCCATCGTCGCGCGCGTCGTCGACGACATGCGCGGGTCCATCTGGGTCCAGCGTGCCCGCGAGGGCGGCGCCGCCTTTCACGTCGTGCTGCCTGCCGCCGCGGCGTCGATCACTCCTGTTCGAGCGACGGCGGGGAGCGATGATGTGCGCCGTCGCGCCGGCGCCGGATCACGTTAGGCAGCGATGCGGATTCTTGTCATCGACGACGAGCCGGGGCTCCGTCACACGATTTCGCTCATCCTTCGCGAGGATGGTCACGAGGTCGAGGCAGCCGCCGATGGCGCCTCCGCACTCACCGCCCTCGCCGCGTCGGACGCGGCGTTGATCGTCTGCGACGTGCGCATGCCGGGGATGGATGGTCTCACCTTTCTCGACAAGTACCGCACGGCGGCGGGGCGCGCGCTTGTGGTCATGATGAGCGCCTACGGCGACGACGAAGCGGCCATCGAGGCGATTCGTCGTGGCGCGTACGACTACATCGCGAAGCCGTTCCGCGCCGACCAGCTGCAGCTCGTGATCAGGAAGGCGATCGAGCGCGAGAGCCTCCGTCGCGAAGTCGCCCGGCTGAGCGAGGAGCTTGGCGTGCTGCGGGGCGCGGACGGGATCGTCGGCCGCAGCGCGGCGCTGCGCGAAGTCGTCACCGTCGCACGGAAAGTCGCGAAGCATCCGTCGACTGTGCTCGTCACCGGAGAAAGCGGCACTGGGAAGGAGCTGGTCGCGCGGCTGGTGCACACGGCAAGTCCCCGCGCGTCGGCACCGTTCGTCGCCGTGAACTGTGCGGCGATCCCCGACGCCCTGCTCGAGAGCGAGTTGTTCGGCCACGCGCGCGGTGCGTTCACCGGTGCGGCGCAGGAGCGGCAGGGACTGTTCGAGGAAGCCGATGGCGGCACGATCTTCCTCGACGAGATCGGCGAGCTGCCGCTGGCGCTGCAGGTGAAGCTGCTCCGCGTCCTGCAGGAGGGCGAGATCCGCCGCGTCGGCGACAATGCGTCGCGCGCGGTGGACATCCGCGTCATCGCTGCGACCTCGCGCGACCTCGAGGCAGAGGTCGCGGCCGCGCGCTTTCGCGCCGACCTCTATTACCGCGTCAATGTCGTCCGCCTTCACCTTCCAGCGCTTCGCGAGCGGCGCGAGGACATCGCCGAGCTCGCGCGCCACTTCGCGACCGCTCACGCCGCGCGGCTCAGGATGCCGGCTCCGGTGGTGTCGCCGGCGGCGATGCGCGCGCTGGTCGAATACGACTGGCCCGGGAACGTGCGCGAGCTGGAGAATGTCATCGAGCGCGCGCTCGTGCTCACCGACGATGCCCGCATCGACACCGCGCAGCTTCCCGGCGAGGTCACCGGGGGCAAGGCGATCGCGCGCTCGCCTAACGGTAATCACTCGTCGCCAGCCGTTGACGACATCTCGGTCAAGCGCCGCACCGAGACGCTCGAGCGCCAGCTGATCGCGCAGGCACTCGAACGCACCGCCGGCAATCGCACGCGCGCCGCGCAGCTGCTCGATCTCTCGCACCGCGCGCTCCTCTACAAGATCCGCGAATACGGACTGGAGTAGCCGGTCCGGCTACGCAAGAAGTTGCGGATTCGCACCTTTTTGCGTCCTCGTGCTGACCCCTCGCCGGACTAAGTGCTTGCCATGCAGGCACTTGGAATCTGGCACCGATCGCGCATTCCAGGGGCCCGGCAACTCACGAGGTAATGATGCACAAGCGCCGCTCAGGATTCACGCTCATCGAGATCCTCATCGTGATGGCGATCATGGGAATCGTCGCGATGATGGCTCTTCCCAAGATGGGCCACATGAACGACCGCAACCGGATGCGGTCGGCGAAGGACGGTATTTCGGCGAAGCTCGCCGCCGCCCGCGCGGCCGCGATCGCGACCGGACGCCCCTCGAAGTTCTACATGCAGTCGGACTCGATGCGCTTCACCGTCTTCAATGGTCCGACGGAAACGGCGAAGGGCGCGACCGTCTATCTCAGCCGCCAGTTCGGCGTGACCGTGACCTCGCCAGGCTTTTCGATTGTGTTCGATGGCAGAGGGATGACGAGCGGCAACGCACAGAAGATCAACTTCTATCGCGGCGAGGTGAGCGACTCCATCTGCATCTCGCCGATTGGCCTCATCAATCGCCACGGATGTGCCCAATGACCACTCTGCCTAACGGAGCCTCCGTCACGCCTCGCCGGGGATTTACCCTCGTCGAGGTCATGGTCGCCATCGTCATCCTCTCGATCGGGGTGCTCGGGCTCGCGGCCACCGCGGGCGTCGTCGTCCGACAGATGACCGGCGCTGTCCACCAGTCGGTCGCGGCGACGGTCGCCTACTCGCGGATGGAGCGCATCCGCACCGGCAACTGCGTCGCGATGAAGGATTCCTCGGGTCCGACCGCGGGCGTCTCCACACGCAACGTGCAGGAGTTCTGGAAGATCACCGGCACCACCGGCAGCCATGCTCTGCTGGTCAGCGACTCGATCGTGTACTGGATCCGCGGCAAGCAGAAGTCACAGGTGTTCAAATCGGAGTACCCATGCGACCCAATCTGAAATTCGCCCGCGGCGGCTTCTCGCTCACCGAGATCATGGTCGCGCTGGTGCTGCTCGGCATCGTCGCGACGGGAATCATGACCGTCATCATGCGGCAGCAGCAGTTCTATCGCAGCGCAACGGAGGTCATCGACACCCGCCAGCAGATTCGCCAGGCATCGGCGGTCGTGCCGGTGGACGTGCGCGGAGTCTCATCGGTCGGCGGCGACATCCTCAACATGAGCGACTCCGCACTCGACGTGCGCGGCAACATCGGCAGCGGCGTGATCTGCTCCCACACGCCGAACACGGTCACGATCCCGCCGCTCAACCTGGCGAACAACCGCTACTTCACGACGTTCCTGACGCGCCCGAAGGTGAACGACGTCCTCATCATCCTCGATGACAAGGGCCCGGGTAACGCCGACGACGACTGGATTCCCTATACGATCACCGGCATCGACTCGACGCTCGCCGGTTGCGCGAACTTCACCGACGCAGCACTCGATGGCAGCAAGTACCGCTTCACGTACACGCTGTCGGCGAACCTGAGTCCGACGATCGTGGATGGTGCGCCGCTGCGCATGGCCCGCGGCGTCAAGTACAACATCTACAAGTCGGCGTCCGACAACCTGTGGTGGATGGGTTACCGCGAGTGCCGCGGCGACGGGTCGGGATGCTCCGCGGTGCAGCCCGTGTCCGGGCCGTACCGGGCGTACGTCGCGAACGACACCATCAACAGCGGCGTGAGCTTCGTCTATCGAGACTCCACGGGAGTGATCACCACCGACAAGTCCGCCGTCGCACGAGTCGAGCTGTTCGTGCACGGCGAAACACAGGCGGCGGTCGCGCTCGGCGGCGGCAGGCAGGCGCCGTATCGGGACTACGTGAAGGTCACCATCGCGCTTCGCAACCGGCAGTAGCCGGGCGGGCGCTTCCACGCGGAGAAGGCAATCATGCGTACGCACTTCAACAAGAGTCGCGAAGGAATGGCGCTCGCGCTGGCGATGTTCGCCATCGTCGTCATCGGCGCGCTGATCGCCGGCGCCTTCTTCGCCTCGAATCAGGACTTCAAGATCGGCCGCAACTCGCTCGTTGCACAGCGCGCGTTCTCGGCCGCCGAGTTCGGGCTGAACAAGACGATGGCCGAGTGGGACCAGGCGATGAATCTGGCGATCACTGTCGGCAAGGACACGAACTTCGCCTATTCCACCGGCGACAGCGCGCAGTCCGCGGTGAAGATCACGCGCCTCAACGACTACACGTACTGGGTCGTGTCCGAGGGGATCGCCGCGGCGGGGACATCCGCGGAGACGCGTCGCCGCACCAGCCAGGTGCTGCGCATGGCATATCCCGCGGTGAAGGTCGGCGGCGCCGTCACGCTGTATGGCGGTGGAACGGTGAAGGGAAGCACGCAGATCTCGGGCGCGAACGTGAACCCGCCAGGCTGGGATTGTGCGAACTTTCCCGGACGCGACACGACGGCGATCGCGTACAATCCCAATGCGACGCTCACGATCCAGAAGGCGTCGAATGCGGTCGGCTTTCCGCAGTCGTACAAGGATCCGGCCGCCGGTGACACCGGCAGCTACGTGAAGTACGGCGACGAGTCATGGCAGACGCTGGTGAAGAACGCCGACGTCATCCTGCCAGGTGACGTCGACCCGTCGCCGGTCGCGGCGAACGGGAAGTGCGCCTACAGCCTGACGAACTGGGGTGAGCCGATGCGCGGCGCCGGCGCGGTGACGCAATGCCAGAACTATTTCCCGATCGTCTACGCGACGCAGACCCTCCACATCAACAACGGGCGAGGGCAGGGCATCCTGCTCGTCGAAGGCGACCTGCAGGTGAACGGCAACTTCCAGTGGGATGGGCTGATCATCGTGAAGGATGACTTCAACAAGGGTAACGGCACGCCGAACATCAGCGGCGCGGTCATGGCGCGTAACGCCGACTTCAGCGACGGCGGTTCGATCCTCACCGGTAACTCGACCTTCCAGTATTCGAAGTGTGCGCTCGAGAGTGCGCTGCGTGGCTCGGCGCGACTCCTTCCCGCGAAGAAGCGCGCGTGGGCGGAGATGTGGTAGCAGTGAGCGCGGCCGCATCGCACACGGCGAAAACTCAGGTGGCGCACCGGGTTGCTCGGGTGCGCCACTTGTTTTTTCCCTGTTACCATTTGCCGCCCGGCTCGTGTGTTCGGTAGAAACGACCGCTACAGAAGTCACAGTGTCCTGAGTTGGCTCTCTCCATCCCCGCTACATCCATGGCGCTCTTCGGTGGCAAGAAGACGACGATCGGTCTCGACATCGGCTCAGGGCTGGTGAAGGTCGCGGTCGTCGATCACTCCAGGAAGCAGCCGGAGCTCGTGAAGGTCGCGATCACTCCGCTGCTCGCCGACGCAATCGTCGAGGGTGAAGTCATGGACCCGGGCATCGTCTCCGATGCGGTCCGCGGCGCGCTCTCCGCTGCAGGCGTGAAGTCGAAGAACGTCGTCACCGCCGTCGGCGGGCGCGACGTCATCATCAAGAAGATCCAGATCGAGCGCGTGAAGGAAGCGCAGGCGCGCGAGCTGATGCGATGGGAAGCCGAGCAGCACGTGCCGTTCGACATGGAGTCGGTCGAGCTGGATTTCCAGATCCTCGATCCCGACGGCAGCGGTGACGAGATGCAGGTGCTGCTGGTCGCGGCGAAGCGCGAGCTCGTCGAGAACAAGATCCGCATCCTCACCGACGCCGGCCTCGCGCCGTCGCTCGTCGACGTCGATGCGTTCGCGCTCCACAACGCATTCGAGCTCAGTCACCCCGACGCGATGAACGGCATCGTCGGTCTCGTGAACATCGGGCACGAAGTCACCAACATCAACGTCCTCGACGAGGGCGTTCCGATCCTCACGCGCGACATCACCGTCGGCACGCGCCGCTTCCGCGAAGATCTCCAGCGCGAGCGCGGCCTCGGCGTCGATGAAGCCGATCAGCTCCTCCAGGGCTACGATCGCTCACCGCATCTCGACGCGGTGATCGAGAGCCGGGGTGAGGAGATCGCGGTCGGCGTCGAGCGTGCGGCGGCATTCCTCGCGTCGTCGGCGCGCACCGGCCAGCTCCGCGCTGTCTACACCTGCGGCGGCGGTGCTCGCATCCCGGGGCTCAACGAGGCGCTCGCCAATCGGCTGCGCATCCGCGTCGAGCAGGCGAACCCGCTCGCGAATCTCAAGGTGCGTGACGGTGCTTTCGGGTCGCTCGTCACCGACGAGATCGCGCCCCTCATGATGCTACCCATCGGACTCGCGCTTCGCAGCGCGGCCTGATCAACCGGCGACAAGCATGATCGAGATCAATCTTCTCCCCGGTTCGGGGAAGAAAAACAAGGCGAAGGGGGGCGGCGGGTCATCCGTCGACGTCGGCTCGGCGTTCCGCAGCTTCGCGTCGAAGATCACCGATCCCTTCCTCCTTGGCGCGGTCGCGAGCGGCGTGCTCGCCGCGGCGGCGATCGGCGCGCTCTACACCCAGCAGCTCGCTCGCCAGAAGAGCCTCGACGCGAAGGAGATGCGCTCGACCAAGGACTCGATCCAGTACGCGGTCGTCGTGAAGAGCATCCGCCGCGCGCAGGCGCAGCGGGACTCGGTCGTCCGGCAGCTCAACATCATCAAGGTCATCGACAACAATCGCTTCGTCTGGCCGCACGTGATGGACGAAGTGAGCCGCGCCCTCCCGCCGTACACGTGGCTGACGTCGATGCAGCAGACCAACGAGTCGGTCGCGCCTAACGCGGGGTCGCCGGCTGCCCCGCACCGGAAGGGCGAGAACGCCGACAGTGCGGCGGCCGCCCAGCCGGTGCAGCTGCAGATCATCGGCAACACCGTCGACATCCAGGCGCTGACGCGTTTCATGAAGGCGCTCGAGGCGTCGCCGTTCATCCAGGACGTGACGCTGGTGAAGACCACCGTCATTCCGGTCGACGGCAAGGAAGTCACCGAGTTCCAGCTCACCGGAACCTATCAGCAGCCGGACAGCGCGCTCGTCAAGCGCGTGCCGATCTCGCTCTCGGTCAGGTAGAGGACATCATGGCAATCTTCAAGAGCGAACGGGACAAGGTGCTGCTGCTGGTGATCATCGCCGCGGTCGCATCCGTGTACGCGTTCTACACCTTCCGCTGGACGCCGGTCAACGAGGCGCTCGTCGCCAAGCAGGACCACGTCGACTCGCTCGACTCGTGGAATCGCAAGGCGCAGAACGAGATGTCGAAGAACTCGGAAAAGGCGCTCCTCCAGCAGACGGCGCGCTCGTCACAGAGCCTCCAGGTCATGCGGCAGCTCGTGCCGACGGGGAACGAAGTCCCGACGCTGCTCGAGCAGGTCTCGACCGCGGCGCGACGCGTCGGGCTCGACGTCAGCGACATCCAGCCGCAGCCGGTCACGCCCGGCGACATGTTCGACACCTACCGCTACTCGCTCAAGATCCTCGGCGACTATCACTCGGTCGCGGAGTTCCTGACCAACGTCGGATCGCTGACGCGCATCATCACGCCGGTGAATGTGAAGCTGCTTCCGCCCGCGAATCCCGCCTTCGCGGCGAAGCTGAAGCGGAAGAAGGACGACGCGATCATCCAGGCGAACTTCGACATCCAGACATACGTCGCGAAGACCGCGACGCCAGGGGCGCCGCCGGCACCGGCACCCGCGCCTAACGGCAGCGCGGCCAGCGCCGCGGGAGCAAACTGATGAACCGGTCGATGATGACCATCGCGCTGCTCGCGCTCGGCGCGACCAGCGCTTCGGCGCAGGGCATCCCGGCGCTCGGCGCGGCGAAGGCCGCGGCGAATCGCGCCGTGAATGCGACCAACGCGCATACGCATGAGGAAACCGGGCAGGCGATCACGCCTCGCGCGGTGAATGGCGCAGCGCCGGCAGCGGCGACGCAGCCGGCGGCGACCGCCACCACCCACGCCGCGCAGCCGTCCGCGCCGGCGAAGGGCGGCGCGACGAAACCAGATTCGGGGCGAAAGAGCACCGAAGCTCCGGCGACGACCGTCTTCAATCGCGAAGTCTTCAGTTATGACGGCGCTGGGCGCCGGGACCCCTTTCTCTCGTTGCTCTCGACAGGGGAACTGCGTCCTGCGTTTAACGACCTCAAGCTTGTCGCCGTCGCCTACGATCCCACCGGACGCAAGTCGGTGGCGGTCATGCGCGACGTCGGAACGAAGGACCAGTACCGCGTGAAGGTCGGCCAGACACTCGGACGGATGCGCGTCGCGCAGATCCACCCGAAGTCGGTGACCTTCACGATCGATGAATTCGGTTATTCGCGCCAGGACGTCCTGACGCTCGGCGACTCCACGAATATGAGGAATCCATGACGCGTGTCGTGTCCTTGGCCGCCCTTGCGGCCGTACTCATCGCCGCGCCAGCACGCGGAATGGACCCGACTCCGCGCACGACCGCGGTCACGTCGGTCAGCATCGTTCCCGCCACCGGCAAGGCCGAAGTAGTGATCGGCGTCGCCGGTTCGGTCGACATCCAGGACTTCGCGCTCGACGCGCCGTATCGCATCGTGCTCGACCTGAACGGCGCAACGTTAGGCCTGGCGCCGCAGATGTACGATCGCGTCGCGCGCGGCGGGATCAAGAACATCCGCTACGCACAGTATCGGCGCGACGTCGTCCGGGTCGTCATCGACCTCGACACGACCCGCGCCTATTCGATCGTCCGCGGCTCGGGCGACGTGCGGGTCTCGATCGCCTCCCCGCATCCGAAGTTCGAGAGCTGGCGGAGCGCGACTCCAGCCGCGCCGACAGCTGCTCCGGCGCCGGTCGCCACTGCGCCAGACGCGCGGACGGTGATGCCGGCCTCGAGCCGCACGCCGCTCCAGACGTCGACGCAGCCGCGGATCACCGTCACGTATCAGGACGCCGACATTCGCGACGTGCTCGCCGCGTTCGCCGCGTTCTCCGGCCGCACCATCGTCGTCGGCAAGGGCGTCGAGGGCAAGGTGACCGCCGAAGTGCGCGACCAGCCCTGGGACGTCGCGATGAACGCGATCCTCCAGTCGCAGGGTCTCGCCGCGGCCGAGGACAACAACGGCATCATCACGGTTGACAGCTACTCGAGCATCCTCGCGAAGCAGTCGACCGAGCCGCTCGTGACACAGCTGATTCCAGTCAACTACGCCCGCGCGTCGTCGCTCGTCGAGACGATGGCGAGCCTCCTGTCGAAGGATTGCCCGCCGGCCGCGCCTGGCGCGACGGTGCAGCAGTCGAGCTGCCCGGCCCGCGGGTCGGTGCGCTCGGACTCGGCGACCAACACGCTGCTCGTGACCGAAGTGCCGTCGCGAATCAACGACCTGATCGGGTATGTCCGCGATCTCGACGTGCGCACGCCGCAGGTCTCGATCAAGGCCAAGATCATCTTCGTCAATCGCACCGACATCGAGGACGTGGGCATCTCCTACGACCTCGGCTCGGGCGGCGCGTTCTTCAACAAGCTCGTCCCGCGGCCGAGTCAGTACGGCCCGATCGACACCAACGGCGACGGCATCAACGACGCCGTGCAGCCGACCGCGTACTACGATCCGATCACGACGCCGGCCGCGTTCAAGCTCGGTGGCAACCAGCTCGCCGCGATCGGCAACGCGAACCAGCGCGTCTTCAACCCGGCGCTCTCGCTCCTCTTCTCGACCACGTTAGGCAAGTTCTCACTCACCTCGTTCATCGACGCGCTCCAGGAAGTCCGGCTCGCCGACGTGCAGGCCGAGCCGAGCATCGTGACGCTCGACAACAAGAAGGCCCGCATCGTCGTCGGTGAAGAGACCCCGATCCGCGTCGTCGACGCCGGAACGGGTGCCGGGACGATTGCCCGCGCGACGGTGAGCTTCAAGGAGACCGGCATCATCCTCGAGGTCGTGCCGCACATCACCTCGAACCGCCAGATCCTGATGACGCTGCACAGCGAGCGGTCGAACATCGCGCTCGCCGCGTCGGACCTCGGGTACACGTTCGAGAAGCAGCTCGCCGAGAACCAGCTCCTCGTGAACGACGGCGAGACGGCGGTCATCGGTGGCCTGACGGTGACGTCGGTGACGGTCGACAAGACCGGCATCCCGCTGCTCGTCGACCTGCCACTCATCGGCAAGCTGTTCGGGCACACGACGCACCAGGAAGACAAGCGCGACCTGTTGATCCTCGTCACCCCCCACATCGTCGATGACGGGGACAAGCTGAGCCAGGCCAGCGCGCCGCGCTGACCCGACCCACTCTCGGAGTATTCCCATGACGTATCGAGCTCTGCGCCTGGTTGCATCGGCGCTCGGATTCGCGGCCGTTCTCACGGCGTGTGACGGTGGTTCGTCCACCGGCACCGGCGGCTCCGCTTCGGCGGCGCCACGCCTAACGCTGGAGATTCCGGGGCTGGACACGATCCGGAACCGCGTCCTCTTCGGCTCGCCCGTCACGATCACGGCGACCGGCGATGATGACCTGTCGCTGTTGAAGATGAATGTTCAGGCAACGCGCGACACCGGAACGACGATCCCGAAGGCCCAGGTCGTGACGGTCGGCGTCAACACCACGTTCAAGTCGAACACGCCGACGTACAGCACCACGTTCAACGTGCCGCTCGACGGCGCGCGGTCAGGCGATACGATCAGCGTCTTCGGGTCGGTCACGGATGGAAACGGGCAGACGGTCAACAAGACGCTGTCCTTCATCCTGTTCGACTCGGTCCCGCCGACGGTGCGCCTCGTCGCGCCGACGCGCGGTGTCACGATGAAGTCAGGCGCGGTGACCGACTCGGTCCGCCTCGTCGCCTCCGATTCGTCGGGGCTCACCACGGTGGGCTACGACGTGCTCTCGGTCGTCGGGGGTGCGCTCGCCGTTCGCTACACCGTTTCGCATCTCGTCGATAACCGAAAGACCAACGTCAGCGAAGCCTTCCTCGCCGACTTCGACACGCTGGCGCCGGGATCGTACCTGATCCGCGCCCGCGCGACCGACGCGACTGGAATCTCCTCGGTCACCGACACGGTCCGCTTCAACATCGCCGACGCCATCCCGCCGGTGCTCACGTTCATCAGCCCGGCGCAGCGCAACCCGCTGCTCATCGGCGACAGCATCGACGTGACGGTCCACGTGACCGACAACGTCGCGCTGAAGCGCTTCACGCTGAAGGGCTTCTCGGTGCGCGGCGATCCGCGCCTCGGCTCGACCGACACGGTCGTGTTCTACGACTCGCTGCTCTTCAACTTCACGACGCTGACGACCGACACCACGATGAGCCGGCGTCTGCGCTACAACCACAACCCGACGAACGCGCAGGATAGCGTCGTCTACTTCCGCGGCATCGTCACCGACGCGTCGCTGAACGCGGACACGTCGGTGCTGACGCAGATCCTCGTCTCCGGTCCGAAGGTCATCGTCACTGCCGACAGCTCGGCCTGGCCGAACAAGGAAGTGACCGTCGCGATGTCGGTGATGGATTCGACACCGTCGATCTCGCGCTACGGCTACACGGCGACGATGAGCAACGGCGTCGTGCTCAAGGACACCACGGTGTTCGTGACCGGCGTGCAGTTCCTCACCTCCCAGACCACATTCATCGTCCCGGCGAACGCGCCGATCGGCGGCAGCATCACCGTCGTCCCGCGCGCCACCGACGGCAGCGGCAACATCGGATCGGGCAACACGGTGATCATTCCGATCATCTCGGAGCCGCGCGACAACGTCGCGCCGCTGGTCTACCAGCGCATCCCGTCGCGGTTCGAGCAGGGCGCGACGATCATGATCGACGCCCACGACCCGAGCCAGATCCGCGCGTTAGGCTACGAGCTGCGCACGCTTCCCGACAGCACCCTGATCGGCAGCGGCACCGTCGCCCGCGCGGTCGGAACCCGCCGCACGAACGACACGGCGAGCTTCGTCCTCAACTACGATCGCCAGTATCGCGGCCAGAACGCGTTCCTCGTCAGCTGGGCGGAAGACAGTCTCGGCAACCGCGGCCAGTCGATCCCGAACGGCCTCAAGTCGCCGCAGATCGATCCGCGCCTCGCCAAGCGCGACACCGTCCTGCTGGTGTACGGCGTCACCTATCCGCTCCCCGCCGGAAGCGTCGCCGCGGACATCGCGGTCGACACGAACGCGGCGCGCAAGCGCGTCTTCATCACTGACGTAGCGCAGGGCGGCGTCTTCGTGTGGGAAGATTCGTCGGCCACGCGGCCGGCCCCCGGCCTCCGCGCGAGCAAGATCTCGGTCGGCGCCTTCCCATGGGGCATGGCGCTCGACACCAGCGGCAGCAAGCTGTTCGTCGCGAACTCGGGCGGCACCAACATCGACGTGGTGGACCTGAACACGCTCGCCAGCCTTCGTGGGCAGCGCGTCCAGACCCCGAGCTCCGCGGTCTACGATGTCGCCTGGTCGATCAACCCGACGAGCGGGCAGCTCAAGTACAGCGGTTTCCAGGTGATCAACTACTCCGACCGTCCGCAGTACATCGCGCAGTCGAAGAATGGAAACCTCTACTTCTCGACGCGGCCGACCGCCGCCGCACCGGCCGGTACTCTCCGGCGCATCGACGATCCGCTCGGCCGGCCGCGCACGCGCCAGATCTGGCAGTACGCGTCGGCGATGCAGAACAAGTACACGATCTTCAACGCCGACAGCGTCTTCATCTACGTGACGACGGTGCCCAGCGGGAGCGATGAGATCCGCATCTGCGACACCGACTTCAACACCAACGTCGCGTACTGCAGTGCGTTGCACGTCTTCGCCGAGGACGCGATGGCCGATCCGGCGATCTCGACCCACGCGACCGACGTCGAGCTGGTCCCGAACATCGATGTCACCTCGTTGGCGCTGCCGGATACGAACTTCGTCACCTCCGGCACGGATGGACGCCGCATCGCCTTCGGTGAAGGTGCGACCAGCGGCCGTCCGGGACGCGTCATCACCGTGCTCGACTCGGCGGGGATGAGCTACAACCAGGCTCTCTACTCGCGGCCGCTGCAGATCCGCGACCTGGTGAACAACGCGTCGGATCGCATCTTCGGCATCGCGTTCAACCAGAAGAGCAACTACCTGGCGATTCACGGCAGCGAGACGTTCTTCGCCGACACCGCGCTTCGCCTGCAGGGAAAGGTCACGACCAACGCCTCGGGCGCAGGCATCGCCTTCAACCCGGGCAACGACTCGAAGAACGCAGCCGACTCGGTGAGCCAGGCGTTCGTCGCCTCGTCGGATACGACTCTCGAGGTGATCGACTCATACTTCTTCCGCCTGCGGCAGAAGCTCCCGCTGCGCACGAACCTGTACGGCGCGCTCCGGGTCTGGTACAGCTTCAACCCGACGACGGGGATCCCGCTCAAGGTCTACGGGTTGACTTCGGAAGGGCTGGTAGTCATTGATATCCGTCCGGAAGATCTGATACAGAAATAGCGACGCCGCTCACTTTTGGCGCACGTCCCGCGAGCCCGGCCCTGTGCCGGGCTCGCGTCTTTGACCGATATATGATCCGCTTCACCACCGCGGGAGAATCGCACGGCCAGGCACTCGTCTGCATCCTCGAGGGGATGCCGGCAGGCGTGCCGCTTACGGCCGCCGACGTCGACGAACAGCTGGCGCGCCGGCAGCAGGGCTACGGGCGCGGCCGCCGGATGCAGATCGAGCGTGACCAGGTCGAGCTGCTCGCCGGCGTCCGCGCCGGCGAGACGTTAGGCAGCCCGGTCGCGATGCTCGTCCGCAATCGCGACTGGAAGAACTGGTCGGAGATCATGGACCCCGCGCCTCGCGCCGGAGACCCCGACCCGCGCCGGCGCGCAGTCACCCGGGTCCGCCCCGGTCACGCCGACCTGACGGGACTCCTCAAGTACGATCGTTCGGACGCCCGTGACATCCTCGAGCGCGCATCTGCCCGCGAGACGACGGCGCGCGTCGCCGCGGGCGCCGTCTGCCGGCGCTTTCTCGCCGAGTTCGGGGTTCGCATCGGCAGCCACCTCTCGCACCTCGGCGGCATCGACGCGGCGCGCCCCGAGCCGATGCCCGAGGACATCAACGCCGCCGCCGATGCGTCGCAGCTGCGTACCCTCGACGCGGCCGCGGAGCAGGCGATGATCGAGCGCATTGACGCGATCAAGCGCGAAGGCAACACGTTAGGCGGGATCTGCGAGGTCGTTGCCGATGGGCTCCCCGTCGGACTCGGCTCGCACGTATCGTGGGATCGGAAGCTCGACGGGCGTATTGGTGCGGCGATGATGTCGATACCCGCGGTAAAGGGCGTCGAGATCGGAATCGGCTTCGAGGCGGCGCGCCGCACCGGCGCCGAGGTGCACGACGAGATTGAGCGTGCGCCGGGGCGCCCGCTCGCCGGCAACGTCCGGCGCCGCAGCAACCGCGCGGGCGGACTCGAGGGAGGGATGACGACCGGCGAGCCGCTCGTCGTGCGCGTGGCGATGAAGCCGATCAGCACCCTGATGCGCCCGCTGCAGACAGTGGACGTCGCGACCGGTGCGACCGCCGAGGCGACTGCCGAGCGCAGCGATGTCACGGCCGCGCCGGCGATGGGAGTGATCGCCGAAGCGATGCTTGCGATCGTGCTGGCCGACGCGTTCATGGAGAAGTTCGGCGGCGACTCTCTCAACGAAGCAAGACGGAACTACGATGGCTACGTTTCGCACGTCGCAGCCCGTCTCGCCGATTGACGCGAACCGCCCCCACGTCGTGCTCGTCGGGCTTCCAGGCTCGGGGAAGACGACGGTGGGGGCGGGGGTCGCGACGGCACTCGGCCGCCCGTTTCTCGACCTCGATCGGGAGATCGAGCGGCGCGAAGGGATGAGCGTCGCTCAGATCTTCGGCGAGAAGGGCGAGTACGCCTTCCGCCAGCTCGAACGGACGCTGACCGAGGAATTGAAGGAAGTCGGGGGTATGATCCTTTCCCCGGGCGGGGGCTGGATTGCTTCACCGGAGAATGTTTTGCTTTTGCGCCCACCGGCGCGCTTCATCTACCTTCGTGTCCGGCTCGAGACGGCGATCAAGCGGCTCGGTCCAGAGCGCTCGACCCGCCCGTTGCTGATCCGCCCGGACCCTTTGGGTGAGCTCAGACGTTTATATGAAGCGCGCAAGGCGGCGTATGAAGGCGCGGACCACAGCGTCGACACCGAACCGCTGAGCGCCGAGCAGGTCGTGACGGCTATAGTTGATCTCATTCGGCGCGAAGGCGCCGCACAGGTGTACTGAATGGATGATCGGATCGGCGACGGCACCGACAACCCGCCAACGCCACCGCAGCTGATGAACGAGCGCGACGGGCGGACCTTCCGGATTCCCGGGCCGCACGAGCGGGGACGTTTCACCCGGGACGCGTGGGGGCACCTCCTCCGCCTGTCCGGCGAGACGCTCAACCCCGCTGAGCTGGAGCACGTGATCGAGCGCGCGCTGACGCAGCTCGACGGCAGCATCGCGCTCGACGACTTGAAAGCCCTCCTCGAGGCATCGGGGATCGACGAGCCGGGGACTCCCGGCTCACGGAGGACTGTACACTAGATGGCAATGAAGAAGACCGGCGCCCGGAGCGCCGCGAAGAAGACCACGACGCGTCGCGCCTCGCCGACGGCCAAGGCCGCGGCGAAGCGCGGCGCTGCCGCCGCTGTCCGCGAGGGGAGCGCGGCGGTCGTGGGTAAGCGCGGGCGGAAGGCAGCCGTTACCGAATACGGCGATCTCGATGGACCGTCGGGCTCGACCTCGCTCGTCATCGTCGAATCGCCCGCCAAGGCGAAGACGATCGGCAAGTACCTCGGCAGGGGCTACCGGGTCCGCGCGACCGTCGGCCACATCATGGACCTTCCCGAGAAGAAGCTCGGCATCGACATCGAGAACGGCTTCGAGCCGGACCTCGTCCCCATTCCCGGGAAGGAGAAGACGATCGCTGAATTGAAGAACGTGGCGAAGGACAGCCGCGAGATCTTCATCGCGACCGACCCTGACCGCGAAGGCGAGGCGATCGCGCAGCACGTCGCCGGACAGGTGACGCGGAAGAACGGCGCGCCGGTCAGGCGCGTGCTCTTTCACGAGATCACCAAGGACGCGGTCCAGACCGCGATCGCCAACGCCGGCGTCATCGACGAGAAGAAGGTCGCCGCGCAGCAGGCGCGCCGCGTCCTCGATCGACTGGTCGGGTACAAGGCGAGCCCGATCCTCTGGAAGACGGTCAAGAAGGGGCTGAGCGCCGGGCGCGTGCAGACGGTCGCGTTACGCCTCATCGTCGAGCGCGAGCGCGAGATTCGCGCGTTCAAGCCGATCGAGTATTGGACCATCGAGGCGCTGCTCGAGAAGAAGGGCCAGCGCTTCACGGCGAAGCTGCACCAGGTCGACGGCAAGAAGGCGGAGATCGGCAGCGAGGCGGCGGCGAAGAAGATTCTCGCCGACGTGTCGGCCCGAAAGGAATTTCCCGTCACCGACGTCAAGCGTCGCGAGCGTCGCAAGAATCCCGCGGCGCCCTTCACGACCAGCACGCTGCAGCAGGAGGCCGCGAAGAAGCTCGGCTTCGGCAGCAAGCGGACGATGCGCGTCGCTCAGGACCTGTACGAGGGCATCGAGATCGGCCCCGAGGGCGCGGTTGGCCTCATCACGTACATGCGTACCGACTCGACTCGCGTCTCCGAGACCTCGGCCCGTCAGGCGCAGGATTATCTCCGCACGCTGTTCGGCAAGGAGTTCGTCGCCTCGGGGCTGCAGCTCTATGGAAAGGCGAACGCCGCCAATGCGCAGGACGCGCACGAAGGCGTCCGTCCGACCGATCCGACGCGCCGTCCCGATGCGCTCAAGCGCTACCTCAAGGACGACCAGTTCAAGCTCTACGAGCTGATCTGGAAGCGCTTCATGGCGTCGCAGATGACGCCGGCGGTGTTCGACACGACGACGCTCGACTACGAGCTCACGCCGCAGAACGCGCCTAACGTTTCGCGGAATCTCTCGCTGACGTCGACCTACCTGTTCCGCTCGACCGGCAGCGTCATCAAGTTCCAGGGCTTCCTCGCGCTGTACAAGGAGGCCCGCGAAGAGGGCGACAGCAAGGCGCTCGAGGACGAGCAGGCACTGCCGGTCGTCGAGCTGGGCGAGCGGGTGCCGGTCATCTCGATCACACCGTCGCAGCACTTCACCGAGCCGCCGCCGCGCTTCTCCGAGGCCAGCCTGGTCAAGGAGCTCGAGCGGTTGGGCATCGGCCGGCCATCGACTTACGCGTCGATCATCTCGGTGCTCGCCGACCGTCGCTACGTGCTGCTCGAGCAGCGCCGCTTCTTCCCGACCGAGCTCGGCGAGTCGGTGGAGAAGGTGATGGTCAAGCAGTTCCCCGACATCTTCAACGTCGCGTTCACCTCCGAGATGGAGGGTGAGCTCGACAAGGTCGAGGGCGGATCGTTAGGCTGGCAGAAGGTCCTCAAGGACTTCTACAAGCCGTTCGACAAGTCGCTGAAGAGCGTCCAGGTCGAGCAGCTGATCGGCGAGGCCTACGACCTGAGCAAGGTTGCGGACCTGCGCTGCCCGGACGACGGCGGGAAGCTCGAGCCGCGTGGCGGCTTCTTCGGGCCCTTCCTCGCCTGCGAGCACCATCCAAAGAACTGCAAGTACACGCGCCCGATCAGCGGCGAGAAGAAGAAGGCCGAGCTCACCGACTACAAGTGCCACGTGTGCGGCGCGCCGATGGTCAAGCGTGAAGGACGCAGCGGCGCGTTCCTCGGCTGCAGCACCTTCCCCAAGTGCCGCGGGACGCGCAGCATGCCGACCGGCGTGATGTGCCCCAAGGACGGCGGCGAGTTGGTCGAGCGCAAGTCGAAGAAGCGCGGTACGAACTTCTACGCCTGCTCGAACGAGGACTGCGACTTCGTGGCCTGGAACAAGCCGGTCGCCGAGCCCTGTCCCGACTGCGGCTACCTCGGCGCCGAGGTCAAGTTCAACAAGACCCGTGGCGAGTTCCGGAAGTGCCTCAAGTGCGGCAACGAATGGGACGTCGCGCCGGTGCCCGAAGAGGTCGGCGCGGCGTAGGCGCGCAGCTCCGCTGCGCACCAGACTGGCTATGACACTGCGATCCGCAGTGCGGTGCCGCCGTGGCTGCTATGACACTGCGATGAAGAAATGATCGAGGCTCCGATCGAGAGCTGAGAGCCGAGCAAACCGGCCAAGCGGCGCGAACAGCGGTGAGGGTGTGCCGGCAACCCCATCGTTGTTTCGTCGCTCATCGCTCATCTCTCTCGGAGCCTCGATCATCTCTCTTCGCTGTGTTGAGGACAGACCGCGCGACCTCCCTCCTCGCCGTGACCGAGCATAGCGCGATAGATTCCGCCATGCCCCGGACTCGAATCGACATCATAGGCGGCGGTCTCGCCGGCTCCGAGGCCGCGTGGCAGCTGGCCGAGCGCGGCTTCGACGTGGTGCTCCACGAGATGCGGCCTGTACGGGGCACTGCCGCGCACAAGACCGATCGGCTCGCCGAGCTGGTTTGCTCGAACACGTTCAAGAGCACCGAGATCACCAACGCGCACGGCCTCCTCAAGGCCGAAATGCGCCTGCTCGGGTCGATGATCCTCCGCGCCGCCGACGAGGCCCGGGTCGCCGCCGGCTCAGCGTTAGGCGTGGACCGCGACGTCTTCTCGGCGCGGGTGCACGAGTGGGTGACGTCGCATCCGCGCGTCACGATGACGCGCGAGGAGGTGACCGCGCTCCCCGAGGTCGGCATCGTCGCCACCGGGCCGCTCACTTCCGACGCGCTGGCCGAGGCGATCCGCACGCGGCTCGGGATCGACGGGCTCGCGTTCTATGACGCCATCGCGCCGATCGTCAGCCGCGAGTCGATCGACGACGCGATCGTCTTTCGCGCCTCGCGCTATGGCAAGGAGACAATGGAAGGCGCGGGCGAGGAGGGCGCATACCTCAACTGCCCGTTCACCCGCGACGAGTACGAGGCCTTCCTCGACACGTTAGGCACGGCCGACCAATTCACCGCCCACGAGTTCGATGCGGTCCCCTACTTCGAGGGGTGCATGCCCGTCGAGGAGATCGCGCGCCGCGGGCGCGACACCCTCCGCTTCGGGCCCATGAAGCCGGTCGGGCTGGTCGATCCGCGCACCGGTCGCGAAGCGTATGCGGTCGCGCAGCTGCGGATGGAGGATCGCGGTGGCCGGATGTGGAACCTCGTCGGATTCCAGACGCGGCTTCGCATTCCCGAGCAGCAGCGCGTCTTCCGCATGATTCCCGGGCTGGCGAACGCCGAATTCCTGCGCTTCGGCTCGATCCACCGCAACTCCTATCTCAACTCGCCCGGCGCGCTCGCGCCGCACCTCGCGCTGCGCGACGCGCCGACCACGATGTTCGCCGGACAGCTCACCGGCGTCGAGGGCTACACCGAGAGCACCGCGACCGGAATCCTCGCGGCGATCAACATGGCGCGCCTGCTCGCCGGCGACGAACCGGTCGTCCCCCCGCCGACCACCATGCTCGGTGCGCTGTATCGCTACCTGCGCGAGGCCGACCCGAAGCACTTCCAGCCCATGAACGCCAACTTCGGCCTCGTCGACGACCTGGGCGAGCGCCTCCGCGACAAGCGTGTCAAGCGCGAGAAGATCGCCGAGCGAGCGTTAGGCGACATGCGGCGCTGGCGCGACGAGCATGTCGGAGCGGCGCCGGCGGCTGAGCTGGCCGCGCGGTGAGCACGTCGAAGCGCGCACTGCCTGACGCTGCACCGACGTGTGACGCTCCGGCCGACGGCGACGTCGCCGAGTTCCTCAAGCACCTCGAGAAGGAGCGCGACGTCTCGCCGAATACGGTCAAGGCGTACCGTCGCGACCTCGACGAGCTGGTGACTTTCCTCGCGCGCTACTATGGCGGGAGCGCGTGGAGCTGGCAGGGCGTGGACCGGCTCGCGCTGCGCGGGTATCTCGCGCACCTGCAGCGGCGCGGATTGGGCAAGCGCTCCATCGGCCGCGCGCTGTCGGCGGCACGAAGCTTCTTCCGGTTCCTGCACCGCAACGAGATCGTCGAGGCGAACCCGGCGCGCGCCGCCAGCTCGCCGAAGCTCGACCGACACTTGCCCGGCTATCTCGATCGGACGCAGGCGGGAAAGCTGTTCGAGCTCGCGCTCGCCCGCGCGATGGAGGGCGGCTACAACGGGGTGCGCGACGCGGCCATCCTCGAGCTGTTCTACTCGACGGGGATGCGCCTCTCCGAGCTGCGCGGGCTCAGCCGCCCGGACGTGGACCTTGTCTCGCAGCAGACGAAAGTGCGAGGGAAGGGAAGGAAGGAACGGATCATCCCGATCGGCGACGCGGCGTCACTCGCGCTGAGGAACTACGAGGCGAAGCGCGACGAGCTGATTCGCGCGATCGGCCCCAAGGCCGATCGCAATGCGTTCTTCCTCTCGCGGAATGGCAAACGACTCGGGGTCCGCGCCATCCAGCTCGCGGTGCAGAAGTACCTCGACGCGGTCGACGAGAGTGCCGGGCTCAGTACCCACTCGCTGCGACACAGCTTCGCGACTCATCTGCTCGATGCCGGTGCCGATCTTCGCGCCGTGCAGGAGCTGCTGGGGCATGCATCGATCGCGACGACGCAGATCTACACGCACACCAGCGTCGAGCGGCTGAAGGCGGTATATCGCTCGGCGCATCCCCGGGCATGATCGTCGCATAGCAGGGGGCAGGTCCACCACGAACGGTGACGCTCGGCATGCGCCTGGAACTGCTACCCATAATTCTCGGAACAGTCGTCGGCCTTGCCGGGATCGGCCTGGTTGCCGATGCCTGGCTTCCGGACCGCGACTTCATGCGCGGTCGCGAGCGTCGCCGGCGCGTGCGCGCGGAACGCCACCGCGGCGGCGAAGCGCTGGTCGGGTTGGGCGTCATCGTGACCGGCATCGCGCTGATCGGTCGCGACGCGTGGACGCTCACGCCATGGCTCGCCGCATTGGCCTGCGCCCTGATCGTGGCCGGCGCGGTGTTCAACCGGCGGTACATCCGCGAGCAGCTCGATTTTCGCGGCCCGGCCCGACGCGATCCCAATACGGACGTGAAGCCAGGGATGCCCGAGCGCACTCCACCCACCGGCCGGTCGCGCATCCGCTGAGTGGGGCGATAGCTTTCACGCATGAGCGAATCGAGCAGTGGCGGGTTGCCGCGCGTACGCGCGACGACGATCCTCGCCGTTAGGCGTGACAACCAGGTCGCGCTCGGCGGCGACGGCCAGGTCACCGTCGGCGAGACGGTTATGAAGTCGAACGCGACGAAGGTTCGCACCATGCACGGCGGCCGCATCGTCGCCGGCTTCGCCGGAGCGGCCGCCGACGCGATGACGCTGTTCGAGAAGTTCGAGGAGAAGCTCGAGCGGTTCCCGGGCAACCTGCCGCGCGCGGCCGTCGAGCTGGCGAAGGACTGGCGCAGCGACCGCGTGCTCCGCCGTCTCGAGGCCCTCCTCGCCGTCGTCGATCGCCAGCACGGGCTGATCATCTCGGGGACGGGAGACATCATCGAGCCCGATGACGGCATTCTCGCGATCGGCAGCGGCGGCTCGTACGCGCTGGCCGCGGCCCGGGCACTGGCCGCCAACACTCCGCTGCCGCCCGTCGAGATCGTGAAGCGTGCGCTCCATATCGCCGGCGAGATCTGCGTCTACACCAACACGAACATCACCGTCCTCGAGCCGATCGGCTGACGCCGGAGAGGCGCGCGCGTCGTGACGGCGGCGCGCGGCGCATCGTCTTTCCCGTATGGCAGCACCCGCGCGGACGCGCCCCGTCAGTGACTCGTTCAACCCCCTGACGCCCGGCGTCGCGGGGCTGCACGACGTCTCGTCCGGCCGCACCGATCGGAGCCCACGGCTGCGCCCCGCGATCGCGTCGCTGGCGACGATCGCCGGGTTGACGATGCTGCTCCTGCTCCCCGCCTTCTTCAACGGTTATCCGATCCTCTTCTCGGATACCGCCGACTACCTGCTGCGCTCGGAAACGCTGCTCCCATCGCCCATCCGCGCCCCGGGTTACGCGTTCTGGATCCGCTTCACGAGTGCGGGCTCGACGCTCTGGCTTCCGGTCGTGGCGCAGGCGTTCTTCCTCGCCGCGCTGCTCTGGCAGACGCTGCGCGCGTTCGGCCGGGCGCATCCTGCGGAAACGTTAGGCATCACCTTCGCGCTGACGGTCGGGACCTCGATCGCCTGGGTGAGCAGCAAGGCGATGCCCGACGTGTTCGTCGCGTTGGTGGTACTCGGCCTTTACCTCATCGCCTGCCACTGGACGAAGATCGGCTGGTTCGGTCGAGCGCTGTCGATCGCCGCGGTCTTCGTCGGGTCGACGATGCACCTCACGAACGTCCTCGTCGGTTGCGCCGTGCTCGTCGTCATATTCGTTCTCAGGCGGCGCGGGCCCGTCAACCGCCAGACCGCGCGCACACTGACAGGTGCCACGATTCTCCTCCTCGCATCGGCGGTGGTCACCCGCGGCTACGAGTCTCTCCGTCGCGACGAGCCGCCGCAGCCGTTCAACGGCAGCATGTTCGTCCTGTCACACCTCGTCGAGACGGGGCTCGCGCAGCAGCTGCTGCAGGAGCGCTGCGGCTCCGAGCAGTTCGCGCTCTGCCCGGTGCGCGATACGCTCACGCGCTCGGTGGACATCTTCGTCTGGCGGCCGAAGGAGAGCCCGCGCTACTTCGTGCTCCACGACGATCCCGCGCTCATCCGCGCCGAAACCAGCCGGCTGCTCGGCGGCATCGTCAGGAATCATCCACTCGCTCTCGCGGCGTCGGTGCTCGGCTACACCGGACGTCAGCTCGTCGCCTTTCGCGTGAACGACGAGATCTGGCGTCACCGCCACCGCACCGAGGTGCAGCGCGTGATCGCCCGGATGTATCCGGCTGATCTACCGGCGCAGGAGGTCGCGCGCCAGCAGGAGAATACGCTGCGCCTCCCCTGGACCAGCATGCTGCACCTGGTGGTCTTTCTCGCCTGCGCCGCGTTCAGTCTCGTCATGCTGAGTCGCGCGTCCATCGAGCGCGAGCTGCGGATCGACAACGCCGTCGGGCTGCATGTCATCGTCTGGGTCGCGCTGATCGCCAACGCGGCGATCTGTGCGAACCTCGCGTCGGTGTTCTCCCGCTATCAGTCGCGCGTCTCGTGGCTGCTTCCATTTGCCGTCGTGATTACGCTCCTCGAGCGTGGCACGCTTCGCTGGCCGCGTCGCTCTCGCGTAGTCGCGGCCGCATGAGTCGAGCGAACAGCGTGACGAACCGCATTCGGAGCGCGCGCAAGATCGGCTGGATGCTGGCGATCTCGTTCGTCCTGCTGCTGCCGGCGATCTGGAATCGCTTCCCCCTGCTGTACTCGGACAGCGGCGAATATCTCCTCAGTGCGCTGAGCAAGCGGCCGCCGCGTGTTCGGACCGCCGGCTACGGACTCTGGATGTGGGCGACTGGCGGTACGTTCACGCTCTGGGCGCCGATCATCGCGCAAGCACTGCTGGTCGGCGCCCTGCTCGTCCGCGCGGTGACCGCGCTCGAGATCGCGCTCACCCCTCGCGTCCTGCTCGCGATGCTCGCGGCGCTCCTCGCGACCGGCGCGCCGTGGATGACGAGCGAGGCGATGCCCGATGTCTTCGCCGGCGCCGTCCTTCTCGCTACTTGGCTCGCCCTCGCCCACTGGGCGAGACTCGGCGCTGCGTCGCGCGCGCTCGTCGGTGGGACGATCATCGTCGGCGTCGCGACGCATGTCACGATGCCGGTGGTGTTCGGCGCATTGCTGCTCCTCGTCGCTGTTGCCGGAAGCGGTCAGCGCCTAACGCTGCCGCCGCTGCGCGTCACCGCCGCGGTTGCCGGTGGCGTCGCGCTGGCGGTCGTCGCGCTGGCGACTTTCAACTGGGTGCGGACCGACCGCGTCGCGCTGACGCGGAAGCCGAGTGTCTTCGTGCTCGGGCATCTCGTCGAGAGCGGGCTCGCGTCGCGCGTCCTCGCTGACCGCTGCGCCGTCGAGCCGTTCGCCCTCTGCCCCTTCCAGGCGGGACTGCAGCAGCCGATCGAGACGTTCATCTGGAACGACAGCAGCCCCTTCTACAAGGCATACCAGACCGAAGACCAGCTGCGTGACGATACCCGCCACCTCGTCGGCGCCGTGCTCGTCCACGAACCGTTAGGCGCGGCGCGTTCGGTCGTCTCGTATGGCGCGCGGCAATTCGTGAACGTCGAGGTGTTCGACAAGGCGCGGACGCAGCCGGCAAACACGTTCACGAGATCGGTGCTCGCCTTCGTCCTGCCCCACGAGGAGCAGGCGATGCTGGGCGCGCGCCAGGAAAAATCCGCAGTGTCGGGGGCGAAGATCATCGACGGCATCATCCTGGCCGCACTGATCGCCTCGCTGGGGCTGAGTCTCTGGCTGATGCGCGATGCGTTCCGCCGTGGCGCCGTCTCGCTCGCGGCGAGCGCGGGGCTGCAGCTGTACCTCTGGGCCGCGCTCGTCATCAACGCCCTCGTCTGCGCCAACCTGTCCGGCGTGTTTGGTCGCTATCAGGGGCGCCTGGCGTGGCTGCTCCCGGTGCTCGTCGCCGTGACGCTGGCGAACGGCAAACGATCTCTCTCAGCCCGGGGCGTGCGTTCCGGCGAGTAGATTGCGGAGTGGACGGGGCGCGCTATCGCGCCTCGCGTTTCCCGATTCCCACTCCGCATGACGTCACCACGAACACAACAGGCGATCGCCCGGCTCGCCGACCTCACGCCGCGGCAGATCGTCGCCGAGCTCGATCGTTACATCGTCGGTCAGGCTGAAGCGAAGAAGTCGGTCGCCATCGCGCTCCGAAACCGGTGGCGCCGCCAGCGCGCGCCAGAGGGAATCCGCCAGGAAATCGCGCCGAACAACATTATCCTCATCGGCCCGACCGGGGTGGGGAAGACCGAGATCGCACGGCGGCTCGCCAAGCTCGCCGGCGCGCCGTTCATCAAGGTCGAAGCGTCGAAGTTCACCGAGGTCGGTTACGTCGGCCGCGACGTCGAGTCGATGGTCCGCGATCTCGTCGAGAGCGCGATCGACATGGTGCGCACCGAGCGCGAGCACGAAGTCGATGACCTCGCGATCGAGCGCGTGACCGAGCGGCTCCTCGACCTGCTTCTGCCGACGCCGAATTTTGCCGCGCAGTCGCCGGCAACCGCCACCGCGGCCGCCGGTGCAACCGCGTCGGCTTCGACATCGGACGGCGTCTTCGTCGTCGCATCCGACGGCGCGACGACGCACGAGCGCAGCGCCGAGCAGGAGCGTCACCAGCGAACCCGCGCCAAGCTGAAGCAGCTCCTGCTCGACGGCCAGCTCGAGCAGCGCGAGGTCGAGGTCGAGACGCCGCAGAACTCACCGATGTTCGACATGATGGCATCGCCTGGCGCGCCCGAGGGAATGGAGAACTTCACCTCCGTGCTCCAGGACATGATGCCGAAGCGGACGAAGAAGCGCAGCGTGAAGGTCTCCGAGGCGCGCCGGATCCTGCTCGACCAGGAGTTCGACAAGCTGATCGACACCGAGGACGTCACCGTCGACGCGCTCGAGCGGGTAGAATCGTTAGGCATCATCTTCCTCGACGAGATCGACAAGATCGCCGGCGAGCGCGGTACCGCCGGCGGCCCTGACGTCTCGCGCGAGGGCGTGCAGCGCGACCTGCTGCCGATCGTCGAGGGCTCGAACGTCCAGACGAAATACGGGATGGTGAAGACCGACCACGTGCTCTTCGTCGCCGCCGGCGCCTTTCACGTCTCGAAGCCGAGCGACCTGATTCCCGAGCTGCAGGGCCGTTTCCCGATCCGCGTCGAGCTCAAGTCGCTGACCGAAGCCGACTTTGTCCGCATCATGACCGAACCCGAAAACGCGCTCACCAAACAGTACGCCGCGCTCGTCGAGGCCGAAGGCGCATCACTCACCTTCACCGAGGACGGCATCGCCGAGATCGCCCGCATCGCCGCGCTGGTGAACGAGCGAATGGAAAACATCGGGGCGCGGCGTCTCCACACGGTGATGACGACGCTGCTCGAGGACGTGCTCTACGACCTGCCCGACGACGTGACCAAGAGCGTCGAGATCAATGGCCAGCGCGTCCGCGACCGGCTGAAGGCAGTCGTCGAAGATGAGGATCTGCGACGGTACATCCTCTGAGATCGCTGTGTGGGGGGCGAGCCTGCGACACTGCGATGAGAGATGAGAGCACGCTTCACCGGGCTTCGCGAGGCCACGGCTGGCTACCACACCGCGACCGCAGCTACTAGTTTCCGCGCGTCGCCATCCACCCGTCTGAGGAGCCATGCCCGAACGTCCCCACCGCGATTTCCTCGCGATCCCCGACTTCACGAAGAAAGAGCTCGAGGGGTTGTTCGACCTCGCCGACCGGATGCGCACGGGCAAGTACGACAGGAAGCCGCTCGCCGGAAAGTCGCTGGCGATGATCTTCATGAAGTCCTCCACCCGGACGCGCGTCTCGTTCGAGGTCGGCACCTGGCAGCTCGGTGGACATGCGCTCTTCCTCTCGCCGCGCGATGTGCAGCTCGGGCGCGGCGAGCCGATCAAGGACACGGCGCGCGTGCTCTCGCGCTACGTCGACGGGATCATGATCCGCACTTTCGCCCACGCCGAAGTCGTCGAGCTGGCGGAGTTCGCGACCGTACCGATCATCAACGGGCTCACCGACCTGCTGCATCCCTGCCAGATCCTCGCTGATCTCCTCACCGTCAGGCAGCACCTCGGCGGTTACGAGGGGAAGAAGATCGCGTGGATCGGCGACGGCAACAACATGGCGAACTCCTGGATCAACGCCGCATACCGCCTCGGATTCGAGCTCACCCTCGCCTGTCCCGAAGGCTACGACCCGGACGGCGCGATCCTCGAGCGGGCGAAGAACAAGGCGAAGGTCACCGTGGTCCGCGATCCGAAGGAAGCCGTCGCCGGCGCCGACGTCGTCAACACCGACGTCTGGGCGTCGATGGGGCAGGAGGAAGAGCAGAAGGTTCGCGAGAAGGCCTTCGCCGGCTACCAGGTCGACGACGCGCTCATGAAGCGCGCGAACAAGAAGGCGATCTTCCTTCACTGCCTCCCCGCTCACCGCGGCGAGGAAGTCAGCGCGTCGGTGATCGAGGGCCCGCAGAGCCGCGTCTGGGACGAGGCCGAGAATCGCCTCCACGTCCAGAAGGCGATCATGGCCGTGCTGATGGGCGGCGAGAAGGTCTGACTGCCGTTAGGCGGTGCCGTTAGGCGGTGCCGTTAGGCGGTGCCGTTGGGCAGTGCCGTTGGGCAGTGCCGTTAGGCGCCCCGCGCGCCGTCCGACGCCCGACGCCGGAAGGCCGTCGGATTCTCGGCGTGCTGGTCACGGGGGAAGCTCTTGAACAGGAGCGACGTCAGCTCCTCGTCCGTGTAGTCCTGCCAGTCACGCGGCCAGCTGGCGAGGTCGAGCGAGCGCCGGCCCGAGGTGAACCGGAGCACCCGTCGTCCCTCGGCTGCGGCATCGACACGGTCGGTCCCCGCCCATTCGGCAACGCTCCAGTAGCGGCCGCCGGGGTAGCGGAACGTGCGGGCGAACTGCATGTGGCGGGTATCTGTGCCGCCGGAGGCACGACTCGCCGCGTCATGTGCGACCGCCTCCGCTGCGGCGATCGCCTCGGCGGCAGTGCGGCCATGCGGGCCCGACGTGCGGTCACCGCGCACTGCAGCGGCCGCGTGCAGCCACTCGAGAAGCTGTTCATCCGACGCCCCCTCCCAGCCGCGCGGGATCGGCGTTAGGCGGCACTTGGCCTCGCCGTCGAGCGATTCGAACGTGAGCCACCCGTCGAGGTAGTCACGCATGAAGTCCTCGCTCCGCGTCGCTGGGTGGATGGTGCCGGCGGTCACGTCCCAGACGCGCCACGCTCGACCGCTCGGGTCGGTGAAATCTCGAAGTCCCATGCCTGAGCGTGAGGCATCACCCATGCCGAAGCGAACAGCGCCGCTCGCGGGTGCTGTGCGCTAGCGCACATTTTGCGTTGACCCAGGTGATTACCACCTACCGCGGAGCTGTCGTGGAAAGTTCGTCCCAGAATCCTGCTGACTCGTCACCGGCGTTGTGCCCTATCTGCGGAGAGCAGGTCGACGCGTCGCAAACGGCAGTCGCCGTGCTACGCGGCGATGGTTCGCCGGCGCTCGTGCACCCGGCCTGCTACCCTGCGTTCTCGGCGCAGCAGCGCGCGGCTGGCAACCTCCGCTACGCCGATTCCCCCCTCCGGGATCTTGCGGCGCGTCCGGAGCCCAACGGCTCGCGGGAGCCCTGATCCTGACGAAGCGTAAGGCAGCATCCGCGTTGCCGGCCCGCGGCGAGCCAGCGCCCTTCTTCAGCGGCGTCACCGACTCCGGCGAGACGCTCGTGCTCTCCGATCTCCGAGGCTCCTGGGTAATCCTCTTCTTCTACCCGAAGGACGACACCCCCGGCTGAACCATCGAGGCGACCGGGTTCCGGGACGCCTTCCCTCGGTTCGAGGGATCCGATGCGGTGGTGATCGGAGTCAGCCCCGACACCGCGAAGAAGCATTGCCGCTTTAAGGAGAAGTACGGACTGCCGTATACGCTCGTCGCCGACACCGACCACGCCATTGCCGAGGCGTATGGCGTCTGGCAGAAGAAGAGCCTGTTCGGCCACAAGTACATGGGGATCGTGCGCACGACGTTTCTCATCGCACCCGACGGTCGCATCGCGCATGTCTTCGACGGCGTCAGTGTCATCGGCCATGCGGCCGAGGTCCTCGCCGAGCTCACGCGTCTCCGCGGCTGAGTGCGACGGGGCACGGCTCGTGCGAATTCGGTTGGCGCGCCGAACACCGCGGGCGCATCACCATCGGTCCCTCGCAGGAGCTCCAGATGGCCCAGAACGCAGCCGAGAAGAATCGCGACGACGACGTCCCGACGCAGAAGAAGCTCGATGATCTCTACAAGCTGATCGACGGCATCGAGGTCGCGATGCTCACCACGCGGCGCCCCGATGGCAGCCTGGTGTCGCGCGCGATGCAGACCCAGACGCGCACGTCGGGCACCGACCTCTGGTTCGTCACCGGCTGGTACGCCGACAAGCTCGACGAGATCGCGCTCGATCCGCACGTCAGCGTCACGTACTACAAGGACCGCACGCGCGATTGGGTGTCAGTCTCGGGGAAGGCGATCATCACGCGCGACCGCGATCTCGTGCGCGGTCTCTACAAGCCCGATTGGAAAGCCTGGTTCCCGGACGAAGGCGGCGCCAACGATGGCGGACCGGATGACCCACGCATCACGCTCATTCTCGTCGAGGCGCAGTCGGTGACCTACTCGAAGACCGACCGCCCGCTGCCGATGGTGTTGTTCGAGGTGGTGAAGGGAATGGTCACCCATAACGCGCCCAAGGTCGCCGACCTGCGCACGGTCAGCCAGCAGGAGCTCCGCGCGCAGGTCGCCAAGGGCTCCGCCAGCAGCGAGTCGCGCACCGGGCTCTGACGGCCGCCACCGTTAGGCAGTCGCGTCCGGCCGTAGCCGTCAGCGGTAAGCAGTCAGCGGGAATCGGCAAGGCACGACGGAGAAAGACAAACGGCGTTGGAGCTGAGGAGCTCCAACGCCGTTCGCTTACAGCTTGTCGCTTACAGCTTATCGCTGCACTTCTATCGCTGGTCGCGCGCCGCGACTCGCGGATCGACCGGAGTCGGCGGCACCAGGTAGTCGGTGACCTCGAACTTCCGCGTCAGCACATACTGCGGCGCATGCGTCGCACCCTGGTCGAGCGCGACATAGCGCGCACCGACACGGACGACGTACAGGTCGTTCATCGGCGACCCACGGCGCAGGTAGGCGCTGACCGCGCTCGACACCCGCCCGCACGTCTTCGCGTCGGTCACCGGGCGCACCGAATTCGAATCGACACCGGCGAAGCCGAGCCCATTGAGGTATTCGACGACGACCTCATTGCTGCTCGAGAGCGTTCCCTTGAGATCCTCGACGGCGCCGAGACTGTTCCGGGACGGCGTCGCGCAGCCCGTGCCCTGCAAGTTCGCCTGCCTGGTGGGGTGCATGGCGCATCCGCCCACGAGCAACAGTGCGGCGAGTCCTAAAGTCGGCTTGATCATGGTCGGCTCCTTCTCGTGATGCAGGTTCAGCATATCGCGACGGCCGACTTCGGCCGCCTCCCATCCATCCTGCCAATCCGTCATATTGCGGTGACCTCTATCAGAAGACTTCCCGATGGCGAATGAAGTAACCGCGACACTCAAGCGAACCGCGCTCAATGCGATCCATGCGGCACGCGGCGCGAAGATGGTCCCTTTTGCCGGTTATGAGATGCCTGTCCAGTATCCGACCGGCATCACCGAAGAGCACCGCGCCGTTCGCGAGCGAGTCGGACTGTTTGACGTGAGCCACATGGGGGAGTTCATTGTCCGTGGTCCAGGTGCCGTCGATTTCGTGAACTATGTCACCACGAACGACGTCGCGAAGCTCGCCGTCGGCCAGGTCCAGTACTCGACGATCCTTAACGAGCGCGGCACGATCGAGGACGATTGCCTCGTCTACCGTTTCGCCGACCACCTGATGATGGTCGTGAACGCGTCGAACATCGCCAAGGACTTCGACCAGATCTCGCGCTACAGGTCGCGCTTCGACTGCACGCTCGAGGACATCAGCGACGACGTCGCGCTCCTCGCGCTGCAGGGGCCTAACGCGCAGGCGGTCCTCTCGCGCCACACCGCCATCGACCTCGAGTCGATCCAGTACTACCACTTTACCGTCGGCACCGTCGCCGGCGTGAAGAACGTGATCGTCTCGCGCACCGGCTACACCGGCGAGGATGGCTTCGAGCTTTACTTCGATCCCGCGCACGCCGAGCATCTCTGGCGCGAGCTGCTCGCCAAGGGCGACGTCACCCCCGCGGGGCTCGGCTGCCGCGACTCTCTCCGTCTCGAGATGGGGATGGCGCTCTACGGCAACGACATCGACGATACCGTGACGCCGCTCGAGGCCAACCTGCAATGGCTGGTCAAGCTGGCGAAGGGTGACTTCGTCGGCCGCGACGTGCTCGTGCAGCAGAAGGAGCGCGGCATCCCGAAGAAGCTCGTCGGCTTCACCAGCAGCGAGCGCGCCTTCCCTCGGCACGGATATCCGGTGTTCTACGAGAACGCCGCCAGCGGCGTCGTCACCAGCGGCACCCTCAGCCCGACGTTAGGCAGCGCGATCGGCATGTGCTACCTGCCGACTGCAGGCGCCCGCGAAGGCAGCACGCTCGAAGTCGAGATCCGTGGCAAGCGCGTTCCGGCAACGGTAGTGAAGACGCCGTTCTACAAGAACGGCACTCACCGCTGACGCGGGTGTCTCCAGCGGATCGGCCCAGGGCGGCGAAGCGGGCTGCTGACGATCGTTCCGCGTCGTCGAACAACGCGGCTGCCGTTGACGCGCAATCCGCAGCGCTCCGCGTCGCGATCCTCACGATCTCCGACGCCGGTGCGCGCGGCGAGCGCGAGGATCTCTCCGGCGACGAGATCGAGCGCTGGCTTTCAGCGAATGGTCATACCCGCGCTGAGCGTGCGATCGTCCCCGACGAGACATTGGCGATCGTGCGCACGCTCACCCGCTGGTGCGACGACAGCGCCGCCGAGCTGGTGCTCACCACCGGTGGCACCGGCCTCTCGCCGCGCGACATCACCCCCGAAGCAACGCGCGCGGTGGTCGAGCGCGACGCACCGGGAATCGCCGAGCGTATTCGCGTGCTCTCGGTCGAGCGCTTCCCGCGGGCGGCGCTTTCGCGCGGCATCGCCGGCGTCCGCGCCCGCACGCTGATCGTGAACCTTCCCGGCTCACCGTCAGGCGTGCGCGACGCGCTCGCCGCGCTCGACCCGATCGTGAGGCATGCCTGTGACGTCCTCCGCGGCCGCGTCACCGAGCACCTGCCGGAGATCGACGAAGCGTTAGGCGGGGCGAGCCGCGCGCCATGAAGATCGCGATCACCCTCACCGACCTCGAGCCGGCCGCCCGGCTCAATGGCGTGCTGTCGAAGGCCGGCTTCGAGACCGTGCTCGTGCCGCCGGTGGACGACCTGCCGTCGGTGATCGCGCGCGAGAAGCCCGACCTCATTCTCATGAGCGGCGGGCTGCTCGACCCGACCAACGTCCGCATCGCACGGCAGCAGATGTGGGATGGCTGCCCGGTCGTCGGACTCGCCGACGTCAACGATGCGACGGTGCACGATCGCCTCCGCGCCGCCGGCTTTCGCGACGTCTTCGCCAAGCCGATCGACGTCGACGAAGTGGTCGACACCGTCAGGCGCATCCTCGACCGCCGCCGCCTGCAGCAGCTGACGGGGCTCATCGGCGAGTCGCCGCAGATCCGCGAGGTGCTGGTCCGCGTCGAGCAGCTGGCGCCGGTATCGAGCACCGTACTCATCGAGGGCGAGAGCGGCACAGGGAAGGAGCTGGTCGCGCGCGGATTGCACCGGCTCAGCGGACGAAGCGGCGGGCCGTTCATCGCCGTGAACGTTGGCGCGCTCCCCGAGTCGCTGCTCGAGAGTGAGCTGTTCGGCCACGAGAAGGGTGCGTTCACCGGCGCCGCCGAGCGACGGTTAGGCAGGTTCGAGCTCGCCGACGGCGGGACGCTGTTCCTCGACGAGATCGGCGAGATCCCCGAGAGCACACAGGTGAAGCTCCTCCGCGTGCTCGAGGAGCGCGAGGTGACACGCGTCGGCGGATCGGCGGCGATCCCGATCAACGTGCGCGTCGTCGCCGCGACCAACCGTCCGCTGCGCGATCACGTCGAGGAAGGGAGCTTCCGCGCCGACCTGTATTACCGGCTGAACGTCCTCAACATCTATCTGCCTCCGCTGCGCGAGCGGCGCGACGACATTCCGCTCCTCGTCCGTCGCTTCGTCCGCGAGTTCTCGGCGCTGCACGACAAGACATTCCACGGCATCAGCGCCGATGCGGTGCAGCAGCTCGTCGACTATCCGTGGCCGGGAAACGTGCGCGAGCTGCGGAACCTGATCGAGAGCATGGTGGTGCTCGCGCCGGAGCGTGAGCTGCGCGCCGAGGACCTGCCGCGCGAGCTGCGCGAGGGCGGACGACTGCTCCCCGTGCACGTGAGCCCGATGATGCGCGCGAACACGAGCGTCGCCGGGCACGAGCTCGAGTTCATCCTCCGCAGCCTGGTCGAGCTCAAGCTCCAGGTCGAAGAGCTGCGCCGCCGCGTCGAGGACGACCGCTCGGCGCGCGACGTCCGCGGGCAGTGGGTGGGCGAGGTGCAGGCGCCGGTCGTGACGAACGGTCGCGCGGTCGCGGCGCCGTCGGCATCGGTGCGCGGGATCGAGCCGCCCGAGGAAGTGCCGACGAATGTCGTGACCATCGCGCCGGGGACGACGATGGCCGAGATCGAGCGGCGCGCGATCGACGCGGCGTTGCGCGAGACGCGCGGGAACCGAAGAAAGGCCGCACAGATGCTCGGCATCGGCGAACGGACGCTCTATCGGAAGCTCAAGGAGCAACCCGATGGCGGGGACGCGGGCGAGGAATGATCGGCCGCGACCGTGACGCCCGGCACGAGCATTCGGCGATGAGAAGGCAATGCGGCGCGATTTTGCTTGCCAATTGGTAATGTACGTCTCATATTGGCGCCGCCCTCCGCAGGATAGCCGACGCCGGCGCACAGGAGAGCACTGCACGGCGTCCCGCTGGTGACGATCATCGTCCAGCGAGTCGAGAGCGACCTCACATGACCGCAGCTTCACATCCACCGATGCCACAACCGCACGGGGGCTCGCCGATCGCCGGGAGCGTCCTCCCCATCAAGCGCGCCGAGGAGCTCCTGGCGACCTTGCCGGGAGTGATCGCCGCGCGCATCGTCGCCAGCGACAGTGGCGCGGTGGACGAGATCCATGTGCTGACCGCGTCGGACGTGACGCCGAAGCAGACGGTGAGGAACATCGAGAGCGCGCTGATCGCGCATCTCGGGATGCGGGTGTACCACCGGAAGATCTCGGTGGCGACGACGGTGGAACCGGAGAAGCCGCGGGCGCCGATCGTGACGCCGCGGAGCATGGAGGCAGTGTCGCCGGTGCCGGGCGACATGCTGGCTGACGAGGGCAGAAGGCGCCTGTATTTCGAGGATGTGGAGGTCCGGCGGTCGCGCTCGCGAGGGGTGGCCTGCCGTGTGACGCTTCGAAAGGGTGAGAAGTCCTTCATCGGGGAATCAGAGGGTCTGGAGAACGAGCGCTCGCGTCTGGAGCTGGCGGCTCGTGCCACACTCGCTGCAATTCACCAGGCCGAAGGGGACGAGCGTGTGCTCGCGCTCGACGGCTGCAAGACCATCGAGGCGTTCGACCGGGAGTTCGTGTTCGTGGGCGTGACGGCGCGGGTGAGTCGCGAGACGGCGTTGCTGACGGGGAGCTGCGAGATCCGTGACAGTGCGGAGACGGCAGCGAGCCTGGCGGTGCTGGACGCGACGAACAGGTGGATCGCGCACATTCGCTGACGCGCACGAACAGCATTGGTGTCTCCGCCGTTAGGCAACGCGGCTGAAAGGCGGAGAAGCAGTGGAAGAATCGGGCGGTCGTCTCGCGTAATCGATTGCGATGAAGCATCGATACGTCCATCGTGAAGTTCCTACCGCGTAGCGCGCGCAGCACCGAGCACGCAGCCGCCGCACGCAGCCAACATTCACGACCGCCTAACGATTGGAGAGAAGGATCCCCGCCCCGGGGCTAGGTGCAAAGCAGTTAGCGGAGATGAGCGAGCAGGTCCACAGAAGCAAGTAGTCGAGCGGAGCCAACCCGAGAGCATGTTCTGGACACAAGAGCCAGGCATGACTGATTGATGGGGAGGTGACGCGAAATGTTACTGGACATTGTCTCGTTTTGCATGCGTGGCTGGATTAGCTGGGGTTAGCCTCAGTATCCACTAGCGCGGGGCGCGGGGTTCTCCATCCCCGGATGATGAGTCGAATCCGACTTTATGTGGCTGCAATCACGTTCGCCGCGCTCGGGTCTTGGGCGGCGCTATTCGCGTTGTACCACGACCGGCCTGCCGGGTGGCTCGTAGCGATTGCCTGCATGGCGGGGTGGGGTCTGATTGCTCAGATCCTCAGCCACCGAATCGGTGGTGATTCACTAGGCAGTATCGCATCAATTCCCTATCTCGCCGGCGCCTTTCTAGTTCCCAATTGGGAGCTCCTCGCCGCGATACTTGTTGCCGAGCTGGTTGTGGGGATGGTGCATCGACGCCCCGCAATCAAGGCAACCTTTAACGTGGCGCAAACAACGCTTGGGTTTGCGCTTGCAATATTGGTCTATCGTTTGCTCGGAGGCGTTCCCCTTCTTGGCGGCGGGGCCTTCCATCCTGTCGCGTTCGTCGCGGGAGTTGTGGTTGCCTTTGCCACGAACACTGTCGTGGTGAGCGGTGTCCTCGCTATTACCACGAGCAGAAACTTCTCTTCCGTCTGGCGCGCAAGCACACGTGGCTCACTGTTCTACGACGTTCTAGCAGCACCGCTTCCCTATTTATTCGCCCAACTCTTTATCGCAAAAGGAGTGGTGGGCGCACTGATGCTTGCTGTCCCACTTCTCGTAGTCCGCCAAATATTTGTTACGGCTTGGAAGCTTGAGCAGGCAACTCAGGACCTTCTTCAGCTGATGGTCAAGGCTATTGAGGCGCGCGACCCCTATACGTCGGGCCATTCGCATCGCGTTCAGGAATATGCAATGATCATCGGCCGCGCCACCGGCATGTCCACACGTGCGATTGAGCGCCTAGGCAAGGCCGCGCTGCTACATGATGTCGGGAAAATACATGAAATGTACGCGCCCATTCTTCGGAAGCCCGACAAGCTGACTGCAGAAGAATGGACGATAATGAAGACTCACCCAGTTAAGAGCGCCGAGCTCGTGGCGGCTGTTTCACACTTACGTGACATCGTACCCGCGGTTCGACATCACCACGAGAATTGGGATGGGAGCGGCTACCCCGATGCCGTGAGTGGCAAGGTGATTCCTGTATTTTCGCGGATCATAGCGATCGCGGACACCATAGACGCGATGACCACGACGAGGCCTTATCGTTCAGCGCGATCGCTTGAGACGGTTCGCGCCGAACTCGCCTCGATGTCGGGTCGTCAGTTCGATCCCGAAATTTGTCAGGTGTTGTTGCAGGGAGCCTTCTTTGCAAAGTTGAGCGACGCTGTATCCGCCAATATCGCGGCAGCAGACGACAAGCCGGAAACGCCCACGTTGCGGTTCGCCTAACGAGTACATCGAGCGTTCTCGATGTCCCACCACGGAACTTAGCCGGTTAAGGGTGCTACGCTCGGAACCGGGAGGATGCCGAACGGCCAGACTCGTGGCGATCGGTCGACGAAAGCTGAGTTCGCGGCTCTAGAGCGGCGCGGCGGATGTGCTCCGGGTCTATTAGCGGCTCCCCCGCCAAGAAGGAGAGGAGGATGGGGTGCGAGGATGGCCAGGATTCGCGCCTTGTCTCGTACGCATAGCGCGCGACGTAATTCCTCGCCGCTTCGGACTGGCCACGCTGCTGGAGGCCCATGGCGATAATTATCGTAGTGCTTTCTTGGCCAGGGGACCGTCCAAGCGGTCGTTCATTTGAGTGAGCTGCGCGAGAGCCTCGTCATTGCATACTTCCCCCGCCATCATTGCCGCGAAAATTTGCGCCGTCAAGACAGCGCACCGCCCGTGCAACGGTAGCGGCTTTCCGACCATCAGCGCGAGCTGAGTCTTCGCTACGGAATCATTTCCAACCATCAGGGCAATAACCGCGATGCTCTGACGTATAGATAGGTCGGCCGCAGCAGGGTAGCGCGCGAGATGGCTAGTCATCAGGTCCACACCATGCGCCGCGGCTTTGTAATCTGCGCGGTCCGTAGCAGACATTGCGAGCCATTGTAACGCCGCTGCTTCGTCGATCGGGCTGCCCTCGCGCCGTGCGAGGCTCAGCGCCTCGGTCATCCGCTGATCGGCGATTTCAAAGTTACCGGCAATCCGGTGTGGATACGCTGAGATTCGAACTGCTTGCGAGAGTCGGCCGAGCGATGAGGTGCGGTATAGCGAGAGATACTCGTCTGCAAGATCAATTGCACGCGACGTCTCACCGAACTCGAATTCGTAGATGAGCTGCGTGCGCAAAGCGTGAAGTCGCTCTTCAACTGTACGCGGTGTGAGCGTCGCGATCGCTGCGGCAACGCGCCGGCCGGCATCCGCGTCTGAATCTCCGTATGCCGCAATCATGGCTATCGACGCCGCAGCTAAGCGATGATCAAGCGCGGCTGTCGCGCATTCGAGGCACGAAAGAGCATGCGCGATCAATTCCTGACTCGGGCGAGTGTAAACCCCACCCGCCAGATACCCAATCTCGTTCGAGGAATGGATCCGTTCTGAACCACCCGCCAATTGCTGTTCGATACCCATTGCCAATCGACAGTTGTCGCTAAGTTCGTTGCTCATTCCTCCGGCCTCGAGGTAGCGCCTGCGCTCCTCTAGAATACGGAGTCGCTCACTTAGCGAATCGCAAAGCGAGAGTGAACGGTCGAGTAGGGCTGCGGCCTCGTATACCGCACCGACGCTCGCCATATGTCGAGCAACGGCGGTTACTAGCTCTAAAGCCGTTTCCGTCGCGCCGGCAGCGACCCAGTGGCTAGCGGCCCGCCATGCAAGGTGCGCGTCCGTCGAGCCCCGTGTACTATCTGAGGTTAGATGTGAAGCGATCGCGCGATGTAACATTGACGCACCGCTCTCGCGAATTCTTGAAATTGCTGCATCACCAAGCAGGCTGTGACGCGCGGCAATCTTCTGAGTTGTTAGTGCAACGAGGCCGGCCTTCTCGAGTTGCTCGACGCAACCAATCACCTGCCATCGCTGCATTCCCAGAATTGCCTCCAGCGCGCTGCATGTCGCTTCTCCCTCCATCAGCGCGACAGCCTGCATCGCGTGCAATGCCGCTTTGTCCAATGAACTAACTCGTTCGTCAATAAGCGCTTCGAGCGACAGCGGGATGCGGCTGCGGTCCCGCGTTTCACGCCACTGCGAAAGCAGTTCAGTCACAAACAGCGGATTACCGTCGCTTCGCTCTGAGCACCAATCGACAAGTCCGCCTTCGTCAGAAATGCCGAGGGCGCCGCACACGGAGGTCGCCAAGGCGCGCGACTTGTCCGGCGCCAGCCTCGGAACCGCCTGCACTACCAGCTGCCGCCGATCCACTCCCGCCAGCAACGTCCCGTCGCCTAACGTCCGCGTCGTCATCACCACCAGCAGCTGCCGCTCCCTGTTCGACCCGATCAGCTCCTTCAGCACCTCCAGCGACACGCGGTCGATCCAGTGAACATCCTCGACAAGCAGATACAACGGCCGTTCGCTCGCGATCGCATCTACGAGATCGCGCAACGACGACCGAACCGCCGCGTGCAGGAATGCCGCTCCTCCATACTCATCGGGATCCAGACGCTCGTTCGGGTCGAACGAGCCTAACCGCTTCACCAGCTTCAACGCCTCCGGCGAACAGCCTAACGCGCCGGGCATGCGCAGGAGCTTCGGCGCGAGTTCCATGAACACGGCGAGCGGCCGTTCGATCGCGTCGGCGTGGCATTCGACCCGAATGATTCGCGCGCCACGCATCGCCGAGATGTTGGCGAACTCGGTGAGCAGTCGTGTCTTGCCGATCCCGGGCGGTCCATGCAGTACGCAGGTATGGCCGGCGCCGCTGTTCACCTGCTCGGCCACGTTCGCCAGTACCTGCAGGCTCTCCTCGCGGCCGATCAGCGGAACCTTGGCCGCAGCCGACGCGGCTGGATACGCGACCCGCTCCGAAATCCGGTTGCGGAGCAGCGACGCCGGCAGCCGCAGGTCGGCGTACGTTCCGCCGATCTCCTCGATGTAGCCGTCGATCATCCGCAGCGCTTCGCGCTTGTCCCCCTGCAGCGCGGTGTACTCGGCCAGCGTCAGCGTCGCTTCCTCATTCAACGGATCGAGCACGAGACACTGCCTGGCCAGCTTCGCCGCCTCCTCCCAGCTGTTCCGGCGGCGCGCATCGCCTAACGCGCGAACGAGGACGCCGCGGATCGAACGCCCGGCCTTCTCCCGCGTCCGCTCGAGCCAGGTCAGGAACGTGGGGGACGCGTTAGGCGCGAAGCCGGGAAAGACCGCGACGGCTTCCTCGGGAGGCAGTGGCGAAAGTGCGAGCGTACGCTCGTCGGCACAATCGAAGTCGGCGACGGCGGCCCGTTCGCCGAGGATGTAGTGCTCGCCGGACGTCTCGATCGGTGCGCCGAGTCGCCGAAGCTTGTAGATGGACTGGCGCAGACAGTGGCTCGCCTCGCGCTTGTCGCGATTCCACCAGAAGTACTCGGCGAGTGTCGATCGAGACACGGGTCGGCCGCGCTCGGCGATGAAGTGCGCGATCAACCCGAACATCAGGCCCGAGCTGCCGTCCAGGCGCCCCTTGTCCAGCTGGACGGAGCACTCTGCGATCGCCTTCAGCTTGATCATCGCGCCTCCGCCGAGTCGGCGGTGCATCCTCGCTAGGGCAGACGCGCGAGGTTGCGGCATCGGCGCCGCTTGGCTCCCTCCCGTCCTTTGACAGCTTCGGCGCCCGCGTCATCACGCGGTCATCCGGGTGCCAGATAGTGACTTAGGGGAAGGCACGCCGGAAGACGGACAAACCCCGAATGACGCGGCGGCTAACGCTTCTGCGACGCGGGAGCGATCAATTCTTCAACCTTCACCCCGTCCGCCTCGCCCTGGAAGTTGAGCACGATTCGATGCCGCAGTACCGGCAGCGCAACCGCGTTCACGTCCTCGAGATCGGGATACGCCCGTCCGTCCATCGCCGCGCGCGCCTTCGCGCCCAACACGAGATACTGCGACGCCCGCGGACCCGCGCCCCAGCTGACATAACGCTTCACCTCGGCCGACGCATCCGGATCGTCAGGGCGCGTCCGCCGGGTCAGCGAGACGGCGTGTGACACCACCACCGGCGCCGCCGGCAGCCGCCTG
>JBJMNK010000104.1:0-12179 GCA_045804265.1 Gemmatimonadaceae bacterium | reverse complement strand
GGCCTCGGACGTCCTCGCGAAGGTCGGCTGAACTCTTACGGACAGATAGGGAGAGACACCATGGCAGCGAAGGAGCTTCTGTTCAACGTCGAGGGCCGCGCCAAGCTCAAGAAGGGCGTGGACCAACTCGCCGAGGCGGTGAAGGTGACCCTCGGCCCCAAGGGCCGGAACGTCGTCATCGACAAGAAGTTCGGCAGCCCGACCGTGACCAAGGACGGCGTCACCGTCGCGAAGGAGGTCGAGCTCAGCGACCCGATCGAGAACATGGGCGCGCAGATGGTCAAGGAGGTCGCCACCAAGACCTCGGACCTCGCGGGCGACGGTACCACGACGGCGACGGTGCTCGCGCAGGCCATCTTCCGCGAGGGCCTCAAGAACGTCACCGCCGGCTCGAACCCGATGGAGCTGAAGCGCGGCATCGACAAGGCCGTCGAGGCGATCGTGGCCGAGCTGAAGAGGATCTCGGTCCCCAGCGCTGGCAAGAAGGAGATCGCGCAGGTCGGCACCATCTCGGCCAACAACGACGCCGAGATCGGCAATCTCATCGCCGAGGCGATGGAGAAGGTCGGCAAGGACGGCGTGATCACGGTCGAGGAGGCCAAGGGCCTCGAGACGACGCTGGAGACGGTCGACGGCATGCAGTTCGACCGCGGCTACGTCTCGCCGTACTTCGTCACCGATCCGGACAAGATGGAAGCGGTGCTCGACGATCCGCTCATCCTCATCCACGACAAGAAGATCTCGTCGATGAAGGATCTCCTCCCGGTGCTCGAGAAGGTCGCCCAGATGGGCCGTCCTCTCCTGATCATCGCCGAGGACATCGAGGGTGAGGCGATGGCGACGCTGGTCGTCAACAAGCTCCGTGGCACGCTCCGCGTCGCCGCGGTCAAGGCGCCGGGCTTCGGCGATCGCCGCAAGGCGATGCTGCAGGACATCGCCGTGCTGACCGGTGGTCAGGTCATCAGCGAGGAAGTCGGCTTCAAGCTCGAGAACGCGGTCGTGACCGACCTCGGTCGCGCCAAGCGTATCGTTGTCGACAAGGACAACACGACGATCATCGATGGCGCCGGTGAAGACGACAAGATCCAGGGGCGCATCAAGGAGATCCGCGCCGCGATCGACAAGTCGACCTCGGACTACGACAAGGAGAAGCTGCAGGAGCGTCTGGCGAAGCTCGCCGGTGGTGTCGCCGTGATCAACGTCGGCGCCGCAACCGAGGCCGAGATGAAGGAGAAGAAGGCTCGCGTCGAGGACGCGCTGCATGCAACGCGCGCGGCGGTCGAGGAAGGAATCGTCCCCGGCGGCGGTGTCGCGCTCATCCGCGCGCAGCGCGCGCTGAAGACGCTCAAGCTCGAGGACGATGAGCAGATCGGCGTCGACATCATCCGCAAGGCGATCGAGGAGCCGATCCGCATGATCGTCCAGAACGCCGGCGGCGAAGGCTCGATCGTGGTCGAGAAGGTCCGTGCCTCGAAGGACGACGCCTACGGCTACAACGCCCTCACTGACAGCTACGAGAACCTGGTGCAGGCGGGCGTCATCGACCCGACCAAGGTGACCCGCACGGCGCTGCAGAACGCCGCGTCGATCGCCGGCCTCCTCCTCACGACCGAAGCGATCGTCGTCGAGAAGAAGGAAGAGAAGTCCGCCGCCCCAGCCGGCGGCGCCGGCGGTGGCATGGGCGGGATGTACTAAAGGCAGCCGTTAGCCTTTAGCCCTTAGCAGTGAGAGAACGGCGGCGGAGCACTCAGCTCCGCCGCCGTTCTCGCGTTTCGACCGCCCTGCGAAGTCTCGCCGTAGCTCGACCCTGACGGCTTATGGCTAATGGCTGCTGTTACAGCGCAAAGGCCAGCTGCTCCACCCGCGCCGTCCGCGAGTGCTTCGCGCAGAACGGCCCGACCGTCGAGTGCTGCGCCGCGGTGGAAACGCGACCGCGGAAGCGCGTCCTGCCTAACGCGGCGTTGACCGCCGCCGACGCGACCCCATGATCGTTGTTGGTCTCGCTCAGGTGCGCCAGCACGACGTGATTCAACCCGCCGTGCGCCGCCTCGGCGCAGAGCGCCGCCGAGGCGCGGTTGCTCAGGTGGCCGCTCCGGCTCGCGATCCTGTTCTGCAGGTACCTGGGGTACGGACCCGCGCGCAACATCCCTTCGTCGTGATTAGCCTCGATCACCAGCACGTCCACGTCGCGCACCGCTTCGCGGACCTCGTCGGTCGCCACGCCGAGATCGTAGATCACCGCTGCTCGCGCCCCGGACGCCCGGTCGGTCACCGCGAAGCCGACCGGTTCGGTCGCGTCGTGCGAGACCCGGACCGTCCTGACGTCGGCCCGCCCGATCGAGAGCACGTCGCCGGTTGCGAACGCACTGACTGCCGCATCGCCGAAGTACTCCGACCCACTCACCGTTCCCGCGCTGGCGTGCAGCGACCAGCCCCACCTCGCCTGTGCGACGCACGCCCCGCGGACGTGGTCGACGTGCTCGTGCGTCATCACGCACGCACTGATCGAGGCCGGCGCGACCCCGATCGCGGCCAGCCGCGCCGCCAGCGTCCGCGCCGGAAATCCGGCGTCGATGAGCACGCGCGTGTCGCCGCACTCGACGAGGAGCGCGTTCCCCTTGCTGCCACTGCCTAACGACCAGAGTCTCATGCCTTCCACCGTGCGGCGTGCGCCGCCGCGAGCTGCTCGCGCGTGCGCTCACTCAATTCGACCGAGCGACGCGCCATCACGCGTGCCGCGACCTCGAGAAACTTGTCCAACCGGTACGTCTCGAACTTTCCCTGCTGCCCCCACGCGAATGGCGGCACGACCTTCGGCGGCATGGCGCCCATCACGTTCGCCCCGGCGCCGAGCACGGTGCCGGTCGTCAACGGAACGTTGATCCCGGTCTTCGTGTGATCGCCGAAGAATGTACCCAGAAACTGCAACTTGGTGTCACGCACGCCGTCAGGCGTCCAGAGCGACACGGAGCCGTACGTATTCTTCAGGTTGCTCGTGACCGTCTCTGCGCCGAGGTTCGCCCAGCGCCCGAAGTACGAGTGGCCGACGAAGCCGTCATGTCCCTTGTTGGCGTAGCCGAGAAAGATGCTGACGCTGATCTCGCCGTGCACGCGGCAGTGCGGACCGATCGAGCACCCTGACACCCGGTCGCTCGAGACCAGCGAATGCTCCCCGATGTAGCAGGGCCCGACGATCCGCGTGAACGCCTGGATGCCACCCGTCGCGCGGACGAGCACCGGACCGAGCGTCGTGTCGAAGCACACCTGCGGCTCGAGGATCGCTCCCTCCTCGACGTACACCGGATGGCTCCCGATGAGGATCGCGTCGGCGCTGCCTAACCGTCGCGCCGCGCCGGCGCTGGCGAGCCGCGGGATGTCGTCGTTGAGCATCGCGCCGAGCAGCGTGATGTACGACCAGATCTCGTCGAGCCACCAGCCACCGATCTCGGTCGTGTCGCCGTCGAGGGCGGGAAGCGATTCCAGTCGCGCCGCGCCACGATGAAGCACCTTCGGCATCAGGTCGTCGGCGACGCGAACCGCGGCGAGCTTCCCATTGGCGGTCCAGCGGGTCGCCGTCGGGTCGGCGCCGACGAGCGCCGGCGCGAAGCGCGAATTGGCGACGATCGCGCCGCGCGCGACCCCGTCGATCGCCCGTGGTGCGCCCTCCTCGTCGAAGCAGGAGAGGTGGGGCGCGCCGATGAACCCGGCAACCGGCATGCCTAACGCCAGGCTCCATCGCTCGCGCACCAGCAGGGCGCCCGCCCTCAGCTCACCGGCGGGCCGGGTGAGGGCGTACGGCTCGAGCTTCCGGGCGCGATCGTCGTCGTAGAGCACGATCGCGGTCATCGGCGGTCGCGCACCTCGGCCGGCAGCAGCTCGACGAGCTTCTTCAGGTCGACGGCGCGCTCCATCGTCGTCACCACCGTGAGCCCATCGCGCGTTATGACCACGAGATCGGACACGCCGTACAGCACGACCGCGCTGTCCTCGGCATGGACGACGTTGCGGTGGGCGTCGACGACGTGCACGTCGCCCGAGAGTGCGTTGCCAGCGCTGTCGCGGCGGCGGATACGCTGCAGTGCGGCCCATGTGCCGACGTCGTCCCACTCGAAATCGCCCGGCAGCACGAGCACGCGTGCGCTGCGCTCGAGCACACCGACGTCGATGGAGATCGATTGCGCCGCGGCGAAGAACGCGTTGATGTCACGCCCCGCATCGAGCGCGGGCGCGACTTCAGGGGTGTGCGCGCGAACCTCGTCGATCAGGTCGCCGGCGCGCCAGACGAAGATCCCCGAGTTCCAGAGATAGCCGTCGCGCACCATCCGCTCGGCCACCTCGCGCGAGGGCTTCTCGACGAATCGCACCACGCGCCGCGCATCGCCATCGACGTCATCGCCGGGCTGGATGTAGCCGAAGCCCGGGTCGGGCCGCGTCGGGACGATGCCGACCGTGACGAGCGCCTCGTGTCGTTCAGCCATCGATGCCGCCTGCGCGAGCCGGCGCCGGAACTCGTCCGGCTTCCCGACTGACCAGTCCGCGTGCACGCAGATCATCGTCGAGTCGCGGCCGTCGCGGCGGGCGATCTCCGTCGCCGCGAACGTCAGCGCCGCCGCCGTTCCCGCCGGCCGCGGCTCGGCGATGATGTTCTCACGCGGCAGCTCCGGAACCAGCGTCGCGATCGGCGCGACGAGTCCCGCATTCGTCAGGACGAGTGTGCGCTCGGCGGGAACGAGCGGCGCGAGCCGGTCGAGCGTGTTGCGGAGGAGCGGCGCGTCATCGATCAGCGGGAGCAGCTGCTTCGGGCGCTCCGGAGTGCTGAGTGGCCAGAATCGTGATCCGACGCCGCCCGCGAGGACGACTGCCCAACGCGTCATTCGCCGTCCGTCGCGTCCGCGCCGACTCCGGCCAGCTCCGCCGCCCGCGCGAACAGCTTCTTCGGGCTGAACGGCTTCGTGAGGAACTCGCTCGCGCCTAACGACAGCGCCCGCCGCTGCTGCGTCTCCTGGCCGGCTGCCGTCAGGATGATCACCGGAACGTCCTTCAACCGATCGTCGGCGCGCATCTTCGCCAGCACATCGAGTCCCGTCAGCCGTGGCATCATCACGTCCAGCAGCACCAGCCCGATGTCCGCGTTCTGCTGCATCACGTCGAGCGCTTCCTGTCCGTCGAATGCGAGCGTCACGCGGAACGGGCCCTGCTCGAGTTTCATCTTGATGATGCGACCGATGTGCGGCTCGTCGTCGGCGACGAGTACATGGCACAGGGCCGAGTCGGTGACGTCGCGCTCAGACAAGTGCGGCGATGTGGTGGCGGTTCCGGCGCAGCTCGAAGAGCAGCTTGCCGACGTCCGCGTTCTGCTGCACGAGGACGAGCAGCAGCGCTTCCTTCGAGAGAACCGAGACGATCGCGTAGCCGTTCTCGTACTCGAGCACCGACGTGACCAGCTCGCCGCGGCGAGCCGCGCTCGAGAGCTCTTCCGCCGCGTTGATGATCGACGGGATGTGTGCCGCAATGTGCTCCGCGTCCAGGTTGGGCAGCACCTGGCTGTCGATCAGCAAGCCGTCGCGGCCGAGGACGACCGCGGCTTCGACCCCTTCACGCTGTCGGATCGCGCCGACGAGATCGCGAATGGTGGCCATCAACGCTCCGTGAAATGGTCGAGCGAAGCTAAGGCTCCGCACGGGTCGAAGTCAAGCAGCGACAATCGCTTGAACTCTTTCCCGTCACGGGGTATTGTAAGCCTCGTAGTCGCTCACTTTTCCCTGGTGATTCCGGTCCGAATGAAGCTCAGCCGCACTCTCGCCGCGCTCGCGCTCGTCGCGCTTCCCGCCGTCGCCGCGCTCGCGTGCAGCAGCGATCCTTATGCACCGAAAGCGCTGTACAGCGTCACCGCCGACAGCTTCCGTGTCCTCGCGCTGAACGGCACGAGCGCCGAAGCGCGGAGTGGTGTCCGGCTCTTCACTGCCTCGAGCACGGTCCCCGATTACTCGGAGGCGTTCGATTTCGCGCTCGACATCAACGCCGACGGCCAGGTGGTGCTCATCCCGCGGTCGAAGGTGGTCACCTGCTCGACGATCTGCCAGCTGGGGATCAAGCTCGTCCCCGCGGATTCGGTGCCGTTTGACAAGCTCTATGACGCGCCGAAATCCGGTTACACCTATGACTCGGTGACGGTGATCCCGGTCGGCGCGACGGCGACGTTCGTGACGAAGGAGATCTTCTGCCAGCCGTCGAACATCTCGACGTACGACCTGTACGCGAAGATGATCGTCGACAGCGTGCGGTTGTCCGACCGTTCGATCTTCGTCCGCATCGCCTCGGATCCGAATTGCGGCTTCCGTGGGCTCGTGCCCGGCGCGGTCCCCGCACACTAGCCAGCACGCATGCACGACCTCCGAGCGGTACGCGATGCCGTCGACGCGCTGCGCGACGGCATGCGTCGTCGCGGCAAGCTGGACTCGCTCGGCCCGGTGATCGACCGCGCGGTGGAGCTCGACCGCGACCGCCGCCTGACGATTCAGGCCGTGGAAGAACGCAAGGCATCGCGGAACGCCTCGAGCCAGGAGGTGGCGCGGCGCAAGAAGGCTGGCGGCGACGCTGCCGATCTCGTTGCCCAGGGTCGCGCGCTCGGCGAAGAGATCGCCCGGCTCGAGCGCGAGCTCGCCGTCTCCGAGACCGAGCTGCAGTCAATCCTGCTCGAGATCCCCAACGTCACGCTCCCCGAGGTCCCGGAGGGCGGCGAAGAGGCGAACGCCGTCGTCCGCGAGTGGGGAACGCCGCGCCCGGCCGAGAGCGTGAAGCCGCACTGGGAAGTCGGTGAAACGTTAGGCATTCTCGACCTCGCCCGCGGCGCGAAGATTTCCGGCTCGGGCTTCGTCGTGCTGCGCGGGATGGGCGCGCGACTCGCGCGGGCGTTGATGAGCTTCATGATCGACCTGCACACCAGCGAGCACGGCTACGACGAGACCTGGGTTCCGTTCGTCGCCAATCGCGCCTCGATGACCGGCACTGGCCAGCTGCCGAAGTTCGCCGACGACATGTACGCGATCGCCGACGACGACCTCTTCCTCATTCCGACGGCCGAGGTTCCGCTCACGAACCTCTACCGCGACGAGATCGTCGCCGTCAGCGAGCTGCCACTCTCGCTCGTCGGCTACAGCCCGTGTTTCCGTCGTGAGGCCGGCTCGGCGGGGAAGGACACGCGCGGGATGATTCGCGTCCACGAGTTCGACAAGGTCGAGCTGGTGCACTTCACCACCCCCGAGGCGAGTGCCGCGCAGCACGAGGCACTCACGCGCCACGCCGAGCGCGTGCTTCAGCTGCTCGAGCTGCCGTACCGGGTCCTCCTGCTCGCCAGCGGCGACACCGGGTTCGCGAGCGCGAAGACGTACGACCTCGAGATCTTCGCACCCGGCATCGGGAAGTGGCTCGAGGTGTCGTCGTGCTCGAACTTCCTCGACTTCCAGGCGCGGCGCGCGAACATCCGCTACCGTCCGGCGCCCGGCGAAAAGCCGCGCTTCGTGCACACGCTGAACGGCTCGGGCGTCGCCTTTCCGCGCACGATCATCGGCCTGCTCGAACATCACCAGCAGCCCGACGGCACCATCCGCGTGCCTGCCGCGCTGCAGCCCTACCTCCGCACCGACGTTCTCCGCTAGCGAGATGCGCCGCCGCGCGCCGGTGGTCCTCATCGCCATCGGGCTCGCCATCCTCCTCACCTGGTACGTCGCGTACACCCAGCGCGTCGTCGGTGAGCTGCGCCGTGAGGCCAAACGCTCGGCGCGCATGTATGCCCACGTCTATCGCGGGTTGAACTCGCCTAACGATGCGAACGGCATCGGCGCCCTGCTGCAGCTCGCCGAGGAGATCCGTCAGGCCGGCGTCCCGCTCATCGTCACGACGATGGATGGCACACCGACCGCTGCGGCCAACCTCCCGTTCAGCGCCGAACCGACCGACGCGCGTGTCCGCGCCTACGTCCCCACCCTCGACGCGACCAACGACCCCGTCGTCGTCCGCGGCGTCGGGATGGTCCACTTCGGCGACACGCCGCTGGTGCGCGGGCTGCAGCTCTATCCGGTGCTGCAGGGCATCATGCTCGCAATCCTCCTCGCGGCCGGCGTCTTCGCGCTGCGGTCGCGCGGTCGCGCTGACCGCGATCGCGTCTGGGCCGGGATGGCGCGCGAATCGGCACACCAGCTCGGGACACCGCTCTCGAGTCTCCGCGGCTGGCTCGAGCTGCTCGAGGAGCGCGATGCCGGCGACGGCGCGCGCGAGACCGCGCAGCTCATGCGCGGCGATGTCGAGCGCCTCGAGCGCGTCGCCCACCGCTTCGAGCGCATCGGCCGCCCCCCTCGGCGCGAGCCCGTCGACGTCGCCGCGCTCGTGGCGAGCGTCGGCACCTACTTTCGCGCGCGTGTTCCCACGCTCGCCCGCGCCGTCCGCATCGAGACGGAACCGGCTGATGGGTCGGTGATGATCGCCGGTGACGCGGTGCTCCTCGAGTGGGCGCTCGAGGCGCTGGTCAAGAACGCCGTCGATGCACTCGGCGGGCGCGGCGGGACAATTCAGCTTTCCGCCCAGCCGCTCGAGGACGGCGCTCGCGTTCGCGTGAGCGACGATGGCCCCGGGATCCCGCGCGAGCTTCGCTCGCGCATCTTCGACGCCGGCTACACCACGAAGAAGGGCGGGTGGGGAATCGGGCTTCCACTGGCGCGCCGCATCGTCGAGGAGTGGCACGACGGAACATTGCGCGTCGTCCCGTCCGACCGTGGCGCGACGTTCGAGATTATCTTCAGGTGATGCAGACTCTCGCCGACGACAAACTTCTCTCCGGCCTCAACCCCTCGCAGCGCGAGGCGGTGCTTCACTTCGAGGGACCGCTGCTCGTCCTCGCTGGCGCCGGCTCGGGCAAGACGCGCGTGCTCACATCGCGCATCGCCCGGCTCGTCGGCCATCAGGGCGTCGACCCGAAGCACATCCTCGCCGTCACCTTCACCAACAAGGCGGCGGGCGAGATGCGCGAGCGCATCGCACGCATCCTCGGCGAGACACCGCGCGGGATGTGGACCGGCACCTTCCACGCGATCGGCGCGCGCATACTTCGCTCCGCTCCGCACATCGTCGGGCGCGACCGCGGCTTCACGATCTACGATGAAGACGATCAGCTGAACGTCGTGAAGCGCGTCATGGAGCGGCGCTCCATCTCACCGAAGCAGTTCACGCCGAAGGCAATCCACGCCGCGATCTCGAGCGCGAAGAACGCGCTGGTGGCTCCGGCCGAGTACGCGAAGCTGGCGAATGATCCGTTCACGCGTGCCGCGTCGCAGGTGTACGACGATCTCGAAGCGGCGTTCCGCGCCGCGAATGCGGTCGACTTCGACGACCTGCTCGTGCTGCCGGTGCGGATGCTGCGCGAGAGTCCCGCCTTCCACGCCGAGCTCCGCTCGAAGTTCCAGTTCATCCTCGTCGACGAGTACCAGGACACCAATCACGCGCAGTACCAGCTCGTGAAGATGCTCGGCAGCGAGCACCAGAACGTCTGCGTCGTCGGCGATGACGACCAGTCGATCTATGGCTGGCGCGGCGCGGACATCCGCAACATCCTCGACTTCGAGAAGGATTTTCCCAGCGCGAAGGTCGTTCGCCTCGAGGAGAACTACCGCTCGACACCGGGAATCCTGCGCGTTGCGAACGCCGTCATCTCGGCCAACACCGAGCGGCGTGGCAAGACGCTGCGCCCGACGCGCCCTGAGGGCGAGCCAATCACGGTGGCCGGTGCGCTCGATGATCGCGACGAGGCGGACTTCGTCGTCGAGGAGATTCTCGAGCGGAAGCAGTCGAAGACCGGGATGCAGCTTCGCGATGCGGCGGTCCTCTACCGCACCAACTCGCAGAGCCGCCCGATGGAAGAAGCGCTGCGCAAGCACGCGCTGCCTTACCGTTTGATCGGCGCCGTGCGCTTCTACGACCGCCGCGAGATCCGCGACCTGATGTCGTACCTGAAGCTGATCGGCAACCCTAACGATGACGAGGCGTTTCGCCGTGCCGTCGCCGTTCCGCGCCGTGGCCTCGGAGAGACGACGATCGAGCTGCTCTCGGAACGCGCGCGCGCGGCCGGGGTGCCGATGCTCGTCGCCGCGACGCGCGCCGACCTGCATGACGGCATCCGCGCTGCGGCTCGCACCGCGCTCGGCGATTTCGCCCGCGTGATCATGACCTTCCGCGAACGCGCGCAGTCGGACAGCGTGGACGCGATCCTCCGCGACCTGATCGATGCCATTCGCTACGTCGAGCACCTCCGCGCCGAGGGGCCGGAGGGCGAGGAACGCATCGAGAACGTCCGCGAGCTGGTGACCGGCGCGGCCGAAGCGGTGATCGAAGAGGGCGGTGAAGTCGGGCTCACGCCGCTCGAGCATTTCCTGCAGCGCGCATCGCTCGTCGCGGAGCTCGACAAGCTCGATCCCGACGCTGACGCGATCACGCTCATGACGGTGCACAACGCGAAGGGACTGGAGTTCCCGGTCGTGTTCGTGACCGGGCTCGAGGACGGTCTCTTTCCGCTCGCTCGTGCCTTCGACGATCCGAAGCTGCTCGAGGAGGAACGGCGCCTCTTCTACGTCGCGGTGACGCGGGCCGAGGAGAAGCTGTACCTCACCCATGCCCGCAGCCGTCGGCGGAACGGCGAGACCATGCCGTCCATTCCGTCGAGCTTTCTCACGCCGCTGCCGCCGGCGCTCGTCGACACGAAGGCGACGATCCGGCTCCGCGCCACCGGCCGCACTGTACTTCCGCAGCCGCCATCGCTGCGGCGGCCGGGTTCGCCGTTAGGCGCCTGGCGCAAGCCGGCGATCGACATGGACGTCGAGGCGTCGCAGGATGCGCCGCGTTACGTGAAGGGTGAGCGGGTGAAGCACGCCCGGTTCGGTGGCGGCGTCATCGCCGAGCTGGTGGGCACCGGAAAGGACACGAAGGTGACGATCGATTTCGACGACGAGGCCATCGGGCGCAAGCGCCTCGTTGTCGCGTATGCGGGCCTCGAACGGGAGTGGGATTGAGTGTCAGTCACCATCGATGACGTCAAACACGTGGCGCGGCTTGCCCGTCTCGGCGTGAGCGAGTCGCGCGCCGGCGAGCTGGTCGGCGAGCTCAATCGCATCCTCGACTACATGTCGATCCTCGCGAAGGTCGACACCCAGGGCGTCGCCGAAGCGGCCGGTGTCGGTGCGTCGGGGATGCCACTCCGGATCGATTCCGGGCCGCCGATCCCGCTCGGGCGCGCGCTGCAGGAATTCGCGCCCTCGGTGCGCGATGGCCTGATCCTCGTCCCGCGCCTCGCGTCGCACGAGGACGCAATCGACGAAGCCGAGGAGGCCGCGTGACCGCCCCGGCCGCCGCACCGTTAGGCGCGCGCGACATCGCCAGCGCCGTCGAGCGCGGCGAGCTCACCCCCGAGCGGGCGGCGCGCGAGGCGTTCGCGCGCGGCGACCTGGCCCGCGTCGGTCCCGAGGGGCTCAACGCGCTGCTCTGGTCGGACCGCGACGTCACCCTGCGCGATGCGCGGAACCATCACTCGAGGAATGCATTTCCCGATGCGTGGCTGCTCGGTGGGGTGCCCGTCGCCGTGAAGGACAACATCGCGACCGTCTCGCTGCCGACGAGCTGCGGGTCGCGGATCCTCGAGGGATACGTCAGCCCGTACGAGGCGACGGCGATCACGCGCCTGCGCAACGCCGGCGCGACGATCATCGGCAAGACGAACATGGACGAATTCGCGATGGGCTCGTCCACGGAGAACAGCGCCTACGGCCCGGCGCGGAACCCGCGCGACGCGGCCCGCGTCCCCGGTGGCTCGTCAGGTGGCTCGGCCGCCGTCGTCGCGGCGGGGATGGTGCCGATCGCGTTAGGCTCCGAGACCGGCGGCTCCGTAAGGCAGCCGGCCGCCTTTTGCGGCGTGGTCGGTGTCAAGCCGACCTACGGCCGCGTCAGCCGCTACGGCCTCGTCGCCTTCGCCTCGTCGCTCGACCAGATCGGGGTCTTCGGCGCGACTGTGGACGACGCCGCGTTAGGCATGGAGGTGATCGCCGGTCACGACGCGATGGACGCCACCAGCGCCGACGTTCCGGTCGAGCGCTATGGCGATGCCGCCGGCGCGTCGCTCGCCGGCCTCGTCATCGGCC
>JBJMNK010000103.1:0-10839 GCA_045804265.1 Gemmatimonadaceae bacterium | reverse complement strand
TGACCCCTTGAACGGACCCCCTGAAAAAACACATGAAAAAAGAGCGGGGCCGGCGTCTTTGCCGGCCCCGCCCTCCTCATGCGGTGCCCGTGTCAGCTCATCTCAAGCCCCACGCGAGCTTCGTGTAGTAGTAGCCGCCGTTGAATCCCCACGGCGAGACGAGTGGGTAGCGCAGCACGCCGCCGTTGCTGAAGGCGGCGCTCACCGGGTCGGGGTAGACGTTGAAGATGTTGTTCCCGCCGAGCGTGAACGTCGCTGAGCCGGGAAGCTTGTAGCTCAGGCTCGCGTCGGCGATCCACTTGCCCTTGTAGCCCTGCTCGACGTACGCGCCGGCGAACGTCGTCGCCGACGTGACGGTCCCGAAGTAGGCCTCGTGCGCCGTGAAGATCCACTTGCCGACGTCATAGTCGCCATTGAGGTGAATCGTCCGGCGCGGCTGGCCGCGCTCGATGCGAGTCTTCTCGATCGGGCCGAACAGCACCGCGTCGAGCCCCGTCAGCTGCTGCGGCGTGGCGAGCGTCTTCGTCGCTTCGGTCTTGGTCCAGTTCATCCCGGACGTAAGGCGGAGCGTGCCGGCGCGACCCATTCCAAGGCCGTACCGCGCGACGAGGTCGAGCCCTCTCGTCTTGGTGTCGATCGCGTTGGTGAAGAAACGCCCGCCACCGATCGTCGCGAAATCCGGGTTCCGGTTGCGCAGCGTGTCGCGGAATGCCTGGGTCACGAAGTTGTCGGAGAAGACGATCCGGTCGTTGATGTTGATGATGTAGCCGTCGGCGGTCACGGAGAAATTCCGCGTCGGCTCGGCGGTGAGGCCGATGCTCGTGTTGACCGACTTCTCCGGCTTGAGCGGTTGCGCGCCTAACGCTGCGGCGACCGCGCTGTTCGGGCGGAAAGTCTTGATGTCGTACGGCACGCCGCCGATGAAGTTGGTCGCCGTCGACGAGAAGTACTCCTGCTGCAGCGACGGCGCGCGGAAGCCATTGCCGATCGCTCCGCGGATCGCGTAGCCCGGCACGAACTCGAGCCTCGCCTGCACCTTTCCCGTCACCTGCGATCCGAAGTCGGAATAACGCTCGGCGCGAGCCGCGCCGCCCCAGCTGAACATCCGGCCCGCCTTGCCCTCGATGTCGAGGTACCCTGCCTCGTTGTTGCGGATCGCGTCCGTCGCATCGCCCGGCTGGAAGCCGGGGAAGCCCTGGGCACCGGCGGGCGCGAGCCCACCGTTGCTCGGACCGCCCGATATCGGGATCCGGCCATTGACCCACGATGCGCGATCGCCCGCCCAGATCTTGTAGCGGTCATAACGGAGCTCGGCGCCGGCCGCGAAGCTCACGTCGCTGAGCGGACCGAGGTCGAGCGTCCGGCTCAGGTCGAGGTTCGTCGTGTGCTGCGTGAAGATCATCGTCCCGGCGTAGAAGTCCGTCGGCGACGCCGAGCCTAACGATGCATTGTCGCTGTTCGTGACGTCATACCGGAAGCGGTTGCCGCCATAGACGCTGCTGAGGTCCCAGTTCCACTGCTTCCACAGCCCCTTGAAGCCGCCGGCGACGGACAGATCCCAGATCCCGCTCTCGATATGCGGGAGGAATCCCTCCGGGTAGAGCGTGCGAACCGTGCCGTTGTTGTTGTAGCGGCGGAAGTTCGCCGGCGAGTCGCCGTGCCGGTACGACGTGCCACCGAAGGAATAGAACTGGATCCCGTTGGCGAAGGTCGTCCCGCCGTTGTAGAAACCCCCGCCCTCGTTCACCAGCGCGTCGCCCTGCCGCCAGCGAATCTTGTTGTCGTACTGGGCCGAGGTGTTGCGCGGGTCGCCGGCGAAGAACTGCGGGTTCGTGTCCGCGTCGGCACGATTGGTGAAGCCGCGATGACGGATGTCGCCGCTGAAGTTGAGGAATCCGCCCGACGCGTTGCCGATGCCATAGCTGCCGCCCGCCTGCAGCGTCTCGCCGTCGCCCTTGAACGTCTGGCCGGCGACGAAGTTCGCATCGCTCTTCGGCTCACTCTTCAGCACGATGTTGATCACGCCGGCGATCGCGTCCGAGCCGTACTGCGCCGCCGCGCCATCGCGAAGAATCTCGATGCGATCGATGGAGCTGAGCGGGATCGCGTTTAGGTCGACGCCGGCCGAGCCGCGCCCGACGGTGCCGTTGATGTTCACCAGCGCGCTCTGGTAGCGCCGCTTGCCGTTCACGAGCACCAGGACCTGATCGGGGCCGAGCCCGCGCAGCGTCGCCGGTCGCACGTGATCGGAACCATCGGCGATCGACGGGCGTGGGAAGTTGAACGACGGCGCCAGCATCTGGATCGCCTGGTTCGTCTCGGTCACGCCGGTGCTCTGCAGCTCGGCCGCGCCGACGACATCCACCGGCACCGGCGCCGTCGTGACCGAGCGCTCCTGCGCCCGAGTGCCGACGACCGCAACCTCGCCGAGGTTCACCACGCTCTTCGCGAGGGAGAAGTCCTGCGTGGTCTGGGAGCCGGCGGTGACGGTGACCGTCGCCGCGGTCGAGCCGAATCCGATCAGTCGCGCGCGGAGCTCGTGCGTGCCCGGGCGCAGCAGGATCCGATAGCTGCCGTCGTCTCCAGTGACGACGCCCTGCTGCGAGCCGACGATCACCACGTACGCGCCCGGCAATCCGCGGCCGGTTCCGGTTTCGGTGACGCGCCCGGTGACGGTGCCGAGCGCTGCGTTCTGCGCCGTTGCCTGCGCTGGTGCGAAGAGCGATGCGGCGGTGAGCGCTGTTCCGACGGTGAAGCGGATGCGGTTCAGGGCGCCGCGCGATCGACGTGGCTGTTGCATTGGGGGGTGCCTCCTCGAAGGCATGACTGCGCAGGCCGCGCGCCTGCGGTTGTGGGCGGGGAGATGCATCGGCGAATCTGCGCCGGGAAGACGTGACGGGCAAGACCGCCGATGTTCGGAAGTTGTGACTTCGGGGGCGATCATCGCGCCGCGCACTCCGCTGCTTGCGCAGCGGGCGGGAGCGGCAGATAGTAAGGGACGCCCATCTCCCGGGCGTCATGCCTAACGCTAATGCCCGACACTCCGCTTCCCGCACCCCCACGCGCCATGACGTCGTCGCGAACGGCTCCTTCCGAGGCCGAGCGCGAACGGGTGGCATCCGTCCTGTCAGCGCGCTTCGCCGACGATGTATTGTCGCTCGACGAGTTCGAGGACCGGGTCGCACGCGTGTATCGGGCGACGACCGGCACCGAGCTCGAGGCGCTGATCGCCGACCTCAGCGCGCCGGGCGCACCCACGGCCGTCGGGGCTGGTACCAGCTACGCGATCGCGCCGGCCGATTCGGTGCCGGCCCGCGACCGGCGGTTCGCGATCCTCGCCAACCTCGAGCATCACGGGATGACGGTAGTCCCCCGGCGTCTCGACGTGTCGGCGGTGTTCGGGAACGTCGAGCTGGACCTGCGCGACGCGACGTGGGGCGCGGGCGAGACCGAGCTGCACGTCCGCTCGGTGTTCGGCAACATCACGATCACGCTTCCCGTCGGCGCGCTGGTCGAACAGCGCGCGAGCGGGATTCTCGGATCGGTCGAATGCCAGCAATCCCCCGGTTCGGCGGGACGATCGGGCGGTCCGGTCGTCCGTCTGACGGGACATGCGGTGCTCGGCGCGGTCGAGGTCCGCTTCGGCGAGCGCGGCACCGGGCCGGGAACCGGGCGGGCGGCGCTGCCGGCCGGTGTTGACAAGGCGCGCCGCCGTCCCTAACGCTTCATTGTGGCAGTCGCTGCACCAGATGGGGTGTAGGTCAATTGGCAGACCGCCTGGCTGTTAACCAGGAAGTTGCAGGTTCGAGTCCTGCCGCCCCAGTTCGTCAGGCCTAACGGCGCTCGTTGCCGTGGTCGTCGCTTCCCGTCGTGCGATCGACGTTGTCCTCGTTCTCGTCGACCAGCTCGGAGATGTGTTCCCCGCGCTGTCCGGCTCCCGGTCCGGTGTCGGCGATCGCGCCGCCGAGACGCACATCGTCCCGGACGTAATCCTCGCCGCGCGGATCTTCGCGCAGGTCGTCGACGTCCTCGCGCTTCACCTTGAAGTGACCCGAGGTGTCGCGTCCATTGTGGGGCAGCTGGCGATCGGACATGGCGGGCTCCTCCTTCATCGAGTTCGTGGCGGTTTTCGTGATGTCCGATGGCGGTTCGCAAGGACCGCACCCGGCGTGCCCGCGAGCGCGCGGTGACCGCTCCGCGAACGTGGCGCGCGCCGGGCCGCGGCGATAAGGTTCAGCCACGTCGGACGGACTCGCTCAACCTCGACCGGAGCACTCGTATGGGGATCATCCCGCCGAACGTCCACCGCATCCTCGACTACCTGGCCATCATCGCCTTCGCGCTCGCGCCGACGTTGTTCCACCTGCATGGCAACACCCGGATGCTGGCGTACGCACTCGCCATCGTGCACCTGATCGTGACGCTGGCGACGGACTTCAACGGCACCGGCAGACGGCCGCTGCCCTTCCCCGTACACGGCTACATCGAGCTCGTCGTCGGGATCGTGCTCGCGGTCGTCCCGTTCGTGCGGCACTGGACAGTCGGCGCCGGAAAATTCTATCCTGCCATCGGGATCGTGCTCATCCTCGTCTGGCTGCTGACGCGCTACCGGTACACCGTCGTTCGCGACAGCGCGTCGACCGCCGCCTGAACGGTCGCCGTTAGGCAGCGATGCGCACGGTCTTTCCGGCGTTCTGCACCGACGAGGCGGCCGACTGGCTGCAGCAGCTGGACCCTCGCCGCGGAATGGCGCCGGTAGACCGCGCGCTCAGCAGCGTCGCCGACTCGGCGGATCCGCGCGCGAGCGCCGGGCGCGCCGAGATCGCGCTCGTCGCCGCCGAGCTGGTCGCTGCTCTTCACGGCCAGCCCCATCCGGCGCTCCCCGTGCCCGGGGTGGAATGGGTCGATGCGCAGGGTGGGCCGCACGCGGTCCGCACGGATGGCGACTTCGACGCGCTGGTGATGGCAACCCGCGCGCTCGACCTCATCGTCACCAGCTCGCAGCTGTCTGACGCGCGCGTCGAGCCCGACGCCGATGACAGCTGGCGCGCCGCGCTCGATGACCTCCGGATGCGCCTGGCGACCGCCGGCGGGATGCCGCGCTCGCCGGTTGCGTGAGCGAAGCGGGCGGAACTTAATCGAGCCGAAACGGGTTCAATGGCAGCAGGAGCACACCTACCCGGAGGCTCGCGAATGTTCCGCTCGATCGTGCCTGTTTCCCTCGCCCTGATTGTCGGCGCGGCCGCCATCACTGTCGGCAATCGCGGCCACGCCACTGCAGCCGTGGTCGTGCCAGCGCCCGAGTCTGCGTCCGCTCTCGCCGCCGCGCCCACCGTGGACACCGCCGTGTTCGCGGGGGGCTGCTTCTGGGGAATCGAGGCGGTCTTCGAGCACATCAAGGGAGTGCAGTCGGCCGTCTCGGGATATGCCGGCGGCACGACGACGTCGCCGTCCTACGAAGACGTGAGCAGCGGTACTACCGGACACGCCGAGTCGGTCCAGGTGGTCTACGATCCATCGGTCGTTTCGTACGGGCAGCTGCTGCAGGTGTTCTTCTCGGTCGCGCACGACCCGACAGAGCTGAACCGGCAGGGCCCCGACCATGGGACGCAGTACCGGTCGGCGATCTTCTACCGGACGAAGGCGCAGGAGACCGCAGCCGAGGGCTACGTGAAGCAGCTCACCGCGGCGAAGACGTTCTCGAAGCCGATCGTCACCCAGATCGTCCCGCTGTCGGCCTTCTACCGCGCGGAGGACTACCATCAGGACTACATGGCGCACCACCCAACGCAGCCGTACATCGTCTATAACGATGCGCCGAAGGTCGAGCAGCTGAAGGAGCACTTCCCGCAGCTGTATCGCTGACCAGGGTTGCCTGGCGCCTAACGGCGCGAAGGGACCGGGCACCGGAGCGCTTCCCTCCGGTGCCCGCGACGTTTCGGGGCCCGGACGCTCGGCGGCCCGCCGTGACCGTAGCCATCGCCGCGACGTCCATTCCGGATAGAGGCAGACGACCCTTTCTCCGGAGAAACCCCGTGTCGCGAACTCACGTACGAGTCCCCTGTCCCCAACCCCGGACCGGCAATGCGTACTTCACTCGCGAGACTCTTTCAGCTCCGTCCCTTCCTGACCTCGGCGATCATCGGCATTCCGATCATCCTGCTGATCGCGATCGGTGTGGCGACGGTGCTGACGCTCAAGTTCCTGTTCTTCGTCGTCCTCCCGATCGGCCTCGTCGTCTGGCTGTTCCGGCGAATCTTCGGGCGACCCCGCGCCTACTGACCGGGCCGGCCTTCGCCGCGGTCGCCGCGCTCGCGCTCCTCTCGCAGTCCGCGCGCGCGCAGCTTCCAGCCGGTGAGCCGGCCCGTTTCCTCCAGCGGTACGTCGGGCTCACCCCGGCGCAGGTCGAGCAGGCTCGCCGGGGTGTCGTCGTCACGCGGGTGCTCGAAGTGCTCGACCAGGACGAAGTCGCGATCTTCGGCATCGTCGCGATCAACGTCCCACGGGCGACGATCGCGGCTCGTGTCCGCGACGTCTCCGGATTCCTGCGTCGCCCCACTCGAGCCGGGTTCGGCATCTTCTCCACGCCGGCGACAGCAGCCGATGCCCGCTCCTTCAGCGCGGAGCAGAGCGACCTCGATGCGCTGAAGAAGTGCCGTCCCGGCGACTGCGACGTGAAGATGCCCGTCGCCAGGTTCGACGAGTTCGGCCAATCGATCGACTGGTCCGCGGCCGACGCGAGCTCGCGCGTGAATGCCGCCGTGAGGCAGACGATGGCCGACTACGTCGAGCGGTATCGCAAGGGCGGCACCGCGTCGATGGTAGCGTACGGCGACCAGAAGTCGGTACGGAGCTCGAGCGACGCGTTCGCGTCGCTGCTCACGGAGTCGCCTTACATCTACGACTATGTGCCGGCGTTCCAGCGCTACCTGCAGGGCTACCCGCGTGACACGCTCGCCGGCGTGACCGACGCGATCTACTGGGCGACCGATCACCTCGCGTCGCTCCGCCCGATCCTCAGCGTCACGCACCTCTCGGTGTACGAGCCGACGGGCGCACCATTGACGCTCGTGAGCGAGAAGCAGCTCTATGCGAGCCACTACTTCCTCGGCGCATTCACCTTGACCACGCTGCTCGACCGTCCGGACGCACCCGGTGGGAGCGGGAGCTATTACATGGTCGTGCAGCGGATGCGATTCGACCACCTGCCAAGCGGGGGACTGCTGAACATCCGCGGGCGGGTTGTCGGGAAGATGAGCGACGCGCTGGCGGCGGAGTTGCGGGACCGGAAGGCGTCGCTCGAGGCGGGGCGCTGAGGACTGGCAGAACGTCGCGCGACACACGTGATTTCAGCAGCGAAGTGAAATCATCCTACGCACCTTCATGATCATGATGCGCGCGCTCCTGCTAGCAGTCCTGCTGTCCGCGCCCGGTCTCGCCGCGGGACAGGACACCACGACCTTCAGCCATGCGGATACCATTCGCGGCTCACTGACACCCGAGCGCGGCTGGTGGGATGCCACCTTCTACGACCTGCACGTGCGCGTTTCGCCCAAGGACAGCAGCATCAGCGGGTGGAACGGGATCACATACCGGGTCACCGGCGCGCCACGCGAAATGCAGATCGACCTTCGCCTCCCGCTGGTTGCCGACAGTATCGTGCAGGACGGGAAGCGGTTGACCTTCCGCCGCGACAGCGACGCAGTGCTGGTGACGATGCAGGCGCCGCAAGCAACAGGGAGCGAGAAGACGGTCGCGTTCTATTACCATGGCCGGCCGCCGGTTGCCAGGCATGCGCCGTGGGATGGCGGCTTCGTCTGGACCCGGGACAGCATCGGCAATCCGTGGTTCGTGACGGCGGTGGAGGGGATCGGCGCGAGTGCCTATTGGCCGATGAAGGACCTCTGGGCGGACGAGCCGGACAGCCAGCGGATCGCGATCACGGTCCCCAACGGGATGACCGACGTGTCCAACGGGAGGTTGCGGCGGACGGTGCCTAACGGCGACGGGACGACGACCTGGGAATGGTTCGTGGCGAGCCCGATCAACGGTTACGACGTCACGGTGAACGCCGGGAGCTACGCACACATCACGGAGAGCTACGCCGGCGAGGCGGGCGCGCTCTCGCTCGACTTCTATCCGCTGGCGATCCACGCCGACACCGCGAAGGCGCAATTCCAGCAGGTGCGCCCGATGCTCCAGTGCTTCGAGCACTGGTTCGGCCCGTACCCGTGGTACGCCGACGGCTACAAGCTCGTCGAGACGCCGCACCTCGGCATGGAGCACCAGAGCGCGGTCGCCTACGGCAATCACTTCAAGAACGGATATCTGGGACACGACTTGTCGCACACCGGGCTCGGGATGCAGTGGGATTACATCATCGTGCACGAGAGCGCGCACGAGTGGTGGGGCAACAACATCACGGCTAAGGATCCGGCGGACATGTGGATCCACGAGGCATTCGCCAGCTACTCGGAAGGGATCTACACCGAGTGCCAGCGAGACAAGCTGGCGGGTGCGGCCTACCTGCGCGGTTTGCGCGAGAACATCGAGAACACGAGCCCGGTCGTCGGACATTTCGGTGTCAACAACGAAGGGTCGGGCGACATGTACTACAAGGGCGCGAACATGCTGCACACGATCAGGCAGATCGTGAACGACGACGAGAAGTGGCGCGGAATCCTGCGCGGGTTGAACAAGACCTTCTGGCACCAGACGGTGACCGGCATGCAGGTGCGCGACTACATCAGCGCGCAGGCGGGAATCAACCTCGGCAAGGTTTTCGAGCAGTACCTGACGACGACGAAGATCCCGGTGCTGCAGTACAAGGTCTCCGGCTCGACGCTGTCGTACCGCTGGACGAATGTAGTGGCGGGATTCGACATGCCGGTCCGGATCACGACCTCCGGGTCCGAGTGGCGCGTCGTCACGCCGCGCGAGCAATGGCAGACGACCAGGGTTTCCTACGGCGTGACCGGCCACTTTCGCGCCGACGAGAACTATTACATCACCGTCGAGAACGTGACCGCCGCGCCCAGCGCGACGACGGCGGCTCCGCGCTCGGGGCGATAGCCGGCGTGGCAGTCGAGTCGGATCAGGAAGTGGCCAGCACGTCCGCGGCGCGCCCAGCGCCGGACGCACCGGCGCCGGTGCACCCCACGAAGCGCGAGCGCGTGGGGCTCGAGCTGGTCGCACTCTATTCGTTCGTGAAGGCCGGCGCGCTGGTCGCGGCCGGCCTGGCCGCGTTAGGCATGCTGAACGGGCGCGTATCGATCGCGGCGAACAACTGGCTCGAGGGACTGGCGCTGCGCTACGAGTCGCGGCTCTTCGGACGGCTGGCCGAGCACGCGCTTCCCTACCTCGACCGCGCGCACGGGCGCCGGTTGATCGAGATCGCCATCGGCGCGTTCATCATCGCCACCGTCTACGCCATCGAGGGCATCGGCCTCTGGCGCTGCCGCCGCTGGGCCGAGTACCTCACGATCGGGGTGAGCGCGTCGTTCCTCCCCTTCGAGCTGCTCGGGCTGTTCCGTCACCCCAGCCTCCCCTTGCTCGTGACGTTCATCCTGAATGTCATCGTGGTCGCGTTCCTCGCCTGGCAGCTGAAAGTCGCCGACGAAGCGGTGACGAGAGAGACGCCCTAACCCAGCCTTGCCTCGCGCGCGTCCGGCGCGCATCGTATCGGCTCCTACCTGGTGGCGCCTCGGCCGAGCGATGGCCGGCGTCCCTCCCCGGTCAGCCCTTCACGAGGCAGGTCATGCGGTTGAATTCCCTCCCGATCACGGTACTGGGCGTAACGCTCACGCTCGTACCCGTCGCTGGACACGCGCAAGCAAGCACGCAGGCTAGCACGCAGGCGCAGACGCAGGCGACGGTTCAGACCTCCGCGGCCAACGCCGATCCGTCGCAGGCAAAGCCCGGGCGCGACCCGGGCCAGCCGAAAGACGAGGCGTACACGCGGAAGATCCGTGAGTACACGACCGAGCCATTCTTCCTGTCGCCGCTCGTCGATTACCTGCCGGCGTCGAAGACGGTGCCGACGCCGCAGGCCGTGCTCGGCGACATCGCCGGCGCGCCGACCAAGCTGCCGTACTCGAAGGAGGTCTACGCGTATATGCGCCTGCTCGAGAAGTCGAGCCCGCGCGTGAAGGTCTTCTCGATCGGTACGACCGAGGAAGGGCGCGAGATGATCGCCGTCGCCGTAGCGTCCGAGGAGCTGATCGCGAAGCTCGACGCGAACAAGGCGCAGCTGGCGAAGCTTGCCGACCCGCGCACGATCAACTTCGACGACAAGCTCGCCGAGCAGATCGCCAACTCCGCCGCTCCCGTCTACTACATCACCGGCACGATCCACTCGCCGGAGAGCGGCGCGCCGACGGCGCTGATGGAGCTGGCGTACCGCCTTGCGGTCGACGACAGCCCGTACATCCGCAACATCCGCGACCACCTGATCACGCTGATCACCCCCGTGGTCGAGGTGGACGGACGCGATCGCGAAGTCGATGTGTTCAACTGGCACATGGCACATCCGAACGAGACGTACCCCAACCTCTTGTACTGGGGACATTACGTCGCGCACGACAACAATCGCGACGCGATGGGGATGACGCTGAAGCTGTCGCAGAACGTGATGAACACCTTCGTCGACAATCACGCGCAGGTGCTGCACGACCTGCACGAGTCGGTGCCGTTCCTCTACGACAACACCATCGGCGACGGACCATACAACGCCTGGCTCGATCCGCTGCTCACCAACGAGTGGCAGATGATCGGCTGGAACAACGTGCAGGAGATGACGCGCTTCGGCATGCCGGGCGTGTTCGCGCACGGCAACTTCGA
>JBJMNK010000102.1:0-24992 GCA_045804265.1 Gemmatimonadaceae bacterium | reverse complement strand
TCAGGAATTGAATTTTCTACTCGTCTGCTCACAGACGTTACCGGACCGTTCTACACGATGGTCCTGGAACTGACGTTGCCGAATCTGGCCACCTTGGAGAGCTATGGGCCTAAACTTTTTGGGGATAAGGACTGGCAAGCCTACTACCAAAAGCTCACGCCCTTGGTGGAGTCGGGCCACCAGTATGGCGCGAGGCTCATGAAGTCATGCTTGTCGCCACTGGGCGGCACCTTCTTCTTCTGCATCACGCTCCACGGGCCGGCCGTCATCGCCGAGTCGGCGGCGAGGATCAGCGCGTCGAACGCCGGGCGCAGCGTGGCGTCGCCCGCGGCGAGCCGCTGCTTCGTCGCCAGCAGCGCCTCGCCGCGCGCGAGGATGAGCGTTGGCGCAACCGCCTCGCTCGTTGTGCCGGCCGCCGGGGCGCCTCGGCCACCCGTCGTGCCGTTAGGCGCCGTCGCGCCTGCACCGCCCCCCGCGCTCGCGCATCCTTGCGCCAGGGCGAGCAGTGCTGCACTCGCCACGATCCTGAGGGCTGACGTTCGTGCACTCATCGCGTCCTCTCCCGGTGTGACAGTCCTTCCCACAGTCCCTGCAGGTACGTCGCGCCGAGTGCGCGGTCGTGGAGCCCGTAGCCCGGGCGGCCGCGCTCTCCCCAGATCATGCGGCCGTGGTCGGGGCGCATAGGGCCGGTGAAGCCGGTGTCGCACAGCGCGGTGAGGACACCGAGCATGTCGACATCGCCGAACTCGCTCGGGTGCGCACTTTCGTGGAACACCTTCGGCGCGGTGACCTTCACGTTGCGGCAGTGCATGAAGTTGATGCGCTTCATCTCGCCAAGCCGCCGCGCCATCGCCGGCAGGTCGTTGGCGAGGTCGGCGCCTAACGATCCGGTGCAGAAGGTGACGCCGTTCGCCGGGCTGTCGACCAGCTTCACGAACCGCTCGAGCGCAGGGCCGCTGGTGATGATCCGCGGCAGCCCGAAGATCGACCACGGTGGATCGTCGGGGTGGATCGCCATCTTCACCCCGACGCTCTCGGCGACCGGTACGACGCGCTCGAGGAACCAGGCGAGATTCTCCCAGAGCCGTTCTTCATTCACGTCGGCGTACGCCGCCAGCAGTCGCTGCAGCGTCGGGCCGTCGTACGCGGCTGCCCAGCCCGGAAGGTCGCCCGTCCCACGCGAGAGGTCGATCTTCGCCAGCGCCGCCTGATCGTACGCGAGCGCGGTCGATCCGTCGGGGAGTCGCATCGCGAGGTCGGTGCGCGTCCAGTCGAAGATCGGCATGAAGTTGTAGCAGAGCACCGGGACGCCGATCGCCCCGAGCTGGCGGACGCTCTCGCAGTAATTGTCGGCGAGCACGTCGCGCGTCGGGCGTCCGAGCTTGATGTCCTCGTGCACGGGGATGCTCTCGACCACCGCGAGGCCGAGGCCCGCCGTGTCGATCCGCCCGGCCAGTCGCTCGAGCGAGCTCGCCGGCCAGGCCTCGCCGACCGGGACGTCATAGAGCGCGCTGACGACGCCGCGCACGCCGGGGATCTGCCGGATGTGCTCGAGTGGAATCGGATCGTCCGCGCCGTACCAGCGGAATGTCATCTGCATGTGGTACTCCTTGCTGCGCGCATCGCGCGCTTCAGTCACGGACTGCGGGGATCCCGATCTGCGCGCCGTTGAGGTTCTGCGTCCGGACCGTAATGATGGCCGGGTTGTCGTTGCCGTGCGGCGGGCTGACCTCGATCGCGGCGCGGCCGTTCGCCGCCTCGATGACGCGGCTCCCCGTCGGCGTCCCCTGGTCGCCGGTGAAGTAGCCGCCGCCCGAGCGGTCGAAGTAGATGCGGTCGCTCGCGCCGAGAACCAGCGCGCCGTCGCGGTCCACCAGCGTCGCGGTGACGAGCACATGGCCGTTAGGCAGGGGCGCGAGCGTGAGCGCGATGTCGACCGGCGGGTTGGTCGTGCTGATGCCGTAGTGCACGATCATGGAGTCAGTGACCGCGCCGTCGTCGCGCCCGGTGCAGCGCGCGGTGAGGCCGTTCGCCCCGGCGTTGAACGCCAAGTTCCAGCGCAGCCCCTGCGCCGGGAAGTCGCTGGGCACCCGTTGCCGCACGCCGCGCGATTCATGGTTGAGCAGCAGCTCGACGCTGGTGCAGTTGCTGTAGACCCTGATCGCGTGCAGCTGCTTCGGTCCGCCGCCGCGCTCGTCCCAGCTGTGCGACACGATGTAGGCGAAGCGCGGCGAGTCGGTCCACCACGAGCGATAGAGATACCACGCATCCTTCGGTATGCCGTCGCGCGTCGTCAGCCCCTTCTCGTTCACGTACGGGATCGGATTCTCCGGGCGGAGTGGTGTCGCGAAGTCACGGAACACCCACTGCGCACCGCCGGCATGGTTCGGTTGCCGCTCGCTGACCATCAGGTGCCACTCGAGCAGGTCAGTCTGGTAGCTCTCGCTCCAGTCGCCATCCCGCGCGATGTTCGCGACCGGCTTGCCGACCGCCTCCTCGACCCCCGGATCGAGGCGCAGCCCTTCGCCGGTGATCGGTGTCTCGGTGTGGCGACCGTAGTGCGCGTCGGCACCGTACTCCATGTGCAACATCCGCGGATACTTCGCCTGCGCCGCGCTGAGCGCCTTCTCGTAATCCTTGTAGACGCCGCGGTACCACCCGGCCCAGATCGACGGTGAGTAGACGTCGACGATGTCGGCGCCGGCGTCGAACTTCCGCATCGCCGTCGGGCGCGACGGGTCGAGCGAGGTCGCGATCGCCTTGAGCTCGCTGAGGAACGCACGCAGCGTCGGCGTGTCGCCCTTCTTGTCGGCTTCGATGACGTCCTGCACCTCGTTGCCTAACGACCAGAGGATGATGCTCGGGTGGTTCTCGTTCTGCCGAATCTGCTCGCGCAGGAGCCGCTTCGTGTTCTCGCGCCACGTCGCGTCGCCGGCGCCGCCGCGATCCCAGGGCAGCTCGTCCCACACCAGCACCCCCAGCGAGTCGGCGGCGCGATAGACGGCTGGCGCCTGCGGATAGTGCGCAAGCCTGACGAAGTTCGCCCCCATCGCCTTGATCGCCGCGATGTCGTCTATCTGCAGCGTGTCAGGGAGCGCGCCGCCGTACAGCGCGCGCTCCTCGTGGCGTTGCGTTCCGCGCAGGAGCAGTCGCTCGCCATTCAGGTAGAACGGTCCATGCTCGCGGAACTCGTAGAAGCGGAGGCCGACTTTCTCCTCGACGCTGTCGCGCGCGATGCCGGCACCGCCGAGTGTCACGACCAGGCGGTAGAGGCTCGGATGCGCCGGCGACCAGAGCGATGGATGGCGAAACGACGGCAGCACTAGCGTCACGTCCATCGAGTCGCGGTCGATCGCTCGGCGCTGCGAGCTGCGCGCGACGATGCGCCCCGCGGGACTCACCAGCCGCGCTTCGATCGTCGCCGTGGCCGCGGTGCCGGTGTCCGTCGGGCCTGACGATGCGATCGTCACGGTCGCGACGACGCGCGCTGCATCGCGCGTGACTGCCGGCGTCCGCACTGACACGTGCCGCACGTGCACCGGCGGCACGACCCGCAGCCACACGTTCCGCGTCAGCCCGCCATAGATGACGAAATCCGACCGGCTCGATGGGATGAGCTCTAGGTCGTCGGTGTTGCTGACCTTCACCATGATATCGTTAGGCGCGTCGCGCTTCACGAACCTCGTGACCTCGACCTCGAAGCCGACGTACCCGCCGACATGCCCGCCGGCGCGACGGCCGTTGACGATCACGTCGGCAACAGTGTTCGCCCCTTCGAAGTACAGGAACAGTCGCGCGCCGGCCGGATACTGCCGCACGTCGAGCGAGCGCCGGTACCAGCCAACCGAACGGCGGTACTCGGGAATGAGGTCGGTCGCGTCGAACGCGTTCCATGTGTGCGGAAGGGTGACGTCCTCGGGCGCGGCAGTTATCTCCCGATCGCCCGGGCTCCGGTCGCTGCCCGGTGCGTACTGCCACCCCGTATCGAGGCTGACCAACGCGCGCGTCGTCTGCTGCGCGAACATTACGCTCGGCGCGATCGCCATCGCGCCTGCCACGAGTGCGAGGACCGTCGGCACGTGCCGGTGCCTTACGCTGCGACTCACCGACTCGGCGCGGTACCCAGCGTGATGCGAACCGGCGTCTCGATTCGCGCCGCCGCCTCGTCGAGGTACTTCCACCAGTCGCGCACTTCATTGAAGTCGCCGCTCCCGGTCCATCCGGCGCCGATGTACTCCACCACCGGCTGGTCCGACGTCGCGCCGCTGACCACGAGATAGTGGTCGGCGGTCTCCTTCCATTCGCGGACCTCGCCGCGCGGGATCACGATCGCGGTCCCGAGATCACCGTGTCCACCGTTCTTGTGGTCGACCGGCCCCCACTCGGCGAGCCAGCCCCAACGCTGCGCCGAGCTTTCCGAGCCGACGACACCGGCCCGCTTGACGAGGCCGATCGCGTACGGGACCGAGCCGCCATTCGCCGAGTGGAAGGTGGTGACCGCGCGCGACAGGTTCTGCCCCGCGTCGAGCGAGATGCGCCGCGTCACCGAGACCATCGTGCCGCCGGCGTCGAATGCCGGGTGCTTCGTCTCGAACACCAGTCGCACCGGACCGTCAGCGATGATCCGCCAGCTGGTGAAGTTCGGTGGCCGGTACAGCGAGTCATTCTTCCAGACGGCGACCCCGCCGGCGCCTAACGTTGGCCCGACGTCGAAGAAGTCTGCGCCCTCCCCGGTGTCGTGATGGTAGCTCGCCGGCGCCTTCTTCGCGTACCACTTGTCGAGCACCATGGTCCGCACGCTCTTGTCCCACACGTCCACCCCGCTCGAGACGAGCGCCTCGTACTTCGCCAACCCGACGCCGTAGGTGCGATGAGCGATGCGGTCATTCTCCCAGGCGATGTCGTCGCGATCGGGGTCATGCATCACGTGCACGCGCCGCACGGCCGGCGCCATCGGTGCACCGCGCTCGATGACGAAGCGACGCGTCTCGCCCGGCTGGAACGTCGACTGGAAGATGATTCCGTCCGGCGTGCCGTCGCCGTCGTCGTCTACGACCTGCGACACCAGCTCCGCCTGCGACGAGACATCTCGCACGCGAACCGTCCCGGCATCGACCGCGCCGAGTCTCGTGCGGATGTCGGCAAGGGGAACAGTGATCGTCTCGTCGCGCCGCTCGATCGCGAGCGGATTCTCGGCGATGATCGATACTGCGGGCGCGGGACGAGCGTTACGTGCCTGCGCGTTCAGTGGAACCGAAGTGGCAACGATGCCGAGAAGAGTCGCGGTTGCGAGAAGGCCGATTCGCGCGGCGATCCGAGTGTGAGGGGAAACAGTGGGTGGCACGTAGGTTACCGATTCGGTTGAGTTCAACGGATGAACTACAATTTCACGGATTACGCGGATTACGCGGATCGTTCTGCGGTGATCACTGCGCCGGACGCGCCTGGTTGAACCCATGAAGAGCTTGGTGGAACCCATGAAAGGCAGGGTGTGCGCTGTATCCGTGAAATCCGCGTAATCCGCGTGATTGTCGTTCAACTGTTGGGACTTTCACTGCACAATGGCCCAGGCAGTGGCTCGGGTCAGCCGAGCGGTATTCACGCTTGCTTTCAAAGACCACGGTTCTGCCTCCGACGTTCCGCGCCCTTATTCCCAGTGTACCCGCGCCGGGATCGGCTCTATCCGTCCCATGATCGCCAGGAACAGCGCCGCGCCTAACGGCGCCATCAGGCCGACGATGACGTACACCGGGGTGTACGAGAACCGGTCGACGATCCAGCCGATCAGCAGCGTGAAGATCACGCTGGCGATCCCCGCTGACGTGCCGCCGATCCCGAACACCGACCCGACGTCCTGCTTCGGGAAGCAATCCGACGGGATCGTGTGCAGGTTCACGATCCAGCTCTGGAAGGCGAAGGCGATCAGGCTGATCCCGGCGATCGCGACTGCGTCGCTGGCCCCGCTCACCACCGCGACTACTCCGACCGGCACGAGCAGCACGCTCGTCACCATCACCGTCTTCCGCGCTGCGTTCACACTCCATCCGCGGCGGATCAGCAGGCTCGATGCGCCGCCGCCGGCGAGGTTGCCGAGATCGGCGAACAGGAATGGAATCCAGGCGAGCAGGCCAATCATCGCCAGCGTGAAGCCACGCTCGCTCTTGAGATAGTTCGGCAGCCACGAGATCAGGAACCACCAGATCGGGTCGGTGAAGAAGCGCCCGGCGATCACCGCCCACACCTGCCGGTGGCGGAAGAGGGAGAGCCACTTCCGCGGCGCCGCTTCGTTAGGCGGCCCCTGGTCGGACATGATGTACTGGCGCTCGTCCGGCGAGAGCCGTGGATGCACTTCCGGTCGGCGAAAGAGGAAGTACCAGGCGACCATCACGATCGCCGACAGCCCGGCGCCGATGAAAAAGGCGCGCCGCCATCCCCACGTCAGCGCGACCCACGCAATTACCGGCGGCGCGAGCACCGCGCCAACCGTCGAGCCGCTGTTGAAGATCGCCATCCCGAACGCACGCTCGCGCACCGGGAACCACTCGGCCACCACCTTCGCCGCGCCCGGCCAGTTCCCGGCTTCGCCGACGCCGAGCATGAGGCGGAACGCCGAAAGCTGAACGACGCTCCGCGCGAAGGCGTGCAGCATCGACGCGACCGTCCAGATTCCGACGAACACCATGAAGCCGACGCGCGTGCCGATGCGATCGAGGACCCGTCCCGACAGCGCCTGCGAGATCGTGTAGCCGATGAGGAATGCGGTCACGACGCGCGAGTACGCCTCGTTCGACATCCCGAACTCGGCGCGGATCGTCGGCGCGAGCACCGACAGCGTCATGCGGTCGATGTAGTTGATGACCGTCAGCATGAACACCAGGCCGACGATCCACCAGCGCAGCCCGCGGATGTAGTGCCCCGCGGTGCCGCGCACGCTCGCGCCGTCAGGCAGCGTCATTTCAGGGCGGCAAGGAAGTCCGCGCGCGCTGGCGTGAAGACGTCGATCAGCGTTCCCGCCTCGATCGCGGTGACCCCGTGCTCGACGTCTCCCTGCGCGAAGAAGCAGTCGCCGATGCCGAGTCGCTTCGTCTCACCGGCGACGGTGATGTCGAACGCGCCGCGCGCGACCCACGTCACCTGACGGTGCGGGTGGTGGTGGAGTGCGCCGACCGCGCCCTTGTCGAAGTCGACGCGCACAAGCATCAGGTCGGGCCCGTGGCCGAGTACCTGGCGCCGCATCCCATCTCCCACAGTGAGCCACGGCGTCTCGGCGCTGAGGATGAACGGAGAGCTCATACGTAGTACAAGCCACCGTTGATCTCGATCGACTCGCCGTTGATGTAGCTCGACGCGTCCGAGGCGAGGAAGACGATTGCGTTGGCGACGTCGTCGGCCGTGCCTTCGCGTCCGACCGTCGTGCGCGCCGCGGTCGCCTTGCGCGCTTCCGGCTTGGTGAAGGTATCGTGGAACGTCGTGTCGATCATCCCCGGCGACACGCAGTTCACGCGGATCTTCCGCGACGCGAGCTCCTTCGACAGTCCGCGCGTGAGCGTGAGCACGCCGCCCTTCGCCGTGGCGTAGGCGACCGAGCCGGGTCCGCCGCCGTCGCGGGCCGCGAGCGACGAGAGGTTCACGATCGCGCCACCGTCGGCCATGTGCGGGAGCAGCGCCTGGGTCACGAAGGCTACGCTGCGCAGGTTCAGGTTCATCACCTCGTCCCAGAAGGCGACATCCATCTCGCCTAACGCCTTTCGCGCCAGCAGCCCGCCGGCGGCGCGGATCTCGTCGCAGAGGGCGCGCGCGCGGTCGGCGCTCGCGTTGTAGTTCACGACCACCGCCGCGCCATTCTTCGCCAGTGCGAGCGCGGTGGCGCGCCCGATGTCGCGCGCTCCGCCCGTCACCAGCGCCACTTTTCCGTTCAGGTCTGCTTGCATCAGCATGAGAGATGTAGTGTTCGCGACGGTCGCTCAGCGCAGCCCGTCGATCATGTAGTTGCCCGTCCATTCGTACGTCCTGCCACCGGCGGTGACCGCGTGCCGCGCGGTCGTCGATGCCGGCCCGTCGTTCACCATCACCGTCCACCGCACTCCATTCGCGCCGGTCACCTCGATCACGCTGGCGTCACCGGTGGTCGCGATGACCCGCACATTCTGCAGCGAACCGCGCGCGTCGACCGAGCGCTCCTCCGGCTCGCTGAAGTAGCCATGCGGCTCGATCACCGTCGCGAACAGCTGGTCGCTGCCGCGATGGCGCACGATCATCATCGGCTCAGGGACCAGGTTGAAGTTCGGGTCGCCGGCGCCGATCCGTCCGAAGACCACTTCGGTCGCTGCCCCGGCGCTCGTGATCGCGCTGTAGTAGCGGTCGCCGGTGAGCCAGGTCAGCCGCACCGCGCTGTCGCTTCGCGCCGTCGCTTCCCGCCAGATATGCTGGTACCCGGCCCTGCTGCCTAACGCGTGCTGCTCGGTCGTCGCCGCGTCGTACTTTACGCTGGTCGCGATCAGCTGGCCGCGGAAGTGCAGCGGCAGGTCGTACGTGTGCTCGGCGCTCGAGCGAAGGCGGTAGAGATCGATCACCACCGGGTGCGGCAAGCGCGAATCACGAACGAGGAACATCGTCCGCTGCATCCCGACGCCGTCATAGTAGCCGTCGGCCCGCGCGCTCATCACCTGCACCTTCGGGTTCGACGCGTCGAAAAAGTGCCGGGTGGCGTGCTTCGCCTCGTCCGCCTTGTACACGCCGTTGCTCTGGCTCGCGCTGTCCACCGCCACCGTGTTGTGCGCGATCGTCTGCTTCGCCCAGCTGTCGTTCTCGGGAAGGTACCGCCCGCCGAACTTCGGCTCGATGTTGATCCATCGCGCGAAGCCGTAGTCGGGCACCACCTCGTTGCCGCCGTCGAAGAAGACGAAGTGCAGCTTGTCGAAGTGCCCGTGGCCCTGGCCATGCACGCCGTACTTCATCAGCAGCATGGTCGCCGCGCTTCCCGAGCCGCTGCGAAGGATACCGAGCCCGCCATCCTGTCCATCGGGGCCGTCGGTGAACTCCACGCTCGGCCACTCGACCGCCGGCGCCGTGCGTTGCGACGCCATGTCGCGCGCGATCTTCAACCCGCTTCCGTTGAGCACCACCTGCTGCTGCAGCGCCGCGGTGCCGAGCAGGTTGCGGTTCGCGCCATAACGGTCATAGCCGATGTCGAGCGCGAGCACCGCTTCCGGCGTGCTGATATTCATCGTCCGCGACGCGTCGTTGATCGGGACGAAGACGCCATTCGGATAGGTCACCTGCATCGCCGAGTACAGCGCCTTGCGCAGGATCTGCCCGCGCCGGTCGTAGATGTGGAGCGACGGCTGGTTGCGCTCGATCGCCTCGGCGAACTGGAAGAAGGGCATCAGGGCGTACCTGATGTAGTACGCCCCTTCCATATAGTAGCCGTCAGGGGAGAACAGCAGGTCGAGCTGGCGCAGGAAGCCGCCGCTATTGTCGCGCTTCGTACCGTAGAGGGCGCGATTCACGTACGACGTGTCGCGCATGACGTAGCCGATCATCCCGACCGCGGCGGTCGCCCACGTTCCGTGATTGTGGATGCGGTCGAACTCCTCCGCCTGGTTCACTGACAGCCAGTCGGCCATCGGACGGAAGACATTCTTCTCATAGCGCGCGCGCCGCTCGGCGGGGAGCCAGTCGTAGACGCAGTCATAGGCGATCGCCGTCGCGACCAGCCAGTTCGCCTCGTTGAGCGACTGGTGGAAGAGCTTTCCCGGCGCCTGGTCCTTCGCCAGCGGGTGCGGGCCTAACGTCGGATAGAGCACGGCATACTTGTCGAGCATGTCGCGCACGAATCGCGCGTAGCGTACGTCGCCGGTGATCTGGAACAGCTCACCGGCAAGCTGCATCTCGCGGTAGTTCTGCTTGTGCCGTTCGTGCGCGTAGCCGCCTGCCTCACCCGGCTGTGGAACGTCGATCGGGTGCGCGAAGGCGCTGTCGAGCGTGCGCTTCGCGTCCGCGAGCGCAGCGCCGAGCAGCGGGTAGCGCGGCGCGCCAACGCGGATCGCTGCGGCTTCGCTCTTCGTGATGAAGATGCTCGGATGGCCCTGAGCTCCGGCGTCGACAGGTCCGAGCAGCGTCATTGCTCCGAGCGCGATCGCTCCGAGCAGCTTCGTGATTGCCACCGCCGTGCGCGACCCGCCCCTCATCGCGCCGGGTCGGGGTAGAGCAGCGCGCTGCGATCGCGTTGCACATCGTCAGGCGGGAGCTTCCGCAGCAGCGCGAGGTACGGCGCGTCCGGGAAGACCGTGTCGCCGCGTCGCAGGTGAATCACGAACAGCTCCGTCGGCGCCTCGTCGATCTGCGGTCCGGTCCAGCTCTTCGGGTCAGCCGCGAACTGGGCAAGGTGGTCGATCGCGATGCGCAGGCTCCCGCCCTCCGGCGCCTGGTAGTGCCAGAGATCGACGCCAACCTTGCGGCCCACTTCCGCCAGCCGCGACAGCGCCTCGATGTTGAAGCTGCTGTAGTGCAGCGACCGCGTTCGCTCCAGCTCGAGCGGCTGGTCGCCGTTAGGCATTATCTGCCAGCCGATGCGCGCCTTCCCCTCCTCGGCCAGCGAGCGCGCGGTCGCGCTGTCGCCGGTGAACAGGGCGAGCGACGCGACCTGTGCCGCGTACCACGAGCCGTGGTTGTTTCTTGCCGCGTGCTCGTGCACGCCGTTCTTGCTCGTCCTGAGCCAGGCGACGTACTGGGTGAACCACTTCCGCAGCGCGGCGTCGTCCGCGGCACTCCAGCTCTTCGACCCCGCCAGCAGCCTCGCGCCGTCAGCGGCCTCGATGAACCAGCGGGTGTCGATGATTCCGCTTCCACGCTCTTCCGGGTTGCCGCGCACGAGCTGCGCGAACCGGAGGTGCGGCGTCATCGCCGTCGCCGAATCGAGGAACCACGCGCGGAGCTGCTTCGCGGCGCGCGTTGCATAACGCTCGTCGCCTGTGAAGTACCAGGCCAGTGCGAGCGCCTGGACGTTGCCGCCCATCTCGGCCACACGTGGCTGGTCGAGGTCCCGCTTGCTCTCCGGATTGGTGACGCCGTCGCGACGGATGTACGGCAGCCCGTCAGCCTTCGATGGGTCCGGCCACCAGTACGGGCTGAGGCTGTAGTAGTCGTGCTTGTTCCCGCTTGGCGGAAGCATCGTGTGCTTGTCCGTTACCGCGACGATCGGTGCCACCAGCGCCTTGTTCGCGTCGCGGATCAGCTTCGCGAAGGCAGGCGCCAGCAGCGTATCCTTTGCCGCGAGCCGGGCCTTTGCCTGAGCGAGCGCGTCGGCGCGGAGCGTTATGACATTCGCTCCCGGGCCGCGCTGCCCGAGCGGGACCTCGGCGCCTGCGCGTGGTGCGCAGGCGCCGAGGTGCGCCGCGACGATTGCAATCGCCGCGACGCGCCATTGCGTCCTGATCAAGGTGTGCTGTCCTTGCAGACGCCGTCGTTCCACCCCGGGTTCTGCACGAGCAGCGGATTCAGCTCGCAGGCGTGCAGCGGGATCGGGTACAGGGTCCACTTGTCCCCGATCGGGCGCGCATCGAACTTCTCGACGCTGCTGGTGAACGGGCTCTTGTTGCGGACGCTGAGCGAGTCCATGTATTTCTCGACGCGCGCCTTCGCCCAGGGCCAGTTGCGGCGGTTGTCGAATACTCCCGTGAACTCGACCGCCAGCTCATAACGGCGCTCGAGGAACAGGCTGTCCTTGAACTGCGCCGCGGTCAGCCCGGCCGTCAGTCCCGGGACGCCGGCCCGCGTGCGCACCTGGTTGATCAGTGAATACGCTTCGGCCGTCGGGCCCGCGGTCGCGTCGATCGCTTCCGCGAGGTTGAGCAGCACCTCGGCGTAGCGGAGGAACGGGTAGTCGATTCCCTCCGCGCCAGCGTCAGGCGCGCCGAGGTCGAGGAACTTCCTCGGCACCGGGCCGGTCGATCCATACTTCGTCGACGCCTGGATTCCCGACGTCCACGCCCAGGTGATCGTCGTGCCGTTGTTCACGAACGACGTCAGCCAGGTCCCCGCCTTGCGCTTGTCCGTTGCGTTGTACGAATCGTAGAACGGGCGCTCGGCCTGGATCTGGTTCTGCGCACCGGGCGCGAAGATCGCCGGGCTCGTATTCGGCGCCATCCACTGTGCGAGGTAGCCGCCCGCGCCCGGGGCGCGGATGTTCTGGAACGACCAAATGATCTCCGGGCTCTGCTCGTTCGTGCCGTCGAACAGGCTGCCGTAGTTCGGGTCGAGCGAGTAGCCTAACGTTTCGACGACGCGGAGCACCGAGTCCGCCTTCTGGTAGTCGCTCGCCGCACCGGCGCCGGTCGCGGCCGCCTGCAGGTAGGCCTTGCCGAGCAGGGCGAGCGCCGCACCCTTCGTCGCCCGACCGAAGTCCGTCGCCGGCCAGCGCGTCGGCAGCACCGCGGCTGCATCGGAGAGATCCTTCTCGACCTGCGCCCACGTCTCGGCCGCACTCGACCGCGCGAGGTTCGCGCCGCCGATCGTCGTCGTCTCGGTGAGCTTGAGCGGGACGCCGCCGAACAATCCGGCGAGGATGTAGTAGTGCACCGCGCGGAGGAACTTCGCTTCGCCGATGATCTCCGCCTTGCGCGTCGCATCCATCGGCACGCCCGGGACGCGGCCGATCACGCTGTTGGCGCGATTGATCCCCGCGTACGCCGCTTCCCAAGTCGTCTCGAGATAGGAATGCGTCGAGTTGAACTGCGTGTTGTAGTTCCCGATCAGGCTCCGCTCATTGCTCGCGCTGAGCCGGCTCGTCACTACCTCGGTCGGGTAGTTGATGAGCATGAAGGTGTTGCGTCCGAGATAATCGGAGTTCGACAGCGGCGAGCGCTGGTCGATGAAGGTGGCGTAGGCCGCGTTCACCGCGGTGATCGCGTCGCCCGCGTTCGAGTAGAAGTTGGCCGGCGACACGAAGTCGGACGGCACTTCGGTGAGAAACTTGTCGTTGCACGCGGCGGCCGTCGTCGCGGCGGCTCCGATGAGCGCAACAGTGAAAAGTCGCTTGTTCATACGATCCTCGTTTCGAGGTTGCGGCTGCCCACCCGGTCACGCCGTTCAGCGGCCGGGTGGACGTTGCGCTCAGTAAGAGAAGTTGATCCCGAACGTGACACCCTTCGCCAGCGGATAGGCGCCGATGTCGATCCCGCGATTGACGTTGCCAACCGACTGGCTGCTGACGTCGGGGTCGTAGCCGGTGTAGTCCGTGCTCGTGAACAGGTTCGTGCCGGTCACGTACACCCGCGCCCCATCGACGTTGTACTTCGAGAGGAGGAATGCGGGGATCCCGTACGAGAGCGTGATCGTCCGCAGACGGACGTAGGTGCCGTCCTCGAGCAGGTTGCTGGTGATGTTGTTCGGCCCGACCTGGTTCGGGTTCTCCCCGATGGCCGGGTACTTCGCGTCGCGGTGCGTCGGCGACCAGCTGTTGTAGTACCGCTCGCGCGAAATGTTCACGCGCGGCGAGCTCTCCGTGCGGATGCGGTTGATGTTGAGGATCTTGTTGCCGAACGCGCCCTGCAGCAGCCCGGTCAGCTCGAAACCGTTCCACGAGAAGGTGTTGGTGAGCCCGGCGGTGAACTTCGGTGTCGGGTCGCCGATGATCGTGCGGTCGTCGAGGGTGATCTTGCCGTCAGGCACCCCGTTCGGCCCGCTGATGTCGGCGATCAGCATGTCGCCTTCCTGGAACTTCCCGTTGTTGAAGTTCGTGTACGTGATCTTGTTCGCCGCCGCGGTGTCGCGAATGACGCCGAGGCTCTTGAAGCCGTAGAAGACGCCTAACGGCTGGCCGACCTGGATCAGCGTCCCCGGCAGGTTGTAGTCGGTGGTCAGCAGGTCGGCGAAGATGCGATTCTCCCCGCCGAGGTTGAGCACCTTGTTCCTGTTCTTGGCGAAGTTGAGGTTGGCGTGCCAGTCGAAGCCACCCTTCTTCGCCGCGCTCATGATCCGCGCATCGATCCCCAGCTCCACGCCGGCGTTGGACACGGAGCCGCGGTTGGCGAGCGCCGTCTCGAAACCGGTCTCGAACGGGAGCTGGATCTGCAGCAGCAGGTCGGTCGTCGTCTTCTTGTAGTAGTCGGCGATGACGGTGAAGCGGTCGAACAGCCCGAGGTCGATGCCACCGTCCGCCTCACGCGTGGTCTCCCACTTGAGCTGCGGGTTTCCGATCGCCGTGATGTAATAGCCGGAGTACTGTTGCCCGCCGAAGCTGTAGGGCTGGTCGTTCAGCGTCGCCAGCGACTGGTAAGGCCGGATACCCGGGTTACCGACCACGCCGTACGATCCGCGGAACTTGAGCTCGTTCACCTGCGACAGGCCCGGCAGGTCGTGGAACCAGGGCTCCGACGAGGCGCGCCAGGCCAACGCGGCCGACGGGAACGGTGCCCACTTGTGCGAGGCGGCGAACACCGATGATCCGTCGTCGCGATACGTCACCGTGGCGAGGTAGCGATCGAGCAGCGAGTAGTTGATGCGCGCGAGCACCGACTCGAGGGTCTTCTTCGTGTTGCGCGACGACGGGACGCCGATCTGCGTGCCCGAACCGATGTCATTGTAGCCGGTGATGTCGCTGGCGAAGTTCGAGGCGCTCAACGACTCGCCGTTCAGCGACGTCTCCTGTCGCGTGAAGCCCGCGACGAGGTTGATGTCGTGGATGCCGAGCAGCGTCCGCTGGTAGGTCAGGGTGTTCTCGTTCAGCCACGAGGTCGTGCTGCTCGTCGCCCGCAGCGCCTCGCCGTTAGGCGCGGTCGCCCCGCGCAGCGTCGTCCGCGGGTAGAAGGTGAAGCGCGAACGGTCGGCCAGGTCGGTGCCGATGCTGCTGCGGAACTGCAGCCCCGGAATGATCGTCACCTGCCCGAACGCGTTGCTCAGCAGCCGCATGTCGGTCAGGCTGTCGCGCACCTCGCGCGCGAGCGACACCGGATTCGGCGTCTGCGGCGCATCGAGCAGCGAGTTGTAGGCGTTGAGGTCCGTGTTGATGTACGAGTACGTCCCGTCCTGGCGGTAGATCGGCAGGATCGGTACGTACTGCAGCGCCGCGCTCACGGCGCCGGCGTTCGCGTTCTGCTGTCCTGCTGTCGGCACCGATCGCGACCTCGCCCGGCTGGCCGAGAGATTCGCGCCGAACTCGAAGCGGTCGCCGAGCTGCTGGTCGAGGTTGACGCGCCCCGAGAAGCGGCTCAACCCGGAGTTCATTACGATGCCGCCCTGGTTGAAGAACCCGCCCGATACCGCGTAGCGAGTCGGCGACGCGGTGGTCGTCGCGCCGCGCACCGAGAGCTGCAGGTTGTCCACCTTGCCGCTCTGGAAGATCGCGTTCTGCCAGTCGGTGTTCACGCCGCTGGCGAGGATCGCCGCCTTCACGCTGTCGGGGAACGGCGTGAACGCGGTGCCGGAGTTCTGCCCGTACGTGTTGGCGTAGTCCATGTACTCGGCCGCGTTCAGCAGGTCGTACTTCTTCGCCAGCGTCTGCGTGCCGCTGTAGTAGTCGAGGCCGAACTTCGGCTTGCTGCCCTCGCCCTGCTTGGTCGTGATGATCACGACGCCGTTCGCGCCGCGCGCACCATAGATCGCCGTCGCCGACGCGTCCTTGAGGATGCTGATCGACGCGATGTCGCTCGGGTTCAGCGTCACCAGCGGATTGGGCGGCGTCGTGCGCGTACGGCCGCCGTTGCCGACCGACGAGCCCTCGATGTCGTTCTCGATCGGGAAGCCGTCGATGACGTACAGCGGTTCCGAGCTGCCGGTGATCGACGCCGTTCCGCGGATCCGGATCGAGAGCGCGCCACCGGGCTCGCTCGACGCTGTCGTCACCTGCACGCCGGGCGAGGTGCCCTGCAGCACCTGGTCCACGGAGGTGACCGGCGCTCTCTCGAGCGCCTCGGTCGTCACCACTGACACCGAGCCGGCGATGTCGCGCTGCTTCTGCGTTCCATAGCCGACGCTGACGACTTCGCCGAGCACTGTCGCCTGCGGGCGGATCACGAAGTCCGACGCCGCTGTCTCACCGGCCCTGACGACGACCTGATGGACCACCGGCGCATAGCCGATGCGCTGTACGCGCACTTGCTGCGTTCCGGTCGGCACGTTCCCGATGGTGTAGCGTCCGTCGGTGGTGGTCACCGCGCGGAGCGCAGTGCCGACGACGGTGATGCGCACATCAGCGAGCGGTTGCTGGCTGCCGCTGTCACTGACGGCGCCGGCGATCACGCCGACATCCTGCGCCGACAGCGCGAGCGGGAATGCCAGGACGAGCAAGAACAAATTGAGGCGGTTGTACCACCGCATGGTGGCTCTCCAGAGCGAGAGGGTAAGGTGCGGCCTCGATTGGCCGCGGGAATCAGAGACTCTTTGCAACGTTGTCGCGACTGCGGTGCGTCGCGGTGGTGGTACGCCGACGGTGTGGACCGTCGGCACTCCGGCAAGCATCGTCGGGCGGCTCATCGCGGCGGGCTCCAGTCGCCTAACGCGGCGGTGATCGTGTAGCGCGCCGACTCGGCGCCATCGAGCGTACGGCGAGTCGGGCTGGCGATCGCACCCGGGCCGGTGCTCCCGTACTCGACGAATCGTGCCCCCTCGGGCTCGTACCAGACGCGGGTCCCGGTCGAGTCGATGCTCGACATCCGGTCCCACCCCTTCGCCCCGATGTGGTCGTCCATCCAGCAGTCGACGAACGCGACGCTGGCGATCGCGCGCGGGTCAGCGAACGGGTGCCAGGGCCTGCCTAACGTGACCGATCCCTTCGCCATCGCCGGCGATTCCTTCTTCAGCCGGCTGTGGAGGAAGAGGAAGCCGAAGTTCTGGCTCGAGTCGGTGCTCGCGGCCGTGATGTAACCGTTGTTCGTCGCGCTGCCGCGGTCGCGCGAGATGATGTCGCAGTCCTCGAACACCGCCCGGCCGGCGCCGAAGATGAAGTCGACGTTCCCGCTGACGACGCATCTATGGAAGTAGCTGCGCCCCGAGTTGGGAAAGAGGGTGTCCTGGTTGCCGAGGATGCGGACATTCTCGAACGAGGCGCGGTCGCTCCCGAGGTCGAGCATGAGCGCGACCCCCTGCGTGCCGTGCAGGAATTTGCTCTTGTCGCTGTCCGGCTTCGCCGCGTTCGCCCTGTAGTCCCACGCGTTCTCGATCGTGAGGCTCTCGGCGCGGAAATCCGGTGCGACGACGCGCAGCGTGTAGCTGCCGCGCGTGCCGTACGTGGACCCGCCGGGTGCCGGAGTCTCGGCCGCCGCGTCGAAGGTGAGGATCGTGCTGTCGGGATCTTCCCCGCGGAGAGTGACTCTCGGCCGGTCAACGGTGAGCTTCTCGTGGTAGCGCCCCTTGCGGACGAAGATGACGGTGCGAGCTCCACCGTTAGGCGGCAGCCCCGCCAGCGCGTCACCGATCGTCCGGAAGATCGGCGGCCCGAACGCCCGACGAGCCCCGGTCGGTTGGCGACCATCGACGATCGCCGCCGGCGAGAAGGTCACCTGCTCCTGCGCGATGCGGACGCTCGATGCCGCGGCCTCGACGCTCGGCGGCATCGGCGCGAAGCGCCCCGCGCAGCTCGGTGCCGGCTGCACGGCGCCACCTGTCGCCGGCACGTGGATCACGCGCACGTCCTCGCCCGTGATGTCGAGGTTCATCGCCCCCGGACCGATCCGCACGTCGGCGTGCGACGCCTGCACCTTCACCTTCGCCACCGAGTCGAAGACGACGTTGTCGAAGGTGATGCCTAACCGCGCGGTCGAGTCGTGGCCGTCGAGCGTGACGACCTTCCCCCCGCTCACCCCTACGTTGCGCAGCGCTACGTCGCGGAACGCCGGCACCAGCGTCCCCTCGGTCTGCGCCGACGCGGTGTAGTGGGTGTCCATGTAGACGGGGTTCTTCACCCCGCGAATGCAGACGTCGCGGTATTCGACGTCCTCGACCACTCCGCCGCGCGCCGAGTTGGATTTGATCCGCAGCCCATTGTCAGCACCGTCGATGGTGAGGTCGAAGACGCGCACCTTCCGCACGCCGCCACTGGTCTCGCTCCCCACGGACATCCCATGCCCACTATAGAAGTGGCTGTGCGAGACGGTGATGTTCGAGATCGGCCCGCCGCTTCCGGCCTTGATCGCGACGTTGTCGTCGCCGGTGCTGATCCAGCTCCGGGTGATCGTCACGTTCGTCGCGCTCGACGGATCGATGCCGTCGGTGTTCCGCGCGTGCTCGGGGGTGTCGATCACCACTCCCCACGCGGTGAAGCCGTTGCCGCGCTCGAACATCACGTGGAACATCGCCGAGTTGCGGAGCGTGATGTCGTAAAGCGTGATGTCGTTGCTGCGCGTGAAGTGCACGAGCCGCGGATTGTTCTGGTGCAGCTTCGTGTCCGCTCGCGCCTCCTCGGCCAGCTGCCACCAGGTAAAGTCCTTCCCCAGCAGCGTCGCCCAGCCGCGGCCATCCACGGTGCCGGGTCCCATCAGCGCCGCACCGTTCGCGCGATTCGCCGTTATGAAGGGGCGGCATCCCTTCCCGCTCCTGTCCACCGTCCCGCAGACACCGGCGGTGATGTCGTACTCGCGCGGATCGCGCGACGCGAAGAGGATCGCGCCGCGTCCGACCACCAGTGCGACGCCCGCTCGCAGCTCGATCGGCCCGCTCAGGAAGGCGCGGTTCCCGCCTGACGGCGCCAGCACCACCGCCTTCCCTGCCCCGCAATGGTCGATCGCCTTCTGGATGCGCTGCGTGTCGAGCTTGCGCTCGTCTTCCTCGGCGATCGTGGAATCACCGACCACCGCCAGCGCCGCATTCAGCGTGACGCACGCCTTCGGCACCCGCGGCTCGGTGACCGTCCGCGTGTCCTGCGCCCGCACCCACTTCGGCACAACCACTCCGAACGCCACGAGAGCCGCCGCGCTGCCTAACGCCTTCCACGACATCACTCTCACCGCAGCGCTCCCACGTCCACGACCTGCATGTCGGCGTAGTCCTTGTTCTCCCCGCCCATCGCCCAACAGAAGCTGTAGCTCGCCGTGCCGCAGCCGGCATGAATCGACCACCCCGGCGACAGCACGACGTCGCCATCGCGCACGACGATGTCGCGCGTCTCGTCCGGCTCGCCCATGAAGTGGAAGACCACCGCGTCGGCCGGGAGGTCGAAGTAGAGGTAGACCTCCGTGCGCCGGTGGTGGGTGTGTGCGGGCATGGTATTCCAGACGCTGCCCGTCTCGAGCTTCGTCACTCCCATCACCAGCTGCCCGCTCTGCGTCCCGCCGGCATGGACGTAGCGCGCGATGCGCCGCTTGTTCGCCTGTTCCGCCGATCCGGCGTCGCCGCCCTGCGCCTGCTCCGCCGTCACGATCGCCGGCTGGTGCTTCACGTGCGATGGGTAGCTGACGAGGTAGAACTTCGACGGGTTGGTCGGGTCGTCGCTGGTGAAGACGATGTCGCGGCTCCCCATCCCGACGTAGAGCACGTCGCGCGAGCGCAGCGCGTAGCGCATCCCGTCCACCGTCACGATTCCCGGTCCGCCGATGTTCAGCACCCCGAGCTCGCGCCGCTCGAGGAAGTACTCCGCGCCTAACGATGCCGGGGCGCCCAGCCGCAGCGGTGCGGAGGTCGGGACCGCGCCTCCGAGCACGACGCGATCGAGGTCGATGTGGCGCAGCATCACCGCGCCCGGCGTGAACAGCCCGCGCACGAGGAAGTGCGCGCGCAGCTCCTCGCTCGTCATCCGCTTCGTGTGCTCCGGCGTCGGCAGGTAGTGCATTGCGTGCATGAGGGCTCCCGGCGCTAGCGCGCCATCCATCCACCGTCGACGGCGAGTACATGGCCAGTGACGTAGTCGCTGGCGCGCGAAGAGAGGAACACCACCGCTCCGGCAAGATCGGACGGCTCGCCCCAGCGGCCCATCGGGATCCGCGCCGAGATCTCGGCGCTGCGCTGCGCGTCGTCCTGCAGTGCGCGCGTGTTCTCGGTGCGGATGTAGCCCGGCGCGATCGCGTTCACCTGTACGCCGAGCTTCCCCCACTCGTTGGCCAGCGCCTTGGTGACCCCGGCGATGGCGTGTTTGCTCGCCGTGTAGCCGGGGACGTTGATCCCGCCGCTGAACGCGAGCAGCGATGCGACGTTCACGATCTTGCCCGCGCCGCGCGCGATCATCCCACGCCCGATCCGCTGCGCGAGGATGAACGCCGCGTCGAGGTTCGTGCGCAGCACCAGGTCCCAGTCCTCGAGTGAATGCTCCGCCGCCGGTGTGCGCCGGATCGTTCCCGCGTTGTTGACGAGGATGTCGATCGCCCCTGCCTCACGTTCAGCGGCGGTGGCGAGCGCCATCACCGCGTCGCGATCGGCGAGGTCGGCGCTCGCCTCCCACGCCTGCCGCCCCATCGCCCTGATCGACGCGACGGTCGCCGCGGCGCGCCCCGGCCGGCTTCCGGCGCAGACGACGTCGGCGCCGGCCGAGCCTAACGCTTCGGCCATCGCCCGCCCGATCCCCTGCGAGGCGCCGGTCACCAGCGCCCGCTTCCCCGCCAGGGAGAAGAGCGTCGTCACCGACGAGGCCGCGGACGTCACCCGACCTTCACTCCGTTCTCGGTGAAGCCGCGTCGCACCAGCCCGCTCACGTACTCGACGACGTCGCCCTTGGCCACGTTCGAGAACGTGCAGTCGAGGATCCGCACGTCGCTGATCACCGCGTTGGCGAGGCCGCGCAGGTAGAGGCCGTATGGGCTCTTCTCGCTCGTCACCCGCAGCATTTCGACGTCGCGCACCACCGGGATGAACTTGCCGTTAGGCCCCTCCTCGTACTGGAAGTCGATCGCCAGTACCGACTCGCCGACCTCGCCGACGGTGCAGTCGCGCATGAAGATGTGCTCGAGCGTCCCACCGCGCGCGGCGTTGTCCTTGAGCCGCAGCGCGCGGTCGAGGTTCGGGCTGCTCATCGTGCAGCGCTCGGCGAAGATGTAGCGCGCGCCGCCGGAGATCTCGCTGCCGACCGTGACGCCGCCGTGACCATCCTGCATCCGGCAGCCGCGGATGATGATGTTCTCGCTCGGCACCGCGATCCGACGTCCGTCGGCGTTGCGCCCCGACTTGATCGCGATGCAATCGTCGCCGGTGTTGAACGAGGTGTTCTCGATCAGGACGTCGCGGCACGACTCCGGGTCGCAGCCGTCGTTGTTCGGGCCTAACGTGTCGATCGTCACCCCGCTCACGGTCACGTTCTGGCAGAGCACGGGGTGGATCTCCCACATCGGCGAGTTGCGGATCGTGATGCCGGCGATGAGGATGTTGCGGCAGCGGTACGGCTGGATGAACGACGGCCGCAGGTAGCTGCCGGCGCCGAACATCCGCTGCGCCGGCGGCACGTTGTCCTCCGCCATCTGGAAGAGCTTCGCGCGCGCGTCGTCCTGCTTCGGGTCGCCCTGCTTCCAGCCGAAGTCCTTCTTTCCCTTCCACGGCCACCAGTAAGTGGAGCTGGCCTGGCCGTCGAGCGTCCCTTCTCCGGTGACCGCGACGTTCTCCTGCTCGAAGGCGTAGATCAGCGGCGAGTATCCCATCAGCTCGACGCCCTCGAATCGCGTCAGCACCTGCGGCAGGTACTGCATCGGGTCGGTGCTGAACAGGATCGTCCCCTCGCGCACGACGTGCAGGTTCACGTTGCTGCGCAGGTGGATCGCGCCGGTGAGGAAGCGCCCCTCCGGTACGACGACGCGTCCGCCCCCCGCCGCGACGCACGCATCGATCGCCTGGCGGAACGCATCGGTGCAGTCACGCACACCGTCGCCGACCGCGCCGTACTTCGTGATCGGGAAGTCGCGATCGGGAAACACCGGCGCCTTGATCCGCGCCAGGATCCCCGGCACCATCTCCCAGCCGGCCCCGGTGTACGCGCCTGGCGCACCGCCGCCTAACGCTCCGCCGGCTGCCCTGCCCGCCGTCGTCTGCATCGACGCCGCGCTCCGGCAGGCGTCGATCAATGCCGGTGCCACGAGTGCCGCACCCGCGCCGGCCGCAAGCTTCTTCACGAACGCGCGCCGCGTCTCGCCACGCTTGATCTCGTCGTCATGCATCGTCACGCCGGCAGCTCCTCCACCACCGCCGGCTCGAGCCGCGGTGCGAGCAGGTGTATCACGAGCAGCGCCGCGACGTAGGCGAAGGCGCAGATCATGAACACCGGTGTGTAGTTGTTGCCGTTCGCCTGCAGCATCGCGCCCGTCAGGCGCTGGAAGAGCACCCCGCCCATCGCGCCGGCGAAGCCGCCGATCCCGACGACGGTACCGACCGCCTGGCGCGGGAACATGTCGCTGGGGAGGGTGAAGATGTTCGCGGACCACCATTGGTGCGACGACGCCGCCACGCCGACGATGAGCACCGCGACCCACAGGTGCGTCGCCAGCGGCGCGAGCATCGTCGGCACGATCAGCAGCGCCGCGATCAGCATCGTCGTCTTCCGCCCCGCGTTCACCGACCAGCCGCGCTTGATGAACGCACCCGACAGCCACCCCCCGAACACCGAGCCGACGTCGGCCATCAGGTAGATCGCCACCAACGGCAGCGCGACGCTCGACAGCTTCACGCCGAACTTCACGTCGAGGAACTTCGGCAGCCAGAAGAGATAGAACCACCAGATGGGGTCGGTCATGAACTTGCCTAACGCGAACGCCCAGGTCTGCCGCTTCCCGACCAGCCGCTGCCATGGCGTCGTCCTGATCGGCTCCGGTGCGCCCGCGCCATCCTGGATGTGACGGAGCTCGCTCGCCGTGATCCGCGGATGCTTTCCCGGCTGCCGGTAGATCGCCAGCCAGAACCCGAGCCAGACGAAGCCGAGCGCGCCGACGGCAATGAACGCCCACTGCCAGCCCCACGTCAGCGCGATCCACGGCACCACGAGCGGCGCGGCGATCGCACCGATGTTCGACCCGGCGTTGAAGATCCCCGTCGCCAGCGATCGCTCGCGCACCGGGAACCACTCGGCCACCGTCTTCAGCGCGCCCGGGAAGTTGCCCGACTCGCCAAGACCGAGCATGAAGCGCGCGAAGCCGAAGCCCCCGGCGGTGCGCACCAGCGCATGGCCCATCGCCGCCAGGCTCCAGACGACGATCGAGATCGAGAAGCCTTTCCGTGTCCCGACCCGGTCCATCAGCCGGCCGACGCCGAGGTAGCCTAACGCGTAGGCGAGGGTGAACCACGAGACGATCTGCCCGTACTGCGCCTCGGTCCAGCCGAGGTCGTGCTGCAGCGTCGGCGCCAGGATGCCGAGCACCTGGCGGTCCATGTAGTTGATCGTCGTCGCAAAGAAGAGCAGCGCGCAGATCGTCCAACGATAGCGCCCGATCCGCTCGGCCGCGCGCGCCGACGTTGTGGTCGGAGTCATCGGACTGCCGCGATCGGGCGTGACGGTCATACCGCGACCTCCGCGAGGTGAGCGTCGAGTGCGGCGACGACGCCGTCGCGCTGGATGCGGATCAGGTCTTCGCTCACCACGTCGGCAAAGCCGGGGACGGTCCGCAGATCGGTGCCCCAGAGCCCGACGTCGCCGCAGATCGCGTCGGCGACCCGCGCGATCGCCGACGGCGAATCGTCGCAGTCGCGCCAGTGCGCGCGTATCTCGCCGGCGTGATCGTCAGGCGGGACGCGCTCGCCGGCGGCGCGACGAGCCTCGTGCGTCTCGCCGCGCATGAAGTGCAGGAACGCGGCAAAACCGAAGGCGAGCGACACCGGCGTGCGTCCCGTACGCTCGGCGAGCTCGATGATCGATGGGACGACGCGCACACGCATCTTCATCGTTCCCTGCAGCGTGATGTCGATCAGCGCGTGGCGGATGTACGGATTGGCGAAGCGGTCGAGTACATCGCGCGCGAACTGCGCCGCGCCTGGCACTTCCACGCTCGGCACTATCTCGTCGAGCAGCGCGCGGCGGATGAAGCGTCCCACCGCCTCGTGCTCGAGCGCCTCGCGCACCGTCTGGCACCGGGCCAGCAGTGCCAGCGAGACAGCGATCGTGTGCGTGCCGTTGAGCAGCCGCACCTTCCGTAACCGGTACGGCGCGATGTCGTCGGCGACGATGATCCCCGGGTCGGCGCCGGCGAAGCCGATCCGCGCCGCGAAGTCGCCGCTGTTCGCCGGTCGCTCGATCGCGAACAGCCTGTACGCTTCAGCAGTCGTCAGCATCGCGTCGTCGTAGCCTAACGTCGTGGCCAGCGCTGCCGCTTCGTCGGCGGCCGGCGCGCCGGGCACGATGCGATCGACCAGCGTGTTGCAGAACCCCGCCGACTCGTCGATCCAGCGCGCGAAGCGCGCGTCGAGGTTCCAGCGAGTCGCCAGCGTGAGGACGATATCGCGCAGGCGGTCGCCGTTGTCCTCGATCAGCTCGCACGGAATGACGATGACGCCTTTGGCCGCGTCGAAGTCGAAGGTGCGCGCCCGCTCGAAAAGGAACCGCGCCAACTTGCCCGGGAAGGAGCGTGGTGGCGCGGCTTCTGGATCGCTGTCACGGTCGTCGAGGGTGATCCCGACCTCGGTCGTATTCGAGACGACGAGTCGAAGCTCCGGATTGCGCGCGCACTCGAGCACCGCGCTCCAGTCGGATTGCGCCGAGAGCGCGCGGCTCACCGAGCCGATGATCCGGTGCTCGACCTGCAGCTCGCCGTCGACGATCCCGCGCGACGACAGCGTGTAGAGCCCGTCCTGATCGTTGATGCGCGAGTCGCGGCCGCTCCCGGTCGAGCCGACGGCGACGATCCGCCCGTTGAACTCGCCGCGCCGGTTCGCTTCGTCGATGAAGAAGTCGATGAAGCCGCGGAGGAAGGCGCCGGTGCCGAACTGCACCACCCTCTCCGGCATGTCCAGCAGCGTCGCGTCAGGCACGACGACTCCAGCGCGCGCGCGGAGTCCGGGCGTCCGCAGCAGCTGGCGATCGAGTCTCGGCAGCGCGGCCATCAGAGCGTCACCCCTTCCTTCCAGATCGCGATCTCGCGATACCCCTGCCGCTCGTT
>JBJMNK010000101.1:0-17959 GCA_045804265.1 Gemmatimonadaceae bacterium | reverse complement strand
GCGACCTTCGGGTTATGAGCCCGACGAGCTACCAGGCTGCTCCACCCCGCGTCAGTTCAGACAATCTAGATGCGTCGTCAGGCAGGGTCAACTCCCCTGGCGCGACGGAGGAGCGACCACTTCAGCGGCGCGGTGGTCGGTGCCCGGTCGTCTTTGTCCATCCCGCGGCCGCACCGCGCGTCGCCGCGAGCCCCGCGAGCGACATCACCGCGGCCGTGACCGCCGTCCAGCTCACGACGGTGGGCCAGTTGGTGCCTCTGGCCAGCGGATCTTCGGGTGGGTCCTCGTCGCGCAGCGCCTGCCATCCGCGATCGAGAACGGTCTTCGTCGCTCGGCCGGCGACCCACGCTGCCGAGGCGGCGATCGCCGTCCAGGCGACGCGGCGCGCCAGCGGAGCCTTGTGTCTCCGCGTTCGCGTCGAGCGCGCGATTCGCGTTCGGAGCTTTGTCGTCATTCAGTCACCGTCCGACCTGGAGTCTTGGCGCACATTCGCAAACGTGGTGCCTGAATCGCGCATAGCGAGACATCCTCAGCGAGACATCTTTGCCAAGGTGTCGGCCGGTAACCAACGACCACGCACGACCACACCGAGCGGGTTGTCGAGCGCCGTGATGTCGAGGAGTGGATCGCTCGCCAGCAGCAGCAGATCCCCTCGCGCACCGGCGTGAACGACGCCAAACTCTCCCTCATGACCGAGACACCGGGCAGCATCGGCTGTCGCCGCATGAAGCGCCGCGTACGGCGAAAGCCCTGAGCCAACGAGCAGTTGCAGCTCCTCGTGCAACGAGACACCAGCGACCGCTGCTGAATAAGGCGCGTCCGTCCCTGCGACGAGCGGGACGCCAGCTTCGGCGAGCGCAGCCACCAGTGCGCGCATCCAGGCGAACTGACGCCGAAGCGCCGAGAGCGCATCAGGCTGTGTCGTCCGACGAATCACATGATCGAAGCGCACAAGCGTCGGCGTCACACAGACACCGGATCCTCGCAGCTCAGCAACGATCCGGGCAATATCGGCGGCGCTGGACGTCCGCTCGTCGGTGTCGTTCTGCATGATGGTTTCCGCGTGCTCTATCGTCGCCTGCCGCGCACGCACCGCGGCCGCGACGCCGAGCCGACGCCCTGGCGTATGGCCAACGACAGGGATCCCCTCCATCCGCGCGGCAGCGATGATCGCCTCGTAGATGGAATCGGGAAGGGGCAGGTGAAATTTCACCACGTCGTAGCCGGACTCGCGTGTATCGTGGACAAATGCGCGCGCGGCTTCGACGGAATGAAGCCCATCGCTGAACGGTCCGGTGGTATACAGCGTCGGACCGAGTCTCGTCCCGCTCGCGATCTCGCTGCGCCAGCGCAGGTGGTACGGCTCGCCCTGCATGTTGCGGACGGTCGTGACGCCGTTCACCAGGTAGCGCAACAGGTCCGCGGCGCCGGTTTCCCTGGGAAGGTGGACATGCGCGTCCACGAGCCCGGGGATCACGAACCGGCCGCGCCCGTCGATCCGCACGACATTAGCCGGCAAGGCGACGGAATCGGTCGGGCCCACCGCAACGATGTGTCGAGAGCGGACAAGGACCGTGTAGTTCCGAAGGCCAGTCACGCGTCGCGGATCGGTCTGCGCGGGGTCGGTCATCGGACGGATCGTGGTGCCGACGATCGCCAGCGGCCGATCGTCGGCAGGCGGGCCGTTAGGCGATGCGCCGCCACGACAGGCCTGCCCCGCGACGAGCACCAAGCCGGCGCCGGCGACGAAGAGTGAAGCGCGCCGTTGCCGCACCGGACTCCGCGCTACTTCTCGGCGAACCGATACAGCATCTCCTTCTCCCCTCTCACCATCCCGAACTCCTCGCGCGCGATCCGCTCCTGCAGGGCGGGATCGGTCTCGATCGCGTGCTTCTGCCGCGCCAGTGAGTCGACCGCGCGCTGCAGCGAGTCGATCCGCGCTAGCAGCGCCTGGCGACGTGCGCGCTGGCGGAACAGGTCGGTCGTGCCGTACTCGCCTCCCTGGATCGCGAAGACGAGCGCGGCGACGATGACGGCCAGTGCCACCAGCCGCTTCAGCACCCGACGTCAGGCCTAACGTTCACCGGCGCCCGACAAGCCGTAGATCGCGCCGCCCGGGTACTCGGCGGCATCGCCCAGCTCCTCCTCGATCCGGAGCAGCTGGTTGTACTTGGCGACGCGGTCGGTGCGGCTGGCGCTGCCGGTCTTGATCTGCCCTGCCCCCGTTGCCACGGCGAGATCGGCGATGAAGGTGTCCTCGGTCTCGCCGGAGCGGTGCGAGATCACGCTCAGGTAGCCGGCGGCGCGGGCCATCTCGATCGACTCCAGCGTCTCGGTCAGCGTCCCGATCTGGTTGACCTTGATCAGGATCGCGTTGGCGACTCCGGTCTCGATCCCGCGCGCGAGTCGCTCGGTGTTGGTGACGAAGAGGTCGTCGCCGACGAGCTGGCAGCGGTCGCCTAACGCCTGCGTCAGCTGCTCCCAGCCCTTCCAGTCATCCTCGGCCAGGCCGTCCTCGATCGAGACGATGGGATACTCGTCGATCCAGCGAGTGTAGAGATCGATCATTCCCTTCGCGTCCTTCGTTCCGGCGCCGCTCTTCTTGAAGGTGTAGCTGCCGCCGCTGTACAACTCGCTGGCGGCGACGTCGAGCGCGAGCGCGACCTGCTTGCCGGGCGCGAAGCCAGCACTCTCGATGGCCTCGATGATCACGCGCAACGCGTCCTCGTCGTCCTTGAGGTCGGGAGCGAAGCCGCCCTCGTCGCCAACGTTCGTGCCGAGCTTCCGCTTGCTCAGCACTTTCTTCAGCGAGTGGAACACCTCGACGCCCATCCGCAGTCCTTCGCTGAAGCTCTCGGCGCCGACGGGCACGATCATGAACTCCTGGAAGTCGACAGTGTTCGCCGCATGCGCACCGCCATTGATGATGTTCATCATCGGCACAGGGAGCACGCGCGACAGCGGGCCGCCGAGGTAACGGTACAGCGGCATCCCGACCTCCGTGGCCGCGGCGCGCGCGGCGGCGAGGGAGACGGCGAGGATCGCGTTCGCGCCGAGGTTCGCCTTGTTGGGCGTGCCATCGAGCTCGATCATCGTGTGGTCGATCCCGATCTGGTCGGTGACGTCGAAGCCGTTCAGCGCCGGCGCAATCTTCTCCTCGATGTTCTGGATCGCATTGCGCACGCCCTTCCCGCCAAAGCGCGCTTTGTCGTTGTCACGGAGTTCGATCGCCTCGTGCTCGCCGGTGCTCGCCCCGCTCGGCACCGCCGCGCGTCCCATCGTGCCGGTGGTGAGGATGACGTCGGCTTCGACGGTGGGATTGCCGCGGCTGTCGAGGATCTCGCGGGCCGAAATGTCAAGGATAGTGCTCATTGGTCGTTGTTCAACACTGCGATGAGAGATGAGAGGAACGCCGGGTGCGGCACGGTGAACGGAACATCAAAAACGTGTGACAGCGTTAGGCAGGAAATGCGCTACAGGAATGACGTCTCCTTCTCCGGGCGATCGGCTTCGCTGGCGACGGCGTGTTCGCTGGTGTGGATGCCGTACTCGCGATGCAGCGCGTCGGCCATCCGCTGCCAGACGATCGCCATCAGCTCGGCGCGCTCCTCGTACGTGTAGCCGGCGGTGGGCACGGGTTCGAGGAAGTGAATGTCGACGTCGCCCGAGTGAACGCGGAAGGACCCCTTCGGCTGCACGCGGATCGTGCCGTGGATGATCGTCGGGACGATCGGCGCGCCGGTGCTGATCGCGAAGACGAACGGTCCTTTCTTGAAGGGGCGCAGATGATAGTCGCGGCCGCGCGTCCCTTCGGGGCAGACCACGACGCTGCGCCCCTCGCGGACCTTGTCGGCAGCGGCCTTGTAGGTATCGAATGCCGCGCGCCGATTGCCGCGCTCGATGAAGACGATTCCGGCGGCGCGACAGGCGCGGCCAAAGATCGGCAGCTTTTCCAGCTCTTTCTTCGCGACGAAGGTGACGCGGGGCAGCACCGCGCCAAGGGCGAAGACATCGAACCAGCTGACGTGGTTGGCGACGTAGACGGCCGGGCCCTCGAGGATGCGCTCAGTGTTGTGAAGCTTGATCTTCGCACCGGCGGCCGAACAGATGATGCGCGCCCAGCTCCTGATCCCCCACTGATAGACGCTGTTCGGACCATCAGGTGCGCCGAGCATTCCAGCGATGATCACAGCGAGGCCGATCGGCGGTGTGACCAGGACGATCGCGAGGGCGACGAGGACGGAGCGCATCAACCCGAAAGGTGATCGTGTCCACCTTCGCGCGCAACGCGGCCGGCGATATCGACGCCGACGCTCTCGCCTGGCGCGACCGCGCGCGCGCGGCCGATCGCGCTGAGCCGCAGCGCGTGCGCGGCGGCGAACGCCGCCGTGTCGATCGCACGGCCGGCCACGACGAGCTCGTACTCTTCTCCCCCCTGCAACGCATCGTCCCTCGACGCACCGGAAGCGATCGGGACTGCTTCGTCGTCGAGCGTCATGCGCACCCCGCTCGCCGCCGCGAGGTGTGCGAGCTCGGCGAGCAGGCCGTCGGACACGTCTATCGCCGCGGTCGCGCCGTTCGCGGCGAGCCAGCGAGCCTCAGCCAGTCGCGGCACGGGGCGCGCGAATCGCGCCCGCGTCGCAGGCGGCGGCGCCTGTCCGGCCAGCAGCATGCGGAGCGCGCTCGCGCTCGCGCCCAGCTCACCGGTGACGTACAGTGTGTCGCCGGCGCGCACGCCGGAGCGGAGGAGCGGCGTCGCCACCGCCCCGAGGACAGTGATCGTCAACGAGAGCTGCGCACCGCGCGTGATGTTCCCGCCGACGATGAGCGTATGAAACGCGCCGGCCGCCTCGCCGATACCGTCGGTGATCTCGTGGAGCGAAGACTGCCACGCGTTAGGCAGCGAAAGCGCGCTGACCAGTCCGCATGGTGTCGCGGCCATCGCCGCCAGGTCGCTGAGCGCGGCAACGGTGGCGCGGTAGCCGATCTCGCGCGGTGTCAGCCAGCCGCGGCGGAAATGGACGTCCTCGACCGAGCTGTCGGTGCTAATGGCGAGCTGCTGGCCGGGCGGGATGTCGAGCAGCGCCGCGTCGTCGCCGATCCCCGCGGCGCGTGGTCCCCAGCGGCGGAGCATCTCACGGATGGCGTCGAACTCCGGGCCGGGGCCAAGGGGGGTGTCGCGGAGCGTCATCGCGGCAAACCATCCGGCCCGCGGCGGACGCGAACGAGGCCGGCCGCGGTCGCGACCCAGGCAACATCAGGCGCGAGCGCCAGCGATCGCACCTCGCGTCCGCCTAACGGTGGGGGCGCCATCACAGTCGGCTCGTCCAGTGCGACCGTGACGGCATTGCCGAGTGGTTCCGAGAACGCCAATGCGCCATTGGTGCCACCCACCCACAGCGCACGATCGTCCGCGGCGAGCGCCGTCAGGCGCCCGACCCGCGTGACCGGCGCGGCCGTGCGCGCGAATGCAGCGGTACGTGCCGCGCCCGAGCCGATCCACAGCTCGGACGTGCTCGCGATCGCCAATCCGTCGTTCGTCACCGCCAACGCGACCACAGCGGGGGATATCGACGCCGGCAGCCGCACCAGCATCGGCGTGAGCGTTGAGTCGGTCGTGCGGTAGAGACCACCTGTCGTCCCGATCCAGAGCGTGTCGCCCGACGCCGCCAGGGCGAGGACCGGTGGAAGCGTGACCGGCGATCGCACCACGCCGCTGGCCGAGTCGCTCGACGACCACCGCAGGAGCGCGATGCCCCGCTCGGTGCCGACGGCGCAGCCGCGCGGCGTCGCCAGCACGACAGCCGCGCGCTCGAACACGCGATGATCGTTAGGCAGCGGCGCCGACGGCGACGCCGCAAGGGGCGCCATGCTCGCGAGACCCGCCCCGAGTTCCCCCGCGGCGCAGAGCGTACCTTCGCGCGCCGCGACGGCGCTGAGGGCCCCGAGACTGATATAGAGCGACGGCCACTCCCAGGTGGCGAGGTCGTCGCTCGCGGTCGTCACGAGCGAGCGGTCCGCGCTCCACGGCGCGGGGTCCTCGACTACGATCACGCCGGTTGCGGTGCGCGCGACGGCGCGGACCATTCCAGCCCGCAGTCCGAAGGGCAGCTGGCGCGCGCGATGAAAGTCGAGGTCGGCCAGGAAGACACCGCCGCCGCGCGTGCCGACCCACGCCTCACCGGCACCCTCGCCGCGGGCGACCGCGCTCGGCTGCCACACGTGGAGTGCGTCGTCGCGCAGCAGGAGCGGATCACTCACCATCTGGAAGAGGGCCGGGTCGCCGCCGACGCCGACGCGGTCGGCGATGCGGTCGGGGGCGAGCGTCTCACCCGGCGCGAGCGGGCGGGAAGTGCCGGTCGCGCTGACGACGACGACCATCCGGCCTAACGCGTAGGCGTCGGCGCCGCTCCGGTCCACGGCCAGCGCGCTGACCTGCTGTCCGACGTCGGTCGCCCAGACGGCGCCGAGCGCGGGACGAACGACGGTGACGCGCGAGCCGCAGGCGATCCAGAGCGCGTCGCCGATGAGGTTCGTCGCCGCCGCACACGGCTCGCGCACGAGCGGCGAGCGGGGTCCGGCGCTGCCGAGCGGAAGGGGTGGCATCCACCCGCGCCGATTGCGATCATAGATCGCCAATCCGCCATCGGCGACGACGAACGCTCGCTGCGGCGACACGGCGATCGCGCTCACCGTCGCGAACGAGCCGACGCGAACCACGGCGTCGCGGATCGGCATACCGTCGGGCCCCACGCCGGGCCCGCCACTCGCCGAAGCCGGCGCGCAGCCGGCCGCGCCTAACGCGTTGCAGGCGAGCGCCGCCAGGCACCAGCGACGCGCACCCGCCCCGGTCACGGCAGGTCGCCGGCCGCGGGGAGCGAGGCGAGAACTTCGGCGTCGAGCGGCTCGGGCCACTGCTCCCACACGTCGCCGAGCGCGCGGGTGACATCCTCGAGCGTCAGGCCGCGCACCGAGCGCCGTCCGCCGCGCGCGAGCTCGGAGGCGCGCCCGTGCGCCCACGCCGCGCAGGCCGCGGCGATGTGCGGGTCACCGATCTGCGCAAACAGCGTTGCCACGACGCCGCTCAACAGGTCGCCGCTTCCGCCGACGGCGAGGGCCGCGTTTCCCGCCGCGCTCACCAGCCGCGACCCGTCGGGAGAGGTGCACACGGTCGGCGTGCCCTTCGACAGCACGACCGCGCCGGTGATGCGCGCGACCTCGCCGCCGACCTCGAACCGCCGCACCAGCACTTCGCTCGCCGATGAGCCGGCGAGTCGCCCCAGCTCGGCCGGATGCGGCGTGAGGATCGCCGGGCGACGGGCGAGGAGCGCGCCTAACGCTGGCGCCTCGCCGGCGAACGCGCTCAGCGCGTCGGCGTCGATCACCACCGGCGTCGAGTTGCCGGCGAGCATCCGCTCGACGATCTCGCGCGACTTCCCGCCGAGTCCCGGCCCGATGACGAGCACGTCGGCCCACTGGCGTATCTCGTCGGCCGCGGCGTCATCGGCCGGCCAGTCGAATGCGCTCGCCTCGGGCATCGCCGCCTGCACCGGTGCGACGCTCTCGCGCGCAACGGAAGTGCGGATCATCCCGACCCCGCTGCGAAAGGCAGCGCGTCCGGCCAGGATCACGGCGCCGGCCATTGCGCGGCTGCCGCCGATGATCGCGACCTTCTTGCGAATGCCCTTGTGGGCATCGGCGGTCAACGGTCGGACCTGCGACCGAACGTACTGTCCATCGACGAGGCGCGGCAGCGCCGCGGCCCGCGGGGCATAGACGCCGATGTCGAGCACTTCGATCACGCCGGCCATCTCGCGCGCGACGAGAAGTCCGCGCTTCATGCTGCCGAATGCCAGCGTCAGGTCGGCGCGCACCGCGCCCTCGGAGTTTCCCGAGTTTGCATCGACGCCACTCGGCACGTCGAGCGACACGACGCGCGCACCGCGTGCGCGGGCGGCGCTGATCTCGTTGATCGCCGTCGCGATCTCGCCGCGCGGCGCGCCGCGACTGCCCGTGCCGAGCAGTCCGTCCACCACCACGACCTCGTCGCCGTGCGGCGGGTCGGAACGGACATCGCGGCGCGCTTCGTCGCGGGCGGCGATCGTGTCCGCCCCGCTGGGAATCCCGGCGGCCGAGACGCGGACGGTGAACCCGCGGCGGGCGAGCTCGCGGGCGACGACCCACGCGTCACCGCCGTTGTTGCCGCTGCCGGCATAGACGGCGACTCCGGACCTGCCTAACGCGCCGAGGTGGTGCGCGATCCGCTTCGCCGCGGCGACGCCGGCGCGGCGCATCAGCTCGCGCGCCGGGGTGCCGGCCGCGATCGCCGCCGCGTCCAGCGTCGCGCTCTCGGCGGCGCTGGTGACGCGGACGAGCGCGTCACGCGGTGACTTCATCGTGCTCCGAGAATTGCTCCGGCATAAGCGACGACCCGGTGCGTGTCGCCGTTCACGACGCCGGAGTGGCTGTACGAAACGAGCTCTCCACTCGTCGCGCCGCGGATGCGTGCATACTCACACGCCGCGGCGGTCGCGGCGACGCCGCACATCGAGATGCGGTGGAGCGCGACCTCGCGGAAGAGTCCCTCGCCATCGAGCGCGACGATCTGGTCGAGCGCGAGCGAGTCCTTGGCTTCGGCTTCGGCCGCGCTCTCGTAGTGCGTCAGGTCGCTGCTCGCGACCACCAGCACGTCGCGATCGCCCGCCACCTCGGCGATCGCGGTGGCGAGCGCGCGACTCCGTGCCCAGTCCTTCCACCCGACGATGATCGGGACGATCGACACTGCGCGGTTCCGCATCTGGAGGAACGGGAGGAGCACCTCGATGCCGTGCTCGTGGGCATGGGCGACGAGATCCTCGACCAGCAGCGGCGCCGCGCGCTCGACGAGCCGGTGGCCCAGCTCGAGATCGGGCTGCACATCGCCGAGCGGTGTGCGGTACGCGCGGCCGAGGAGGATGCTCCCGCCCTCGAGCGCCGTCCCGCGCCCCGTATGGTTAGGCGAGAGGATGATCACGGTGTCCGGCACATGAAGCGCGCCGAACACCGCGCCCCCGACGTGGCCGCCGTAGAGCAGCGCCGGATGCGGCGCGAGCACCGCGTACGCCGAGCGGGGCTCGCGCGCCCGGCTCATGTAGCTGCGCAGGTCGGCCCGCAGGCGTCCCGGGAGCGACGGGTAGAAGGTTCCACCGACAGCGGGGTGCCGCGTCGGAACCACCACGCGCTCGGTCATTCCTGTTCCGGTGCGAGTCGGCCGCGGGCGCGATGCAACCCGGCGGCTGTCAGCGTCGAAGCGTCAGGCGCGCTGGACGTTCGACCAGGGGTATTCGCGCTCGAACGCGTCCTCGAAATCGAAGACGTCCGCGAAGTCATCCTTCGTGTCGTTGGGCTGGCTGAGGAGCAGCCCCGTATCGACCAGCGTGAAGACGATGTCACCGATGTCCGCCGTCCGAGTGACGCCCCAGTGCTCGAGCACGAGGCGGGCCATCACGCCATAACGGTCGAGGGCCAGCGCCCGGCACCCTTCGGACAGCTCGCGACCGGTGATGTGCCGTCGCTCCTGGAGCCGCGCCTGACAATACTCGAGCGCCCCGAGCACGAAGAGATACGCGTGCTCGTGAAATCGCGGCTCACGCAGCCGGATGCGATCCATGATGCCATCGCGGAACGCCAGCTCTGACACTGCCCTGCTCTGTTGACGGGTGACCGTACGACATGCGACGCGGACAATATCGGGCGCGTCGCAGCGAACGTCTAGGGGGACGGTGCCGCTAGCTGGCGCCGTAGAGGGGGAACTTTGCCGCGAGTGCCTGGACATCCGCCCGCACGCCGGCCAGCGCGCTTTCGTCATCGGGTGCGGTGAGCGCGCGGTCGATCAGCGTCGCGATTTGGTGCATCTCTCCGGTCTTCATGCCGCGCGTGGTCACGGCCGGCGTACCGATGCGGATCCCGCTGGTGACGAACGGCGACTGCGTTTCCTTCGGCACCGTGTTCTTGTTGACGGTGATCCCGGCCTTGTCGAGCGCCTTCTCCGCGACCTTCCCGGTCAGGTTGCGATTCCGCAGGTCGACGAGCATGAGATGATTGTCGGTCCCACCCGAGACGACCTGGAAGTTCTTGTTCGCCAGCGCCGCCGCGAGTGCCTTCGCATTCTCGATGATCGACTGACAGTACTGCTTGAAGTCGGGCTGCAGCGCCTCGCGAAACGAGACCGCCTTCGCCGCGATCACGTGCTCGAGGGGACCGCCCTGCGTACCGGGGAAGATCGCCTTGTCGATCGCCTTCGTGTGCACTTCGCGGCAGAGGATCATTCCGCCCCGCGGTCCGCGCAGCGTCTTGTGCGTCGTGGTGGTGACGATGTCGGCGTGCGGGACCGGCGATGGGTACAGCCCGGTCGCGACGAGTCCGGCGAAGTGCGCCATGTCGACCATGAACAGCGCGCCGATCTCCTTCGCCACCGCGGCGAAGCGGGCGAAGTCGATCGTGCGCGAGTACGCGCTGTAGCCGGCGATGATCATCTTCGGCCGATGCTGGCGCGCGAGCTCCTCCATCTGCTCGTAGTCAAGCAATCCGTTCTCCTTCACGCCGTAGGAGATCGCCTTGTACGTCTTGCCCGAGAAGTTCACCGGCGATCCGTGCGTCAGATGACCGCCGTTCGACAGGTCCATCCCGAGGAACAGGTCGCCCGGCTCGAGGAAGGCGAAGAACACCGCGCCGTTCGCCTGCGCGCCGGAATGCGGTTGCACGTTCGCGTGCTCAGCGCCGAACAGCTGCTTGGCGCGATCGATCGCCAGCTGCTCGACGCCGTCGACGAACTCGCAGCCGCCGTAGTAGCGCTTGCCGGGATACCCTACGGCGTACTTATTGGTCAGCGGAGAACCCATCGCTTCCATCACCGCCGGCGAGACGAAGTTCTCGCTGGCGATGAGCTCGAGCCCCTCGTTCTGGCGCTCGATCTCCTTCCGAATGAGCGCGGCAATTTCGGGATCGGCGTCGGACAGTGCGCGCCCCGGGGGCGTGCGATCCCACTCGGACCACTTCATTCGATTTCTCCGTCGGTGTGATCGGGCAGGTCGCCCTTGCGTTCGATCTTCTCCACGCGTCGCTCGTGGCGCCCACCCTCGAACGGCGTCTCGAGAAAGGTGCGCAGGATCTGCTCGGCGTCGGGCTCGCTGAGGAAGCGCGCGGGCAGCACGAGCACGTTCGCATCGTTGTGCTGGCGAGCGAGCTTCGCGATCTCAGGCGACCAGACCACCGCCGCCCGCACGTGCGGATAGCGATTGGCGACGTAGGACATGCCGAGCCCCGTGCCGCAGAGGAGGATTCCGCGCCGGGCGTCGCCCTCCGAGATCTCCTTCGCCAGCGGGTGCGCGAAGTCGGGATAGTCGGTGCTGACCTCGGAGTTGGTGCCGAGGTCCTGCACGTCATAGCCCATCCGGTCGAGCACCTGCTCGAGCTTCTGCTTCATCTCGTATCCGGCGTGATCGGCGGCGATCGGGATCCGTTCGCGGGGCGCGGGGGTCGGCATTTAGTAACCTCTCGTTACTTATTGGGCCACTGCGGCCACGTCCGGACCATCGTCGCCACCGACCGCAGCCGGCGCTCGGCGAGGCGGTCGGCCGCGCGGTAGGTCGGGATCCCATCCTGCTTGGCGATGTCGAAGACGCCGAGGATCGTGTTGTAGATCTCGTCCGCCTTCCGGAGCGAGCGCGTCGAGTCCCAGCCGGCGAGCTCGCTGTAGACGTTGATGACGCCGCCGGCGTTGGCGACGTAGTCCGGGGCGTAGAGGATCCCCTTCTCCTCGAGGATGTCGCCATGGCGTTCCTCGAGCAGCACGTTGTTCGCGCCGCCGGAGACGATCGCGACCTTCAGCTGCGGGATCGTCTTGTCGTTGATGACGCCGCCTAACGCGCAGGGGGCGAAGATGTCCGCCTTCTGGCCGTAGATCGCGTCGGGGGCGACCGCCGTCGCCTTGGTCTCGTCGACGACCATCTTCACCTTGTCGGCATCGATGTCGGTGACGATCAGCTTCGCGCCGGCCGAGTGCAGCTCCTTCGCCAGGTAGTAGCCGACGTGGCCGCACCCCTGGATAGTGACCGTCTTCCCCGTCAGGTCATCCGAGCCGTACTTGTACTGCGCCGAGGCCTGGATCGCGCGGAAGACACCGTGCGCGGTGACGGGCGACGGGTCGCCGGAGCGACCGGCGAGTCCGGCCACGTACTTCGTCTCGTTGAAGACGTAGTCCATGTCGCTCGGGCTGGTGCCGACGTCTTCTGCGGTGACGTAGCGACCGCCGAGCGACTCGACGAAGCGCCCGTGCGCGCGAAAGATCATCTCGCGGTTCCGCATCTTGTTGTCGCCGATGATGACCGACTTTCCGCCACCCAGGTTGAGCCCGGCGACCGCGTTCTTGTAGGTCATCCCGCGCGCCAGCCGGAGGGCGTCGATGATCGCCTCGTCGTCGCTGCCGTAATTCCAGAAGCGCGTCCCGCCGAGCGCGGGCCCGAGGGTGGTGCTGTGGATCGCGATGATCCCGCGATAGCCGGCAGTGGGATCGCTGCAGAGCACGAGCTGCTCGTGTCCCATCTCGGCGATCCGTTCAAAAATGCTCATAAGGTGAGATTCGTGTTGTGACTTGAGTTGCTGCTACGGTCGTTCACTGTTGCACAGGCTCAGCGCCTAACGTTTGGCTGCCGGATCTCGTGCGTCTTGATTCTGCTCGGGAGATTGGTGTTCCGAAACAGCGGAGTGTGGTCCGGGAGAAAGCCCGATCTGCGAAACGGCGCGATCAACGGTGATTGAAACTACCCTGTCGCCGCTCCGCGGCGAAGAGACTGGAGCTTTCGAGCACCACCCATCAAGCCGTTTCGTGCCCCTCTGCCCGCGCCGTGTCGCCTATCTGGCTTTCTCCCGGTCCGTTTACCGCTGTCTCGAAATCCCGCTTCCCTGCAATCTCGAGAACCGCGCACCATCGCCGCGAATGTGCCGTCACGTCGTGTTGTACAACTCCCGCGCGATCACCAGCCGCTGAATCTCCGACGTCCCTTCGTAGATCTCCGTGACCTTCGCGTCGCGGAAGAGCCGCTCAACGGGGAAGTCCTTGATGTAGCCGTAGCCGCCGAAGATCTGCACGGCCTGGGTCGTCACCCACATCGCGGTCTCGCTCGCGAGCAGCTTGCTCATGCTGCTGAACTGGGTGATGCTCTCGCCGCGGTCCTTCGCGGCCGCGGTCGCATGGAGCAACGCCCGGGCCGCGGTGACGCGCGTCGACATGTCGGCGAGCTTGAACTGGATCGCCTCGAGATCGCGGATCGGCTTGCCGAACTGCCTGCGCTCGCCGGCGTACTTCACGGCGTGCTCGAACGCGGCGCGGGCGATGCCAACGGATTGGGCGGCGATGCCGAGCCGTCCGTTGTCGAGCGAATGCAGCGCGTACACGAAGCCACGATGCGGGTCGCCTAACGCGCGGTCGGCCGGGACGCGCATGTTGTCGAACGTCAGCCCGACGGTCGGCGAGGCGCGCATCCCCATCTTGTCCTCCTTCTTGCCGACGGCGAAGCCCGGCAGGTCGGGGGTGACGATGAACGCGCCGATCCCTTTCGCTCCCATCCGGTGGTCCGGCGTGTCGGTGCGGGCCATGACGATGATCACGTCGGCCTCGTTGCCGTGCGAGACCCACGCCTTGGAGCCGTTGATCACCCAGTGATCGCCGTCCTTCACCGCCTGTGTCCGCAGCGACGCGGCGTCCGAGCCCGATTCAGGCTCGCTCAGCGCGAACGCGCCGAGCATCTCGCCGCGCGCCATCGGCGCGAGGAAGCGCTTCCTCTGCTCCGGCGTCCCCCACTTGAGGATCATCTGCGTCGGCAGCGAGTTGTGGACGCCCATCGCGATCGACGACGCCGCATCGACGGTGGCAATCTCCTCGAGTGCGACCAGGTACGTCGCGGTATCGAGACCGAGTCCGTCGTAGTCGGTCGGGATCATCATCCCGAGGAAGCCCAGCTCCCCCATGCGGTCCACCACCGCGCGCTCGAAGTGGCGGTCGCGATCCCACTGCGCCGCGTACGGTGCGATTTCGCGATGGGCGAAGTCGCGAGCGACGCGCTGGATCTCCTGCTGCTGCTCGTCGAGGTGAAGGAGGAGGCGGGGCTGCATCGCGCCTTATGATCCCGCCGTCACGCGTACTCGTAGAATCCGCGTCCCGACTTGCGGCCGAGCCATCCAGCGGCGACGTACTTTCGCAGCAGCGGGCAGGGCCGGTACTTGGGATCGCCGAGTCCGGCCTGCAATACCTCGAGGATCGCGACACAGGTGTCGAGGCCGATCAGGTCGGCGAGCGCGAGTGGCCCCATCGGGTGATTCATGCCGAGCTTCATCACCGTGTCGATCGCCTCAGGCGTCCCCACGCCTTCCATCAGGCAGTAGACCGCCTCGTTGATCATCGGCATGAGGATCCGGTTGGCGACGAACCCGGGGTAGTCGGTGACTTCCACCGGTGTCTTGCCGACGGCCTGCGCCAGCTCGACGGTGGCGCGTGTCGTCGCATCCGAGGTCGCGAGTCCGCGGATCACCTCGACGAGCTGCATCACCGGGACGGGATTCATGAAGTGCATCCCGATGACCTTGTCGGGGCGCGACGTCCGCGCGGCGATCTCGGTGATCGAGATGGAGCTGGTGTTGCTGGCGAGAATCGCGTCCGGCGCCGCCTTGTCCAGATCGGCGAAGATCCGGAACTTGAGGTCCCGGTTCTCCGTCGCCGCCTCGACCACCAGCGCCGCGTCGCCGGCGGCGGCGACGCCGGTGCTGGTGGCGATCCTGCCTAACGTCGCGTCCTTCGCGGCGGCGTCGATCGTCCCCTTCTTCAACTGGCGGTCGAGGTTCTTCTCGATCGTGCTGCGGCCCTTGTCGAGCGCGCCCTGGGCGACGTCGATCATCGTCACCGGGAATCCCGACTGGGCGAAGACGTGGGCGATACCGTTGCCCATCTGCCCCGCCCCGATCACCGCGATCCGCGCCGTCCGCACGCCATCACTCATGCTCGTACCCCGTTCTCGTGGCTGGGCGCGTCCGCCGTCACCGCGCCCGCCATCGTGAAAGCCCGCCCGCGCGCGGCAGTGCGGCGCCGCGCCATTAAGTACCATGTTGCTACTAACAGTCCGGCCGCGGCCGGAACGCCGCCCTCGGGACCCCAGCTGCCGCCGGTTGCCCAGTCGGGACCGGCGTCGATCGTCCGCCAGCCGGCGCCGGCCATCGAGGTGCCGCTGACGAGCGCGTGGAGAAGGAGCCCCAGCACGAGATTCCACGCGAGGTGCGCCGCCCATGCCGCGTACAGGCTCGACGTCGCGAAGCGCACCGCCCCGAGAAAGACCCCCGCCAGTCCAACGACCACCAACGCGCCGGGTTCCATCCCCGGATTGCGCGCGTGCAGGACGGCGAAGACGACGCTGGTCGCGAGGAGACTCGGAACCCGCCCGATCCCATCCGCGAGCGCACTGAGAAGATAGCCGCGCATCATCAGCTCCTCGGCCAAGGCCGCCGGGACGAGCACGGCCAGCACCGTCGCCATCTCGCGCGGCACGGACGCGGTCGTCGCCGGATTGCGGATGACCGCGAGCCACCCGGCGCCGATGAGGACGAGGCACGGCACGCCGATGGCGAGCGCGCCTAACGCGAATCCGCCGGCGACCGGACGTGGCGCGGCGGCGACGCGCGCGAGCCCGACATAGCTCCATCGGCCGCGGTCGACGAACACCAGCATCACGAGATGCGCCGCCAGCCCGGCCGCCACGATCGAGACCCAGGTGAGTGGGATCTCGCTCGCGACGACAGCACCGGCATCGCGCGCCGGGAGCAGCATCGCCGGAAGCGCGACGATCGCCTGCGCCACCTCGGCGAAGGTCATGAACAGGAGCAGGAAGAGGGCGGCTCGCCAGCCGGAACGAAGACGGCCCTGTGCCGACAGGAACAGGGCCGCGACTTTCACGGTGCCGGGCTCGCGCTCCGCGGCACGAGTGCCGCCGCGATCAGGCTCTTGGCGAGATCGAGGGCGGCGAATGGTGCGACGCCGAGCAGCACGCCGGTTGCGAGACTTCCGGTGAGGATCGTGAGCTGCGCGAGCCCGCCGGCGTAGATCACCGCCATCCCGACGATCGCCGCGAGCACTCGCGCCGGATATCGCGTCGCGCGTCGCGCGAGCATTGCGACCACCCAGGCCGCGACCGGATAGCTCAGGAGGTAGCCGCCCGTCGGCCCGATGAGTCGCGCCGCGCCGGGAAGCCCGATCGGCGCCCAGACCGGAAGGCCTAACGCTCCGGCGAGCAGATAGAGCACCATGCTCGCGACCGCCGCGCGCGGGGCGAGCCAGAAGCCGGCCATGACCACCAGCATCGGCTGGAGGGTGAACGGCACCGGCGTCCCCGGCAGCGGGATCGCGACGTGCGCGGCAGCTGCCAGCACGACGGCGAAGCCGATGGTCTTGACCACCGTCAGGCCTTTTGCGCCTTGCAACGTCAGGGTGTTCTGCTGTTCGCTCATTTCTCCTCGCAGTGTCATTGTCGGTTTGGCGCGATGCTCAAACTCGTTCGACGCTCAGGGCGACGGCATCGCCACCGCCGAGGCAGAGCGTGGCGAGGCCGGTGCTCGCATTGCGGTCCTTCATCGCGTACAGCAGCGTCGTCAGCACGCGTGAACCGCTTGCGCCGATCGGATGGCCGATCGCGATCGCACCGCCGTTCACGTTGACGCGGTCCCAATCCCATTCGAGCTCGTTGCCGTCGGCGAGCGCCTGCGACGCGAATGCTTCGTTGGCCTCGATCAAGCCGTAGTCCCCGATCTTCGTACCGCTCTTCTTCATCAGGTTGCGCACGGCGGTGACCGGCGCGAAGAAAAGCTCCTGCGGCTTGCCGGCACCGGTGGCGTAACCGGTGATGCGGGCGAGGATCGTCAGGCCATTCGCACGCGCATACTCCTCGCTCACTACCACGGTCGCCGAGCCGCCGTCGTTGAGGCTCGACGCATTGCCCGCCGTCACGCTCAGCTCCTCGTTCTTGTCCTTCCCCGGAAACGCCGGGCGGAGCTTGGCGAGCGTCTCGACGGTGGTGTCAGCGCGCGGGCCTTCGTCGCTGTCGACGACCGTCGGTCCCTTCTTGCCCGGGATCGTGACGGGCACGATCTCGTCCCTGAACTTGCCTGCCTTCTGCGCGGCGATCGCCTTCTGGTGCGACTGCGCTGCGAATTCGTCCTGCTGCTGCCGAGTGACCTTCGCCTTGCGTGCGGTGTACTCGGCGTGTCCGCCCATGTGCACGTCGCAGCTCGCGCACCACAGTCCGTCCTTGATCACGCCGTCGACCATCGTCTGGTCGCCGAGCTTCACGCCGTTGCGCATGCCGAAGACATAATAGGGCGCGTTGGACATCGACTCCTGTCCGCCGGCGACGATCGCTCGCGCATCACCGGCCTTGATCGCCTGCGCGGCGAGCATCACTGCCTTGAGGCCGGAGCCGCAGACCTTGTTCACCGTCACCGCCGACACGGTCGCCGGGACGCCCGCGGTGAGTGCCGCCTGTCGCGCCGGTGCCTGTCCGACACCGCCCTGGACGACGTTGCCCATGATGACTTCGTCGATCTCGTCGCCGGGGATGCCGGAGCGCTCGAGCGCCGCCTTGATGGCCGCCGCGCCAAGCTCGGGCGCGCGCAGTGATGACAGCCCGCCGAGGAACTTGCCGACGGGAGTGCGCGCCGCGGCAACGATGACCGGCGTGCGAGAGAGATCCGCCATGATGCTCGTATCGGTAACGGCGCTTGCGCGCGACACGTCGGGATGAACTGCGCGACGATGCAGCCTGTCGCGCTCGAATGCGGGAAAGCTATCGGAGGCACCAAGGGCAAACAACGGCGCCCGGATCGCGCAGGCATCATCGTTTTTCAAGGGGTCAGAGCACTTGAAGTGACGCTTGCGTCGCTT
>JBJMNK010000100.1:0-9027 GCA_045804265.1 Gemmatimonadaceae bacterium | reverse complement strand
TGCGGCGCCCCACTCTGTTTCACGACGTTCCTCGTACGAGACGCGGGCTTGTGAACGATTTCATCTGACGACAGCTTACCCGACCATGCGCTCCACCGATGTCGTCACCAGTGCACTCGGACAGATCCGTGCGAACAAGCTTCGCTCGTTCTTCACGCTGCTGGGAATCATCGTCTCGGTGGCGTTTCTCGTCGCGGTGATCGCGATCATCCAGGGGATGAACGCGTACGTGCGCGAGAACCTTGCGAGCGCCATCATCGGGTCCAACGCGTTCCAGGTTCGGCGGTCACCCATACAGGTCGGGTTGATCGACGACGAGATGATCCGGCGCTTTGCCCGGCGGCCGAAGATCACTCCGGCCGATGCGGAAGCGGTGAGCGCGGCAATACCCGACGCACAGGCTGTCAGCCTGCAGAGCGGGTGGCCAACGCCACAGGCCGACATCGTCTGGCGCGACCGTACGCAGGGCGACGTGCTCATCTTCGGCGTCACGGCGCCGTACCAGGTCGTCCAGGATTACCGATTCAGCGCCGGGCGGCCGCTGAGCGATCTCGATGTCCGGGAAAAGCGGCCTGTCGTGATCATCGGCGCGGACGTCGGCGACAAGCTGTTCGAGGGCGTGGACCCGGTCGGCAAGGACATCCGCATCAACGGCAACCAGTTCAGCGTCGTCGGCGTGGTCGCGAAGAAGGGGCGCGTCCTCGGCCAGTCGTTCGACGGGTTCGTGATGCTGCCGATCACGCAATTCGAGGCGATGTACGGACGCCGCTCCACCAACACGATCTCGGTGAAGATGCGCGAGGCGTCGGAGGTCGCGCCCGCGATGCAGCGTGCCGAGGAAGCGATGCGCATCGCACACCGCCTCCGGCCAGCCGAGGACAACAACTTCTCTGTCGAGACGGCCGACGCGCTGATCGCCTTCTGGAAGCAGTTGACGAGCGTGCTGTTCGCGGTGATTCCCGCAGTAGTCGCGATCGGCGTGGTCGTTGGCGGGATCGTGATCATGAACATCATGCTCATGGCGGTCACCGAACGGACTCGCGAGATCGGGATACGGAAAGCGGTCGGCGCCACCGCGCGCGACATCCAGAAGCAGTTCCTCGCGGAATCGGTGGCGCTGGCGGCGAGCGGCGGGATGATCGGGGTGGCCGCGGGCTGGCTCTTCGCGTTAGGCATCGCCGCGATTTCTCCCCTGCCCGCCCGCGTCACGCTCTGGTCGGTGGCATTGGCGATCGCGCTCGGTGCGGGCGTCGGCGTGCTGTTCGGCGTCTATCCGGCATCGCGGGCGGCGAAGCTGGACCCGATCACCGCGCTCAGGGCCGAATGAATCCCCAGATTGCCTGACGATGCGCCTCCTCGATCGCGTCGAGCAGAATCTGAGCATCGCCCTGGACACGCTGCGCGCGGGAAAGATCCGCTCGGCGCTGACCATCCTCGGTGTCGTCATCGGCGTCGCGACCGTGATGGCGATGGCGGCGATCGTCTCCGGGATTCGCGAGCAGATCGTCCACACCATCGAGATCGCCGGGCCGACGACGTTCTACGTCGTGAGGTATTTCTCCAACACGCCGATCAACCCCGATCGCCTGCCGCGTGACGTGCGCATCCGTCCCGACCTCGTGCCGGAGGAAGGCGACCGCATTGCGAGGCTGCCGGAGATCAGCTACGCCGCGATCTGGGCGCAGACGTTCGGACGCGTTGAATACGCGGGGACGCGCACGCAGCAGATGACCTTCATGGCCGCCGACGACCGATTCACCGAGATCCAGGGCGGTGGACTGTCGGCAGGCCGGTGGTTCACCAAGGCTGAGCTCAAGAGCGGGACGCCGGTGGCGGTGATCGACCAGGACGTCGTCAGGCACCTGTTCGGGATGATCGATCCGATCGACCGGATCGTCCGGGTCGCGGGACGACCTGTGCGTGTGATCGGCATCTATGTCGCACCGGAGAACATCTTCGCGCCGCAGGGGCAGCAAGTCGCGGCGATCGTGCCGTACCGGTTCGCCGATCACAACTTCCGCATCGACAAGGTGAACGGGTTGTTCATCGCGGTGAAACCGCGTGCCGGTATCAGCGTCGGCGAGGCACAGGACGCTGTAACCATCGCGCTCCGCGAGATGCGGTCGCTGCGCCCCGGGCAGAAGAACAGCTTCGACATGATCACGCAGGACCAGATTCTCGACACGTTCAACAAGCTCACGGGAGTGTTCTTTCTCGTGATGATCGTGCTGTCGGGGGTGGCGCTGATGGTAGGCGGGATCGGCGTCATGGCGATCATGATGGTGTCGGTGACCAGTCGGACGCGCGAGATCGGCGTGCGCAAGGCGCTCGGCGCGACCAACCAGGACATCCTGCTGCAGTTCCTCGTCGAGGCATCGACGCTGACCGGAGTGGGTGGCTTGATCGGCATCATCGTCGGACTCGGCTTCGGGAAAGTCGCGACGCTGGCGATGAGCATTCAGGCGACGCCGCCACTCGGCCTGACGATGATCGCCGTCGCCGTGTCGGTCGGGATCGGGGTCGCCTTCGGCCTGCTGCCAGCGCTGCGCGCGGCGCGACTCGATCCTATCGAGGCACTGCGCTACGAGTAGGTTGTGTCCATGGAATCAGTCGACATCCTGGCGATCGCCGCACACCGCGACGACGCAGAGCTGACCTGTGGCGGAACGCTGATCAAGGCGGCGGCGCGCGGGCAACGAACCGCGATCATCGACCTGACGCAGGGCGAGATGGGAACGCGCGGCAGCGCCGAGCTTCGCGCGAACGAGGCCAGTCAGGCGGCGGACATCCTCGGGGTCGTCGCACGACAGAACGTCGGGCTGCCCGACGCGGCGATCGAGAACACACCGGAAACGCGTCGCGAGGTCGCGGCGCTCATCCGGAGGTTCCGCCCGCGAGTAGTCATCGCGCCGGCACCGCAGGGGCGCCACCCGGATCACCGCGTCGCGGCCGAGCTGATTCGCGACGCATCGTTCCTCGCCGGACTCGCGAAGCTCGATACCTCGACTGCACCGCACCGGCCAACGAAGGTCATTCACTGCATGACCTACCGGCAGGACTTCGAGAAGCCGACGTTCGTCGTCGACATCAGCGCCGAGTTCGAGCGGAAGATGGCCGCGGTGCGCTGTTACGCGTCGCAATTCGAGGGCGCGCTGCAAGCCGGCGAAGTCTATCCTACCGGCGAGCCGTTGTACGACGTGATCCGCCATCATGCCTCGCATTACGGCTCATTGATCCGGACGCAGTACGGCGAGCCGTTCTTCACGTACGAAACGGTGCGGGTGGACGACATCGCCGCACTCGAGGTCTCGACCTTCTGATGCCGCATCACCACCAGGATGCTCCGGTCACCTACCCGAGCTACCTCCGGCTGGACGAGTTGCTCGGCCTGCAGCATCTGCGCTCGAAGCCGGAGCATCCGGACGAGCTGCTGTTCATCGTCGTGCACCAGGCGAGCGAGCTGTGGTTCAAGGTACTGCTGCACGAGCTGGACATCCTGATCGCGCGGATGGACGCGGACGACACGTTAGGCGCGCTGGCCGCGACGAAGCGCGTGAACGCGCTGGTGCAGATCATCACCAACCAGCTCTCCTCGCTGGAGACGCTGCCGCCCCAGCGATTCGCCGAGTTCCGGGGTTATCTCGGCACATCGAGCGGGTCGCAGAGCGAGCAGTTCCGGGCGATCGAGGCGAAGTCGGGGCTTCGCGATGCGCACTTCATGCAGGCGATCGCCGAACACGGGCAGCCGCCGGAGCTGGTGCGTGCCGCGCTGGAGAAGCCGACTCTCCAGGAGACGTTCACGGCGATGATCGCGCGCGCCGGCACGACGCTGGAGGCGGTCTATCGCGACCCGGCGCAGACGGCGCTGTTCATGGTGGCCGAGGCGCTGCTCGAATACGAGCAGGGATTCGCGATGTGGCGGTTCCTCCACGTGCAGCTTGTGGAGCGAGTCATCGGGCCGGCGACCGGAGGCACCGGCGGGACGCTCGGCGCGAAGTACCTGTCGCGCACGGTGTCGCAGCGATTCTTCCCCAGTCTCTGGGAAGTACGGTCGAAATTCTACGGCAGCGCGCCGGCGAAGTGACGCTGTACGACATCAGCGTGCGGACCGGTGCCGGGACGCCGGAGTGGCCTGGCGACACACCGTTCAGCTGCGGCTGGAGCGCGCGGATCAGCGATGGCTCGAGCGTGAACTTGACGACCATCACGACGAGCCCACACGTGGGGACGCACGCTGATGCACCGCTGCACGTGCGCGACGGCGGTGCCGGCGCAGAGGCGCTGCCTGTGGCTGCGTTCATTGGTCCGGTGCTCGTCGTGGAGGTCGGGGCCGAGCCGCGTGAGCTCGGGCGTGAGCTCGCCGAACGGGTGCCTGACGGTACGGAGCGCCTGCTGCTCCGCACGGGTGCGTCGATTGCCGCTGGCAGCTTCCCTGCCGCGTGGCCGGCGCTGGCGGCCGACACGGCCGAGGTGCTGGTGCATCGAGGACTGCGCCTGCTCGGCGTCGATGCCCCGAGTGTGGACCTGCGCGACAGCAGGAGACTGGCGGTGCACCATGCGCTCTTCGATGGCGGCGCGTGCATCCTCGAGAATCTCGACCTCGCGTCTGTCGCCGAGGGACGATACGAGCTGCTCGCGCTGCCGCTCAGGTGGGCGGGCGTCGATGCGACGCCGGTGCGGGCACTGCTGCGCGACGCGCCGGAACGTTAGGCCTGACGACGCAGGATTCCCGCCGACTCAAAAGGACGAGGAAGGACGGCGACGGCGGCTGCGCCGCGCGGGGATCAGCCCACTGCCTCGGCGATCGTTGCCCGCTTGCCGACGAAGAAGCGCCCAAAAGTCGCGTAGACCGCGCTGACTTCGTCGAAGCGCATGTCGGTGACGATGCGCTTGAAGTCGAGTGGATCGCGAGCAATGAGCGTGACTCCCCACTCCCAGTCGTCGAGGCCGATCGCGCCACTGATCGTCTGCTGGATGCGGCCGGCGTAGCGACGGCCGGTCAGCCCGTGCGCGTACATCAGGCGGCTGCGCTCCTCGAGCGTGAGCTGATACCAGTTCGCACCGGGGTCGCGCCGCTTCGACATGGGGTAGAAGCACACATAAGGCATGTCGGCACTCAGCGGCGGGTAGAGGCGCCGCTGGAGGTGCGGGCTGCCGCGCTCGGTGGCCGCGCGCTCGGCGAGTGCCGCGCGGTACGCGTCGTCACCGACGGAGCCGCCGCGCACCTCGGCTTCCTTCGCCAGCTGGGCGGTGATGTGATAGAGCCCAGCTTCGGTGATACTGAGGAAGGTGTACTGCCGCCGCAGATGGTCGAACAGTTCGGCGGTCGCGAGCTGCCGTTCAGCCTGACCGAGCGCGTCGAGCGTCGGCCTCGCGTGGATGATCATGAGATCACCACTCGATCCGGCGAGCGCGAAAGAAGCGCTCCAACCGCCATCGGATTCAGCAGGGGCGAGACTGCGCAGCGCCGCGTCGGCGTCAGCGAGGAGTGCAGCCCTGCTATCGCCACGTCCACGGAGCGCAGCGCGATCCGCCGCGTACACGTGGTGCGACAGATACCAGCCCTCGAGCGTCTCCGGCGGATGAGCGATCGTCGTCATGACGGGAATCTAACGCTGACACGCCTGACGCTCACGGTGTCGAGGCTCAGTACAGGAGGAACGGCTTGCGCGCGGCGGCAAAGGAGGCCGACTCCTGCTGCCACTGGAGGAGCAGCGCCGGCAGCGCGTTCGATTCGATCGCCTTGCGCAGCTGATCCGTGCCAGCCAGGCGATCGATCGTCCCGGTCCATGCGAACTGTGTGGGATGCAGCGTTCGCACAGCGTCGATCAGCAGGAGCGTCGTGACGATCGGGCGATAGGTTGCGCGATCGGTGACGATGAACCGCACGCCGTTGAGCGGCACGCCACCATATTTCGCCGCGCTCGCCCGCGGCGTGTAGTGGACCGACTCGAAGCGCACACCTGGGAGCGCGCGCGAATTCATCAGCCGCGCCACACTGTCCGCGTTCAACCACGGCGCGCCGACCTGCTCGAAGGGAAACTCGGTTCCGCGCCCCTCGGAAAGGTTGGTTCCCTCGATGTAGACGGTGCCGGGATAACTGACGATCGCTTCCATGCGCGGCAAGTTCGGCGACGGCGCGACGAACGGCAGCCCGGTTTCGTCGAGCCACATGTCGCGCCGCCATCCGCTGACGCGGAGGACCGTTAGGTTGGTCCCGAAGTGGAAGGTCTCGTTCAGATATCCCGCGAGCTCGCCGAGGGTGAGTCCGTATCGCGACGGAATCGGATACAGGCCGACGAAAGAGCGGAACGCCGTGTCGAGGATCCCGCCCTCGATGATCTCACCTGTGACAGCGTCGGGGCGGTCGAGGACGACGAAGGGAATTCCCTTCTCGGCCGCTGCCTGCATGCTCTTCGCGAGCGTGGAGGTATACGTGTACTGCCTGACGCCGACGTCCTGCATGTCGAAGACGAGTGCGTCCACACTGTCCAGCATCGCGGGCGTCGGCTTCGACGTCGCGCCATAGAGCGAATAGATCGGCAGGCCGGTGGAGGAGTCGTGCGACGAATCGATCCTCGCTCCGTCCTGTGCCATCCCACGAATGCCATGCTCGGGGGAAAAGAGCGCGACGAGGCGGTAGTCGGTGGCACGTGCCATCACGTCGATCGTCGTGCGGCGGTCGCGATCGATGCCGGTCTGGTTCGTGATCAGGCCGACGCGCTTGCCGCGCAACACCGGTGGCGTACTCGCCGCGAGGGCGTCCACCCCCGACCTGACGGCGGGGGCCATGCTGTGCGGCGTCTGGGCGCAGGCGTTGACGGCGGAGAGAGCAAGTGCAAAGGCGACGAGCCGCATCAATCGAATGGGTGAGAGGTGCAGAAAGATGTCGTCCACGCACCGCCGTTGCCAGCGCCAGGAGCAGTCGCGCCGTGGATCGCCACCGCTTGCGCGGCGCGCTGCGTGCAATGCAGACTCCCGCGATGACAACCGCCGCGCCGCTGCCGCCGCCGAACGAAGCCGAGCGCCAGCTCCGCCTCACGAGAATGAAGCGCCTGGCGACGGGGCTGCTCGTCCTGTCCAGCATCGTCTTCATCGCTGCGCGTGCGTTCGAACGGACGAATCCGTGGCTGGGCTTCGTGCGCGCCGCTGCCGAAGCGGCGATGATCGGCGGATTCGCGGACTGGTTCGCGGTCACGGCGCTCTTCCGCCACCCGCTCGGCTTTCCCATCCCGCACACCGCGATCATCCCGGAAAAGAAGGACCAGGTCGGGCGCACGCTCGGCGGCTTCGTGCAGAAGAATTTTCTCGCCCGCGACGTGATCGCCGCGCGGCTGCGCGGATTGAGGATCGCAGAACGCCTCGCGCTCTGGCTGCGCGAGCCGGAAAACGCGCGCACCATCTCGCGTCAGGCAGCGAACGCGATCGCGCGCGCACTCCCGCTGCTCGAGGACGACGACGTCCAGCGCCTGATCGACGGCACGGTCGCGTCGCGCGTCCGCAGCACCGAGGTCGCACCGCTGCTCGGGAAGCTGCTCTCGCTGATCACCGCCGGCGACCGGCATCAGGAGCTGCTCGACGAGGCGATTCGTCTCGCCGCGCGCGCGGTCGCGGAGAACCATGACCTCATCCGCGACCGGATCGCCGCCGAGAGCCCGTGGTGGCTGCCGACGCGCGTCGACGACAAGATTCACGAGAAGGTCGTCGGCTCGATCGAGCGGACGCTGAGCGAGATTCGCGACGACGAGGGGCATCCGCTGCGCATCCGCTTCGACAACGCGCTGCACGAGTTCATCGACCGGCTGCAATACGACCCGGCGGTGATCCTCCGCGCCGAGCAGATCAAGAACGACACGCTCGACGACGACGCGGTGCGGCGCTTTTCGCTCTCGCTCTGGTCCGACGCGAAGGACGCGCTCGTCCGCTATGCGGAGCGCACCACCTCGCCGGGCGAGCCGGGCAGGCCTAACGCGCTCGAGCGTGGGCTGACCACCATCGGCGAGGCGCTGCTCTCCGACCCGGCGCTGCTCGAGAAGGCCGACGAGGCGATCGTCAACGCCGCCCTCGCGGTCGTCGACAAGCACCAGGACGAAGTCGGGGCGCTGATCGCGAGCACCGTGGCGGCTTGGGACCCCGACGTCACGTCGAAGCGGATCGAGCTCGCGATCGGTCGCGACCTGCAGTTCATCCGGATCAACGGCACGGTGGTCGGTGGGTTGGTGGGGCTGGCGCTCTACACGATCAGCCGCTTCATGCACTGACCGGGCGAACGTTAGGCAGGCTCGACGAAGCGCGCGTAGAGCTCGTCGAGCGCAGCCCGCGGATCTTCGGTCATCCCCGCGTGCACCGGAGAGCTCTGGATCACGTCGGAGCGCGGCGCGGTGAGCCAGTGAAAGCGCTCCGAGGGCGGCGCCAGCGCGACGGGGCCGGCCCCGGGGTCACCATCGCAGACGAGCTGGCACGAGTTCAGGTAGCGGACAAGCAGCTCGACGTCGAAGGCCGGGAGGCGCGCGCGGAGCTTTGCCTCGTCGGCGAGGACGCGCATGGCGAGGAAGTCAGCCGTGCGCGCGTGGACCATTACGCCGACGGGGACAAAAGTGCCGAGATACACGTGCGGCACAACGCGCAGCACGGCGTAGTCGTACGAGATCCAGCGACCGTTCGCGCCCGGCGGAATGCGGCCGCTCATCGACGGGCCTGGACGCGTCGCCGCGGTTCGGCACGCACTGCGTCGCGTGCGGCAACCGCGGCCGCGACGAAGCCGTGTGAGGCCGCGAGACGCTCGAGCAGATAGCGCTGGTAGCGCGCGCGCGCGTCGGCAGCGGTGGCGAAGTCATCGCCATTCACCGGATCGGTGAACAACGCATCAGGCACTTTGCCAATCACCGGCGGCGCGATCTCATGACGGAACACGTAGAGGCGGTCGGATAAATACTTCGGCAGCTCGAACTCGAGCGGGTTGTCGTTCTTGGTCTCCTCTGTGGCAACGACAACAAGAGCTGGTTTTCCCCGGCCTTGCGGCCAATG
>JBJMNK010000099.1:0-15040 GCA_045804265.1 Gemmatimonadaceae bacterium | reverse complement strand
GTCGAGCGCGTGCCGGGCGCGAGCGCCGCAACACGACGTGCGCGACTCGTTGCCCGCGTTCGTTGCCGACACCACCGGTCATTTCCGGACCCGAGTCGACCGGCGGGTCGATCCGCGGCGCACGTTCGCGCTCGAGGCAGCGGAGGGCTACTCGCCGCCGCGCAAGAACGTGCGCGCCGCGGCGCGGCACGCGCGCCCCTCGGAGAAGACCGTCGTCGTCCCGACCCAGTGGTGGTACGACGACTTCGACGGAACGCGCCTCCCGTTCGCGTTGACGGGGGACGCGCTGCGCTACTACCTCGCACTGATCACCGACCTCGGCGCGCATGCGGGGAAGACGCCGGGGCGCATCCCGATGAACAGCGCCGAATTCTTGTACGTCGCGAGAGTCTTTCCAGCCGACTCAGTTGCGCTGCAGCCCGGCCGCCCGCGTGAAGGGTTCGTCGTCGAGCTGGAGATGTCCTGGTCGCAAAGCTGTGGCGACGTGTGCTCGCTCATGTTCGACAAACACCGCCGCGTGTGGGTCGCGGGCGACGGGCGAGTGCTGGCAGTCGAGGGCGACGGATTGACGCAGAGCCAGGTGAGCTCGAGCCAGCCGGCTCCATCGCCGAGCGAAGTAATTGGCCGACTCAGCGACCGATGAAGCGCCACCGTGCGACGACCGTTGCCTCGACGATGATCTCCTTCGGCGTGATCGATGTGCCAGGCATCAGCCTTCGCATGGGCGCCTCGGCAAGAGCATAGCCGAAAGGACGAACGCCTTCATCACTCTGCGCGTTGGTCGTTGCGAGGAGGAGTTCGCCGAGCGATCCGCCTAACGCGGCGGCGAGGGCCGCGGCCTGGCGCTTCGCCTGAGCGATGGCGGTCGCCACCGCGACCTGCTGTGCCGAGTCGAGGAGCTGAGCGAAAAGGTGACGTCGCCGACGGTGGTGGCACCGCGAGCGAGGGCAGCGTCGATGACGTCGCCGATGCGGGTGAGATCGGTGAGACGGACTGCGATCGAGTTGCTTGCGACGTAGCGATGCGGGATGGCCGCGCCATCGCTCGACCGCCGCTCGGGCGATACGTCGAAGTCGCTCGTCGTCATCATCGCGGTAGTGAAGCCCATCGTGGGAAGGGGAGTGGTGCCCGCCGTGGCCTGGGCGCCGATGGCGCGGGCGACACAGAGCGCGACGAGAACGGCGGTGCGCGAAGCCGTTGCGAACACGTTAGGCATGATCGGGGGCTGGAGCTCTCGGGCTCGGGAATCCATGCGCGCCGAAGCGCGAACGCTCACGTCAGTACGCGACCGTGATGCGCTGGTAGATGAACGGCCCCGGGAGCACCGGCCCCGGGCTCGCTGGAACGATCATCCGGCCATTGGAAATCTGCGCGGTTACCACCCACCCGTGCGTGCGGCTCTTCAGGGTGATCGAGCCCGGGAGGACCGTCACTCGGCCGCTGTCGACGAAGTCGATCGTGCTCCGCTGCCCGCCGACGAGCACCCGCTCGCGCACGCTGCGCGCATAGCTGCCGTCGACGTCGATCGTGTAGCCGTCGTCGATGAGCGAGTCCGTTCCCGACCCGTAGGCGACCGGGAGCGGAAAGCCGGCGACCGACGCGAGGAAGTAAGGGCCGGCGATCGATTCGAGCTTCGGCGCCGTTCCATTGTCGCTGCAGGCGGCTGCGGCGAGCACGGCGAGCGTTAGGCCGGACGCGATGAGCGTCAGGCGGCACGACAGCGGTCGTGGAAGAGAGCGCATGTCCGGCCTCGATGCGGGTGGCGAATGCGAAGATAGGACGGGCGACGCGCACCGGGAAGGGTTGGGCGTCTTGGCCGTCACTGGTTACCGAGTCGCTCGATATCAGGCAGCCAGAACCCAGCCGCACAGAGCGCGCGAGGGTTTATCACCTCCCGCACCGGCGCAAACGTGAACGACGACGCCAAAGTGCGCGTCGTCGTTCGCTTTCCGGCCAGCTGCCCCGGACTTCGTGCGCGTCAGGATTCGCGCTAGTAGCCGGAGTTCTGCGTGATGCTTCCTCCCGACTTGTCGATCTCGCTCTGCGGAATCGGATAGAGATAGTTGCGGTCCTGGAAATTCTTGCCGACCGCGCCGAGCACCGACTTGGCGAGCTTCCACCGCTTCAGGTCATCGAAGCGCTGCGACTCGAATCCCAGCTCGACACGCCGCTCGTGCATCAGCCAGCCCATGATCTGCGCCTTGTCGGTAGATGCCGGCCTGTCGGGCAGCGTGCCGGCCGGCGCCAAGGTTCCGTCCACCCGCGTACTCGTGCGGGCGCGCGCGCGGATCGTGTTGATGATCGCGATCGCCTGCGCAAACGACCCGGTCTCGTTGTAGGCTTCGGCCTTCCAGAGCAGGACGTCGGCGAACCGGATGTAGATCTTGTTGCTCGGCGCGTCGTCGTTGCCCTTGTATGACGTGTTCGTGGCGCCGAGCAGCTTGTACACGGCCTTGTCGGCGACGTTGACGGTCAGGTCACGCCGCGGATCATTCGTCTCGAACTCGGCGAGGAAGTTGGTGGTCGGCGCGATGAAGCCCCAGTCGAGCGGGGCGCAGAGTCCGTTGCCGTTCCGCGGATTCGCGAGCGACTTGTGATCGTACGCGAAGATCACTTCGGTCTCCGTCCATTCCTTCGTCACGTCGAAGCTGTCGAAGTACCTCGCGTTCAGGCTGTAATAGTTCAGCCCCTCGAGCTCAGTGACGAGAGTGATGACCTCCGGCCACTTCTGGTTGTAGAGCGCGACCTTGGCCTGCAACGCGATCACGGCGCCGCGCGATGCGCGCCACGGCTCGGTCGGATCGGAGAACCTGCCCGGCGGCAGGAGCGTCCTGGCCTGGGCGAGGTCGGTGGAGATCTGCGCATAGACTTTGTCCTTCGTCTCGCGCTTCGCGACGCTGTACGCCTCGGCGAAGTTGGCGAGCGGCTTCGTCAGCAGCGGCACATCGCCGAAGTTGTTGACGAGGTCGAAGTAGTAGAATGCCCGGAGGAAGAGCGTTTCACCGAGAAGCCTGTTCTTCAGCGCCGGGTCCATCGCGACCTTTTCGATGACCGCGGCATCCGTGAGGTAGCTGATGGCGAGGTTGGCGCGGGAAATCCCCTCGTAGTCGTAGCTCCATTGACCGTTGAACGCCTGGTTGGACGCGGTGAAGTTGAAGCTCTGCACCTGGTCCATCCACGCCTGATCGCCGTCGGGGTTCCACTTCTTCTGCACGTCGTCGGAGGCGATGTCGGAGACGATGAAATCGTCCCGGAACACGGTGCCGAGATCCCATCGCCATTCGTTGAGAAGGTTCAGCGTGCTGGAAAGCATCTGGTACGACGACGTCGCCGACAGCTTGATCGAATTGACCGTCGGCTTGGCGGTGATCTGGTCGGGCGTGAGCAAGCCGACCGGATCGTTGTGCAAGTCAGTGCAGCTCAATGCCGCGACGGCGAAGATCGCGATGGCCGCCCGATGTGTTGCTTTCATGATGACTCCTGCCGATTGATGTGACAGAGCGGGCCGATCAGAATTTTGCGTTGACGCCGAAGATGAACGCTTTCTGCTGCGGGTATGTCCCCCGGTCCATGATGTCGGTGGACTCCGGGTCCAGCCCCGTATAGTTCGTCGCCGTCCAGAGGTTCTGCCCCGAGACGTACACTCGGCGTCCCTCCATCAGCGAATAGCCGATCTCGAGATTCTTGAGGCGGAGATACGACGCGTCCTCGACGAAGATGCTCGACTTCTTGCTGCTGCCGTTGTCGTTGAACGTCGTGCGCGGGATGCTGTTGCTCGTTCCCGCGCCATGCCACGCGCCGAGCACCGCGACACTGTGGTTGAATGGCCGGCTGTCGTAGTCGGTGATCTGCTTCGCGTCGTTGTACTTGTCGACACCGCCGACGCCCTGGAAGAACATCCCGAGGTCGAAGCGCCGGAATCCGGCCGTCATGTTGAAGCCGTATGACGCCTTCGGGATCGAGTTGCCGATGAACGTTCGGTCGTTGTCGTCGATCTTGCCGTCGTGGTTCAGGTCCTTGAACCGGATGTCGCCGGGCTTGTCCGGCGGGTTCGTGGTCCCGTACAGATGTGTGTTGATGTCGTTCTGGTTCTGGTACAATCCATCCGCGACGTAGCCGTAGAACGCGCCTAACGGGTGCCCGACCTGCGTTCGCCAGACGTCGCCGGAGAGCGTCGGCAGGTTGGGATGCAGCTTCTCGACGCGATTCCTGACCGTCGCCACGTTGCCGCCCACCGCGTAATGCAGGTCGCGGATGTTGTTCCTGAAGTTGAGGGCGAGCTCGACGCCCTTGTTGCTGACCTCACCGGCGTTGACGATCGTCGGCAGGACGTTGCCGACGATGGACGGCAGCGAGATGGGCAGCAGGATGTCGGAGGTCTTCTTCACGAAGTAGTCGACCGACATCGACAGCTTGTTCTGCAGGACCGCGGCATCGAGGCCGACGTCGTTCTGCGTCGTCGTCTCCCACCGCAGGTCGGGGTTCCCGTAGCGCGAGATGAGGTACTGATCGCCCTCGCGGCGCAGCAGCGTCAGGAACGCGTAGTTGTCGATCTCCTGGTTTCCCAGCTTGCCGGTGCTCGCCCGGAGCTTGAGGTCGGAGAGCCAGCGCACGTCCTGCATGAAGCTCTCGTCGGAGATCTTCCAGCCGGCGGACACCGAGGGGAAGTAGCCCCACTGGTGCTTCACGGCGAACCGCGACGACGCGTCGGCGCGGACGGTCCCGGTGACCATGTACTTCGCGTCGAACACGTAAGTGGCCGAGCTGAAGAGCGAGAACAGCTTCCACTCCGACGCGGAACCACCGTTGTTCTGGTCGGCGACGCCGCCGTAATTGAGGTACTGGAAGTTGTCGCGCACGAAATCGAAGCGCTGTCTCGATCCGCCGATGGACGACGAGTAGTTGGTGATGTACTCGGTGCCGCCTAACGCGCTCAGCTCGCCGCGGCCGAAGTTGCCGCTGTAGTTGAGGGTGTTGTTCCAGGTGACCGTCGTCTCCTGCCCGCGGTCCTCGTTCAACCCGGTCGGACGATTCTGACGCCCGGTGCCGGCGTCGAGTGCGCTGCCGCCGCCATCGGGGTCGCCGAAGTTCTGGTTGAACGCCTTGTTGTGGGTCAGGTTCAGGTCGAGTCCGACGCTGCTTCGCAGCGTCAGCGCCGGAAGGACCGCGAAGTCGCCGTAGATGTTGCCGAACGACTTGAGGTTGTCGCGCCGGTCGTTGGTGTAGTACGCGAGCGCGATGGGATTGGCGCTGAACTCGAAGAGGTTCTTGCTGTTGTCCCAGGGCGTCGCGAAGAACGGCAGGTCGGTGTACGGATCGCTCGCCGAGTACGTCGGATCGTTAGGGTTCTTCTTGACGGGGATGATCGGCGGCCGGATGAGCGCGTGCCGGATGATCCCTGGCTGATCGCCCTTCGACGACAGCTTGTCCTGCGCCGCGTACGAGAGCAGGAGGTTCGTGCCGATGTTCAGCCGCTTCGTCAGCCCGGCGTCGATGTTCGTGCGGAAATCGTAGCGCTTGTAGGCGTCGTTGTTGAACACGACGATGCCATCCTGCTGGTACATCCCGCCGGAGAGCAGGTAGCGCACCTTGTCCGTGCCGCCCCGCGCCGACAGCTGTGCGTTCTGCGAATGACCGTTGGTGAAGAGCTCATCGAGCCAGTTCGTGTTGGCGAGGTCGGGCCGGCTCTTGGCGACTGTGTACGGGTTGGTCCCCGTGTAGCCCGAGTTGTTCCAGGCCTCCTCCATCTTGTTCATGTACTGCGTGCTGTTGAGCATCTTCGGCAGGTTCGTCGCCCGCTGCATGCCCGTGTAATAGTTCATCTCGAGGCTCGACTTACCGGCGCTGCCTCGGCGCGTCGTGATGACGATGACGCCGGCCGATGCGCGCGAGCCATAGATCGCGGCCGCCGATGCATCCTTGAGGACGGAGTACGCCTCGACGTCGGACGGATTGAGGAACGAGATGTCCCGCGTCGGCACGCCGTCGACGATGAAGAGCGGGCTGTTGTTGCCGATCGTCCCTTCGCCGCGGATGCGGATGCTGATCTCGTCGCCCGGCGCGCCCGTGCTTTGCGCGACCTGGACGCCGGCCACCTGTCCCTGAAGCGCCTGCGCAACGTCAGGCACCCGCCTTGCCGCCAGCTCGTCCGCGTCGACGGTGGCGACCGCGCCACTGATGCTCGACTTCCGCTGCGAGCTGTAGCCGATGGAGACAACCTCGTCGAGCACCGCCGCCCGCTTGTCGAGCGCGAACGAGATGGAGGCGGTCGTCCCACTCTCGACGACGACGGTCTGCGCAGCCGAGCCGTACCCGATGCGCCGCGCGCGGACGGTGTACGTCCCGGCGGGAACACCGCCGATGGTGAAGGTGCCGTCGTCGCGCGAGGCTCCGCCGAGGCGCGTCCCTTCGACGACGATGGTGACGCCCGGGAGCGGTTGTCGGCTCGCGCTGTCGACGACCTGCCCGGCGATGGTGCCGGTCGGTTGCTGCGCGAGAACGGGGCGGGGAGAGATCGCGGCGCAGCAGAGCGCACCGGCGATGAGGATGAAGCGACCGGGGTGCGGCATGGAGTGCCCTCCACTCGAATCGAGCGTGTAGGGGCGGGCCTCGAGCTCTGCAGGCGCAGGGGGGGAGGGGAGCCGAGACCTCATCCATCGACCTTTCCGAAGGGGAAGTCAAGCGTTTTCGGAAAAGCGATGGTTCGCGGCTCACTTACGAAGTGGGGCAATCGCACGGCGAATTGCCCGATTCGCGATGGAGCAGGAGCGGGCCATGAAGGACGCGTACGGCCTAACGCGAGCGCCGCCGCCGCGGGTTGTGTCGCCCTGCCGCATCTCCGTGCTGCGTCAACGCCTAACGTCGCGAAGGCGCTGACGAGCAGCGAAGCGATGGTGTGGAGCGGGAGCGGACTGCGGAAGACAGTGCACCAGCAGGGGTCTTCGCCGCGCGCGGTGCGAGCGGGATTGCTACGGCTTCGACGTGCTCCCCGAATCGGTCGCCTGCACTCCCGGTGCCTTCGCCTCCGGCAGCAGCGGCGCGCCCGAGGCGACCTTCGCCTGTATCTCGGCCACAGGCTTGTCGAGACGAATGAAGCGTTCCGCAGACGCCGGGTGTGTCGACGCGTACTTGATCGACCCGGGTGACTCCTGTCCCATTCGCCGCCAGAAGTTCGGCGCGTCGGCGTATGGACGTCCGGCGCGGGCGAGGATGTACATCCCGACACAATCCGCCTCACGCTCGAAGTCCTGCGAGGTGCTGACAAGAGGCCGCGACAAGGGAGCGTTGGCTACATGAGCCTGTATAGCGTAAGCCATTAGAGCACAACGGCTTAACGAATATTGCACGAACCTCGCAACGTCGGTTATGACCGCGATATCAGTCATATATATCACGGCCGCTTGACGGTGGTATCAAGTAGTGGTATCATTACTGTCCAATGGGAAAACAGGACGCAACCCTTATCGCGATCTTTACCGAGCCGACGCCCGCGAACATCAGGTGGAATGCGATCGAGTCTTTGCTCCGAAGCGAAGGGGCGGCGATCTCGCAGGGAGCAGGATCACGGGTCCGTGTCGTGCTCAACGGTGTCCGGGCGACGTTTCACCGTCCGCACCCGCGCCCGGAAGCACATCGGCCGCTCGTTCGCTCTGTTCGTCGCCTTCTCGAAAACGCCGGGATTAGGCCATAGCGAACGAGCGCGATCAACCACGGAGGAATTTAGTGCAATACAAAGGGTATACCGCGCGAACCGAGTTTGATTCTGAGGCAGGGATTCTTTACGGAGAGGTCGAAGGGGTTCGTGACGTCATAACGTTTGAGGCCACGAGCGTCGATGCCCTACGGCAGGCATTTCAAGAGTCTGTTGACGACTATCTCTCAATGTGTGGAGAACGGGGCGAGGAGCCAGACAAGCCGTACTCCGGAAGATTCCTTGTCAGAATTGATCCTCAGTTGCATCGCGAACTCGCAGTCGCCGCTGCTCGACAGGGCAACAGCCTAAACGCATTCGTGGCGAGTGCGTTGAAGGATTTGCTCGTGCAGCGAGCCGGAGCGAGCGAAGCCGAAACGCCGAATCTGCGGACGAATGCGAAGGCTCGCGCTCAATCATCAATCAACACGTATCGGCAGGAAGTCGCCGCGACTATCGCTGAGCCAAAGGTTCTCAATGCCGAATGGACTCGTCCTCGAGATTCCATGACTCTGCGCCCATCAACGACGTCGCCATCGCAGACTCCCGCGTCGAACACACCCACCCGCCGCCAAGTTGCGTAAGGAGACCTAATGGCTTCCACAAACAACATCTCGCTAATCGTTGTCGTTTCTGGCCAACCGACCGCTCTAAAGGTGAACCTCCATCAAACGATTGACCACTTGGTTCACGAGGCGCTCACGCGCTCAGGGAACCAAGGACAACCGTCATCTGAATGGGAGCTTCGCAAAGCCGATGGTGCGCTCGTCGAGCAAGCGTTAACCGTGGAAGCCTCCGGGCTAGTCGATGGGATGACGTTGTACCTTAGCCCACGAGCCGGTGCGGGTGGCGCGCTGCGGTGACTGCAACACTGGTAGACCCTGCGGTCACACGCGAGAAGTTTCAACGTGAATACGCGTTGTGGGATGCATACCCGCATCGCGCCGAGCGGGGATGGGTGCTTCTGGCGTATGAGCCAGCGCAACTGGCGATCGAGATCGCATTTATGGGACAGCTGACCCTCAGCGTTGGGTCAAGTCCCTTACCCATTGTTGCGTGCGCAATTCGCCTTACTTACGAGAACTACGATCTCTGGGCACCATCGCTCACCTTCATCGACCCGTTCACCCGGCGGCCCGTCAAGCCTCACCTTGCTGCAGTAATGCTTACTCCAGGTGGCTTGAGGAATGTGTTGATCGACGCGCATCCGACGACGCGCCTGCCATTTCTTTGTCTACCGGGCATACGCGAGTATCATTCTCATCCTCAGCATACGGGCGACGACTGGCTGCTTCATCGCGCGATGAGCGAAGGGAGTCTCTCAAATATCTGTGAGCGCATTTGGCGCTTGATGGTCACAAATATCGTCGGCCTAACGGTCGCGGTCCAGGCTCTGCCAACGTGGCCTCTGCAAGCACAACTTGAAATCCAGATAGCCCAAAGTGGTCCGATGGGTATAGCGGGATCTGGAAATATCGGGGTAGATAAGAATGTTCACCCGCTGCCGTCACACGCGTGAAAGACGGCCTTCTGTCCGTTCGGACATTCATTGTGCCAGTCTCGATTCTAGTCGAGACAATCGCCTTTCTTCGAGATATGGGAGGGCACGGCTGCGAAGGTTTCGTTCTTTGGAGTGGCACTTTACTTGACAGCGCTTCCTTTCACTTCGATTGCGCAATTATCCCATCGCAGAGCGCGAGCGTTACGTCGGCGGGATTGCTTGTAACTGTTGACGGCGAAGCCCTATTTCAGGTCAACAAGGCGATTCATGAGCGAGGCGAGATTCTTGGTGCCCAAGTGCACTCGCATCCCACGTCGGCGTATCACTCGGCAACGGACGACGACTTTCCACTCGCTACTCTACTGGGTGCACTAAGTGTGGTCATTCCAAACTTCGCGCGTGAAGCGCCGAAAGACCTGGACGAATGGGCCTGGTACCGATTGACAGGATTTCGGCGATGGGACCCGACTTCCGATGATCAGACAGAGATCGTCTTCGAATGAGCTTAGCCAGGTTCTTCGCTCGCGTAGACGATGCTATCACGCCGCTGCTTTCAAGCGCGACTGACCTGAATCACTTTCTAAGTGATAAGACAATCGGTCTCGTCGCACCGCCAGATATCGAAGAGGCTCCAATCCACTTAGCGGGATTGCTCTTCGCGACGAACCTGTCCGCACGGATCTATCCGAGCTTAAGAATTGTGGGCCCTGATCGCGTAGTCGAGCGATGTGTCGCGGAAGTTAGGCGAATCAACCCGATCTGCGAGATCGCTACAGGCGAAGGGCCCGCAACAGCGACGCTCGCGTGGGGTCGCGGTCTGCCCGATGCAAGTACCGTGACCGTCATCCCGCGAGGCTGGGATGTCGCCATTGACTCTAGAATCCATACGACACTGGAGGCGACTAACCCACTGGTGTCGTTAGCAGCCGGCGCCATCGGTGCGAGCGAAATCTTTAGGCAGGTATTCGCCGATTTCTTGCCATCGGGGAGACGCGGCCCAACTCCGGCTGGTTTCAATCTCCTCACGCTTGCAGGCCCGAGCGAAGCGCTTCCGGCGCTTCCGCCGAACATCGACATCGGAAGAGCGTGTCTTGTGGGGGCTGGGGCAATCGGACAGGCGATGGTCTATGCGTTAGGTACGATTTCTGTCCGAGGGGTCTTGGATGTCATCGATCCCGAAGAGATCACGCTCTCGAATTTGCAGCGCTACGTCCTTTCAGGGGACGAGGACGTCGGACGAACCAAAGTCTCGGTCGTAGCGCGCGCGCTCAAGGGTACGGCGATTCAGGTCGCAACGGGCCAACTTGCATGGGACCTCGCTTTACCGGGGCTTGATGCCGTTGATACTGTCTGCACCGCAGTAGACAGCGAAGCGTTACGAATCGAGATCCAAGCGTGCTTGCCGCGCCGCGCATTCAACGCATGGACTCAGCCGTCCGACATTGGCTGGTCAAGGCACGAAGCATTCGGTGTCGAACCTTGTCTTGCCTGCCTCTATTGGCCGACATCCCCTCGTCCTAACTATCACCAGCTGGTTGCTCGCTCTATACGAGAGAACGAGCTCCGGGTTCTGGCATACCTAACTCACGACATCTCGATCGATGCCGTCTTAAACCCGGCACTGCTTCCGCAGATTCCGGATATGCCTGCACCAAGTAACGCTAGTGAGTGGTTTGAACGATCTCTGCTGGCTGACGTGGTGCGCAATTTTGACTTGGGCGAGGCTGATGCCGAAGCGTGGAGAGGAAGACGTCTATCAGACCTTTACCACGACGGAGTCTGTGGAGGGGCACTTATTCGCCACGGTTCTAGTGATTTATCTAGAGACATTGCCGTCCCTTTGGCCCACCAATCGGCACTCGCCGGAGTCATGCTCGCCGCTCAGTTGTTGATCGCCTCGTGCCCCGACTTGACCGCCTATCGTCATCCAGCAAGCGAAGCCCGGTTAAACCTGCTCGCGGGATTTCCCCAGCTCAGCGCTCGTCCTCGCGCGCGCACGCTACGCTGCATCTGTGGCGATGCAGACTTTACGCAGCGATTTGCGGCGAAGTGGTTGAGTCCCGTCGTGACTCCGAGCGACGCAAACGCATGAGCTCAGGTGATCAGCAATAGGGAATCGACCAGAAACCTAGGAGTTCGCTACCAAGTCATGGGCCCTAGGGATTACCCGGCAAGGTACGAACGAAGCCTACTTCCGCCCCACCAAACTCCTCAACACGTAAGGCAAGATCCCGCCGTTCCGATAATAGTTCAGCTCCTCCGGCGTATCGATCCGGCACAGCACCGCAAAGCTCTTCTCCCCGCCGTTAGGCCCGCCCTTCGCCGTCACGTTCAGTCGCGCTCTCGGCTTCAGCGTCTGGTCCACCCCCGAGATGTCGAACGTCTCGAATCCCGTCAGGCCTAACGACTGCCTCGTCGCCCCTTCCGTGAACTCCAGCGGAAGCACGCCCATCCCGACGAGGTTCGACCGGTGGATCCGCTCGAAGGATTCCGCGATCACGGCCCGCACGCCGAGCAGCATCGTCCCCTTCGCCGCCCAATCGCGCGACGACCCGGTCCCGTACTCCTTCCCGGCGATGATCAGCAGCGGCGTCCCCGCCTCCTTGTACTTCATTGCCGCATCATAGAGCGGCACCGGCTCGGCGTTAGGCGCGGTCGCCGTCCACCATCCTTCCTTGCCCGTCGCGATCTCGTTCCGCAAGCGAATGTTCGCGAACGTCCCGCGCATCATCACTTCGTGGTTCCCGCGTCGCGCCCCGTACGAGTTGAAGTCGTGCGTCTTCACCCCCTGCGCGATCAGCCACTTGCCCGCGGGACTCGCGGCCGGGATCGACCCCGCTGGCGAGATGTGGTCGGTCGTGATCGAGTCGCCGTACATGCCTAACACTCGCGCGCCGGCAATCGGCTTCACCGCCGGGACCTCGAGCTTCATCCCCTCGAAGTAGGGCGGGTTCTTCACGTAGGTGCTCGACGCGTCCCACGCATAGGTCTCTCCCTCGGGGACGTTCAGCTCGCGCCACTCGGGGTCGCCCTCGAAGACGTTCGCGTACTGCTTCTTGAACATCTCCGCCTTCACGCTGCTCAACACCGTGTCCTCGACGTCCTTCGGGCTCGGCCAGATGTCCCGCAGGAAGACGGGGCCGTCCTTGCCCACGCCTAACGGCTCGGTGTTGAAGTCGATGTCCATCCGGCCGGCCAGCGCGTAGGCCACCACCAGCGGCGGGCTCGCCAGGTAGTTGAACCGCGTCAGGGGGTTTACCCGGCCCTCGAAGTTGCGGTTGCCGCTCAGCACCGCCGCGACATACAGCTTGTTCTCTTCCACTGCATTCGCAATCGGCTCGGGGAGCGGGCCGCTGTTGCCGATGCAGGTCGTGCAGCCGTAGCCGACGATGTTGAAGCCTAACGCGTCGAGATCCTTCCGCACGTTGGCCTTGTCGTAGTAGTCGGTCACCACCTTGCTGCCGGGTGCGCAGCTGGTCTTCACCCACGGCTTCTTCTTCAGCCCCTTCGCCACCGCGTTCCGCGCCAGCAGCCCGGCCGCGAGCATCACGCTCGGGTTGCTGGTGTTGGTGCAGCTGGTGATCGCGGCGATCACCACGCTCCCATGGCGCAGCGTGAAGCTCTCGCCGTTCATCGTCACCTGGACGCCGCCATGACGGTGCAGCTGGTCCTCGGCCTTGGGGTCGAGCAGCGCCGCGGCCGGATGCTGGCCGCTCACCTCGGTCACGCGATGGGCCGCGCCCTTCGCCGCCACCGTCCCCACTCTCTCCAGCTCGCCGCCTAACGCTTCCTCGAACATCTTCTTCGACATCTTGAGTGGCACGCGATCCTGCGGACGCTTCGGTCCCGCCATGCTCGGCTCGACCGTCGCGAGGTCGAGCTCGATGATGTCGGTGAAGACGGGGTCCGGCGTGTCGTCGGTGCGGAAGAGCCCCTGCGCCTTCGTGTACTCCTCGACCAGGCGCACCTGCTGCTCGCTGCGCCCGCTCAGGCGGAGGTACTTCAGCGTCTCGGCGTCCACCGGGAAGAAGCCCATCGTCGCGCCGTACTCGGGCGCCATGTTGGCGATCGTCGCGCGGTCGGCGAGCGAGAGCGAGCTCAATCCGCTCCCGTAATACTCGACGAACTTGCCGACGACTTTCTTCTTGCGGAGCATCTCGGTGCACGTCAGCACGAGATCTGTCGCGGTCGCGCCGGCGGGGAGCTTGCCGTGCAGCTTGAAGCCTATTACTTCCGGGATCAGCATCGAGACAGGCTGGCCGAGCATCGCTGCCTCGGCTTCGATCCCGCCGACCCCCCAGCCGAGGACGCCGAGGCCGTTGATCATCGTCGTGTGCGAGTCGGTGCCGACGAGCGAATCGCACCAGGCGGCATCCGCGCCGTCTTCCTTACCCGCGAACACGACCTGGCCGAGGTACTCGAGGTTCACCTGGTGACAGATGCCGGTCCCCGGCGGGACGACGCGGAAGTTGTCCAGCGCGCTCTGTCCCCAGCGCAGGAAGACGTAGCGCTCCTTGTTGCGCTCGAATTCGAACTTCGTGTTGATCAGCAGCGCCGCGTCGGTGCCGTACTCGTCGACCTGCACCGAGTGGTCGATGACGAGGTCCACCGGCTGCAGCGGATTGATGCGCTTCGGGTCGCCGCCTAACGCTCGGAGCGCGTCGCGCATCGCGGCGAGGTCGACCACCGCCGGGACGCCGGTGAAGTCCTGCAGCAGCACCCGGCTCGTGCGAAAGGCGATCTCCTTCTCGACCTTCGCCTTCACGTCCCAATTGCCCATCGCCTCGATGTCGGCCGGCTTGACGAAGCCGCCGTCCTCGTTGCGGAGCAGGTTCTCGAGGAGGATCTTGAGTGAGAAGGGGAGGCGGGACGCATTCGGCGCCTTCGACTGCAGCGCGTCGAGCCGGTAGATGACGTAGGGCTTGCCGTCGACGGTCAGCGTCGCGCGGGAGCCGAAGGAATTCTTCGAGGCCATGGGGTTCGTCCGTTCTGTGTGGTAACGGAAATCTAAGCGGCGCACCGCGGTTCGTGCCGCTGTTGTAGACGGCTGTAAGCGATAAGCGGCAAGCAGTCAGCGGGCTGCGGCACTACTCGTGCGGCAGTGCCGCCGTCGCTCGCTGCTTGTAGCTTATCGCTTACAGCCAACCCAAAGCGGAGCCGGCCCCAATGAAGATCGTCCTCTTCGGCGCTACCGGTAACATCGGCCAGCGCATCGTCCGCGAGGCGCTGAGCCGCGGGCACGAAGTCACCGGCGTCGTCCGCGACCCGGAGCAGGTGCAGTCGCCGGACCCGAAGGTGAAGCTGGTGAAGGGGGACGCGACCAACGCTGACAGCGTCGCCACCGTCGCGCGCGGTGCGGACGCGATCGTCAGCGCGATCTCGCCGCGGCCCAACGCGCGCGGGCTCGGCGCGCCGCGACTCGCCGATGCGGCGCGCGCGCTGCTCGCCGGCGCGAAGAAGTCGGGGGTGAAGCGGCTGGTCATCGTCGGCGGTGCGGCGACGCTCGAGGTCGCGCCGGGCAAGCGCCTGCTCGACAGCCCCGACTTCCCCGAGGCCTACAAGGCCGAGGCGCTCCAAGGCGCCGAGTCGCTCGACGTCTTTCGCAAGGAGGGCGCGGGTGTCGATTGGACGTTCATCAGCCCCGCCGCCGAGATCTCACCGGGCCAGCGCACCGGCCGCTATCGTGCCACCGGCGACCAGTTCATCCCCGACGCCAAGGGACGCAGCCACATCTCGATGGAAGACTACGCCGTCGCCCTGGTCGATGAGCTCGAGCACCGGCAGCATGTGGGAAGGCGGTTCGGGGTGGCGTACTGAAAGAAGGGGTCGGGGGTCGGGGGGGGGGGGGG
>JBJMNK010000098.1:0-19797 GCA_045804265.1 Gemmatimonadaceae bacterium | reverse complement strand
TGTTCGCTGACTGCTTGCAGCTTATCGCTTACAGCTTATCCCCTTGCAGCATATCGCCGACAGCTTCGCTGCCTAACGGTGCTCGCCGAGTCCTCTGAGGTACACGAACGCGAACGCGTCCTGCAGCGCGTGGGCGACGATCACCGGCCACACTCGCTTGGTGCGGGCGAAGTACCAGGTGAAGACGATCCCGATCGGGAGCACGCCGAGCACCGCCAGCGGACCCTCGTAGACATGGATCCCCGTGCGCAGGGCGACGCTCGCGATGCAGGCGCGGCGCAGCCCGATGCGCTTCGCCAGTGCGGTCACGCCGTACGCCAGCCAGAGGAACTCCTCGAACACCGCGTTGAGGATCGAGACCGAGACGATCACCGCGTCCGACAGATTCACCTTCACTGGCGGGTCGGCGATGTCCTTCTTCACCAGCGCCACGGCGCCGAAGACGAGGCCGAGCGCGAGGTAGGATCCGAACCAGAGCACGATGCCGCGCGGGACGTCGAGCGGCCCTGATGGCGCGGTCAGCGCATCCCCGCGCCAGCCCCGCCACCAGAGCCAGGGGATGAACAGCAGCGCGAACACTCCCTCCATGCCTAACGTGAGGAGTGCCTCACGATTGTCGAGGGCGATGGCGGCGTCGCTGCCGCCATTCTGCAGGCTCAGCACCCAGCTCCCGACGAAGACGCCGACGACGGCCAGGAGCACGATCCACGGCTCGGCCGCGTCGGGGATGAACTTCCTCAAGCGGCGCGCTCAGCCACCGTTCGGCCCTCGACCGATCTCGCGAATCTGCTCGGCGTGACGGGCGTCGTGGTAGCCGAGGACGAGCCCCCACTGGTAGAGGTTCATCTCGCCGAACACGGGATGGGTGTGCCTGATCGCGCCTAACGCGACGCCGCTTGCGTCGTCGAGGGCGCGCTGGACCGTCGCCCGACTCGACTCGAGCGCTGCCAGCCCTTCCTCGACCGTTGCGCCTTCGCGCGGAACGACCATCTCCGGCGCGTTGATGCGCCGGCTCCGGTCCGTGAGCATCCGGCTGTCCACGCTCCCCATGATCGACGACGTCTCCGTCTCCGGCGCGTCGCCCCTCGCCCGCGCTTCGCCGGCACGCTTGGTCAGGAGCCGGGCGAACCCCGACTCCACACGGTGCACGTGGTCGAGGATCTCTCCGACCGACCACCGTCCGTCCGCGGACCGCGGCACGCTGTGATAGGGCGCGACGTGCGCAACCGCTTCCTTGAGCACGGCGCGGTGCTCATCCAGATGCTCGAGCAGCTCCTCGATGCGCGGATGCAGCCCTCTTTTTCTCGTCAGCTCAGACACTCGGTCCTCCCGCATAGCGGAGCACGGCGACGACGTGGCAGACGCTTCCCGTCGCGACGAACAGGTGCCAGATGGAATGCGCGTACCGCACGCGCTGGTCGAGCATGAAGAATACGACGCCGCCGGTGTAGGCGAGCCCGCCGGCGAGGAGCCAGAGGAGTCCCGTCGGACTCACCCGCTCGAGCAGCGGCTTCGCCGCGATCGCCCCGATCCACCCCATCAGCAGGTAGATGATCGTCGACAGCCGCTCCCAGCGGATGCCTAACGTCGCCTTGACGACGATCCCGGCGATCGCCACCGCCCAGATGACCACGAACAGCGACCATCCCCACCCGCCGCGCAACGGCCCGAGCAGGAATGGCGTGTACGTCCCGGCGATCAGGACATAGATCGCCGAATGGTCGATGATGCGGAAGACGCGCTTCGCTCGCGGCCCGGGAAGCGCGTGATAGAAAGTGGACGCCGCGTAGAGCAGGATGAGCGAGATCCCGAAGACGATCGCCGAGGTGACGCGCCAGCGATCGCCGTCACGCGATGCGGCGATGATCAGGAAGGGAAAGAGGACGATGCTTCCGACGAGCCCCACTCCGTGGGTCACGCTGCTCGCGATTTCCTCGCCGAGCTTCTGGGTGCGCCCGGCGATCTGGGCGCGCCCGCTCACGGAATCCGCGCGCCGTAGAGCGAGTCGAGAATCCGCATGTACGCCGCGACCGGCGGCATTCCGACCTTTGCTCGCCGCACATCGACGTTCGCCGAGTCCGCAATCGGGTCGAGCACGAAGCGGCCGTTCACGACTGAGGCCTGCGTCCCGTAGACCTGCTTCTGCCCGCGATGCACGGCAACGCGATCCGTGAGCAGCGCAAGGTGCTGGCCCTCGACGTCGCCCGACGCGACGCCCTTCTCGAGCAGCGGCAGCATCTTCGCCTGGAACGTCGTATCCGACGAATGCTGCAGGATGAGAAATGCCGCCTCAGCGCCATCGCGTCCGACCAGCGACCGGCCCGGCCATCCGCGCTCGGCGACGATCTTCTTCAGGAAGCTCGTGTTGTCGGCGTCGACGTCGGCCATTCGGCGGAGGTCGGTGGTGTCCTGATGGTGACCGGCGAGGAAGACCTCGCGCACGGCTTGGTCCTGGCGACCGCGCGAGATCAGCGCGGCGTGCAGCGCTTCATCGCGGGTGGGAACAGGCATCGTTCCCGCCTGTGCACTGAGCAGGGCGGGAAGAGTGAGAGCGATTGCGGTAATGAAATGGCGGCGCATGAAAGTCTCTGGCGGTTAGTCACGAAAGATATCGCTGGATACACCGCGCCCGCGCCACTCGATCCTACGACACCATGTTGTCGGCGATCCTCCGCCCTGCCCAGATGCCGAGGCCGGTGCCGACCATCGACAGCGCGAACGCGGTCATCATCCCCGCGCCGCTGCCGATCCACCACCCGATCGAGCTGCCGACGAAGGCACCGATCGATCCGCAGATCTTGGTCATGCTCATGTTCGATTCTCCCTCGAGATGTCGCCAACGCGGGAGCGGCATCGCCGCTTGCCCCATGAATGACGATCGGCGGACCACGTCTTCACGGGTTCGTGCCCTCGGGAGATGTTCAGGCCGCGCTGACGCGACCGACCCGCAGTGTGAGGGGCCAGCGTACGGCGCGCCGCGTCTCAGCGGGGCCCCAGATCCGCGAAAGCTTCTCGGCGAAGCGTTCGATGCCGGCGTCGCCCTTCGCCGCGCGATAGCGCCGCGCGGCCGACCAGGTGCCGACATAGCCGAGCAGCTCGGGGAGCGTCCATTGCCGCGACATGTCGAAGCGGGGGGCCTCGATGCGCGCGAATGGAAACGGAAGGTCGCGATATCCGTTCTCGACGTGCTCGCGTCCCGGCGGCCAGTACGCGCCAACGGTGTCGTGATAGAACTCGCCGACCACTTCGTCGATCTCGGGCGAGACGGTGGTGTGTCCGTACGACCACACGGCAATGACACCGCCCGCGCGCACGACGCGATTCACTTCATCGTTGAACGCATCGACGTCGAACCAGTGCAGCGCCTGTGCGACCGTCACGAGATCGACTGCGCCGTCGCGGAGGGGGGTGCGCTCAGCGGTGGCGCACACGTACTGCACCTTCCCGTCGTGCTCCGCCGCAACGAGCTGCGCCGCGCTGCCGTCGGTCGCGATCACTTCGTCGAAGTGCGGCGCGAGCCCGAGTGCCGCCTGCCCGCTCCCCGTCGCGCAGTCCCAGGCGACGCGCTTGACCGTGATAGTTCCAGCGAGCCAGCCGAACAACGCGATCGGATAATCCGGCCGGTAGCGCGCATAATCCGACGAGCTGGTCGAGAAGTGGTCCGCGAATGCCACGTCGGCCGCCGAGCCTAACGGTTAATGCCGGCGGGGCCGGAGCACCGTGCCCCGGCCCCGCCGTCCTGCTTCACTTCTTTCCGTTCGCCGCCGGTACGGCCGGCTGCGTGGCGCTGTCGAGTATCCCGCCGCGTGTCACCAGCTGGGCGGCGAGCACCGTCTGGATGACGCTGGCGATGTTGTTCGTCGTCGTCTCGGCGGCACCCTTGCCGTCGCCGCCGCTCGAGATCGTCACCATCTTCGCCTCGCTGAGCGCGTCGGCGATCGCCGGCGCGATCTGGGGCAGCATCTCGATCTGCCGATAGCGGAAGTAGCTCTCGCCGCCGGCCGCGATGGCCTCGTTCACCTTCTGGATACTCTCGGCCGTCGCCGCCGCGATGGCGCGGATGCGAATCGCCTCTGCTTCCGCGGAGGCCTGCGCCTCGATGCGCACGCGATCGGCGTCGGCTTTCGCCTGGGCGATCTGCGTCGCGTCGAGCTCCGACGTGCGGAGGATCGCCAGCGCGTCCTGCTTCTTCGCTTCCGCCTGCGCGACGAGCGCGGCGTTCGACGCGCGCGTCTGCTCGAGCTCGCGCTGCTTGTCGGAGATCATGCGCTCGGCCTCGAGCTGCGCCTCCTTCGCGCGGCGCGACTGCAGCGCGGCGACGATCTCGGCGTTCGCCTGCGCTTCGGCGGCCGACTGACGACGGCGTGCTTCGGCGACTTCCGACTGCACGACCTTGATGTTCAGCGAGTTGAAGATCAGTCCGAGGTCGGTGAGCTCGCGCGAGCATGCCTTGCGGATGATCACGGCGAGCGGATCGTCCTCGTCGTCGGCGACCTGCGCGATCTGCTGGAACGATTGGGCCGGCTGCAGCGCGGTGCTCTGCACGTTAGGCGACACGCTCGTTCCGGCCGGAGCCGCGAGCCGCGGCGGCGGCGCCGTCTTCGCCGAGAAGAGCTGGTCGTGGGTGAGCAGGTTGATGGCGCGACGCCCCGAGCTGGAGAGGAGGTCGGTGAGGGTGCTGATCTGGTCCGACTCCGACTTGGCGAAGAAGCGGTTCGCGCCGGTCTTGATCAGCGCGTCGGTGTCGCCGACCGAGACGATCGCGCTGGCGAGGATGCGCACCTTGATGGGGCGTGGCGTGCCCTCGCTGTCGAGGTCCGCCGTCTGGTCGGTGATGTCGAGATCGACGTTGATCACCTTGCTCGAGATGGTGGTCCCGGTGGTGAGCAGCGGGATCTCCTTCGACTTGCCGGGGCCGCGATAGATCACGGTCCCGCCGTGCAGCCAGGAGACGAGGCGGATGGTGCCGGCATCGACGTTCCTGAGGAACGACGCGACGATCGCCGGGATGACGACGACGACGCCGAAGACGATCGCGATGATGGTGATCCAGGGACGCAAGTCCATACGACTTTCCTCTATGAGATGTCGCGGCGCCGTACGGTGTAGCCGGCGCGCAGCGGGTCAAGCACCCAGATAGGACACCGTGCACCTGTTGCGCGCGCCGTCCACCGCTTCCACGCGAAGACGATCGCCGGCACGCACGCGGACCCCGGCCTGGAGATCCTCGCTGCGCAACGTGCCGAGCACCTGTACGACCTGACCATCCAGTTCGATCGCCACCAGGCCTTGTCCGCGCGCGTCGAAGCTCGACACTGCCTGCGCGTCATCGGTGATCGAGCTCTCGAGGGTGAGCGCCGGCGCCGATTCGAAACGGTGCGTGAAGCGCCATAACGGCGCGACGAGCAGTCGCTCGAGCAGCACACCACCGAGGACCGCCACCGCGAGGAGCGCGATGCCGCCTAACGTGTGGCGGAGCAGCACTCCCGCCGCGCCGAAGCCGACGAGGAAGCTGAAGATGATCCGTGGCGAGACCAGCGCGCTGAAGCCGCGCCCGATCCCCGGCGCCTCGACGCCGCGGATATCAGCGACGTCGTGGTGATGCGACCCGCCGGCGTGCGAGCTGCCGGCATGGGCGTGGCCGGCGTGGGCGTGGCCGGCGTGGGCGTGGCCGGCGTGGGCGTGGCCGGAGCCGCCGTTATGATGGCCGCCCGGGTGACCGCCGCTGCGCCCGCCACCACGAGCGCCCAGTCCGGCGACCGCCATGGTGCCGAGACCGATTCCGCCCAGCGCGAGACTGAATGTGTAGAGATCCATCGTTCCTGTGCAGCGCGATTGTGAGGGGGGCGCGATGCACGATTGAAAGCTACGCGTTTTTCACGCGGAAAGTGAGAGGCGCGGGACCGGCGCGATTGGCACGCTATTTCGGCGCCGGACGGCTCGGCGGCTTACGAGGCGCTTACAACGGCGCCGTTAGGCGAGTGAGGCTCGGCATGATCGACCTCGGAGAACTGCGGGTTGCCGTTCATGTGACGGTCTCCGCCGGCGTCCGCTCCCCACGCACGAAGGCGAGCCATATGAGCCAGGCGATCACCGCGGCGGCGACCGCGGCGAGCACCCCCGTCCACCACGCGGTCTCCCCCCACACCACCGGCGCCAGCCCGGCCGCGAGCGTCACCGCGATCGCGAAAATCCTGAACAGCCGCCGTGCTACCGGCAAGCGCGCGGCGAGCGCCACGGCGGCGAGGAGCCCCGCTGCCGAGTACACCACCTGCGCCACCGCCTGTGCGCGCTGTCCGGTCGTCATCGCGCTCGACCAGTCGTCACGCGCGCTGTTCATCCCCGTCCCGCAGAGCGCGACGAGCAGCACGATCGCCGTCCAGCGCCAGACGCGTGCCCTTCGCTCGGGAGTCACGCGGCGCGGCTCATCCGACGGGCTTTCCCTCCGCCGGATAGAATCGCTCCCCGGCGCGCGCCATCCGGGTCAGGATCGGCGCCGCCTCGTACCGTCCACCGCCGAAGCGCGAGTTCAGCTCGTCGAGATGCTTCACCACCTCGCCGATGCCTAACGTGTCCATGTAACGGAACGGTCCGCCGCGGAAGGGCGGGAAGCCGATCCCGAACACCGCGCCGATGTCGCCGTCGCGCGGCGAGCGGATGATCCCGTCCTCGAGCGCGCGCGCTGCTTCGTTGAGCATCGCCATCACCGTCCGCTCGCGAATCTCCTCGGCGGGGAAATCGCGCCGCGCCGGGGCGTTCGGGATCAGGTCGTACACCGTCTCGTCCACGCCTTCCTTCTTGCCCTTCTCGTCGTACTTGTAGAATCCCTTCTTGTTCTTGCGACCATAACGGCCGGCCGAGAGTACGTGCTGCAGCGACGTCGACGGCCGCATCCGCTCGCCGAAGGCGTCGGCGATGATGTTCCCCGCCTTTCCCGCCACGTCGATGCCGACTTCATCGACGAGCGTGATCGGGCCAACCGGAAAGCCGAACGCCACGAGCGCGCGATCGATCGTCTCGATCTTCGCGCCCTCGTCGAGCATCTTGCCCGCTTCGTTGATGTAGGGCGTCAGGTTCCGGTTGGCGTAGTAGCCGGGACCGTCGTTCACGTCGATCACCGTCTTGCCGAGCTTCTTTCCGTAGCCGACCACCGTCGCCGTGACAGCGGCCGACGTTGCGCCATGCACGATCACCTCGAGCAGCGGCATCTTCGGCACCGGCGAGAAGAAGTGCATGCCGATCACGCGGTCCGGTCGCGCCGACGCCTGCGCCAGCCGCGCGATCGGGATCGTGCTCGTGTTCGACGCGAAGATCGCGTGCTCGCTCGTGTTCTTCTCCGTCTCGCGAATGACCTGGTGCTTCACCGCGATGTCCTCGAACACCGCCTCGATCACGATGTCGGCGTCGCGGAAGCCGGAGTAGTCCGTCGTCCCGTTGACGAGGATCAGCTGGTCGTCGAACTGCGTGCGCGTGATCTGCTTCTTCGTCAGCCGCTCCTTCAGCACTTCGCGGATGCTGCGAAGCCCCGCGGCGACGCGAGTGGTGTCGGCGTCCTTGAGCCGGACGATCGTCCCCGCCTGCGCGGCGATCGCCGCGATCCCCGCTCCCATGAAGCCCGCGCCGAGGACACCGATCTTCCGTACCGGTGCGCCCTTCGCGTTCGGGTCGGCGACGCCGGTGTCCTTCTTCAGCGCGGTGGTGGCGAAGAAAAGGAAGATCAACTGGCGCGATACTTCGGTCTGCGAAAGCTCGCCGAACAGTCGCGCCTCCTCGGCATAGCCGGCGTCGGCTCCCTTTGCATAGCCGGTCTCGATCGCATCGATCGCGGCGAGCGGTGCCGGATAATTGCCCTTGGTCTTCGCCTGCGTCTGCTGGCGCGCCTGCCGGAAGACGATCGAACGACCGGCGCCCGTCCCCTCGAGCGCTCGCGCGGCGATTCCACTGCCGCTGTGATGCGGCGAGCGCGGACGCGTACCGTCGGCAAGCTCGCGGGCGCGCCTGACGGCGATGTCGCGGAGGATCGCCGGGTGCACCATCTCATCCACCAGGCCTAACGTCAGCGCCTTCTTCGCGCGGATGTTCTTGCCGGTGAGGATCATGTCGAGCGCGGCGGTCAACCCGACCTGTCGCGGCAGGCGCTGCGTCCCGCCGGCGCCGGGAATCAGCCCGAGCTGAACCTCGGGGACGGCGAGCACCGTCTTGGGCGAGTCGCTCGCGATGCGATAGCTGCACGCGAGCGCCGACTCGAGTCCGCCGCCGAGACAGGCGCCGTTGATCGCCGCGACCACCGGGACGCGCAGCTTCTCGAGCCGCAGCAGCAGCTGCTGCCCGCTCCGGCTCAGCGCCTCGGCGTCCTTCGCGCTCTTGAGCCCGAGGAACTGCTCGATGTCGGCGCCGGCGATGTAGTTGTCGGGCTTGCCGCTGATCAGCACCGCGCCGCGGACGTTCTCGTCGCCCTCGAGAAACTCGAAGACCTCGCCGAACTCGCGGATCACGTCGGCATTGAGCGTGTTGACCGGCTTGTTCGGCACGTCGATCGTGACGATCGCGACGTCCTCGTCGAGGTCGAGCCGGAGATTCTGAAAGGCGGCTCTCACGTCAGTTGCGGTCATGTGCGAGGGTGCTCCGTATTTATTTGCAAGTGCTACTTATTGCCGGACGCAGGAGCGTGGCGCGCTCAGGCGCGCTCGACCACCATCGCGAACCCCATCCCGCCGGCGGCGCACACCGTCATCAGCCCGAACTGGCCGCCGCGGCGACCGAGCTCGTTCAACAATGTCGTCGTGATCCGGGCGCCGGTGCCGCCGAACGGGTGGCCGATCGCGATCGAGCCGCCCATGACGTTGAGCTTCGACTGGTCGACGGTGCCGACCGGGTGCGAGAAGCCGGCGCGTTCCGCCCAGCTCTTGCTCTCGAAGCCCTGCAGGTTGCTCAGCACCTGCGCCGCGAACGCCTCGTGCATCTCGACGAGGTCCATGTCGCGGAGCGAGAGTCCGGCCCGCTGCAGCGCCCGCGGCGCGGCGAGCACGGGGCCCATCAGGAGCTGCTCGCCGGGATCGAGCGCGGCGTAGGCGTAGCTCCGGATATAGCCCAGCGGCTTGTAGCCTAACGCTTTCGCCTTCTCGTCGCTCATCAGCACGACCGCCGCCGAGCCGTCGGTGAGCGGAGATGAGTTGCCGGCGGTCACCGTGCCGTACCTGCGGTCGAAGACGGGCGGAAGCTTCGAGAGCGCCTCGATGCTGCTGTCGGCGCGGATCCCGTTGTCGCTGCTGACCACCGTCTCGTACGACGACGGCACGTAGACCGGGAAGATCTCCGCCGTCAGGCGGCCGTCCTTCGTGCCGGCCGCCGCCTTCTGGTGCGAGCCTAACGCGAACTCGTCCTGCGCCAGCCGCGGGATGGCGTTGATCTTCGCCATCTTCTCGGCGCTCTGGCCCATCGTCTCGCCGGTGCTCGGCTCGGCGATCGCCGGGGTGATCGGCACGAGGTCCTTCGGGCGGATGCGCGCGATCGAGGCAACGCGTCCGCCGAGCGACTTCGCCTTGCTCGCCGCGACCAGCGCGTCGGCGAAGCCGCGCGAGTGGAGGATCGGCACCGTCGACAGCGACTCGGCGCCGCCGGCGATGATGCAGTCGTGATGGCCGAGGGCGATCTGGTCGGCGGCGTCGGTGATCGCCTGGTTCGCCGAGGCACAGGCGCGGCTGACAGTGTACGCCTCGCATCCCTTCGGCAGCTGCGGAATGAGCGAGACTTCGCGCGCGATGTTCGGCGCGAGCACCGAGGGAATCACCGTCCCGAAGACGAGCGCCGTCACTTCCTTCCCGTCGAGATCGGCGCGCTGCAGCAGCTCGGCGACCGTCAGCTTGCCGAGGTCGATCGCGGAGATGTTCTTGAACGACGTGCCCGCTTTCACGAATGGCGTGCGTACGCCGGCGACGATCGCGACCCGGCGACCGGGAATGGTGGTGAGCATGCGAGAAAGCTAGACCGTGACGCCTCCCGCTGGAATAGGCGAGCGCGTCGGTTGATCGCTGATCCTGCGCCCTTACCGCGCGACCAGTCGCTCGCCATGATACGCGACATGACTGGCGCGCCGACACGAGACGACATGCATCCCGCGAATTCGCGTCGAGGTGACGTTGCGCCGCAGCCGCTCGCCGAGCGCACGCGGACCGTCGAGCGACTCGGGAGCGAGCGGTTCGACGTGCTCGTCGTCGGTGGTGGAATCACCGGTGTCGGCGTGGCGCGCGACGCGGCGCTGCGCGGGCTGAGCGTCGCGCTCGTCGAGCGTGACGACTTCGCGAGCGGGACGTCGAGCCGCTCGTCGCGACTGGTGCATGGTGGTCTGCGCTATCTCGAGCACGGCCACCTGCACCTCGTCTTCGAGTCGAGCCTCGAGCGCCGTCGGCTGCTCGAGCTCGCGCCGCATCTCGTCCGCCCGCTCGAGTTCACCTGGCCCGTGTACGAGGGCGCACGGGTGCCGCGCTGGAAGCTCGGGGCCGGGCTGTTCCTCTACGACCTGCTCGCGCTCTTCCGCAACGTCGCGCCGCACCGGCGCCTCGATCCGGACGAGGTGATCGCGCGCGAGCCGAAGCTGCGGGCCGACGGGCTCACCGGCGGCGCGAGCTACTACGACGCGGCGACCGACGACGCCCGCCTAACGCTGGCGACGGCGCTCGGCGCGCGCGAGGCGGGTGCCTGCGTGGTGAACCACGCCGCCGTCAGGCGGCTGACGGCGATGCGCGGCCGCACCGACGGCGCGATCGTCGCCGACGCGATCACCGGCGCGGAAGCGATGGTGCGCGCGCGCGTCATCGTGAACGCTGCCGGTCCCTGGAGCGACGAGATCCGCCGCCTCGACGAGCCGGGAGTGCCGCCGACGCTGCACGGGACAAAGGGTGTGCACATCACCGTCCCGAGTGAGCGCGTCGGCAATCGCGCCGCGCTGACGCTGCTCTCGCCGGTGGATGGGCGGGTGATGTTCGTCCTGCCGGGGGAGACGCACACGATCGTGGGCACGACCGACACCGAGACGACCGCGACGCCGGACGACGTCCGTGCCTCCCGCGCCGACGTCACGTACCTGCTCGACGCCGCCAATCACTTCTTCCCCGCGGCCCGCCTAACGGCGGACGACGTCGTCTGCTCGTGGGCCGGCATCAGGCCGCTGATCGCCGGCCGCTTCGGCGAGGATGCGGCCGGTGCTTCGCGCGAGCACGAGATCACCGTCAGCGGGCGAGGGGTCGTCTCGGTGAGCGGCGGCAAGCTCACGACCTACCGCGCGATGTCGGCCGAGGTGGTGGATGTCGTCGAGCGCGAGCTGGGGAATCGCGGCGCATCGAGCGCGACCGCGAAGGTCTCGCTCCCCGGCGGCGAGATCGATTCGCTCGAGCAGGAAATCGAGCGCGCGCTCCGCGCGACCGGCAGCACCACCCTCGGCGAGCACCTCGCGCACGCATACGGAAGTCGCTGGTGCGACGTCTGGTCGCTGGCGAAGGACGACCCGGCGCTGGCCGAACCGTTAGTCAGCGGGCTGCCCTACATCGGAGCCGAGCTCGCGTATGGCGTGGACGCCGAGCTGGCACTGACGGTGACGGACCTCCTCGTCAGGCGGACGAAGGTCGCGTTCGAGACGCGCGATCACGGCCGTTCGGTCGCCCCGCTCGCCGCGCGTATCGCCGGCGCACGGTTAGGCTGGGACGAGGCGGCGCACGCAGCGGCGCTCGCTGCCTACGAGCGCGACGCCGCGCGGTTGTTTGCGATCGACCCGTAAAAGGGGTCAGGAGCAAGGTGTCGGGGGGTCAGGGCCGGGAGCGCGGAGCCTAACGCGCCCGGCCCTGACCCCTGATCCCCGACCCCTATTTGACTGCTTCCGTCTCGTGGATGGTCTTCAGCTCGATGACCTTCAGCTGGCGGGTCATCGTCGGAAGCTTGAGGAACGCGATCTCGCCGACCGACTTGCCGAGCAGGGCGCGGCCGATGGGCGAGGCCATGCTGACCTGGCGATCATCGAGCTCGAAGTTGTCGCCGAAGATCAGCGTGTAGCTCTCGCGCGTCTTCGCCTTCTGGTCCTCGACGATGACGGTCGAGCCGAGGCCCACCTTGTCGGTCGGGATCTGGCCGATGTCGATCGAGGCGAGGCGTGAGAGGCGCTCACGCAGCTGGCCAAGACGTGCGCGCACGAACTGCTGCCGCTCGAGGGCGGCCTTGTACTCGCTGTTCTCGCGGAGATCCCCCAGCTCGACCGCTTTGCGGATCTCGTTGGGGAGCGTGACGTTGAGCTCGTGCTGCAGCACTTCCACTTCACCGTGCAGCCGCGCCTTCAGTTCTTCGATCATCGTTACCGCCTGCGTGTCGCTCGCGCTTAGTGCGCAATGATCGGCGCCTGCACACGCGCCGTGTCCCCCGAAGCCGGGCGGACATAAAAATGGGAGCGCCCGGCTGTGAGGCCGGGCGCTTTCGTCATGCTCCCCACAATCTAAGGAGCGTCGATACCAATCGCAAACTCCGTGCGAAGGGAGAGAACGGCGGACCAGATGCGGGGGTTGCAGTCACTCAGAGCGCATGGACCTTTTTGCCAGAAGGCCATTCCAGCTACTCCAAGCCTCGCGAGCCCCGCCTTCACTCTTGCGCACTCGCGTGAACCGCGCGGAATTACGGGTGTACGCAACAAGAGCCTCTGTTCCACGCGAATCACTCAATGCGGATCTCTCTTTCGTCGTTAGGCACCCTCGTGCTCGCGGGCGCGGTCGTCGCTGCCGCGGCACACGCCCAGCAACCGGCGCCGGCCCCCGCCGCGCCGGCGGCTACCGGGTTCATCGTCGGATACATCTTCGACTCGACGGTCACCCGGCCGTTGGCCGAGGCGAACGTGCAGGTCGTCACCAAGGCCGACCCGACTCACGGCACCTCGTTCTCGATCAACACCGACTCGAGCGGCTTCTTTCGCGTCAACAACGTGCCGCCGGGTGAGTACCTGGTGACGTTCTTTCACGCGCGACTCGATGAGCTGGGACTCAACGGCCCGATGAAGACGGTGGTCGTCGGGAGTGGGCGCGCCGATATCGAGCTTGGTGTCCCGACGACGGCGCACGTCATCGGCATGCACTGCGGCGCGCGCGCGGCGCTCGATTCTAGCGGTCTCCTGCTCGGAACCGTGGTCACCGCAGACAATCCGAATCCGGTTGCCGGCGCGTCGGTCACCGCGCAATGGTTCGAGCTGAGCTTCAGCGCCCGCGGAATGGTCCGGTCCACGCCAACGGTGCGCGCGACGACCGACGCCAACGGGCGATTCAGGATCTGCGGGCTGCCCGGCGACGCCACGCTCAACGTCTGGGCGGGGCTCGGCAAGGCAGTCACCGGTTCGGTGAGCGTGGACGTGAAGCCGGGGCGCGTGGCCACGATCGAGCTCTCGCTCGACGTCGCCGATACCGTCCTGACGGCGACGACGAGCGGTCCGGTCCACCGCGGCACGGCGCGCGTGAGTGGCGTCGTTCGCACGCCGTCAGGCAGCGTGCTTCCCGGCGCGCGCGTCGCGCTGCGTGGCACCGACGTCGAGACGGTCGCCGATGCGAGTGGCGCGTACACGCTGGCGAACCTTCCCGGCGGCACGCAGACGCTCGAGGCGCGCGCGATCGGCTTCGTTCCGATCTCGCGCAGCGTCACGCTCTCGCCCAAGCGTGCGCTGCGCTTCGACGTCCGCTTCGACTCGGCGGCGCGCATCCTCCAGACCGTCGAGGTCACCGGGACGCGCGTCTACGACAGTGCGACGCAGGAGTTCATGGAGGCGAAGAAGCGTGGCTTCGGCTACTTCATCGATCGCGAGACGATCGAGAACCGCCAGCCCTTCCAGACGAGCGACCTGCTGCGCACTGCACCGGGGGTGACCGTGTACAGCAGCGGTGCGCCGGGTAGTCAGGTGAACATCTCGATCCGCGGCGGTGGCGGCTTCAGTGGGTCGTGCCAGCCGAGCATCGTCATCGACGGGCTGCAGATCACCGGCGGCGCGGGGGACATCGACGCACTGGCGCGTCCCGAGGACATCACCGGCATGGCGGTCTACCGGGGAGCGTCGGAAATCCCGGTCCAGTACTCGACTGGCAGCTCGTGCGGGCTGATCCAGATCTGGACGCGCCGCGGCAACACGCCGCGTGGCAAGGCGAAGTAACGCTCCGGCGCGGGACAACGCGCGAACCAGCGCGGCGCGCTCGCCGTTAGGCAGCGCGCCGCGCCCGCGATGATTCGCCTCTCGCTCGAGCGGCACGACGACGTCACTCGCGTCCGCCTCTCGCACTGGCGGAGCCGGCTCGCCGGCTACGAGGTCAGCGTCTACCTCCATCGCGGCGCGATGATCGACAGCGGCTTTCCCGCGGCCGCAGCCGACGTCGTGCGATTGGCGCGGGAGCGCGCGATCATCGCGGGCGTAATCACGCACCATCACGAAGATCACAGCGGTGGCGCCCCCGCCCTCGCCGCGGCCGGCGTCCCGCTGGCGATGCCGGCCGAGGTCGAGCGGCTGATCCGCGCCGGCGAGCCGGTGCCGCTCTACCGTCGCATCGTCTGGGGAGAGCCGTTGCCGTTAGGCAGCTTCACCGCTGCGCCCATGCCGCCGGGTCTCGAGCTCCTTCCCGCGCCGGGGCACGCCAGCGACCACCACGTCGTCTGGGACGCCGAGCGCCGCACGCTCTTCGGCGGCGACCTCTTTCTCGGCGTGAAGGTTCGCGTCGCGCACCCGGAAGAAGATCCACGTCTCCTCGTGAGGACACTGCGCCGCTTCGCCGCGCTCGAGCCAGTGCGACTCTTCGATGCCCATCGCGGCGCGATCCCAAATCCGGCGACGGCGCTCCGCCTCAAGGCCGACTGGATCGAGGCGCTGATCGCGGCGGTCGACGACCGGGTTGCCCGCGGCTGGAGTGATCGCGACATCCGCCGTGAGCTGCTCGGTCGCGAGAGCTTCTCGTCATTCGTCTCGCGCGGCGAGTACGGGAAGAAGAACTTCATCGCCGCGATCCGGGGGCACGGCGCGGCGCACCACTGACCACGTGGTAGCAGCATCGACAACCCGTGGAACGCGCGCCATATTCGCCCCGCGAACCTCAGCCGCGCTGCTCGTCGTGCGAGCCGCTGCTGACATCCCTCTACGCATGAGGATCGATGGAATCCACGGAGTACGATGCGATCGTCGTCGGATCCGGCATCTCCGGCGGTTGGGCGGCGAAGGAACTGACCGAGAAAGGGCTGCGCGTCCTGCTGCTCGAGCGCGGCAAGAACATCGAGCACGTGAAGGACTACGTGAATGCGACGAAGGCGCCATGGGAGTATCCGCACCGTGGCGGCCGGACACAGGACATGGTCAAGAACTATCCCGTCCTCAGTCGCGACTACCCGCTCAACGAGAAGAATCTCGACTACTGGGCATCCGACAAGGATTCTCCGTACACCGAGGTGAAGCGCTTCGACTGGTACCGGGGCTACCACGTCGGCGGGCGCTCGCTGATGTGGGGACGGTGCAGCTTCCGCTTCAGCGACATCGACTACTCGGCAAACGTGCGTGAGGGGATCGCGATCGACTGGCCGATCCGCTACGCCGAGATGGCGCCATGGTACAGCCACGTCGAGAAGTTCGCCGGCATCGCCGGCTCGAAGGAAGGGTTGCCGCAGCTGCCTGACGGTGAGTTCCAGCCGGCAATGCCGCTCAACTGCGCCGAGGAGCTGGTCGCGGGGCGCCTCACGAAGTTGTTCGATGGCAAGCGACGGCTCATCTCGGCGCGCACCGCGAACCTCACGCAGCCGCTGCCTGGTCGCGGCTCGTGCCAGTATCGCGACGCGTGCTGGCTCGGCTGCCCGTATGGCGCGTACTTCAGCACGCAGTCGTCGACGCTGCCGGCGGCGGTGAAGACGGGGCGCCTGACGCTGCGCCCGTACGCGATCGTGAATGAGGTGCTGTACGACAAGAACAAGAAGCGCGCTAGCGGCGTGCGGGTGCTCGACGCGATCAACAACACGACTACCGACTACAAGGCGAAGATCATCTTCCTCTGCGCGTCCACGCTGAACTCGACGTGGATCCTGCTTCGCTCGGCGAACGACATCTGGCCGGGTGGGTTGGGCAGCAGCTCGGGTGAGCTCGGCCACAACCTGATGGACCATCACTTCCGCGTCGGCGCGCAGGGACGCATCGAGGGGCTCGAGGACAAGTACTACTACGGCTTCCGACCGAATCCCTCCTACATCCCGCGCTACCGCAACCTGAATGGCGAGAAGCGGCCGTACCTTCGCGGCTTCGGCTACGAGGGCGGCGCCGGCCGCGATGGGTGGTCGCGCGCGGTGGCCGAGCTCGGGATTGGCGGGAAGTTCAAGGACATGGCGGCGGAGCCGGGACAGTGGACGATCGGCGGCACGGCGTTCGGCGAGATGCTGCCTAACCATGCGAACACCGTCACGCTCGACGAGTCGAAGAAGGACAAGTGGGGACTGCCCGTGTTGAAGATCGACTGCGCCACCGGCGAGAACGAGCGGCTGATGCGCGTGGACATGGCGAACGACATGGCCGAGACGCTGACCGCGGCCGGGGTGAAGGACGTGAAGACCTACGACGAGCCGTGCTTCCCCGGGATGGGAATCCACGAGATGGGCACGGCGCGGATGGGCCACGACCCGAAGACCTCGGTGCTGAACAAGCACAACCAGGTGTGGGACGCGCCTAACGTTTTCGTCACCGACGGTTCGTGCATGGTCTCGACGGCCTGCCAGAACCCGTCGCTCAGCTACATGGCGTTCAGCGCGCGCGCCGCGGACTACGCGGTGAACGAGCTCAATCGACGCAATCTCTGACCGGCGGGGTGATCATGTCTTCGGAACACGAGATCGAAACGATCGACCGTCGCGCGGCGATCAAGCGGGTGAGCTTCCTGCTCGGCGGCGTCGCGCTGGTCGGTGGGAGCAACCTGCTGGTTGCGTGCGGACGAGAGCGGCCGGCAGCGGGCAAGGCGGTCGGGAAGTTCAACGGGGACGACGTCGCGCTGTTCGACGAGGTTGCGGACACCATTCTCCCCGCCACGAGCACGCCCGGCGCAAAGGCGGCGAAGGTCGGCCCGTTCATGGCGCTGATGGTGACCGACTGCTACGACGACACGGACCAGAAGATCTTTCGCGACGGGATGGCCACGCTCGACGACGCGAGCAAGAAGGCGAATGGAAAGTCGTTCATGGATGCGACGCCCGCTCAGCGCACCTCACTGCTCGAGTCGCTCGACCGTGAGGCGAGGGACTACATGACGAAGAAGAAGCCCGACGAGCGGGCGCACTGGTTCCGCATGGTGAAGGAGCTGACGTTGCTCGGCTACTTCACCTCGGAGATCGGCTACACGCAGGCGATGCGGTACCGTGAGGCACCGGGGCATTACGACCCGTGCGTCGACTACAAGCCGGGCGAGAAGAGCTGGGCGCCGCACGCGTAACGCCTGCCGTCAGCCATGAGCCGTTAGCCGTTAGCCAACGGCGACGAGAGAGCGGGGGCCGAGCGTGAAGCTCGGCCCCCGCTCTCTTTTGCGCTGTCGCTCAACCCTAACGGCTAAAGGCTAACGGCGGTCTTTAACGGTGCATCGGCAGCTTCGAGTCCGTCTCCTCGGCGTGCAGCGGTTCCTCGCTCGCCCTGGCGAATTCGTCGAGCAGGACGTTCATCATCTGCTGCCGCTTGTCGAAGAGGCGCCTGAGCGGGCGCTTCTCCGTGCGGGCGAGCGCGTAGCTCGTCAGCAGCGGAAGCGCGACGGTCGAGTCGAGGTAGCAGACCACGGCGTCGGGGAGCCGGTCGGGGTCGATCTTCCCCCAGCTCACGGCTTCGGCGGGCGTCGCGCCCGAGAGGCCGCCGGTGTCGGGGCGGGCGTCGGTGACCTGCAGGAAGTAGTCGTGACCGCGCTCGTCGATGCCCAACACTTCCTGGATCTGCGGCTCGGTCTGCAGCATGAAGTTCTTCGGGCTGCCGCCGCCGAGGATCATGACGCCGCTCTTGCCGCCGCCGCGCTTCGCGGCGAGGACGATCGACGCTGTCTCGTTGACGTCCTGGTTCGGGTCGATCAGGCATTTGCCGCCCTCGAGCGCGAGCGCGGCCACGTTCATCCCGATCGACGAGTCGCCCGGCGACGACGTGTAGATCGGGACCCCCGATGCATACGCCGCGCTGAGCAGCGAGCGGGTGCCGATGCCTAACGTCTTCTCGCGCTCGCGGACGTACTTGCCGCAGAGGTTGTGGAACTCGGCACTCGACATCGTCCGCTGGAACTCCGGCGCGCGGATGATCTGGCGGAAGAACGCGTCGGTCGAGAGGAGGACGTCGTAGTCGAAGAAGATGTCGTAGATGCGCACGACGCCTTCCTCGCGCAGGACGGTGTCGCTCTCCTGGGGATTTCCACGGTGCATCGACAACCCGAGGCCGAAGTGCGTGTCGTGGTAGAGGTTCGCGCCGGTCGAGATGATCCAGTCGACGAAGCCGGCTTCGATCAGCGGAATCAGCGCCGCCATTCCGAGACCAGCCGGCGTGAGCGCGCCGGTGATCGTCAGGCCAACCGTCACGTCGGACTCGAGCATCTTGCCGGCGAAGAGCTGGCAGGCTTCGCGCAACCGTGCGGCGTTGTAGGCGAGGAATGTCCCCTCGATCAGGTCGGCGACGGTCTCGTTGCCCTCGATGCGGCGCGGGTCGATGCGCTTCCCCTTGAGGAAGCGACTCGTCTCGTGACTGGTGTGCGCTTCAGTCGCGGGCTTCGCCGCCGGCTTGCCTACGCGCTCGCGTTCCTCGGCGGCGCGCTTCTGCTCACTCTTGTTGCCCGCGGCCGACGAGCGCTTGCCGTTGCCATGACGCGACGCCTTGAAGCCAGGGCGCTCGCGCGATGGCTCGTCCTTCTTCTTCCCGCCCTTGTCACCGCTCCTTGCCATGCGACTTCTCCGCCCGCGCGTTCGCGGTCTTGTCCTGTTCGTTGTAGGCGCTGATGACCGCGTTCGCCGCTTCTGCGGGATCGTCGGTGAGGAGGATGAGGTCGAGATCGCCGGCCGAGATCTTTCCCTCGCCGAGCACGCGGGTCTGCAGCCAGCGCACGAGTCCCGCCCAGTAGTGACGGCCGAAGAGGATGACCGGGAACTGGTAGATCTTCCCGGTCTGGATGAGCGTCAGCGCCTCGAACATCTCGTCGAGCGTGCCGAAGCCGCCGGGGAAGATGATGAAGGCGACCGAGTACTTGATGAACATCGTCTTCCGCACGAAGAAGTAGCGGAAGTTCACCAGCGTATCGACGTACGGGTTCGCGCCCTGTTCGAACGGGAGCTCGATGTTGCAGCCGATCGACCGTCCGCCGCCTAACCGCGCGCCCTTGTTCGCCGCCTCCATGATCCCCGGGCCGGCGCCCGTTATGATCGAGAACCCCGCCTCGGCGAGCAGCCGCGAGACCTCGGTGGACTGGGCGTACTGCGGATCGTCGGGGTGGGTGCGGGCCGAACCGAAGACCGACACCCCCTTCTCGACGGCCGCGAGCGTGTCGAAGCCTTCGATCACCTCGCTCATGATCCGCATCGCGCGCCAGGTGTCGGTGCGGGTGAAGTCATCGCTCGCGCGCCGGTCGCCTGACGGCCGTCCGGTGAGCAGCTTCTCATCCTCGGTGAGCGGCGGCCGCCAGTCGCGGATCGCTTCATCGACGACGCGCTCAGTCGCGCCGGAGACGCGCTTCTCGACGCCATGCGACGGCGGAACGCGCCCGGCGGCGAGATGCCCTTCCTCGGTGCGCTGGCGATTCGCGCGCTGTGCTTCCT
>JBJMNK010000097.1:0-85910 GCA_045804265.1 Gemmatimonadaceae bacterium | reverse complement strand
GCCTCGGCCATGTCGCGCACCACGAGATAGCGGCCGCCGGGGTGCTTCAGCGCCTGCGAGGCCGTGGCCCGCGTCTCCTCGTGGTAGTGCTTGCCGTGGATGAGGCAGGTGAATCCGTCGCGCGCGTAGCTGTCGACGCGCTTCCAGACGTTGAGCACCGAGCCGCAGGTCGTGTCCACGACCACGCACCCCTTCCCGCGCAGCGTCTCGACGTCGTGGATCGTGACGCCGAAGGCGGGGAGGATGACGACGTCGGCCGGCTCGACGCGGGCGTAGTCGAAGCCCCGCTCGCCGGGCTCGAGGAAGTCGATCCCCATCTCCCGCAGCTTCGCGTTGACGTGCGGGTTGTGGATGATCTCGCCGACGAGGAAGATGCGCCGGTCGGGGAACTTCTTGCGCGTCTGGTACGCGTACTCCACCGCGCGCTCGACGCCGTAGCAGAAGCCGAACTCCTTCGCGAGCCGCAGCGTGACGTCGCCCGCGGTCAGCGTGTAGTCGTTCGCGCGCAGGAAGTCGACGAGCCGCCCGTCGTAATCGGAGGCAAGCTCGCCCTGCACTTCGGACTTGAGCCCGAAGCCTTTGCGGAAGTAGGTCAGATCCTGCGGCGGCATCATTGAAATCTAAGGTGAGCGGGGGCATCCCGCATCTGAATCAGAGGGACGATCGGCTCGCGGCTTCGTCGCGCGACGTACTGAACACCTCACTTCCGCGAGGTTGTGACGCCGCCTACAATCACCGGGATGCTCCCGCACCCGTCCGGCGATCCGCTTCCGCCGCTCCTTCGGCCGGCGCCGCTCGCGAAGGGCGACTTGATCGGCGTCGTCGCCCCTTCGTACTCGCCTCGACCGGGATGGTTGCGCCGCGGATGTCACGCCCTCGAGCGCGCCGGTTATCGCGTGATTCTCGACCAGGAAATCCTCACGCAGCGTCGCTTCAACGTCGCCGAGGACGAGCGTCGCGCCGAGAACTTCATGGGGATGTGGCTCAATCCCGAAGTGAAGGCGGTGATCGGTGGCACCGGCGGCTATGGCGCGGTGCGCATGCTGCCGCATCTCGAGCCGGAAATTTTTCGTCGCAACCCCAAGATTTTCGTCGGCTACTCCGACGTCACCGCGCTGCATCTCTGGCTGATGCGCCGCGCCGGACTCCGCGTCTTTCATGGACCCACCGTCGACGACCTGATCCCGAGCTCGCGTGATCCGACGATGTCGTCGCTGCTCAGCTGCATGACCAATCCGCGCCCGGCGACACGCATCGGCCGCGAGATGGCGCGGTCGGTCCGACCGGGGCGCGCAACCGGTCGGCTCGTCGGCGGCAACCTCTCGCTCGTGCAACAGACGATCGGCACTCCCTACGAGATCGACACCCGCGATTCGATCCTCTTCATCGAGGAGACGCGCGACCCGATGTCATACGTCGACGAGCGGCTCGTGCACCTTCGCGCCGCCGGGCTGCTGCGTGGCGTGCGCGGCATCGTCCTCGGCCAGTTCTCGCTCGATCGCTCCGAGGAAGAAGAGTTCGAGAACTTTCTCCTCGATCTCGTCGCGGACTTGGGCATCCCGATCATCACCGATTTCCCTGCCGGCCACGAAGTGCCGAACCTGACGCTTCCGATCGGCACCGAGGTGGAGCTCGTCGCCGAGGACCAGACGGGGTGGCTCGTCTACAAGGAGGACGCGCTCTCGTCCCCCGCCAGCGCCGGCGACGCGCCGGAGGACGCACGATGAGCGCGACGCGCCGCGACTTCATCACCGCTGCCGGCGTGCTCGCCGCGAGCGCTGCCTGCGCTCCGGCGCTGCGGCTCGGGTCGAGGCATCGGCACGACGTCGTCATCCGCGGCGGGACCGTCTTCGACGGAACCGGCGCGGCGGGCGTCGAGCGCGACGTGGCGATCTCGAATGGCGTCGTCACTGCGATCGGCGCCGACATCGACGGCCGCGCCCGCGAGGAGGTCGACGCCCGTGGCAAGGCGGTCGCGCCGGGATTCATCGACATTCATTCGCACGGCGACGAGTCGCTGTTCGCCGATCCGCGCTCCGAGTCGGTGATCCGCCAGGGCGTCACGACCATCGTCGTCGGCCAGGACGGCGACTCGCGGGCCCCCTCGGCGCGCCCCGTCACCGCCGCGGGCATCGTCCGCGGCGCGTTAGGCACCAACGGCGCCTTCGAGTCGATGCACGAGCTGTTTCGCGCCGTGAACGGGCTGCCGCCGGCGGTCAATGTGGCGTCGATGGTCGGCCTCGGCACGATTCGCGGGCTCGTCGTCGGCGAGGACGACCGCCCGGCAACGCCGGGCGAGCTGCGCCAGATGCGCGCGCTCGTCGAGGGCGCGCTCGCCGACGGCGCCTGCGGCGTCTCGACGGGGCTCGAGTACGCACCAGGCTCGTTCGCCAGTCGTGACGAGCTGATCGCGCTCTGCCGTCCGCTCGCCGCCCGTCGCCTTCCGTATGCGACGCACATGCGCAACGAGGATGACACCCTGATCGAGGCCATCGACGAGGCGATCGCGATTGCGCGCGGCGCCGGCTGCCCGCTCCAGATCTCGCACCTCAAGACGTCGGGGCCGCGGAACTGGCACAAGATCGGCGACGCGTTAGGCAGGGTCGATGCCGCCCGCGCCGGGGGGCTGGATGTCACCTTCGACCGCTACCCGTACGTCGCCTACCAGACCGGGCTCACCAATCTCTTCCCGATCTGGGCGCTCGACGGCGGTGCCGACGCGTTCCTCCGACGCCTGACGGCCAGCGACACCGCTGATCGCATCCGGACCGCAACGTTAGGCAAGATCGACAAGCTGGCCGGATGGAACAGCGTCATGATCTCCGGCGTCGCCGTCCCCGCCGACCGCGACGCCGAAGGGCAGCGCCTTGGCGACTATGCGGCGAAGCTCGGCGAGGACCCCTACGCCGTCACCGTGGGGCTGCTCCAGCGCAGCCATACCGATGTCGGCACCGTCGTCTTCGCCATGAGCGAGGACAACCTGCAGCGCTTCCTCGCCCACCCGTCAGCCATGGTGTGCAGCGACGGTGGCGCGTTCGCCCTCGAGGGGCCGGCGCGGCGAGGGCATCCCCATCCTCGCGGGCTCGGCACCTTCCCGCGCGTGCTTGGTCGCTACGTTCGCGAGACGAAGACGCTCACGCTCGAGCAGGCGATCCACAAGATGAGCGGCTTCCCCGCGTCGCGGATCGGCCTCGGCGACAGAGGACGTATCGCGCCGGGCATGGCTGCCGACGTCGTCGTCTTCGATCCCGCGACCGTCATCGACCGCGCGACCTTCGCCGAGCCCTTTCAGTACCCGGTCGGGATCGACGTCGTGATCATCAACGGCTCTGTCGCGCTGCGCGACGGCCAGCGCTTCGAAGCTCGGCGCGGGCGTGCGCTCCGCCCCGGTGCGCTCGCTTCGGCACGGGCTGCCTCGACTAGCTAGTCCGCCGCGGCCACTCCCGGCCGTCGTCGGATACGATGTGGCTTTCGTGCAATCGTCAGGCAGCCGGGCGCTTGATGTAGTTCATGTCCACCGCGTAGTCGACGAGCTTCTTCTGCAGCAGTCGCCGCCCGCGGAACAGTCGTGACTTGACCGTCCCCTCCGGCACGCCGAGGATCTCGGCGATCTCCGAATAGCGGAGGTCGTGCAGGTCGCTGAGCACGACCGCGCTGCGATACTCCTCGGGCAGCGAATCGATCGCGCGCGTCACTTCGTCGTCGAGGAAGGAATCGTAGAACTTTCCTTCGGGGTCGATCTCGCCCACCGCTTCGAACGCCGACCAGCCTTCGGAGTCGTCGGGCGCATGCACCTCGCGTGCATCGACCCGCCGCTTCCGGCTGACGAAGACGTGATAGAGGATCGTGAACAGCCACGCCCGGATGTTGGTGCCGAGGTTGTACTGATCCCAGCGGTCGAAGGCGCGAAGCATCGTGTCGCCGACGAGATCTTCGGCATCATCGCGCGACCGCGACAGCTTTAGCGCGAAGGCGTACAGGGCGTCGAGATGCGCCAGCGCCTCGTGCTCGAAGCGCTTCCTGCGCTCGGCAACGTCGCTCGCGTCGGTGGCCGCGTTCGCCGGAACCACCGCCGCGCCAGCTCGGCCCCCGTCGTCGTCCGCGGCTCGCGAGTTCGCTACACTCCCGTTCATTCGCCCCCCTCCCGACCGCTTTCGAGCGAGTCCCGGTCTGCGACGCTCGTCGCAGTGAGGCTCACCGCTCTCACGAAACCACCGCCCCGACCCGAGCGGGATCCAGCCGTGCCGTGTCCACGATCCGAGGAGCCCTGAGTGGTGCGCTCACGCCATCGCGAAGGTTTGTCGCGATGAAGCGCTTCAGGTCATCGGCAATTCCCTGCATCACCGCGATCTCACGCGTCACGCGCGTCATCAGGACCGCGCCCTCGAGAGTTGCGATGACGAATCGCGCCAGCCGCGCCGGGTCGACGCCCTCGCGGACTCGCTCACCCGATTCCACGAGCAGCGAGCGAATCTGGTCGCACCATCGGTCGAACACTGCATCGATCCGGACCCGGAACCCTTCGCAGGCGTCGGCCATCTCGGCCGCGACTCCACAGAACGGTGAGCCGCCCGCGCATCCCTGCTCGGCCTGGCCGATGACAATGGAGTCGATGAACAGGTTGAGGCGCTCGATCGGATCGATCAGCGGCTCGCGCAGGATCGCCAGCCCACGATCGCCGAAGCGTTCGAACGACCGGTTGAGCACCTCATGGCCAAGCTGCTCCTTCGACCTGAAGTGGTGGTAGAAATGACTCTTCCCGCACAGCCCGGCCGCCGCGATCACGTCATCGATCGAGGTCTGCTTGTAGCCTTGCCGCGCTATCAGCCGCGCAGCCGCGTCGAGAATTTCTGATTTCCTGTCACGCATGGGCGGGGAATGTAGGACCGGTCGGTCCAAATGGCAAGCGAGGCGCAGTCAACATTGTAAATCCAAACAGGAACTTGTCTTATGGCTCGCTGCCCGACGTTGCCGAGGCTCGGTGATCGCCCAGCGTCCCCAGCATTTTGGACCGCATGGTCATACTATGCAACTCCGATTCCAGCAGGGTTGCAGCCGTCGCGCGCGCTGGCGATATAGCGGCATGGGCGAGAGTACGACCGTCACCAGGACCTACCTTCGCATGACCCGCCCCGACGCGCTCCAACCGGCGCGGGCCGTGCCTAACGCGCGGGTCGAAACCCTCGAGCCATGTCCGCCCTCCCGGTACCGTGCGCTCTACGCCGGGGTTGGCGAAAGCTGGCACTGGCACGACCGGAACGCCTGGACCGATGCCCGCCTCGCGGCCCACCTCGCCGACCCCGGCGTGAGCGTCCACCTGTTCGTGGTCGACGACGAACCCGCCGGGTACTTCGAGCTGCAGCGCCATGACGACGGAGACGTGGAGCTCGTGTACTTCGGGCTGTTTCCCGAGCGCATCGGCAAGGGGTTCGGCGGTGCGATGCTGACGGCCGCTACGGTGGAGGCGTGGCGCCAGGGCGCGACCAGTGTCTGGCTGCACACATGCACCCTCGATCATCCACACGCGCTCGCCAACTATCGCGCGCGAGGATTCGAGGAGTTCAAGCAGGAGACGTATGAAACGATGCTGTCGTGACCGGCGACGCATCCGGCATAGTTCGTGACTCTGGACTGGGCACGAACACTCTACAAAGGAGTCAGCGCATGGGTGGCAAGCCAGAGAACCAGATCCCGAGCGATCGCCCCGAATCCGGCGGGTCCGACAAGGACGGCTTGAAGGAGAAGAGCGGTCTTCTCGAGAAGTCCAAGCAGGAGTACGCGGCCGCGCAGCAGAAGCGGCAGGCAAATCGGAACGAGAAGGGCGACCACACGCCCTCGGACGGCACCGCCGCCGACGCACCCCAGCCGCACGGCTGATCGCGCGGCGCGAAACGGTCTGACGCTTCAGCAGCGGTAGAAGAAAGCGCCCGGCGAGCCTAACGGTTCGCCGGGCGCTTCACATTCGATCCCGCTCGCCGTCAGGCGCCCTGGCGAATCGCGCCGACGACCGCGAGAAGGGTCGCCAACACCCAGATCACTACCGCCGCGGCATATCCCTTCGACTTGGTCGTCCGTCCGACGACGTGCATCCCGATCCCGACGAGGATCGTCGCCCAGACCGTCCCGATGCTGATACGAGACAGCAATCCGAGAACCGCGGGTGATACGGTCGCGGGCGCAAACCGGGCGAGGCTCGGTGTCGCCGCCATCATGTTGGTGATTCCCGCGGTCCCAGCGACGAGCGCGATCACCGCAGCGATGATCAGGTCGATCACCTTCGGGAACGACGCGAGCGTCGCGATCACCATGCCGCGCTGGAGGTCGGCCTTCGAATCGAAGAACTTGCCCACCAGCCAGACCGCAAGACCGAGGATCAACGTCGACAGCACTCCGACGATGATGCCGCCGATCGGTGCGATCGTCTGCCCGATGCGCCGGCTTCGCTCAGCCATCTCGGGAGTGAACTGCGGATTCTTCGCCATCTGCGCGTTCATCTGCCGCGTCATCTGCGCATCGAGCACGTCCGAGTAGTTCCGCATCATCACCCAGACGCCAACTGCGAAGAGGATGCTCAGGATGAAGAACGCGGCCCAGAACTTCGGGTTGTCGCGTCGGCGCGCGAAGACCTTCGATGGAGCGTAGAAGATCTCGAGGATGTCGTCCATGACCGAGGCATCAGCCGCGGCGGGAGCCGTCATCACGTTCTCGGGACTGGTCATAGTCGCTCTGGGTTGGGGGGTGGAGACCGTGGAGCGCTGACAACATAGGACCGGCCCAGTCCGAGCAATAGAGGGGTTCGTATGAGATCGGCTCGGAAATCGCTCCCGAGCCTCCGAGTTCTTCGCGCCACCCACCGGCGATCAGCGCTCGTCGATGACCGTCGGAGGCGTGTCGCTCTCGCCCTCCTTCACCGCTGGCGAACCGACCTTGCCCGGGGCAGCAGCTTCGTCCTGCCGCTTCTCGCCGCCGATCTCGGCAAGCGCGCCTGCGTCGATGTACCGACTGTCCGCTGCGTGACGAGCTGCCGCGAGCGTGTCATCGGCGAGGATGAGCACCGATTTCGCGGCCTTGACCTCCGCGATGAGCGACGTGATCGCCGCCCGGCGCTCAACGGTGCGCTTCACGTCACGGATGTAGATGGCCAGCACGCGCTCCGGAAACTCGCGAACGACATCGCGGTAGATCTCGGGGTCCTGCTGGCTGCTATCGCCGATCAGGATGACGGGCAGGTGGGGATAGGTCGCCATGATCTCGCGGATCGCCGCGTCCTTGAACCGGTGAAGCCGGCCGCCGCCTAACGCGCTGCGATCGAGGTCCCAGTCGCGCAACGTCAGCGGCCCCGCTGGAATGCCCTGGTTGTCGAGAAAGTCCACGAGCAGGTCGTACAAGTTCCACGGGCTGCTGGACACGTAGAAGATCGGGTTCGCCTCGTTGCCGCCCGCGCCGGCGTGCAGCGCGCGATAGAACGCCGCGACTCCGGGAAAAGGCAGCCGCGTGCGCGCGTTGCCGAGCAGCACGGTGCGGAACGCATGGACGAGGCTCGTCACGTGCGACTGGAGCACCGTGTCATCCATGTCGCTGATGACGATGAAGCGCGCGCCCGGCGGCGCGAGCAGCGCTCTCGCTTCCGCAGTGACGACGGTAGCTCCCTCGCGTGGCGACAACAGCTCGAGGCCGACGGGGATCCAGCCATCCGGCGCCGTCACCGGTGCCGGCAGATCTACCCATGTCGAAAAGAACCCTTCGTCGTCGGCGATGACGTCGGCGACTGCACCCGCGACCGTCGCGCGAACGACTGCATGCGCCAGCGGATCCGCCTCGATGCGGCGATAGCTGTTGACGAGATTTCGCCAGACCGAGTCGCGCTCGCCCGCCGGTGTCACGCCCTCGTTCTCCATCGCCCGGCCGCGGACCAGCACTCGCTGCGAGCTGCCGTACGAGCGGTAGCCCGCGATCATGTAGGGATCGCGATCGATGAAGCGACGCAGATCGTGCAGCCAACCGTTCATCGCGATCGAGCGGCGATCAGGTCTGGGGCTTCACGAGCAACCGCTGCCCGATGCGGATCTTGTCCGAGGTCAAGCCGTTCCAGGAGCGAAGGTTCTCCGGCGTCGTGTTGTACATCGTCGCGATCGTGCTGAGCGCTTCACCGCGGGCGACTACATGCCACTTCGGTGCCCGCGCGATGGAGTCGGCGACTTCGTGCGCACGCCGGTTGCGCGCCGCTTCAGCGCGCTGGGTGTCCTGAATGCGATGCACGCCGGCGATGATCGCTCTCGCGTCGGCCCAATCGGCATCGCTGACGCCGAACACCTCGCGGTTGCCACCTTGCCGGAACACGACCGCGTGGACGGCACCGAGCAGCGTGTGCCCCGCGGCGGCGACGGTCGCCGTGTCGAGCGCGAAATCGTGCGACTCGAATGCGGGTGCGCTCTCGTTTGGGCCGAGAATGTCGCGCGGCGCAATGCCGACGTAGACGACGCGTTTGTCGGTGAGTGCGAGGATCCCACGCGTTGCGCGGAAGTAGTCGCTCGGCCGCCGCCGGAATACCGTCGCGATCCGCTCGAGCTGCTCATCAGGGGCAAGCAGCCCACCCCGCAGCTCGCGCTCGACGAGCGCGCGCGCCGGCCTCGGCTCGGTCCGATAGACGTGGACCGCCAAGCCGGCGAGCAGGAGGACGAGGACGAGCACCAACTGGGCTGCCAGCGCGCGCAGTATGCGCGGTATTCTCGGGGGAGGCATGACAGAAGATAAGCAAGCGAGCGGTCATCTCCGCGCATCAAGTAGAGCTCGCTTACAGGCCTGTGTAACAATGTCCCGCTCAGCCCGCCCTGGACCCGGTCGCGTCCGCCTGGGGTAGCTACCTTTCGAAGTCGATCGGCAATGGCAGCGCGGCGGACCCCCTGGTCCGAGCGCCCGTTCGCCGTTTGTCCTGACTCGAGCCCGGAGCCGCATTGGTCCGTCCCATCTTCCGCCAGCTGTTGCTGGGCACCGTTGCCCTCGCAACCATCGACTTCGCCGCCGGCGGGATCACTCCCGTCTTTCGCGGGCAGGAGCCGCTTGGTGAGCGCATCTTCGCCCATGTCGGCTGGCGTGAGTCGGTACTGGCCAGCGCGCCATGGATCCACGCCGACAGCACGGCCGCGATCGAATCCCCCCAGTTCGAGGCCGACCGTGCAGCGTTCGCCGAGGACCTGATGCGGACCGGGACGGTGACGGAAGACCGGGCTGATTCACTCGCCGACGCCGCAGTGCGCGAAGCGTACGTTCGCCGCGTCCCGCCGGCTCTCGTGCTCGGTGTGATGCTGACCGAGAACGATGAGCTCAAGTCGAACGCCCGCTCGAAGGTCGGTGCGATCGGGCTGATGCAGGTGCACCCCCGGCCATGGCGGTCGCTCCGCGAGCGGTTCGGTTCGAACCTGCGCGATGATCGGACGAACCTGAAGTACGGCGTCTTCATTCTGAGCTACGGGCTGAAGAAGCCGCGCGCCGGCGTCGATGCAAATGACCAGTGGCGCGTCGGGCTGCTGCGCTACAACGGCTGTGTCCTCGGCACGAATACGAAGGACTGCTTCAGCTATCCCGACAAGGTGAGGGAGCAGGTCGAGCGCGTCGCACAGTCGACCTGCAAGGGCGCGGGCTTTGGTCGCTGCGTCGCGCAGCCGTTGATGCTTACCGCCCTCCTCGACGCCGAGGATTAGGATCGGGTCGGCCTCGGCCGCCGCGCTTCCCCCCGCTACCGCTCTCGCCCCGACGGCCGCCGCGACCTCCGCTGCGGCCGTCTTCGTTTCCGCCGCGTGCATCATGCGGCCGGCCTCGCTCATCGCGGGGGCCATTGCCGCGGTCAGAAAGGCCAAACGATTCGGCCCGGCCGCGGCGCAGCTCACCCTTGGCCTTCCGCGCGCCGAAGTCGCGCTTCCGATCTTCGCGCTCCCGGCTCCGCTCGCGTTCGAGACGCGAGATCTCGTCCGCGGTCCACGGCTGGTCGAGCAGCTCCTGTAACTCATCGAGCGACGCCGCGCGAGCCGCGCCCCGCTGGCCTCGCGGAACGACGAAGCGCAACGGGCGGTCGAGCGGCGGAAGCTCTGCCTCCGTCAGCGTTCGGGCCATCTTCTCGCTGAGGACGAGGCGGGCGACGCCCGCCTTCACCCCCGCGCTCTCCTCGATGTCGTACTCGATCGGGACCTCGCGGTCGCGGATCATCACGCCATCGGGGAGCGCCATCCACCGCGCCTGCTCCTCGGCCGGTACCAGCGCGTCGGCGTCGATGCGAAGCGGCGTCCGCACGAAGTCCTCGACCGAATTCACTTCGGCGAGTTGGGCTTCGTACAGCGCGGTGAGCTCGGGGAAGCCGAGCTTCGCGGTGGTGCCGCCAGACCGGCGATGGATCTCGCGGATGCGTTCGATCGCTTCGCGATTCCTGCGCACCGCGACGTGCCGTGCTTCCGACCGCGCCATCGCCTCGGCGAGCGTGCGGCGCGCAAGCGGCGCCTGCTCGGGCGTGAAGGGCTCCTCGACGACCTCGATCTCGCGCTCCAGCTCGAACCCGAAGTACTCGACACGGCGGCGCAGCGTGAGCGCCGCCTTCCGCCGGTCGGGATCGTAGCGCATCTCGGCGTCGCCGTGTGTGGCGTACTTCCGCACGAGCGCCATCGGAATCGACGTTCCCTCGATCGATGCCCGAGGTGTGCCGAAGCGGTCGGCGAAATAGCGCAACGTGCCGGCGACTGCACCCCAGCTTCCGGCGACACTGGTCTTCGAGACGCGCGCCTCCTGCCCGTCGGCGGTCTCCTCGTCGATGACGAGATCGAAGGGCATGAAGCGCGCGAGCAGTCCGGCGAACGCCCGGTGCACCCGGTCGCCAGCGAGCGGCATCTCGGTCGGGAGCTGCATGCCTAACGATCGATAGATGCTGGCCATCGAGAGCGCCGCATCCTCCACGGACTTGACGAGGACCCCGCGCCGCTCCGACCACTCGGCCATCGTCCCCTCGTCGAAGAGATGCCGCGGCAGCCCGTAGACCTCGCCGATGCGCCCTGCCTCACGGTACGCTTCGGCGTAGAGGTTGTAGGCGGTGAGGTTGTCGCTCCCCTCGACGATGAGCCCGCGGAGGTCGCGCTCCTCCTTCGTCATGCGGTGGAGCGACTCGATGCCGGCCATCACCGCGACGTACGGCACGAGATCGTCGTCGGCGTTGACGAGCAACTCGGCCCAGGGCCGGTCGACAGGCATCGCCTCGACCAGCTTGCCGTAGCGCGAGAGCCGCCCGTTCTCGATGATCCCGCGCCGCTCGAGCAGCGCGACCGCCGCACGATACGCGTAGCGGTCGAGCGGGACGGGGAGATCGAGCTCGTCGGCGCGCACGCCCAGATCCGCGCAGGTGATCGCGACGCGCTCGCTGTCGCCCGCGAGCTGGAATTCCGGCGCTGTCGGGCGCAGCGAGAAGAAGTCGATGTCGCGGTCGCTGAGGATGAACACGCGCCCACCCTCGACACGGCCATGCACGCGCCCGCCCATCTGCAGAATCTCGTTGGCGCCGAGGTGCACCTTCGTCAGCACGTTGCGCCCGCGATCGATCACGTTGGTGAAACGCACGTCGTCGATGACGACCGTGTCGAGTCCGCGCACATTGAGCGCGCTCTGTCCGGCCGCGGTCATCGACAGCACGTACGGCCTCGTCTCGCCTTCACCCTCGAGGAACGGGCGGATGATCCGGATCGGCTCACCACCGTGGTAGTAGGCGGCGTTGATGCGCGGGAAGACGTGCTGGATGTGCTCGGCCACGCTCTCGACGCCGGCGCGGGTTGGCAGGAACACGCCGACGCCGCGCTTCCCCTTCATCACGTGCTTGAGAAACTTCTCGTCGAGGAACTCGAGCGGCTCCTTCGAAAGCACCTCCACGCGCGCGGCGCGCTTCGGGTCGAACGAGTAGCTCTCGATGACTTCGTCCGAGCCGAGGTAGTTGGAGTAGAACGTCGGATCAACGGTGGCCGAGAGCCAGATGAAGCGGCAGCCGACCTTCTTGCCTAACGCGAGGCAGAGCTCGAGCTCGGCCGACGTCTGGTGGATCTCGTCGACGACCAGCGTGTCGCGCGGCTGGATGTCGCCATCCTGGAACCAGCGGCGGGCGATGCCGGTGGTGACGATGACGACGTTCCAGCTCGGTGTCTCGGGCGTTGCCTCACGCTCACGGTTCACCACGCCGACGCGGAGCGGGGTACCGACGATCTCTTCGGCGATCGGACGGATCGCCAGCGTCTTTCCGGTACCGGTGCCGGCGACGATGCCGAAGCCCTTTCCGGCGCGAGCGAGCTCCCTGATACGGGGGCCGTGCTGTCGCTGCAGGTAGGTGTCGAGCGTCAGGCCGACGCCGATCTCGATCGTCTCGCAGGCCGCGCGGGTGGGCGCGATGACGATGACGCGGCCCGTCGCGGGTTCCGCCGCGGCGAATGCTTCGCGGTCGGGAGGCAGATAGTTGTCACGAACCTGGCGAGTCACGATCGGCGCGGTGTGCAAGAGTAGAGCCGGTCAGGGATGCACCCGGACCGGCTCTGCCGGACGTCCCGCGATGAAAGTTACTCCGGTGTTCGCTCGCTGCGCGTGCTGTCCCGCGGCCGCGACTTCCGCTTGTGATCGTTGACGCTGTCGTCATCGCGACGTGGCGAGCGGCGGTCGATGCGGTCAGTCGACCGACGGTCGTCGCGGTTCGGTACATCCTCGCGCGGTGCGGTCTGGCGCTTGTCGCGGCCATTGAGCTTTCGCCCTTTACCGTCGGCGTAGTCGTCGCCGAAGATCACACGCCCATTGGACGGCCGATTGCGTACGGCCGTGGCACAATCGGTCGGCGCGGGCTGTTGTCCAGGGGGAACGCCGTCGAGCCAGATGCGACACATGCCAGCCGGCGGTCGCATCCCCGGTGGGATGTCATTCGCCTTCTGTCCTTTACCTTGCGCGCTGAGCGGAGCCGCTGCGGCAGCTGCGAACGCCAGCGAGATCGCGATAGTCTTGAGCATCGTTCCTCCAGTAGTCACCCGGTACGACAGGCGCGCCGGGTGTGGCGCACGGCTCATTGTAAGGCACGGCCGATGCCAGATTACGAGCGGCGGCTTCGGTTTGCAAGACGAAGATTGACGGGCACTTACGAAAGCGGGCCCGACCGGGGCGCGACGCGCTGTCCACTGGCCCGCACAATTTCGCCGAGACAGCGGCCTGGGCAGTCCGGGCCCGCTTGATACGACGCAACAAGGAGTGGGATGGCAGCAGGGGAATGGGGACGGACGCGCGATGCACGACTGGCGGTCGCTGGATCGCCAACATGGCGCGAGCGACTCGAGGCGCTGCGATACGTGCCGCTGCTCGTGCGCCTCGTCTGGGAGACGGACCGTCGGCTCGCCTCACTGATGCTGGCGCTCCGGGTCGCGCAATCCGGAATTCCAGTGGCGACGCTGTGGGTCGGAAAGCTCATCATCGACAAGGTCATCGCACTGCGGGCGGCGCCGCGCGATTACTCGGCGCTCTGGGAGCTCGTGGCGATCGAGATCGCGCTCGTGATCGCGGGCGAGCTGTTGTCGCGTGCATCGTCGCTGATCGAAGGACTGCTCGGCGAGCTTTTCTCGAACCACTCCAGCGTGCAGCTGATGCAGCATGCGTCGTCGCTCGACCTCGAGCAGCTGGAGAATCCCGAGCTGTATGATGAGCTCGAGCGCGCACGGCAGCAGACCGCGGGGCGGCTCGGGCTCATCAAGCAGCTGCTGGGGATCGGGCAGGACGTGATCACGCTGTTCTCGCTGGCGGCCGCGCTGCTCGTGTACAGCCCCGTGCTCGTGATCCTGCTGGTTGTCGCCGTGCTGCCTGCGTTCGCTGGCGAGGCGCATTTCGGTGCGGTCGAACGCGCGATCTTCGTCGCACGCACGCCCGAGCGGCGCCAGCTCGACTACCTGCGGCTGCTCGGCGCGAGCGAGCGAACGGCTAAGGAAGTCCAGAGCCTTGGGCTGGCGCCGTGGCTGATCGCGCGCTTCAAGACGCTGGCCGACAGCTTCTACGAACAGAACAAGCAGCTGGCGATCCGGCGCACGGTGGTCGGGAGCGGGCTGTCGATCCTCGGCACGTTAGGCTACTACGTCGCCTACGTCGTCATCCTGAAGCGAACGGTCACGGGGGCGCTGACGTTAGGCACGCTGACGCTGCTCGCCGGCTCGTTCGCCCGCAGCCGCGACGTCATCGAGCGCCTGCTGCTGTCGGCGAGCGGGATCTACACCCAGACGTTCTACCTCAAGGACTTCGCCGACTTCTTCGCGACGGTTCCGAAGACGCGGTCGCTGCCCGGCGCGCCCGTGGTGCCGCGACCGGTGCGCGAAGGCTTCGTGTTCGAGGATGTCGGCTTCAGGTATCCGGGGAGTGACCGCTGGGCCGTGCGACACATCTCGTTCGCCCTCCGTCCCGGCGAGCGCATCGCGCTCGTCGGCGAGAACGGCGCCGGAAAGACGACGCTGACGAAGCTGGTCGGCCGGCTCTACGATCCGAGCGAGGGACGCATCCTTCTCGACGGGCGCGACCTGCGCGAGTACGACCTCGCATCCCTGCGCGCGTCGATCGGCGTGATCTTCCAGGATTTCGTCCGCTTCGACATGAGGCTCGACGAGAACATCGCCATCGGCGAGATCGAGCGGGAGCGGCAATTCATCGACGCTCCTCGCAACGGCCGGCCGACGCCGAGCTCGATCGTGGATGCAGCGGAGAAGTCGCTAGCCGCATCGCTGCTGCCGCGGATGAAGGAGGGATTCTCGCAGATGCTGGGGAGGCGCTTCCAGAACGGCGTCGAGCTGTCGGGAGGCGAGTGGCAGAAGATCGCCCTCGCGCGTGCCTACATGCGCGATGCGCAGCTGCTGGTGCTCGACGAGCCCACGTCGGCGCTGGATGCGCGCGCGGAGTATGAGGTCTTCATGCGCTTCTCCGAGCTGATCGCCGGGCGGATGGCGATCCTCATCTCGCACCGATTCTCGACGGTGCGGATGGCCGACCGGATCCTCGTGCTCCGCGGCGGCGCGATCGCCGAGCAGGGGACGCACGAACAACTCGTGGGGGCCGACGGGTTGTACGCCGAGCTGTTCGCGATGCAGGCGGCCGGGTATAGATAGTCGCGCCGGGACTGGCTATGACACGGCGATGAGAGACGAGGGAGGCTCCGATGGAGAGAGGAGAGACGAGTGAGACGCTGACTGACGACCCCTGACCCCGAGACCCAAGCCGATTCCGCCGCCTAACGTCGCGTGGCCTCGGCTCGGCCTTCCAGCTTCGGCAGGGTGGTCGGGCCGAAGTTCACGTTGTACATGGCATCGATCGCGAGCTGGTCGCCGTGGAACGTGAAGGACAGCAGTGAATAGAACGGCGTCTCTGGTGCGACGATCTTCAGCGTGAACACGCTGTCGGCGGTCCAGGCGCCGCCGAGGGCGACGGCGGGGTGCGGCGGGACGGCGAGGAGGCGGTCAATCCCGTTGGCGAAGCCCGCCTGGACGGGGCCCCAGCGGCCGATGCCTAACGGCGTGCGCTGCTCCCCCGCGGCCGTTCGAATCGCGATCGCCGGGGCGCGTGGGCCGAGGTCGAGCGACACGGCGCGGATGCCAGCGCCGTTCTCGGGCAGTGCATACCAGCGTCGTGATACCTTCGCCGCGAGCGGTGATGTCGCCCGGCCTACCGGCACGCGCACGGCGAGCGCGGCGAGCTTCGCGGCGAGCACTCGCTGCGCGGCGGGGTCATCAGGCATGGCGTCGGCGCGCATCGCCGGCAGCAGCCTGTCCCAGACCAGGTTCATCACCGACTGCATGTCGCGAACACCGCTGGTGATCGCGATGACGGCGTCGTACTCGGGCAGCACGAGCATGTACTGGCCGAACGCGCCGTCGCCACGAAAGCCGTGTCGTGAGCGCCAGAATTGATAACCGTAGCCCTGGTCCCAGTCGCTCGCCGGGTCGGAGCCGTTCGACGTCTGTCGCGCGGTCGCCTCATCGACCCATGCGGCTGGAAGGATCCGCGTGCCCCGCCACTCACCGTGCTGCAGGTAGAGCAGCCCGAGCTTGGCGATGTCCTCGGTGCGCACGTTCAACCCGTAGGCGCCGGCGTCGATTCCCTCCGGGCTGGCGACCCAGGTCGGGTGTCCCATCCCCAGCCGGTCAAAAAGCCGCGGCTGCAGGTAGTCCAGCACCGTCTGGCCGGTCGTCTTCTGGACGATCGCCGAGAGCATGTACGTCGCCGGCGAGTTGTAGAGGAAGTGCGTCCCGGGCTTGTACGGCACCGGATGCGCGAGGAAGCGATGGACCCACGTCTGCCCGGCGAGAGCCGGCGCGTCGGTGATGCCTAACGGTGCCTCGGAGACCTGCCCGGTGTTCATGCGCAACAGGTCGCGCACGCGCATCGCCCGCAGGTTCACCGACGGCGTGTCCGGGGCATCAGCGGGAAAGAAGCTCAGCACCGGCGCGTCGATCGACAGCTTGCCCTCGGCGACGGCGAGTCCCACCGCCGTCGATGTGAAGCTCTTGCTCAGCGAGTAGAGCACGTGCGGTGTCGCCGCGTCGTACGGTGCCCACCATCCTTCGGCGACCACTCGGCCATGCCGGACGATCATCACGCTGTTCATCGCGTCGATCGCCGAGTCGGCCGCCTGCACGAAGGCGAGGATCGCACCCGACGAGATCCCCTGCTGCTCGGGAGTGCTTCTCGGGAGCGAGCTGCCGGCCTGCGCCCGCACGGCCGGCGCAGCGGCGAACAGCAGAGCGACGGCGAGGGGGCGCGTGTTCATGAGCAGGCTTCTCCCGGGTCGATGGACACAGCAGCGCCCGTCGCCGTTAGGCGACGGGCGTGGACTGCCGAACTATCGTCGAGAGCGGCTACTGCCGGAAGGCCGACGGCTGATCCTGGTCGCCGAACGAGATCCCCGTGGCGCGCGCGGTCTCGACGACGTCGTGGTTCGGGTCGACTTTCTTCTGCTCCTTCAACACTTCGCGAATGGGGATGGCGACGATGTGCGGTGACTGGAGGGCGACCATGTGCCCCCACTTCTCCTCGGCGATCGCCTTGACCGCGGCACCGCCGAAGCGGGTAGCGAGGAGGCGGTCGTAGCCGGTCGGCATCCCGCCGCGCTGCAGGTGCCCGAGCACGAGCGAACGGGTCTCCTTGCCGGTGCGCTCGCTGATCTGCTGCGCGATCACTTCCGCAATGCCACCGACGCGCTTGGCCTGCCCCGGGAGCGAAGCACCCATGATCGACGCCTTTCCACCGACGGGGAACGCGCCCTCGGCGACGACGACGATCGAGAAGTAGCGGCCGGTCTGGTCACGCGATCGAATCTTGTCGCAGACCTTGTCGATGTCATAGGGGATCTCGGGGATGAGGATGACGTCGGCCGTGCCGGCGAGCCCCGAGTGGAGAGCGATGAACCCGGTATCGCGACCCATCACCTCCATCACCATCACCCGGTCGTGCGACTCGGCGGTGGTGTGCAGCTTGTCGATCGCCTCCAGCGCGGTGTTGACCGCCGTGTCGAAGCCGAACGTCGTGATCGTTCCGCTGACGTCGTTGTCGATCGTCTTCGGGACGCCGACGATGTTCACCCCCTTGTCGCAGAGCCGCTGCGCGATCGAGAGCGAGCCATCGCCGCCGATCGAGATCATTGCGTCGATGCCGAGCGCCTTCGCGTTCGCGATCAGCTCATCGGAGCGATCCTCCTCGCCGTAGGTCCCGTCGGGGCGCTTGCGGGGATAGTGGAAGGGGTTGCCGTGATTGGTGGTGCGGAGGATCGTCCCGCCGAGATGCGCGATGCCGCGCACGCTCTGCTTGGTGAGCGGGATGACTTCGTCCTCGCCCATCAGGCCGGCGAAGCCGCGCTTGATGCCGAGGACGTCCCAGCCGCGGTTGATCGCCGAGAGAACGGCTGCCCGGATGACTGCATTGAGTCCGGGCGCGTCGCCGCCGCCGGTCGAGATCGCGATGCGCATGCGATGGTGCGTGGGTCGTAGAGTGAGGAGGGCGAGCAGCCGTGCTCGACGGCGTCAGGCCTAACGCTTGAGCAGCGCGAGAATCTCGCCGGGCCGGGCATGGCGGTCCAGCTTCGACTTCTCGAAGACCGGAACGCCGTCGCGCAGGACCTCGAAACGCCCCCTCGATGATGGAATCATCGTCAGCTCAGCGTCGGGCAGCTCGCTGCGAATCTCGGCGGCCAGACTGGTCGCCCGAGGCTCGTAGTTTCAAACTGTGCAGTACTCGATGGAAATCTTCATCAGCTTCTCGAATGAACGCTTGAATCTACAACGGCGGCGCCCCGACAGGCACTCTGCCGGCGGTCACTTCCGCAGGGCCGCCAGCGAGGCGTCGATCACGTTGACCACCCGGCTCTCCGCTTCGACCTTCCGCCGCGCCTCGAGGGCAGCGATGCTCGACTGCTGCTTCAGCTCGCCGAGGGCCCCGGCCGCCTCGGTCCGGACGAACAGGTCGTCGTCCACGTTCAGGAGCGGTTCGATCGCGGCGGCCACTTCCGCTTCATGGCCCGCGGCGCGCTGGACCAGCGCGTCGATCGCGGCGACGCGGGTGTTCCGGCTGGTGCCGGGGCCGAGGTAGCGTCGAAGGATCGTCATCGACTCGGGCGAATCGATTGCTCCAAGTGCAGTCACCGCCTGTGTCCGCGACAGATCGCGCCAGCTGTCAGCGCCGAGCGCGGACTTCGACACCTCGAGCGCGGCGGGCGCATCGAGCGCGGCGAGCGTGAGGAGCGCGGTCCCGCGATTGATGAGCGAAGGATCGCCCGTCGCTGCCTCACGCGCTCTCGATACGCTGGCCGCACCGTGCACCGCCGCGAGCGAGCGAAGCGCGGCCTGGCGGACGCGCGCGTCGCTGTCACGACTGGCGGCGATGATCGCGTCGCCGACCATCGGGGCGGCAGCGACCCCACGCAGCGCGCCGGCGGCACGCGCGCGGACCGCGTACGAGTTGTCGTGCGTCGCCGCGATCAATGCACGTCGTGCAACGATCTCGTCGCCTCGCGCGGCGAGCAGCTCGATGGCCTCGACTCTGCCGAGCACGTCGTCGTCGTGCGCGAGCTGCCAGGCGAGCATCACGGTCGGGCGCGGAAAGTCCGTGATGTCGAGCAGCCAGTTCCCCTTGTCCCAGCGAATCGAGCGCGGCTCCGATGGGACAGTGAACGACGCGTGGCCGACACCGTTCCGGACCGGCACGACACCACGCACGGGCGCACCGTCGCTGAGAATCTCGATGTCGACGTCGGGATCGAAGAAACCGGTCAACGAGTCGCGCGGCTGCACCTCGCGCGCGTCGATCGTCACGCGACGCACCGCGGCATCGTAGCCATAGCTGACCTGGAAGACCGGGAAGCCGGCGCCGTAGACCCACTTGTTGAAGAACGGCTTGAAGTCCCTGCCGCTCACCTGCTCGAACGCGGCGCGGAGGTCGTCACTGACGACGTTTCCCCTCGCGTGCTGCACGGTGTACCGGTTCATCCCGCGCCAGAAGAGCGAATCGCCGAGCTGGTGGCGAATCATCTGCAGCACCGTCGCGCCCTTCGGATAGATGTGTCCGGAGAGGAAGAGCTCGAGCGGATCGGTCACCCACCGATTGTAGACCAGCGGTCGCCGCGCGCGGCGGTCGGCGGCGATCGTCTGCTGGTGCGCGCTCAACCGATCCATCGCGCCCTCGTCGGGACCCATGCCGAACTCGGTCCACGTCTGTTCCATGAATGTGGCAAAGCCTTCATTCAGCCAGATGTGCGACCAGTCGCGAGTGGTGAGATAGTCGCCGTACCACTGGTGTCCGAGCTCGTGGGAGACGAGTCCCTCGGCGTTCGCCTGCGGCTCGGCCCACGCCGGATGGAGGATGTCATCATCGGCCTGGGTGGTGGCGGTGACATTCTCCATTCCGCCGAAGATGTAGTCGGGCGCGTTGACCTGGTCGTACTTCGCGAATGGGTAGTCGACGCCGGTCCGGTTGGAAAACAGCTCGATCATGCGCGGCGTCTTTCCCATCCCGCGCCATGTCGCGTCGACGGAATCGGGATACGTCCAGTAGCCGACGGGGACGTTGCGCCACTTGTCCTGGAGGACGACGTAATCGCCGGTCGCGGCGGTCATCAGGTAGGTCGAGTTGGGCTGGTCCAGCACCCAGTGCCATTCGATCTGGTTGCCGACGCGCCGCTGGCCACGGAGCGCGCCGTTCGACAGCGCCTTCTCGTTGGTGTCCGTCTGGATGTAGAACTCCCACGTCGTCTTGTCGTTCGGGAAGTCCCAGGTCGGAATCCAGTAGCGATTGTCCTCGGTCTCGCCCTGGGTCCACACGACATGGCGGCGGTCGATGAAATAGGCGCCTTTCTTCGGGCGGACAGACTCGTAGTCGACGACGAAGGTGGTGCTCGAGCCGGGGCGCAGCGTGCCGGGCAGCTTCACCGTGAGGGTGCTGCCGTCGTAGTCGTACTTCAGCCGCGCGCCGTTAGGCGACGCGACGCGCTGGATCGTCATCCCGACCGCGTCGAGTGGGATCGCGGTGAGCGGCTTGTCGAGGGCAGCGAGCCGTATGGTCGTGCTGCCGACGACGGCGTGGCGCGACCAGTCGAAGCGCACGTGGACAACCTGGTGCTGGAGGTCGTAGACGCGAGCGCGCTCGGGATGCGGCGATCCCTGGGGGAGCGGGCCCCAGGAGATCATCGTGTCGGTACGGAAACCGGGAACGGCGTAGGAGCGCATCGTGTCCGGCACGGCGGGCGCCGGCGCCGCTGCCACTGGTGCGGCGGGGGTCGGCGCGGGAGCGGTCACCGGAGCCGGAACCGGCGCTGGTCTCGAGCCGCCGCAGGCGGCGGCGCCAAGCGTGAGTGCAGCGAGGATGACGGGGCGGTTGGTCATCGGGTACTCGAAGGGTGAGGCGCGGGGGATACGCGGCGGAAAAACGCCGTGATCGCGAGCTGGTCGCCGCCCGAGAATCTACAGCCGCGCCGTGGCAGGCGCGCACGTCGGGTCATGCCGCGACTGAAATGGTGACATGTCGCACCAGTCGGGTGGCGATCGTCAGCCATGCGCCATCCTCACGCTTCGCTGCACCACGCCCGCGCGGCAACGCTCGTCGAGATGGTGGTGATCGTGGCGATCATCGCTCTGGTGAGCGGCTTCGTGCTGCCGCCCATCAAGCGGGGGTTCGACCGCTTGCGGACTCGCGCGGCGGCACAGGAGACGCTGCACGCATTCTTCGCGGCGCGGGCCAACGCGATCGCCAGGGGACGGCGGACCGCGGTGATCCTCGACGTGCGCGGCGGACGCGTACTGGTGGTAGCCGACGGCGACACGCTGCTCGCGCGAGCCATCGGTGTGATCCACGGCGTGGGAATGACCGCATCCAGAGACTCGATGACCTTCTTCCCCGACGGGCTCGGGCTAGGCGGCGCGAATCTCAGCGTCGTCGTCACGCGTGGATCGGCGTCCGACACCGTGATCGTATCGCGCGAGGGACGAGCAAAGCTGGGTACGAGGGCGCGGTGACCCACCGGATACGGCTCGAGCTCGAGCGCGGCGCGGCACACCGCGCTCGAGCGCCCCGCTCGCGACCGTCGCCGCGCGCGCCTAACGACGAGAGGGATATCCCGGCACTGAGCGACGATCCGGCGGCACGCCGTCGCGAACTGCTCGTCGTCCTCGCGCTCTGCGAAGCGCGCGCGAAGGGTGCGCGCGAGCGCGCAGCGCCGGAACGAACGTTGGCGCTCATGCGCGACGGATCATTGGCGATCGGCACGTCGTGCGCGCGGTTAGGCGGAACGTCGCAACCGCGACCAGGCGACGTGTAGAGAACCGTGACGGTTGGCCGGTCAGATTGGCCGTCGCTGCACGTAAACAACTGGGACGAACGGCGAATCTCCTGTTGACCCGCTGCACAAAGAGACTCATCTTGTGCGCGGCAAAACATTAAGAAGTTCTAATCGTCCTATCTGCAACGCGGCGCGGCGCCGAGCGATCTCCGCTCGAGCCCGCGCCTCAGCGTATGTGGATCATTAGCGAGACATGTCGACACCAGAGCCGGAGCATTCGCCGGATGCACCAGTACTCAAGCGACGATGGGTCGCGCCAACGCTGACGGCGCACGCGTCGCTGACGGCGTTGACGCAGATGCAGTACCCGCAGGATGTAGGCGTTGACACGGTGTCCCTTGGCGGCCCGCAGCGCGCTGTCCCATGCAGCCAGGGTTTCTGCCCATGATTCGTCGAGCCCCCCGACTCACGACAACCATCGCCACTGCGCTTGCGGCGTGCGGCTCCCTCCTTGCCTGCGGCGATGTGCACGCGCCATCGGGCGCGTCGCCGGTGGGGCCTGTCGGCCCGCTGCCAGTGCCCGCGGTCGCACGGCTCCGCGGGACAGTGGATGTGGCGACCGGGACGCTCACGTTCGACCCGGTGTCCTCATCCGGGGTCGCGATCCCGAATGGTGTCAACGCCGCGATCTACGGCGACCAGGGAATCAACGTCCGGCTCTACAACTCGGCGGTGGTGACGAGCACGCCCACCGCGGGGAAGAAGACCTACACGGCGAACGTCGGCATTCGGAACCTGCTCGCGTTCCGCATTGGTGACGAGCAGAATCTCGCAGCGCCGCTGGATACGATGGGGATCTACGTCTTCACCAACGCCGCGCCGGTGGTCTCGGGTACGTCGTCGCCGTGCAGCTGCACCGTGACAGTGAAGAACCGCGTCGGCACTCTCGACTTCAGCTCGACCAACCAGGCGTACTGGTACTGGCCGGAGCTGCTCGGCCCCGCGGGCGGTGGACGGGACACGACGCTGGCGAGGAAGACATGGGTCTTCGAGGCGGACACGCAGGTTACCCGCTTCAACTTCGACGTGCTGGTGAGCGCCGCGTGGTCGTCGCCTAACGAGACGGTCTGGAAGATCACTTACCCCGGCGATTCGCTCCCCGACACCCAAGCCGAGCCGAGGTGGCACATGGCGTCGACGCAGGGCGGGCCGGCCGAGACGATCAGCGCCGGCGCGCTCGTCATCGACCTCAAGAAGACGAAGGACACGCTGGTCTACGTGCGCCACGACTCGGTGAGCACGACCACCGACGCGCTGATCGAAGGACGATTCCGCCTCGATGATGGTGGCAACAGCACTGTCTCGCAGCTCGGAATCGCGATCGATGACGACGTGCGCTATCTCGGGCTGTTCGTGTCGGACAGCTCGGCCAGCGGTCGCGCGCGCGTCGGATTCGTCGACGCAACCGGGAACGCCTTCGACGGAACGAGCGATACCGTGTCGAACGTGAAGAACTTCCGCGTTTACCAGCTGCGAAAGTATGGCGCGGACAGCGCGGTGATCTACGTCGATGGTGTGCGCCGCCTGAAGGCGACATACGCGGTACTGCCGCTGACGAAGAACGCCGGCTCGCCGTACGTGGAGTTCGGCTTCACCAACGGTACCACGCGCACGACGCGGGGGACGTTCAGCTACGTCACGTACCAGATCGGCCGAGCGACGCCGTAGGCCGTGACGACACGCGCGCTCACGCTCGCCTTCGAGCTGTCGAACCTCTGCAACCTGCACTGCACCCATTGCATTCGCGGGTCGCACCAGGAGCGGGTCGACCATCTCGACATGGCGCTCTTCCGCCGGATCCTCGATGAGGCGCGTGCGGGCTTCAGCGAGCTGGCCGTCGTGTTCACCGGCGGCGAACCGCTGGCGTCGGAGCTCTTCCCGCTTGCCGTCGAGGAGCTGCGTGCGCGCTCCATTCCCTATCGTTTCGTCACCAACGGCTGGCTGATTCCGCGGCACCTGCCGCTGCTGCTGCGCCATCCGCCACAGTTCGCGCGCGTGAGTCTGAGCGGCGCGACCGAGGCCACACACGACCGGCAGCGCGGACGCGGCAGCTTCCGGCGCGCGCTGCTCGCGACAGCGACGCTTCTCAGCCGCGGGCTGCGCGCCGAGATGTCGATGGTCGTGACGCGCGATAGCAGGAGCGAGCTGGCCGAGGCGGTGGCACTGGCCAACGCGTTAGGCACCGCCGAGTTCCATTTCATCCTCCCGCAGCCGACGCCGGAGAGCGCGCTCGATGGCAGCGACCTTGCGCCGTGGGAGTGGGACGTCGTTGCCGACGAGGTGCGTGCACTCGCCGCAGCCAGCGCCGCGACGGTCGGGCTCGATTACGGCACGGCGGATCCCCTTCCCCGCGCGAGCTGCGACACGATGGCGCAGCGGCACATCTACATCGACGCTCGCGGAAGAGTGCCGTTCTGCTGCCAGCTCTCGCGCTACGGGAGCGGGACGGAGCAGGTCGTTGGCGACCTGTCCCGTGAACCGCTGGCCGCGGTGTTCGCACGCGCGACGGGCGCGTATGACGCGTTCGAACGGGAAACCGTCAGGCTGCACCAGATCGGGCGACGCGATGCGCTCGATGACTACCCTTGTCTCAGCTGCGCACGCCGGCACGGGCAGACCGGCTTCCTCGCCGATTTCCCCGAGCATCCGTGGACGAAGCTGGCGGCGCAGCCGGCATGACCGCGCCTGCCATCACCTGGCAATGGGGTGACATCGACGCCCGCGACGCCGGCGGCGAGACCTGGCTGACGCATCGCCACGCCGACGCGCGGCTCCGCGTGCGCGGCGGTCGACTGTTTCGCGACACGGGCTATGCAGCTGCCGACGCCAGCGTCAGGCGCGAGCTTGCCCGCGTCGGCGCGATCGTCCGCCTGCGGCAGCGTGGGCGCTATCTCGTCCACGCGGCGGGGGTCGTCGATCCGTCCGGCCGCGGATGGCTGCTCGCCGGCGACAGCGGGAGCGGCAAGTCGACGCTCGCCTACGCACTCGCGCGTCGCGGCTGGACGGTTCTCGGCGATGACGGCGTGCTCGTCGAGCGGTCGGGAGCGGGACTCGTCGCGCGCGGGTGGCACGAGCCGTTGCGGGTGAGCCGGCGACTGGCGGGAAGCTTCCCCGAAGTCCTTGGCACCGGGCGGGCGATGCTGCCTAACGATCCACGCGAACGAGTGTCGATCGTGACCGGGAAGGCGAATGTCGCACCGGTCGCGGCGCTGGTCCTGCTGGAACGCGCGACGAGCTTCGCGATCACTCCGGTTGGCGCGGCGAGCGCGCTGGCGGCGCTCGTGCGTCAGTCACCGTGGGTCATCCTCGGCGACGAGCACGCGCGCGCGCACCTCGATCTGCTGCGGCACGCGGCGGCGCAGCGCGTGTTCCGGCTCGATCACACGTCAGCCGAGCTGCACACGATCGGCGACGTGCTGCTGGAGGCCGTCGCATGAATGAACGCTGCACGATTCCGCACGAAGTCGCATGCGCGCAGGTCGACGATGGCGCCGTCATCCTGCACATGGGCACGAAGCGGTATTTCTCGCTCAACGAGACCGGCGCCGAGATCTGGCGGCTCCTCGAGGACGACGTAGCCATCGCCGACATCCCGCGGCGCCTGCGCGAACGTTATGACGTGACCCTCGACGAGGCGCGCGCGTCGGTGACGGAGCTCATCACGACGCTGTCGGCGCAGGGGCTGCTGGCCGTGGAGTCGGCGTGAGGCGCGCGGCCGAACGTGCGGGGGCACTGGCCGCGGTCACCCTCATTCCGCTGCTGCTGGCGGTTCTCCCGCTGTCCCTGGTCCTCGCTGCCTGCGACCGCTGGCCGCGCATCGGCGGCGGACACGCCTCGCCTAACGGGCTGGCCGACCGGGCGCGCCGATGGCTCGCGCGCGGCCGCGGGCCGTGGGCGAGCACATGCCTGACGCGATCGCTGGTGCTCTATGCGATGCTGCGCCAGCATGGCTACCACCCGCGGCTCCATGTGGGCGTTGCGGGCGACGCGCGCGCGTTCGCCGCTCATGCGTGGGTCACGCTGGATGGCCGGCCGATCGAACAGCCGGCGAGCGTGGCGGAGAACTTCACGCCGCTGCTGGTGCACGGTGGGTAGCACGATCGTCTACGAACTCGTCGCCCGCGTGGTGCGCGGCACGGCGTGCGACGCGCGACTTCGCAAGCGCGCGTTTGCCGCGCCGCTCGATTGCTGGCGCCGCGTGCTCGGCTTCGACGGATGCGCCGTGCAGTTCGACCGCGCGCTGCAGCGCAGCGGGCTGGCGAGCGAAACACCGCTTGCGCTGCGCCGGTTTCTTCGCGAGGAGACGGGCGTCGCCCTGCAACGCGCCCTGCTCGTGCATACCCAGCTGGCCGAGGTCGCGGCACTCTGTGCGGCGAACGGCATAGGCGTGATGGCGCTGAAGGGTGCGGCACGACTGCTCACCGGCGAGCTCCCCGGCATGCGCTCGATCGCCGACATCGACCTGCTCGCCGACCCCCGCGATGCCGAGCGGCTACATGCGCTGCTGCAGCGGGAGCTCCGTTATACGCTCGGCGGCAACGCCTATCCCCATCACCTCGCCGGGCTCACCCGGCCGGGATCGTTAGGCATCGAGCTGCACCACCGACTCACCCCGACTCCGCTTCCGCTCGACGCGCTGGTGTGGCAGGACGCGCGAGCTGTGGTGGCCGGTACGGATCGAATCGCGGCGCCGTCGCCGACGATGCTGCTGCTCCACACCCTCGAGCATGCAGCGCGGGTGAACTGGACCGCGCGCTACCGCCTCCGCGATGTACTCGACGTAGCGGTACTGTCCGCGGCCGAGATCGATCGCGAGTTCGTCGAAAAGTACGTCGCGGCCAGCGACTGCCGCGCCCCGATGCAGGCGCTGCTGGCTGCCGGCGGTGCCGTGGCGGGCTCGGGGACAGCCAACGATGGCGCGCGGGGCTGGCGGCTCGTCCGCCGCGTCGGGCGAGCGCGGATCGCGCTTGCCGGATGGCCGCGCGCGCCGCGCGTCGCCGAGCGTTTCTTTCGCTACGCGGGAGTCGCCGCCGAGGGCTCGCCGCGCACCATCTGTCGCGCTGGTCTCGACCTGGCGCGACGAGCGCTCGTCGGCGGCCGGGCGGCGGCGTTGGCGGTGACGGCGATCCTGACGGCGTGTGAACAGCCGGTGGCGCCGGCGCAATTCACGGTGAGCCCGTTCGTCTTCGCGTCGGAGACCGGCGGTGTCTGGTCGCTCTACCGATATCGGGAAGGTGCGGTGACGCAGCTGTCGACGCCCGGTTTCGACGATCGCGACCCAAAGGTCGTCGGCAACCACATCGTCTTCACATCGCTGCGCGACGGCGACCCGGAGATCTACGGCGCGACGCTCGCCCCCGACCTGACGATGAGCGCGCAGACCCGGCTCACCAACGAGTACGGCAACGACGGAGAGCCGGCGCTCAGCTCATCGGGCAGCACGATCGCGTTCGTCAGTGGCCGCGACGGTACGCCGCGGATCTGGCTGATGGACGCGAACGGCGCCAACCCGCGCGCGCTCGCTACGGGATCGGCGAGCTACATCCCCGAGCAGGCGCCGGCGTGGAGCCCGAGCGGCGACCGCATCGTCTTCACCTCGACGCGAACCGGGAGCTCGCAGGTATTCGTCATCGCCGCAGCGGGAGGAGTCGCCACGCAGCTGAGCCATGAGACGCGAGGCGCCTTCACGCCATCATGGATGCCGGACGGCAATGCGGTCCTCTTCACCGCCACCCCCGGCGACGCGCGCGTGATGCGCGTGCCCGCCGGCGGGGGTGACGCGACGGTGTTCGCCACTGACAGCAGCGGGATCGGCGAGGCGAGCTGCACGAGCCAGCTCTGCCTGGCGGTCACGGGAACGTTAGGCAGCGCCGGACGCGTCGTCGCGCTGAAGCGCGACGGCCGGCCGTCGGGGATCACGCTGCCCTCGGTCGCCGATGATCACGCGCCGGCACTCCTCACCCCGCTCGCTCCCTGACTCAGGGGGCGGAGCGCGGCGAATCCAGCGTCGGGTGGGGCTGAACGGGTGTCGCCTCGCCAGTCGCGGACACGATCTCCCGGCTCCGGTTGAGCGCGAAGCGGAAGAGAATCGGGCCGATCACCTGATTGATCGCGACGACCGCGAGGAACAGCGTCCGCATCTGCGCACCGCGGACGGGATACGCCTGGGCGATCGCCGCCGCAAGCCCGATCGCGACGCCGGCCTGCGGTACGAGCCCCATCCAGACGCGACGCATCTCGGGTGGCGCACCGGACCAGCGGACGCCGACCCGCGTCCCGCCCCATACCGCAGCAGTGCGCACCGCGATGATCGGCAGCAGCAGTGGCCAGACGGCGGCGACCTCGCGCAGCCCCATCTCGGCGCCGGCGAGCGCGAAGAACGCCACGAACACCGGCGCGGCCGACCGCTCCATCGCGTGACGAATCGCCTCCCCGTCTTCGTGACGCGAGAAGTTCTCGGTGACGAAGCCCGCGGTCAGCAGCGCGAGGAGCGTCTCGACGTGCACCATCCTCGAGATCACCATCCCGAAGAAGGCAACGACGATCGCGAACAGTACCAGCTCATGTCGCACAAAGCGCAGGTAGAGCGCGACTGCCGCGCCAAGCAGCGCGCCGACGATCACGGCCCCGCCGAGCTCCCAGATGATCATCGTCAGCGAGACGCCGGCGACGTTCGCGCCGGTCGGCGGCACCACCGCGCGGGTCATTGCCAGGACGGCGCTGAACAGGATCACGACGACGACGTCCGACACCAGGACGACGCCTAACGTCGTCCGCGCGACTGGTCCGCCCGCTTTTGTCTCGGAGAGCAGCGCCATCACCACCGCGGGGGAATGCACGACCGCCACCGACGCGAACAGCAGCGCGAAAGCGAGTCGCGACCCGCCGGACGTCCCTTGAAGGAATGGCAGGCGATCTCCGAGCGCGATCAGGGCGACGCTCATCGCCACGAAACCGAGGACCATCTCGGCGGTGAGGACCTTCGCGATCGTTGCGCCGCGTTCGCGGACTTCGCTCCAGCGGAGCTCCGCACCGGCGAGGTAGGCGATGAGCGCGATCGCGAGCGAGCTGACTGGCCGCAGCTCGCCGATCGCCTCGGGGGTCACGGTGTTGAACAGCGAAGGGCCGAACAAGACGCCGGCGGCGAGATAGCCGGTGATCTTCGGCAGCTTCAGCATGACCGCCAGCTCGCCGACGCTGTAGGCGGCGAGGATCAGGAAGCCGAAGGTCAGGAGCCACTGTGAGCCGTGGCCGGCCGCGCCTAACGGCAGGACCAGCTGCATCGCCCCGAAGAGCAGCGCGAGGATGACGACGCGTCGCACTAGTTCTCCACCGGCGGTGGCCCGGCGTCGACGTAGATCAACGACCGGACGAATCGCGCCGACAACACGTCCGTCAGCAGTACTGACGCCACCGCAGCGGTGAAGACGAGGCTCGGCAGCGGGGCGTCGCCCTGGTACAGGTAGCTGAGGGCGACGGCGAGAGCGAGCCCGCCCTGTCCGAGCAACCCGCGTCCCCAGTTCGGGCCCAGTACCGGCAGCGCGCCGTTCCATCGCGCGGCGAGTCGCGCGGCGCCGATCCTGGCAGCGATGCGCACTGCGAGAAAGAGCAGGACGAGCAACACCCAGTCGCGGACGCTCGGTCGCCACGTCGCGCCGGCGAAGACGAGCAACGCGAAGTACAACGGGCGCTCGACGCGCTCGAGCGCGACGGCGATCTGTGCACGCGCGCGCGTCGTGTTGGCGAGCACGAAGCCGAAGCAGAGCGCGGCGAGGAGCGGTGAGAGTCGCAGGTAGATCGCCGCGCCGCTGACCAGGATCACTGCCCCCGCGAGCGACACGAAGAGACGGTCGATCTTGCGCTCCTCTCCGACGAAGAGGTGGAAGAGTGCGCCGCCGATGACGCCGATCGCGATGGTGATCACTGCCCACTCGGTCGCGGTGAGCGGGCGCCCGACCATCGCGGCGTCAGGGTCCGGGTGGACGATCGCGAACAGCAGCCCCGACGCGAGGATCGCGACGACCGCGTTCGTCATCGTCGCGACCTCGAGCTGCTGCACGACCGGGCTTCGTCGCCCGAGCTGGCGCGCGACGACCGACACCCCGGCGGTCGCTGACGCCGTCGCAACCGCGCCGAGTCCGATGCCGGCGACCACCGCCGGTTGCACGGCGATGTCGAACGTGCCGTAGATCCCGGCCGCCATGACCGCGGACGTGAAGACGAACGTCAGGCAGCTCTCGACCAGCGCGACGCGATAGAGCACCGCGGGGGTCCGCACCATGCGTGGCAGCACGAGCTGTGCACCGATCAGTGCGCCCATCCAGCCGAGCCCGAGGCTGGTGATCGGGGCGAAGCTCTCCACCGCCTCCGGGGAAAGAACTCCCGAGACCTGCGGGCCAAGGAGAATGCCGAGCAGCAGATACTCCGCGCCGGATACGATCACGTAACGCCGGGCGAGCCACTCGAACGCGACCCGCGCCGCGAGATAGCTCGCGGCGACTACGAGCACGAGGATGAGTCCCTCGGACATGTCGCGCCTCCCGGTGGATGACCCGGCGCGCATGCGCCGGCCGGAAGGTTACCGCGGGGTGCGCGTGATCAGAACCCTTGCGCCCCGGCCGTTCGGTCAGCGCGTCAGTCCGCGGCGACCGTCCCGAAATCGTAGCCCGGCACCGAGATGCGCGGGATCGGCGAGCCGATGGTGTGCTCGATGGAACGCGCCATTCCGATCTCGTCAGGCGACATGAAAGTGAACGCATCGCCGGTCGATGCTGCGCGCCCCGTGCGGCCGATGCGATGGATGTAGTCCTCGGGCTGCTGCGGCACGTCGTAGTTCACGACGTGCGTGATTCCCGAGATGTCGAGCCCGCGTTGCGCGATGTCGGTCGCGACGAGCACGTTCACTTCGCCATTGCGGAACTGCTCGAGCGCCTTGATGCGCTGCGCCTGCGTCTTGTCGGCGTGCATCGCCGTCGCCTTGAGTCCGGCCTTCTCCAGCGCGTGCACGACCTTGTCCGCGCCATGCTTGGTGCGCGTGAACACGAGCACCGTCTCGGTCTTCGCGTCCTTGAGCAGCTGCACCAGCAGCTCGCTCTTCTTCTCGCGCGGCACCGGATAGACCGCGTGTGTCACCGTCGTCGCCGCGCTCGACCGGCGCCCGATCTGCACGACCTTCGGGCGACGCAGATACTTGCGCGCGAGTGCCTCGACTTCGGGCGGCATCGTCGCGCTGAAGAGAAGCGTCTGGCGGTAGGCGGGAATCTGGTCGACGATGCGATTGATCTGCGGCGCAAACCCCATGTCGAGCATGCGATCGGCTTCGTCGAGCACGAGGATCTCGAGGTCATCGAGGACGACGTTCTGCCGCTCGAGGTGGTCGATGAGACGTCCGGGTGTCGCGACGACGATGTCGACGCCAGCGCGAAGCTTCTTCTGCTGCGGCTCGAGTGGAACACCGCCGAACACCGCGATGACATCAAGCCCTGAATCGGCGGCGTAGTTGCGCACGCTTTCCTCGACCTGGATCGCCAGCTCGCGCGTCGGTGCGAGCACGAGCGCGCGCGTTCGCCGCGGTCCGTCGATGAGACGATTGATGATCGGGAGCGTGAACGCGGCGGTCTTGCCGGTGCCGGTCTGCGCGAGCCCCATCAGGTCGCGGCCCTTCAGGATCAGCGGGATCGCTTCCGCCTGGATCGGCGTCGGGTGTTCGTACCCGCGGCGGCGAACGGCCTCGAGAATTTCAGGGGCCAGCCCCAGTGCCGCGAACGTCGTCGGCTGTTCGGCGATCGCCGCCTCCGTGCCCGGTTCATCGGCCGTGCGCGGCGCGTCCGCGCCGCTCTCGGGCATCTGCCCGGTGATGCTCTGCTTCATCTCGCTCCAACTCGTCGGCTATGCGCTTCGCCCGCTCCGGGGCCGCGCTCTCGGTCAGCCTTTAAATCTACCCGGCTCGAGCGGCAAACGCCACCGTCGCCGGCGGATTAGTCGCCCGATGCGACCAATGCGAGCAGCGCCAGCAGCTCGGCGTTCACCCGCGCCGTCGCCTCGTCGATGACGATGTGCCCGGCACCCTCGATCGTGACCACGAGCTTGGGTGCCACGCCGCGAACGAGCGCTTCGCGATCGGCGATCACCACCAGCGGATCGAGCTGACCGAGCACGATCACGGTCGGCATGCGCAGCGAGGCGATACGGTCCGCGCCTAACGCTCGCCAGTCGAAGTCGCGGAGCAGCGCGTGGATCGCCCGGCAGTACTTGCCCCACTGCGACGGCGCCCAGTACTCGTCGATGTCGCGCGGCGGCGGGCGTCGCAGGCGACCGGTAGCTGCGCTGACCACCAGCTTCACGATCCACCGCCGCACCGACAGAGGGCCGAGCCAGGCGCCTAACGCGAGGAAAGGCTGGCCGAACCGCTTGATCGTCGGTCGCAGCGAGCCGACGCCGATCGGCGCGAGCAGCCCGAGCCCCCGCACCCGATCGGGATGGTCGAGGGCGTACTGCAGCGTGAGCCGGCCGCTCATCGAGTGCCCGGCGAGCACGGGCCGGTCGAGGGCGAGCGCGTCGATGATCGATGCGAGCTGCGCCGTCATCGCCGCGGTGGTATAGCTCGTCGCGGGGTCGTGGCCGTCGCTGCGTCCGTGGCCGCGGAGGTCCACCGCGATCGCCCGATAGCCGGCGGCGGCCAGCACTGGCAGCGTGCCCGACCACCCGTAGACGCACGCCGCCCATCCATGGCAGAGCAGCACGGGAATGCCGTCAACCGGCCCGCACTCGGCGACGAAGATCCGCTCGCCGCTCGGAAGCGTGATGAAGCGCGAGCCGACCACGTCATCGCCCGCCGGATACATCCGCTCGGGCGGGAGGCGCCCCGGGCTCAGACGGGTTCGATCGATCGCCCTGCCGCGCGGGCGATCAGGCCGAGACGGAAGGTCGCGTCGGCCCAGCGGTCTTCGCCACTGCTTCCGCTCTCGAGGGGAAACGACGCCCACACGAAGGGGTTGGCACTGCGCACCGCGGACGCCCCCTTGTGCGGATGCCACACGCCCTGCGCGTCGCGGTCGTCGAGGAATCGCTCGAACAGCTTGCTCCAGTTCTCGTTCCGGCGGAGGTAGCCGAGGCGCGCCATCAGCTCGAGCCAGATGAGTGCGAACGGCACGTCGGCATCGGCGGCGTTCCGGTGCGGCAGCATGTCGCCGAGCACGAGATGCGGGGCAGCGACGATCTTCTTTCCCACGACCTGCACGATCTCACTGCGTGGCAGCGGCTGGGTGAGGTACGTGTAGAGCAGCTCGAGGAGCTCGTAGTTCTCGCTGCGGAAAAGCGGCATGTACGCCAGCATCTGCAGCGTGTAGTAAGACGGCGGCATCGCCTCCGCGGCGAGCGCGTGCTGATTGGCGACTCGCGTGAACGGCTTCTCGGCGAGCGGCGACTTGAGGAACGAACCGACCCGCTCCATGATCCGCCGCGCCGCGCCGCGGAGACGCGGGTCTCCTTCGTAGCCGGCCTGCGCGAGCACCGATGCAGCGGCCTCGCGCAACATCGTCCGGCCGCGAACGACCTCTTCGGGCTCCAGAGCTCCCTTGCCTGCCAGCTCGTAGAGATAGGTCGGATCGTCGTCTTCGGCGAGGAGCCGGAAGAGGACGCGACGGGCGTGGGCAAGAGGGGGCGACTCCCGATCCCATCCGTACTCGAGCAGCCGCCGGAACGCGTTGATCGTTCCGACTCCCTCGAACTTCTCGGCGCGCGGTCCCGGTGCCCCGAGCATCGAGTGATTCCAGGTCCCGTCCCGCGCCTGCTCGAGCGCGAGGAGGAGCGCTGGGGGATAGGTATACGGAAGCTTCGAGACCGCCTCGAGCGCCGGCCCTCCGATCTTCGCGACTTCACTGATGGCGCGATACTGAATCGGAGCTGACGCGTTGTCGAGCAGCCATCTCACCGGGAAAGCCACCGGCTCGGGCGGCGGGGGCGGGGCGGCGCCGCCTGGGATGGGAAGCGGGTGGAGAGATCCCTGACTGAGAGGCTGGGCGGGGACGGTCACTATCGGGCGCTCGCTTTAACCTGTTGTAGGACAACGTGATACGGACGTCGATCCAACCTTGGGCGGCACCTCGGGCAGCAGGCGCGTAACGATACATGAATTTCTGGCGGGCGCTAGAGGGAGAATCGGCCGCTGAGCAACCTGCCTAACGGGTCTTCTCACGGCGGGGGACGGGCGCCATCTTGCCGCGACATGCGAGGCGAATTCATCGACCTGGAGGGGGCACGGATCTACTGCTACGCGGCTGGAACGCCGGGGGGCGGCGAGCCGGTCGTGTTTCTGCACGGCTTCCCGTCCTCGTCGCACCTCTGGTCGGACGTCGTCCCTCTGCTCCCGGGCGGGCGCAGGCTGGTTGTCGTGGACCTGCTCGGCTACGGACGGAGCGACCGCCCTGGCGCGCTCGATGTCTCGATCCCGGGACACGGCGCCCGCACGCTCGCACTGCTCGACGCGTTAGGCATCAACTACGCGTGCATCGTCGGTCATGACGTCGGTGGCGGGATCGGGCAGTGGCTCGCGATCCATGCGCCGACGCGCGTCTCCAAGCTCTGCCTCGTGAGCAGCGTCGGCTTCGACTGCTGGCCGGCGCGCGACGTGAAGCTCGCTCGCGCGACGCTGCCGCTGACGCGCTTCCTCCCCCCGCTCTGGCTCCTGACAGTCCTGCGAACCGACCTGCTGCGCGGCTACAGCGATCGCTCGCGCGGCAGGCACTCGATCGAGCAGTACGTCCGCCCGTTCGCCAGCGTCGAGGGCCGAGACGCGTTCGTCGCGCACATGAACGCGCTCGACGCGCGCGACACGCAGGCGCTCGCGCCGCGACTGCCGCACATCGTCGCGCCGACCTCGATCCTCCATGGGGCGCACGATCCCTTCCTGTCGCGAGTCATCGCCGAGCGGTTGCGGACGGCCATTCCGGGCGCGACCCTCGACGTGCTGGCCGACGCGCGGCACTTTCTCCCCGAGGAGTCGCCGGAGCGCGTAGCCGCGGCGATCACCACCCTGCTCGCCCGGTAGCCCGATGACGAATCCGCCCGCACCGATGTCGAAGCTGGAGACGTTTCGCGCGCTGGTCGCGAAGAATCCGGACAACGTGCTCGCGCGCTTCGGACTGGCGAACGAGGCGATGAAGGCGGGGCTGCACGAGGAAGCTGCCGATCAACTGAGCGCGTACCTCGCGCGCTACGACGATGAAGGGAATGGCTGGCAGCGGCTGGCCGAGTGCCGTCTCGCGCTCGGCCAGCCCGCCGAGGCGCGCGCCGCGCTCGAGCACGGAATTGCCGCGGCGCGGCGCTATGGCCACGGCGGTCTGGCCGGCGAGCTCGAGGCGCGCCTCGAGGAGCTGGAGTGAGGCACCCGCATGTGACGCGTGCGACACCGGCCGGGTTCACTACCAGCGTGAAGCCGACCGACGCCGCGCTCGTGCAGCGCGTGCTCGAGGGTGACGTCGAGTCGTTCGCGGTGCTTGTGGACCGGCATCACGAGCGGTGTCTTCGCATTGCCCTCCGACTGCTCGGCAACAGCGAGGACGCGGAAGAGACGGTGCAGGACGCGTTCGTGCGTGCGTACCGTGCGCTCGGACGCTACGAGGAGCGCGAGCAGTTCGGGCCCTGGCTGACACGAATCCTCGTGAACCGCTGCCGGACGGCCATCAGCAGGCGCGCCCGGCATGGCAGGACGTTCGTGGACGACGAGCTCGCGATCACCGCCGCGGCTGGGCGCGAGCGCGCCGATGGCGGGATGTGGCGGGCCGAGGTCGAGCGGGCGCTGGCCGCGCTTCCGGCCGAGCAGCGCGAGGCGTTCGTCCTCAAGCACGTCGAGGAACTGGAGTACGAGGCGATGGCCGAGATCACCGGTGCCGGAGTATCTGCGCTGAAAATGCGGGTGAAGCGGGCGCGCGAGCGACTGCGCGCGCTGCTCGAGGGGAACGAGAAGTGACTACGTCGGGCGACGAGATGGGGAGCACATTGGACGCGCGCATCGCGAGCGCGCTCCGCGATGGCATCACCAGCACCGCCGAGGCGCGCGCGCAGGTGATGCGCGCGGTGCGTGCAGCGACGCCGCCCGTGCGCGGGCTTGGTGACACCGCCGACCGTGACGAGGCGGTGATGCCGTTAGGCAGGCGGCGGTCGCTATGGCGGTCGCCTGCGTTCGTGCTGCTCGCGGCCGCGTCGATCGCCGGCGTGATCGCACTGGTTCGCGCCATCGGCGTCGACGGCCCGATCCCCGACGTTCCGGGGCAACGCGCGAACGTCGCGCGCCGCGGGCCGGGGGAATCGCGGAGCAGCATCGTCGCGCCGGCGGCGAGCGCGGGTGTGCCAGCCGTCGGCGAAGAGCGTGACCTGACGCGAAAGGTGCAGTTCGTCCTCGTGGCGCCCAAAGCGCGACGCGTCGCGGTCGTCGGCGACTTCAACGACTGGGACCCGGCTGCAGCGCCACTGTCGGCGTCAGGCGGGGTCTGGTCCGGGCAGGTCGACGTGCCATACGGCCGCCACGACTATGCGTTCGTGGTGGATGGCGGGCAGTGGGTGCGCGACCCTAACGCTCCGCAGGCCCCGGCCGACGAGTTCGGGCCCGGGTACTCGGTGCTGGTGGTCGGCGATCACCTCGGAGAGCATCGATGACGACTTCACGACTTCGCTCGTTGGCGCTCGCGATCGCCGCGGCCACCGCGACGGCCGCAAGCGCCCAGCGGCTCGTGGCGCAGGACGCGCGGCTTTCCGCGATCGCCGACTCGAGCACGCGTACGCGCGTGACCGCCGTGATCGAGCGCGCGCGTTCGGCATCGCTGCCGGTCGAGCCGCTGGTGGACAAGGCGCTCGAGGGGGCACGGAAGCGCGCTCCCGACGCGCGCATCCTCGAGGCGGTGAGCAGCCTGGCAGCGCGGCTCGACAGCAGCCGTCGCGCGTTAGGCACCGCCTCGACCGAGGCCGAGCTGGTGGCAGCGGCAGCGGCGCTGCAGGCGGGCGTCGGTCCGGTCGTGCTGACGCAGCTGCGCCGCGAGCGGCCGGGGCGGTCACTGGCGATCCCGCTGGTCGTCCTCGGCGACCTCGTGACGCGCGGCGTGCCGCACGATACCGCGAGCGCGCTGATCCTCCTCGTCGCGCACGAAGGGCTCGGCGACGAGACGCTGCTGGCGATCCAGCGCGACGTGCAGCGCGACGTCCGTGACGGTGCGCACCCGGCGGCGGCGGCGGCGATCCGCGCCCGCGGCGCGGTGAGCGGCGCGTCGACGAGGCTGCGTCCGACTCGCGGGCCGCTTGCGGGGGGTGCGGCGAGCAGCGCCTCGCCGGCGGGCAGCGGCGCCATGCATCCGGCTGGCACCAAGCCGTGACATGACGCGGTGGCTTGGTGCCGCCGCCGCGCTGGTCGCGTTAGGCAGCGCGCGCGCCGCCCGTGGCCAGGCCGGCGGGTGGGTGGACGTCGACGTCGCGCACGTGCAGACGGGTCGGGCGCTGAGCGTCGCTCGCGAGTTCGCGGTCAGCATCGCGCCGTCGATCCGCCGCGACTGGCGCCGGTTCAGCATCGCCGGCGACGCGAGCGCGACCGCCTCCGACCGCCAGCACTTCTTCGTGCAGAACGCGCTCGCGGGGACGATGCGCACCAGCGAGCATCGAGGACTCGTCGCCGAGGGCGGCATCGGTGTCAGTGGCCTTGTCTATCGGACCGCGAACACGATCCGCACGATCGGCGGCGAGCACGAAAACGTCGTGCCGATCGCGTCGGGGTTGCTGCAGGTCGACGCTCGAGCGCGCGCCGACCTCGCGCTCGGACGGTGGGGTTTCTTTTTCAGCGGGTCGGCCGGTGAGAACTTCGGCGGGAATGTGCACATGCCGTGGGGCGTCGAGGCCGGAGCGACGCGCGAGCTGCGGCACCTGCTCGTCTTCGCCAGCGTGAGGGCCGACCGCTTTCGCAGCACGCATGAACTGCTGACCTACGATGTCGTCTCGGATGTCCAGTCGACGCAGTTATTCACCAGTACGCGACCAGTCGACCGCACCGACCCGATGCTGACGCTGGCGAGCGGGGCGACGATCGCGTTCGGGCGGGCGGAGCTGACCGCCGAAGCCGGCGGGCGGCAAGGCACTCACGATGTCGGCCTCACCGGGACCGAGGTGCGAAGCTGGACGGAGATGTGGGGCTCGGCGATCGCGAGCTATCGTGTGACGCCGAGCACTCTTGTCCGAGTGGCCGCCGGAACGTATCCGACCGATTTCATTCGCCAGCTGCCCAACGGATCGTATGCGTCGGTCGGTGTTCGCATGGAGCGCGGCCGGAGGCAGCAGGTCGATTGGTACCAGCCGCCCGATCTTCCGGCGTTCCGCGTGGACACCATTGCGGGAGGCGCGCGAGTTATCCGCATCCGCGCGCCACGCGCGCTCAAGGTGGAGCTGAGCGGAGACTTCACCGACTGGACGCCGCTGCCGATGCGGGCGCTGCCCGGTGGCGCGTGGGAGCTCATCCTTCCGATTGCGGCGGGGACTTATCGCGTCAGCGTTCGCGTCGACGGAGGAGCGTGGACGGCGCCCCCCGGGCTCGTACCGGTCGCCGACGAATTCAACGGTGAAGTCGCCGTCGTGGTGATTCGCTGAGTCACTCTGACCGCATTGCGCGCGCATTGACGACGTGGCCCAACGCGTGCAGAGCAAGCGCGACAACGGCGCTGTCGCCGGACGTAATCGGGAGAGGACGAATGAAAATGATGATCAAGATCACGGCTTTCGCCGTTCTGGCGGCCGTCGCCGGTTGCGGCAGGCTTGGGCGAGGGACCGCGAACGGCGATTCGGTGACGTCGACAGTTGGGAAGACGCGCGCAGAGGCGCTCGAGATCGCGCGCACGCAGCTCGTTCATCACGGCTTCACCGTCACCGGCGCGGGGAGCGATGTTCTCGTGACGACGCCCAAGCTCGTGCCGGATTACCTGCGCGAGGTCTCGACGGCGAAGCCGAATCCGCAGCGGTGGTTCGTCGTCGTGCAGGGAAGCGACGTCCGCTTCTTCCGCGGTACGCACGTCAGGGTGAGCGGCTACCTGCTGCCGCCCGGTGCGGGGACGGTTGCGGCGGTCAAGAACGGAACGCGGCTCGAACAGTCGGCGATCCCGATCACCGAGCAGAACGCGCGGCTCTTCCGCGAGGTCCAGGCAGTGTCGGGCTGGATCACGTCGGAGGCGAACCGGAAGAAGTAACCGCGCCTTTTCGCGCCGTCACTTGAAGGGGTCAGAGCAGTTGAAGTGACGCTTGCGTCATTTCAAGGGGTCAGAGCAGTTGAAAAACGGTTAGGCAGGCAACCGTTCGCTAACGACTCTGGCCCCGTACCGTATCCGGCGCGAGCGCCGCGACGGTGTAGCGTGAGCCCGGGTTCCACAGAAGCCACTCGTCGATCCCCGCGTCGTGTCCGGCGCGGATCTGCGCCCGCACCTGCTCGGCGCCGTACCGCGGGGGGCCGAGGGTGAAGTCCTGATACCACGGAACGATGCGCGCGGCACCGCTGATCCCGGCGGAGCGCCGCCGGGCGTCACGAAGGGCGTGGCTGATGATCTCGTACGGGTGCGCGTTAGGCCTGGCGATCCCGTAGCTCCCAGGTGCGTAGTGCGAGGGGTATGTCATCGGCAGGACGACGTCGGCCTGGTCGACGAACATCTCCCAGCGCTGGCCGATCCCCATGTCGGTCGTGTCGGACATCGTCAGCCCGAAGACGTCGATCGTCATCGGCACGCCGGCCGTCGCGACCCGCCGTCGCAACGCGCCGAGCTGGTCGCGGATCACCTGCGCGCGCACGCGCCCATTCGCCAGCGGAAAGATGGCCTCGCTGACGAGGCGCTTCTCGTCGGGAAAGCGGACGTAGTCGAACTGGACCTCGCTGAAGCCTAACGCGACGGCTTCGTCGGCGAGGTCGGCGGCGTAGCTCCAGACGCCTGGCTGGCCTGCGTCGAGCCAGGGCTTGCCGTTCTTGTCGAGCCACGACGCGGACGGATCGTCGCGACGCTTGATCGACCATTCGAGCTTCGACGAGGCGAGCAGCGGATCCTTGACGACGACGATGCGCGCGATCGGGTAGATGCCGTTCGCGCGCATGGTGTCGAGGACGGCGCGCACCCGTTCGGCGCGCATCGGCATCACCGTGTCGGCGCCGATCTGGCGTGCGAGCGCGACGCGGGAACGGTACAGCACGAGCCCGCGATCGTCCTTCACGTCGATCACGAGCGCGTTGACCTCGGTGCTCTTCGCGACGCTGATGAGCTGCCACATCCGGTCGCCGAGCGCCGCCCATCGATTGACGTAGAGCCCGCGGAGCACGGCCGGTCGCGGCACGAGCGGAATCTTCGCCGGCGCCGAGTCGGCGACGGGGGCACTGCTCACGGCGCCGCCGCGGCGCGCGGTATCCGCTCGTGCGCTGTCATGCGCACCGTCGGTGGTGGCGCGGGAGCCACAGGCAGTGATGGCCGCGATCGCGGCCATCACGCGCGCGCCAAGCGCCGCGCGTCGAATCATGGAAGTCTCGTGCATCGATGCAGTCTAACGCGCGACGCCGTAGTCAGGCCGCGATTCAGGCACAGTCCTGCTCGACGGGCATCACCGATTCAGTGCCGACGTCATCGCGTTTCAACGGCTCTGACCCCTTGAAAGTGATTTTTCGTTTTTCAACGACTCTGACCCCCCCGAATGCGCCTAACGATCGAAGCGGCCGAGCAGAGCGTTCCAGAAGAAGGGCAGCGTCGCCATGCTCTGGCCGCGGTACTGCGGGCGGAAGCCGAACAGGACGACGTGGCCGCTGCCGCGGCGCGCGTCGACCAGTGCGGAGGTGCCCGGCAGCTTCGCGGCGCCGAGCAGCCACCCGGAGAGCAGCGGGTTCTCGCTGCCGTACGTCGCGATCGCGGTCGCGCGCGAGCTGTCGGTGATGGCGAACGCCGGTCCCTCCTCGAACCAGATTGCCGCCGGGCTCCGTGCGCCGACCGCCAGTGCGCTGCCCTGACGCAGCGTCGCCGAGAGGATCGAGCCCGGCGCATAGAACTCGCGCTCGGGAAGGCCCGTGAGGACGTCGCGCACGGGGAGCGCGAGCGCCGTGATGGCGTAGTCGCTCGCTTCATTGAGCGCGACCAGAGTGCCGCCCTCGTCGACGAACGCGGCCAGCGCGCTCGCGCCGGCGTCGCCGAGCCCGCCCTTCAGCGAATCGGGATAGCTGCCGCGAAGTCCGCGAGTCAACTCGTTCGCGGGTTGGTCCGGCAGCACGATCGCGTCGAAGCGCGCGCGAAGACCGCCAGCACGGACGTCCCGATCAGTGATCGTGGTGAACGGAATCCGGTACTGATCGAAGATCCATCGCGTCCACCCCTCGTCCATCGTCGGGGACCAGTTGCGGTAGATCGCGATCCGCCGAGTCACCTGGTCGCTCAGCCCGGGGGCGACGAGACGCGGCGCCGGCACCGGCGCGACGATTGCCGCGTCGATCGCCGGCGCGCGCTCATGCACCGGTGTCGCCTCGACGCCGAGCAATAATGGCAACGTTTGAGCGGTGACGTCGTACGGCGCCTTGGGCGGGCCGCCCGGATACTCGCGCAGATCGGGATAGTCCTGCGGCTCGAGCAGCGCCTTGGCAAACGACCCATACGGCTGCGCCATCGGGATCACGTAGCTCCCGGCGGGATACGTCACCGAGCCGGCGCGCACCGGCGCGGTCGCACGATGAATCTCGACCTGGCCACGCTGCATCACCCGCAGCAGGACCGCCAGTGCCGCGGTGTCGCGCTGCGCCGTCGGGATCACGTACGCGAACGGCCAGTCCGCCCGCCCCGCTGTCGCCCGGCCGGCGACGGCGCGGTCGCCTAACGTCGCGAACGTGGCCAGCCACCCCGCCCGGTCGCTGGCGACCGAGGCGAGCATCGCCCACGTCGCGGCGGTCTGGTAGCGGACGATGTCGCCGATCCCCCAGCGACCGCCGCGCCACGGGGCGACGAAGCTCCAGCTCGCGGTCTTCGAGTCGTAGCCGCGGCCGGGGCGAAGCGAATCGAACGGGATGTCCATCGCCGTTGCCAAGCGCGCACTGGCCGTCTCGGTGAGGATGCGGACGCCGCCATGGTAGTGCTGGTAGGCGCGGGCCGGCGTCCAGGCGTCGTAGGTCGAATTGATCGAGACGCCGGTGAAGCCATCGCCGGTCATGCGCCAGGCCATCGCCGTGCCTAACGCGTTGACGCCGGCGGTGATGATCGGGTCGATGTTCGGCTCGACCGGGTCCATGTACGGCGGAATGAAGATCCGCGCCGCGTACGAGCCCTGCTGGTGGATGTCGTTGACGACCTCCGGATGCCAGACGTTGTGCAGCGAATCGACCGTCAGCTGCGTCTCGACCTGCGAGAAGAAGTACCAGTCGCGATTGTTGTCGTGCCCCGTGTACTTGTGGTAGAGCCAGGGCGGCGACGTTCCCTCCGCCGGCGTCCCCAGCGTCGCGTGATACCAGTCGCCGACGATGTCGACGCCGTCCGGGTTGAGCGACGGCACGAGGATCACCAGTGCCGCGCCGCGGATCGCCCGCGACTCGGCATCCTCTCCCGACGCCAGCCGCTCGGCGAGGAGCATCGGCGTGAGGATCCCGCCGACCTCGGTCGAGTGGATGCTCGAGGTGACCAGCACGACGACCTTGCCGGCCGCGACCAGCCGCTGGACGTCGCCCGGCGCGCGGAGCCGCGCGTCGGCGAGCTTCCGCTGGATCTCGCGATAGCGCGGCAGGTCGGCGATGACCGCCGAGTCGCCGATGAAGGCGGCGATGAACGGGCGCCCCATCGTCGTCAGGCCTAACGTCCTGACCGTCACGCGAGGGCTGGCGGCGTCGAGCGCGTGGAAGTACGCGACCACGTCACGCCAGGCCGGGAGCTTCCGGTCGGTGCCGGGCACGAAGCCGATGACCGACACCGGAGTCGGGATCCGGGCGGCCTTGCGCTGGGCTGCGAGTGGCGCGACCGGGGCGGCGAGCAGGCCGAGTGTGAGCAGCGCGGGAGCAACGGCGCGCGCGGAGGAGCGTGACATCGTGGACATGTTCAACGGTGCGGGTTCAACGGCCGCGCAGCCGCTTCGCCTGGTAGCGGAGCCGCGCGAGGGCGAGCAGGGCCTTTTCCATCTTGCGCGCGAGCTGGTCGCGGCGCGACTCGAGCTCGCGCAGCGTTGCCCGCTGGTGTTCGAGCATCGCGAGGCTGCGCGCACCGGCCTCGCTCTCGGTCTCACGCGCAGCGCGCGCGATACGCTCATCGAGCAGCTGCATGGCGCCGGGCGCGAGGGCGGCGTCGAGACCGTGGAGCGTGGGTGCGAGCGCGATCACGCGCTCGAGCAGCTCCTCGGCGGTCGGCAGGAGGTCGGGGGTGTCGAGCGTGGTGCGCGGGTCGCGCTGCCCGCGGGCGACGGCGATCGCGTCGCGATCATCCTGCGCCTTCCGCACCGCGTCACCCCAGCGTCCGGCGAGGATCTCGGCGCCGACGAGCGCCGCGAGGTCGCGTGCCCCCGCGGCTGCCACCGTCACGCCCCGGCAGCGGGACGGGCGGTCGTATTCGTCAGGCGCGCGACGTCCTCGTTCGCCGCGACCGCGTAGTCGACCTCGCGGGCGAGGTTGAGCGCCTCGAGCGCGAGCGAGGTGACCTGCGCGTGCGACTGCGCGCCGGCGCGCAGGCGCAGCACGTCGAAGCGCATGCTCTGCAGCGCGAGTGCGCAGCTCTCGAGCCGCGCCGCCATCTGGTCGCGGCGGCCGGTGAGGTCGCTCAGCGCGCGGCGCTGCCGGCGCAGCGCGGCGAGGCGCCTGACGCGTTCCTCGCTGCGGACGCGGTCGAGGGGATTCGCCTCGCTCTCGAGGCGCGCGATCTCACTGTCCACGGCGTCGAGCTGCCCCTTGGGCATGTTGCGCTCGACATCTGCGAGCGACATGGCCAGCGTGCGGACGCGCTCGAGCAGCGCGTCGGCCGACGGGACGACGTTGGCGACCAGCTGGCGATCCGCGCCCGACATGGAGTCGATCAGGCGCTTGATCTCGTCACGATCGATCTGCGCCTGGGCGAACACCGCCTCGCGCGAGCCGGGGAGCGGCGGCGTCTGGTTCGCGATACCGTTAGGCAGGGGGCTCCACGGGCTTCCCGGCGCTGGCGAAGGCTGCGACCCGCCGGTGGGCAGCATCCGCCGCGTGGCGCGCGCGTCGTCCCGCGCGAGGCGGCGCGCGGCGCGGGCGTCATTGTGCGCCAGCCGCCGCGCCATCCGCTTCTGTCCATCGAATATCGACTGCGCCGACTCGACCCAGTCGCCGAGCAGGTCGACGAACTCGCGATCGTTAGGCTGCCGCAGGACGTCGCGCCAGCTGTGCCCCTTCCCCATCAGTCCCGTGAACTGCCAGGCGAGCCCCATCCCCCAGAACCCCGAGATGGTGAGCCACGGGAACCTGTGGATGAAGATCGACATCACGAAGAACATCGCCGACGTGTACGCCCACTTCCGCACGCGCTTGCGGAAGCGAACGATGTCGGGCGCGTACCACCGCGCGAGCGTCTCCTGACTCGGCTCACTGACGGGTGCGCCAAGCGGCATCGGCAGCGGCGGCGCCGGTGGAAGCTGCGCCATCCCGACCATCCCGCCGGGGACCGCTTCGGTGCGCGGCGGCGCGGCCACCGGCGCTCCGTCGAGCGCGGCGACGAGCGCGCCCGCACTCGGCAGGCGGTTCGACGGATCCTTCTCGAGCAGCACCATGACGATTCGCTCAAGCTCCTCGGGCACGTCGCTCCGCTTCGAGCGGAGAGCGGCCGGCCGCTCGGTGAGATGCTTGACCAGCATCGCCGGAGTGCTCGACGCGGCGAACGGTGGCGCACCGCTCAGCATCTGGTACGCAACGACACCGAGTGCGTACAGGTCGCTGCGTCCATCGATCTCGCGCTCACCGGCAGCCTGCTCCGGCGACATGTACGTCGGAGTGCCGATCGCCATCCCCGTGGCCGTCAGGCGCGATGCGTCGGTGTTCTCGCTGACCGCGCGCGCGATCCCGAAGTCGGTCACCATCGCCCGGCCCGTATCGCGGTCGAGCAGGATGTTGTCCGGCTTGATGTCGCGATGCACCACGCCGCGGCCGTGCGCGTACGACAGGGCATCGGCGACTTCGCGGATGATGTGCCGCGTCTCGACGACGCCGAGCCGGCCGCGCTCGTGCAGCTCCTTCGCGATGTTGTTTCCGGCGACGTAGGCCATCACGAAGAACACGAGGTTCTCCATCTCGTCCACGCTGTAGATCGGGACGATGTTCGGATGGCTCAGCTGCGCAGCGGTCTCCGCTTCGCGAAGAAATCGGGAGCGGATGTCCGAGCGAAACGCGAGCTCGGGCGGAAGGATCTTGATCGCGACCGTGCGCTTGAGACGGCGATCCTTCGCGCAGTACACGATCCCCATTCCCCCCCGCCCCAGCTCCTGCTCGATGTCGTAGTGCGTACCAAGCACCCGCGACACGTGCGCGCGCAGTTCAGCGTCCTGAGTCGACGCGGCGGATTCGCTCACTAGGTGGGTTCCACGGAGGGGGAAGCGTTCCCCCCATACTAGCACCGCCCCGCCTGCCTGAAAAGGCGAACGTGAGGCGGAAAGTGGTCGCGGACCGGGGCGCACCCGCCCGGCCGATGCGGCAGGGGATCGTGCGTCGCTGCGCCACCCCGGCCGAAAGGAGCAAGCAGCACTGCCGCGCTGGCGCGTGTCCAACTCTCGTGCAACCACCGGAACGATGTGCGCGGCGAATGCCCTCATATGCAGGAGCGCCAGACGCGCTCACGCGATTCGCCGTGATATGGTCTGCGATGTGCGGACCTCTCTCGCGGGTACGGATCAGGACGAAGGCACACACCAGGAAACAATCATGGCTGAGCGACAGACACTGCCCGTTCTCCCACTGCGCGGAACGGTGATCTTTCCCGGGCTGACGGCGCCGATCGCTGCCGGACGGCCGGGGACGTTGCGCGCGATCGAGAGCGCGCTCAAGGGCGACCGGCTCGTCTTCGCGGTCGCGCAGCGCGACAACACCGATGAGCCGACGCCGGACATCCTCTACTCGATGGGAGTCATCGCGCGCATCGGGCAGGTCCAGCGCGGACTCGGCGGCGTCCAGCTGCTGCTGCAGGGCGAGCAGCGGGCGACGGCGCTGCAGTATGGTCACGGCGACGGGTTCATGAACGCGGTCGTGATGGCCGTCGACGAGCTCGGGCCACTCGACGAGAACGACGCAGCGTTCACGGCGCTGCACAAGGAAACGCGCGAGCGCGCCGCCGAGCTCGGGGAGCGTCGCGGACTTCCCGAAGAGGTCGTGCACCAGGTGCTCGACTCGGTGACCGAGGCTGGCAAGTTCACCGACCTCGTCGCCGGCTACATCGACCTCACCGTCCCCGAGCGCCAGGGGCTGCTCGAAACGTTGAGCGTCGAGGAGCGGATGCGCCGCGTGCTCGTCCACGTGCAGCGGCAGATCGGGATGCTCGAGGCGCAGGAGGAGATCAAGACGCAGGTCCAGGAGGAGCTGGGCGAGCGCCAGCGCGAGATGTATCTCCGCGAGCAGCTCAAGGCGATCCAGAAGGAGCTTGGCGACGATGACCAGTCGCGCGAGGTGACCGACCTGCGCGACAAGCTGGCGAAGCTCCCGCTCACGAAGGACGCGCGCGCCGAAGTCGAGCGCGAGCTCGGGCGTCTCGAGCGGTCGGGACGCGAGAGCATGGAAGCGCAAGTGATCCGCACGTATCTCGAATGGATCGCCGAGCTTCCATGGGCGACGCGCTCGGACGACAACCTCGACCTGAGTCGCGCGCAGCAGATCCTCGACGATGACCACTACGGGCTTCCCGATGTGAAGGACCGGGTGCTCGAGTTCCTCGCCGTGCGGCAGCTCCGCGCGAAGGAGCTCGCCGAGGAAGTGGAGAAGACTGGCGAGATCCCGGCGGCGAAGCTCATTCCGCTCAAGGATGACGCGACTCCGTCGCTTGCGCCGACCGTGAACGAGGACCGCGCGATCACGGATTCACAGGAGGTGAAGGCGCGGGCGATGGCGAAGGGGCCGATTCTATTGTTCGTAGGGCCGCCCGGCGTCGGCAAGACGTCGATCGCGAAGTCGATCGCGCGCTCGCTCGGGCGCGAGTACGTCCGCGTCGCGTTAGGCGGCGTGCGTGACGAGGCCGACATCCGCGGTCACCGGCGCACCTACGTCGGCGCGATGCCGGGGCGCATCATCCAGGGGATGAAGCAGGCCGGGACGAAGAACCCGATCTTCCTCCTCGACGAGGTCGACAAGCTCGGTGCGTCGCACCAGGGCGATCCGTCGAGCGCGCTGCTCGAGGTGCTCGACCCGGCGCAGAACGACACGTTCACCGACCACTACCTCAACATCCCGTTCGACCTGAGCGAGGTGCTGTTCATCGCGACGGCGAACTTCATCCAGAACATTCCCGGCCCGCTGCTCGACCGCATGGAAGTCGTCGAGTTCGCGGGGTACACCGAGCGCGAGAAGGCCGAGATCGCGAAGAAGTATCTCATCCCGCGGCAGATGGAGGAGGCAGGGCTGGGATCGCGCGGCATCAAGCTGACCGACGAGGCGGTGATGGAGATCGTCTCGCGTTACACGCGTGAGAGCGGCGTCCGTCAGCTCGAGCGTCAGGTCGGCGCGGTGGCGCGCAAGGTCGCGCGCAAGATCGCGAGCGGCGACACGAGCGAGATCACCGACGAGACGCTGACCGCGGAAGAAGTCGGCATCCTGCTCGGGCGGCCGCGCGTGCACCCCGAGCACATGGCAGAGGAGAACGAGATCGGCGTCGCGACTGGCATGTACTACACGCCCGCGGGGGGCGACATCATGTTCGTCGAAGCGGCGATCCGTCGCCTGCATTCGGCGGCACCGCCAGCGGACAAGGCGACGCAGGTGACCGGATGGGGGAACGTCTCACTCATCCTCACCGGACAGCTGGGCGACGTGATGAAGGAGAGTGCGCGCGCGGCGCTGACGTATGCGGCGACGCACGCGCGGGAGCTCGACATTCCCGAGGATCGTCTCGGCTCGATCGAGGTTCACATCCACGTCCCAGCGGGCGCGATCCCGAAGGACGGACCGAGCGCCGGTGTCACGATGTCGACGGCGCTGGTCAGTGCGATGTCGGGGCGCGCGGTGCGGAAGGATGTCGCGATGACCGGCGAGGCCACGCTCCGTGGCCGTGTCCTGCCGATCGGTGGGGTGAAGGAAAAAGTGTTAGGCGCACATCGGGCGGGGATCACCACGATCATCCTCCCGAAGGAGAACGAGTCACACATCGACGACATCCCCGAGGACGTGCGCAAGCAGCTCAGCTTCCACTTCGTGCGCACGCTCGACGAGGTGTTCGACATCGCGCTGCTCCCGGCGGAGCGGTCGGCGCGGCAGCCGGAGCGGGAGCTGGAGCTGGCGAGCGTGTGAAGAGGCAGTAAGCGATAAGCTGAAAGCAGGAAGCGGACGGCGTCACCGCAATGCGGATCGCCGTCCGCTTGCTGCTTCTCGCTTACAGCTTATCGCCGAGTGCGTCGGGACTGCGGCGACGGTATCAGAACGTGATCGCCACCGGCCCCATCTCGAACATCCGCCACGGGTCGAACTGCAACCCGGGCGGCTCGGTGCCCTCGAGGAAGTACTCGATGTAGCGGCGGTCGGGTGGAGTGCTCGCATCGGCGACCATTCCCGTCACCCGATCGAGCTCGCCGGAGACCAGGCCGGCCGGCGGCTCCCAGCTGCCTGACGTTCGGCCGGCGTACCACCGCTGGAGCATCGCGCCGAAGATCGGTGCGGCGAGCGAACCGCCGAACGCGCCGGGAGTGATCGTCTTCGGCCGGTCGAAGCCGAGCCAGACGCCGGCGACGATCTCGGGCGTCATGCCGACGAACCAGACGTCGGTATTGTCGTTGGTCGTTCCCGTTTTTCCGGCGACGGGAATCGTGACCGGGAGATAGCGCCTGACGGCGGTGCCGGTCCCGCGCTCGACCGCGTCGCGCATCATGTCGCGGACGATGAACGCGACGCGCGGATCGAGGGCGAGCGACGGCGCCGCGGGCTTCGGCGACCACACCGTCTTCCCGTTGCGGTCTTCGACGCGAATGACGAATGACGGCTCGACGGCCGAGCCGAGGTTGGCGAGCGATGCGTAGGCGGCGACCATCTCGATCGGCCGCACGGCCGAGGCGCCAATCGCGCTCGACGGCACCGGCGCGATCGCGGAGCTGATCCCCATCGCGTGGGCGAGCGCGGCAACCGAGTCCATGCCCAAGCGCATCCCGAGCTGGACGGCGACCGGATTTCGCGACTGGACCAATGCCTCACGCAGTGTCAGCGCCCCGAGGAACTTGCCATCGCTGTTCCCCGGCTGGTACGTCTCGCCGTTAGGCAGGACGATCTTGAGCGCCGTGTCCTGGACGATCGTGTTCGGGGTGATGCTGTCGGTGATCGCGAGGGCGTAGACGACAGGCTTGAACGACGAGCCCGGCTGCCTGACGGCCATGACCGCCCGGTCGAACGGCGACTCCTGGTAGTTGCGACCGCCGACGAGCGCGCGCACCTCACCGTCGACCGGATCGAGGGCGATGACGGCGCCCTGCAGGTAGTCGCGGCTGCCCTTGGGGTGGTTGGTGTACGTCGGATGCTTGTAGCCCGGCCGCAGCTCGACGGCGGCGGTCCCCTCGACGAGGGCCACGGTGGCCGCGTTCTGGAGGACCGGATCGAGCGTCGTGTGGATGCGATAACCGCCGTTGGCGACGGGGACGCCGGCGCGCTCGGCCTGCTGGCGGACGACGTCGACGAAGTAGGGTGCGGTCGCCGACATGCCGCCGTTAGGCACGGTGACGACCGGCTCGCGCGAGGTGGCGTCGGCCTGCCCCTTCGTGATGTATCCCTGGTCGGCCATCAGCGCGAGCACGGTGTTGCGCCGCTCGCGATTCCTGTCGGGGTGCGCCGCCGGATCGTAGCCCACCGGCGTCTTCGGCAGCGCCGCCAGCGAGGCTGCCTCGGACAGGGTGAGCTTGGCCGCCGGCTTGCCGAAATAGTGGCGCGATGCGGCGTCGATCCCGTACCAGCCATGGCCGAAGTTGATCTGGTTGAGATACGCCTCGAGGATCTGCTCCTTCGTGTAATGGCGCTCCATCTCCCGCGCCGCTTCCTGCTCGCGGAGCTTGCGCCCGACCGACTTGTCGCGCCGGTCGATGATGTCGGGGTGCATGTTGCCGACCAGCTGCTGCGTGATCGTGCTGGCGCCGCGGGCGTCGCCTAACGCTGCGTCCTTGAGCGCGCCGAGCACGCCGACCACGTCGACGCCGTTGTGCTGGTAGAAGCGATGATCCTCGGTCGCGACGAAGGCCTGGCCCACGTACTTCGGCAGCGTCCGGATCGAGATGCTCGTCCGCCATTCGCGGCCGATCTCGCCGATGAGCGACCCATCGCGTGCGTAGACGAGCGAGGACTGCGGCGGCTGGATCAGCGTCCACGCCTCGCCGGTCGACGGGGCCTGCTGCTGGGCGCCGAGAACGCCGGGCGCGGTCGCGATGACGCCGGCGAAGATGGCGCGGCGAGCGGCGCGGATGAGCGTTGTGGAACGATGCACGATTCGGGCGGGGCGATGGGCACGGCCGGTCCAGGTGTCGAGGGTGATACCCGGACGCGGACCGAAAGGTAGCGCAGGAGAGACGAGCCATGCGCGCGCTGCGTAAGCGCGTGCCGCGCGTCACGTCGCCGCTGTTCCGCGGGTCGGGCGAGCCGGGCGAGCGCATCGGTCACCACCCATTTAGCCGCTGATTATCCGTCCGCCCGCAGATTCATCACCGACGATGCACACTTCATGGCGCAGAATCGCTGGCGACGACGCGAGATGAGCGACCCCCGCAGGGAGCGTCGATGATCGCGAAACGGTGGATCGCGACGGGCGCGGTTCTGGCCACGATGCTGCTCGCCGCCTTCGCGTGGATGCGATGGGCGACGACGAGTCCGCATCCGAATCACCGGGTTCTCGACCCCATGCTTCGTGCGCGAGGCGTCGTGATCTACACGCCGACGACCAGCCCCCGAGCGCTCGTACTCTTCTTCGGCAACGACGTCGGCTTCTGGCGGCCCCACCATGAGCTGGCGGCCGAGCTCGCGGCAGACGGATACGCCGTTGCCGGCGTCGACATCCGTCCGTTGCTCGCGTCGCTACCGGAGGGTCACCCATCACGCGATGAAGCATGCGCCGCGCTGGTACGCGATATGGCGGCGCGAGTGCGGCGCGAGCTCGCACTCGACTCGGTGCCGCTCGTCATCGGTGGACACTCGCTCGGCGCTGAGCTGGCGGTGTGGTCGGCGGCAAACGCGGGTATACACGGCGTCGCCGGCACACTGGCGCTGTCGCCGGGGAGCAGGAGCCATCTTCGGATCACCGCGTCCGACCTGCTGATGACGTCCGAGCCGAAGGGAAGCGACAGCTTCTCGGTATCCGACGAAGTGATGGCCGCGACGCGGGAGGGGCAGCGCGTCGCGATCGTTCGCGGCTCGAGCGACAAGTTCCGCGGTGCGGATGTTTCGCTGCTCGCGGCGGGCGGCTCTTCGGCGCGCCGCTTCCTCGTGCCATTCGCCGCGCACTCGCTGCGCAACCTGACGCTCGCGCGCTACTCGATTCGCGACGCGATGGAATGGCTGCTCGAGCCGCGAGAGGGTGGTACGGCAGGAGCAGCCCCGGCTCCTCGACTCGCGAGTCGGAGGCGTGGCTACCCGGAGGGGACGGCGCGGTCCTAGATTGAAGGAGCCGTCGGACCCGACTCGCCCTCCACGCGCCCATGCCCCGCCCCGTCCACATCGCCGTCGCGCAGGTCAAGCCCCGCAAGGGTGAGTATCGGGACAACCTCGAGCGACTCGGGACGTTGTTCGCCCACGCTGCCGCCGAGTCGCCGCGGCCTCAGCTCATCCACCTGCCCGAGACGGCGCTGACAGGCTACTTCCTCGAGGGTGGTGTTCGCGAGCATGCCGTCACCGCGGGGACGCTGGCGCGCGACCTCGCCCGCGTGCACGCCGAGCGCGCGGGCGGTGCGGTGTTCGACGTCGCGATCGGCTTCTACGAGGTGTGGGAGCACAAGCTCTACAACAGCGCGATGTACGTCACGCTCGGCCGCGGTGAGCCGGTCATCCACCACATTCACCGCAAGGTATTCCTTCCGACATACGGGCTGTTCGACGAGGAGCGGTTCGTCGAGCGAGGGAACTCGGTCCGCGCGTTCGATACGCCGATCGGGCGGGTAGCGATGCTCGTCTGCGAGGACGCGTGGCATTCGCTGAGTGGGACGATGGCCGCGCTCGACGGGGCTGAGATCGTGCTGGTGAGCGCGGCGGCACCAGCGCGCGGAGCACACAGCAGCAACGAGGTTCCCGGCCCGGCGAGCCTGGCGCGGTGGGAGCGGCTCGTGCGCGAGATCGCGGACGAGCACGGGATCTTCGTCTCGCTTTCGCATCTGACGGGGAGCGAAGGAGGGAAGCTGTTCGTCGGCGGATCGGTGCTGGTCGGCCCGAAGGGAGACGTGCGAGTGCGCGCGCCGTTGTGGGACGAGGCGATCGCTACGGCGACGATCGACCTGGCTGACCTGACGCGGGCGCGGGCTGACATGCCGTTGATCGCCGACCTCGAGACGATGATGCCGCACATCGTGTCGAATCTCGAGCGGGTGATCGCGCGCGAGGAGGTCTGGGTGCGGTACGACGAGGGGGATTCGGAGGACGACGTGGGGGGGGCGGCGCGGGGGGCCCCCCCCAAAACCAATGATCGCTCCGCCACTCCCGCGGCCCATCACCAACCGCACGCCGCCGACAGCGATCGCACGCATTCACCGTCGATCGCGATTGTCCGCGCCACGGACTCCGGCGGTCCGCCGCCCCTCGACATCGACCCGGTGCTCGTGACCGAGTGGCTCGTCCGCTTCGTCCGTCAGGAGACGGCCGCGCGCGGCTTTCCGAAGGCCATCGTCGGTGTGTCCGGCGGAGTCGACTCGGCCGTCACCGCCTTCCTCGCCGCCAGGGCACTCGGCCCCGAGAACGTGGTCGGCGTGAGGATGCCATACCGCACGTCGAGCCCGGCGAGCCTCGAGCATGCCCAGCTCGTCATCGACGCGTTAGGCATCCAGGCGCGCACGCTCGACATCAGCGCCGCCGTCGATGGCTACCTGTCGGTCGAGCCGGACGCCGACGCCACCCGCCGCGGCAACGTGATGGCGCGGGTGCGGATGATCGCGCTCTTCGATCTCTCGGCCAAGCTGTCGGCGCTGCCGTTAGGCACGGGCAACAAGACCGAGCGGCTGTTCGGCTATTTCACCTGGCACGCCGACGACTCGCCGCCGGTCAACCCGTTAGGCGACCTGTTCAAGACCCAGGTCTGGGCACTGGCTCGGCACCTCGGCGTGCCGGCACCGATCGTCGACAAGGCGCCGTCGGCCGATCTCGTCGCCGGACAGACCGACGAGGGCGACTTCGGCATCAGTTACGAGAAGGCCGATCGGATCCTCAATCACATCCTGTCGGGCTACACCCCCGCCGAGGTGGTTGCCCGCGGTTTTGACGCCGCCGAAGTCGAGGTCGTCCGCAGACGGGTGGACGGGACGCACTGGAAGCGGAAGCTCCCGACCGTCGCGATGCTGAGCCATAGCGCGATCGGCGAGAGCTATCTCCGCCCAGTGGATTATTGATTTGCCGCAGCCATCATCGTCTTTCAACTGCTCTGACCCCTTGAAGTGACGCTCGGCGCGTTTCAAGTGCTCTGACCCCTTGAAGTGACCCCATGAAAAACGGCTGATGCGTATTCCTTCGATGCTCCGACTGACGACGATCATTCTGGCCTCTGCCGCCGCGGTCGCGCCGCTCGCGACCCTCGCGGCGCAGGATGCACAGGACGCCGACGTGAAGGCGATCCAGAGCGTCCAGCTCACCGTGCCGCTGCTGAACCGGCTGGCGCAGGTGCAGGACAACATGTACGCGGCGGTGAAGGCGCACCCTGAGCTGTCGAAGAAATACGCCGAGCAGCAGGAAGACCCCGGCGACAACGTCAAGTCGATCGACGACATGGCGAAGAAGCTCGATCTCGTCCCTGAGATGAAGGCCGCGGTGATCAAGGCGGGGTTCACGCCGCGCAGCTACATGATCGCGACGATGGCGACGTTCCAGGCGGCGATGGCGTCGGCGGTGCTCGACATGCCGGGCGTCGACAAGAGCCAGATCCCGCCTAACGCGCGCGCCAACGCGGCCTTCCTCAAGACGCACGCTGCCGAGTTCCAGAAGCTGCAGCGGCGCGGCCAGGAGATTGAAAAGCTGACCAGACCGCGATCGAGCGACGACGCCAGCGGCGACGCGGCGCCCGACAGCACGCACTGAAGTTTGAAAGTGAGCACGATTCGGGTGGGCGCCCGGGCCGATGGGTTGTAGTATCAGCCCATGCGCACCGACTACGAGAAGATCGAGCAGGCGATCCAGTACCTCGACGAGCGTGCCCGCGAGCAGCCGTCGCTCGCCGACGTCGCGGCCCACGTCGGGCTCAGTGAGTCACACTTCCAGCGACTGTTCACGCGCTGGGCGGGGATCAGCCCGAAACGGTTCCTCCAGTTCCAGACCGTCGCCCACGCGCGAGCGTTGCTCGCCGAATCGCGCTCGCTGCTCGACGCGACGTACGAGGCGGGGCTGTCGAGCGCCGGCCGACTGCACGATCTCTTCGTGACGATCGACGCGGTCACGCCCGGCGAGTACAAGCGTGCCGGCGACGGGCTCACGATCCAGTGGGGAGTGCACGACACGCCCTTCGGCGAATGCCTCATCGGCACCACGCCGCGGGGGATCTGCGGGATGTACTTCGCCACCGACGATGGCCTCCCCGGCGCGCACCGCCGCCTGGCCGAATCGTGGGAGGGTGCGCGTCTCGTCGAGAACGCGAAAGCGACGCAACCGATCGCCGAGCAGGTATTCGGCGAGACCGGACGAACGACCGCACCGCTGGCAGTCCTGGTGAAGGGGACGAACCTCCAGCTCAAGGTCTGGGAGGCGCTCCTCCGCATACCGTTAGGCGAGGTCGTCAGCTATGAGCAGCTCGCCGCCGCGGCCGGCGCCCCGAGCGCGGTCCGCGCCGTCGGGACCGCGGTCGGCCGGAACCCGGTGAGCTACCTCATCCCCTGCCATCGCGTGATCCGGAAGACTGGCGCGTTCGGCAACTACGGCGGCGGACCAGCGCGGAAGCGCGCGATGCTGACCTGGGAGTTCGCGCGGCGGGACGCGGTCACTTCCGCCGTCGCCGCGCGCTGACCGCGTCTCGACGGCTGTAAGCGATAAGCGGCAAGCAGTCAGCGGACGGCGTCCACCACAACGGTGTGACGCCGTCCGCTGACTGCTTATCGCTTACAGCTTATCGCCAGCGGCCACCCTCACGCGGTCGAACCGCCTAACGTCACGCCGCCAGCGGCTGCACTGCTGGGGACAGATTTCCCGCCATCGCCAGGCTCACCGCGCGCCGCGCGGCTCGTTTGAGCGCGCGGTGCACCGCGCGAGCATAGCGGATGAAGTTCGCGCCGGCGGATGGGTTCCGGATGAAGAATTCGTGCGGAAGCATGTCACCCTTCATCAGGTTGCAGCGCGCGCAGGCCGCGACGACGTTGCCCGGCGCGTGCGCCCCGCCATGCGACAGCGGCTGCACATGGTCGAGCGTGGCGTTGTCGTAGCCGAGGTAGGACGCGCAATAGACGCAGCGGTGTCCGCAGTCGCGCATCGCGGCGTGCTTGTAGGCGCGCTTCGTCGCGGCGGCCGATGCCTCACGGCGGCGGCGGGCGAAGGAACCTGAACGCGGAAGGGTGGCGTGGTCCCGCATCATCCGTTGACGGCTCGAACGACGTCTCGACATCTCACCTCGGGGTGAAAGACGAAACCCCGCGCCGGGAGATGATCCCGGGCGGGGCGATGGACGTGCTGCGGATCGTCGCGGCTGGCGAAGGCAGCGCGCAGGGCAGCGCAACGCGCCGCCCGCCAACTGCCGAATCTCGGTGTCGAGGATCGCTGGAGCTGCCGATCATCCGCCTCCGAACTTGGACGGCATCATTGCCGTCGCGCCCCTAGAGTGCAGCCTGCATGCCGCCAGCGCCAGTACCATGCTGCAGGAGCCGGTTGACGACGTGCACCTATCAATGCGACGCCCGACCGGGCTGGTAGTAACAGCTACCATCCATGGCCGGGCATTGTTCCCGCCAGGCGTGTCGCTGCTCGAGGCGAAATCGTTGGCGCGCTAATCGGCGGCGACGTCGACCGCTTCGTGCGCGCGCATCGCGCCCACCGAGTCATGGCTGGCCGCAATGATCCGCGCCGCGCAGGCGTCGAGCTGCATGCGGTTCGGCATGTCCGACGCCGGGAATGGCAGCGGGATATCGAAGCCGTCGCCGACGCGACGCGGGATCAGGTGCACGTGGTAGTGAAACACGTCCTGCCCCGCCGCTCGGCCGCTGTTGACCACCATGTTCATTCCTTCCGCGCCCGTGACCTTCCGAACCGCGGGCTCGAGACGGAGGGCCACCTCGAAGAGGTGCATCGCGATTTCGGCGGGCAGGTCGTCGAGCGACTCGAAGTGCCGGCGCGGCGCGACGAGCACGTGCCCCGCATTCACCGGCTGAATGTCCATGAACGCTATCGCGACCGCGTCTTCGTAGCAGACGCTGGCTTCACCCGCCCCGCGAACGAGCTCGCAGAACGCGCACTGTGTGGCCGACGGCATTGGTCCCCGGGGGAACGAGTCGCTTGTGAACTGCGTGACATGCACTGATGGCGCCAGGAAACGCATGGGAAGTGCCATCAAGCCCACGCCCGTCCGCGCCGTTTACGTCGCGATTTCGCGACCCGCGGTGATCGTGTGCTCCCGTCAGCGCGAGGGGCGACGCGTTACCGCCACGCCAAGCGGGCGCGATGGCGCAACGATCGCGTTGCCCGCGCGGTAGCTCCGACGACTGGTCCTCGCCGCGGCATCGGCACCGCGCACGCGTGCCGACGTGACCGGCGCCGCCTGCGCTGCTTGCCCGACGGTGACCTGTGCCGAGTCGGCGGTCCCACCCTTCTCCGTCGCGATCACCCATGCGGTACCGACGGCGAGCGCCGTCACACCGCCGAGCGAGTCCAGCGAAAGAAGAGGTAGCGGCTGCCTGACGCTCCAGGTGTAGCGCCCAGGCACCTGCGACGAGTCGCCCGCATATCCCTGCGCAACGAGCTGCCCGCGCTCGCCCGGCGACAGCAAGTGGAGCGTCTTCGGGCTCACGACGGTGCGGACGATGCTCGTCCCCGTCGTGACGACATTCACGACGGCAGTGTCGGTGATCCCCTCGGCGGTGGCAGTGACGAGCGAGCGTCCGACACTGGTGCCTCGCACCATGCCGCTGGCGTCGATCGTGGTGACGAACGAGCTGTCCGTCGCCCAGCTGACCTTGCGTCCGGTGAGCGTGTCGCCGTTCGCGTCGAGCAAGAGGACCGCGAAGCGGATCGAGTCGCGGGCGAGGATCGCGACCGAGTCGGGAATGATGCGCACCATCGCGACTGGTCCCGGATCGACGACGATGACGGTCGTGTCGGCGCGCCCACCGCTCTCGGCAATCAGCTGCGTCGTGCCCATGCTGACACCGGTGACCTGCGCGACGGCCGGCGCGACTTGCGCGCCTGTCCTCGGCGCGGCTGCCCCGCGCGCCACCGCGACACCGAGAAGCGTACTGACGGTCGCGATCTTCGGATCGAGCGTCGTGAAGCTGACCGGGCGATCGAGGATCGTGCCTAACGCGTCGGTGACGGTGGCCGAGGTGGTCGCTACGGTGCCGGCCACGACGTGCACCGTGTCGGCGGCGAGGGTGACCGAGGCGACCTTGAGCGCGACGCGCACAGTCACCGAGTCGGCCGTGCCATTGAAGGTGCGACCGACGATCCAGACCGGGCTCTCGATCGATCGCCCGATGACGCGCGCCGACGACGGTCCGCTCGAGATCACTGTCGCGACATTCGTGTCGCGCGATGTCCAGCCGATGTAGAGCGGCGTGATCGTCGCTTCACGCGCGTCGATTCCGGTGGCGGTTACTCCGAGCGTGTCGCCACTGAGGACGACGCTGTCGGCGGGAAGGAGGAAGATCGTGCGCACGCTGGTGTCGGGCGCGATCCAGGTCATGATGTCGGTTACGGGCGAGTTGTCGCCCGTGCTCGCGACGACGTCGCGCAGTGAACGGAAGAGCGTGTCCCCCGCGGTGTCAGCCGCGGCGAGGGCAAGGGTGTAGCGCTGGGTTCCGCCGGCGAACGTGACGTTGAACTCGAGTGTCGCCGTGTCACCGACGAAGTTCGCATCGACCACGTACGGCTCGCCGCCGCCAGCAGGGGTGAGGACACCGCGAACCGACTTGATCGAAACGAAGCTCGGCCCACCGGCCTGCGCCGCCCGCTGCAGCTGGGGCGCGATCGCCAGCGCCGCATGGCTTGGCAGCCCGGGTCCGACCGGTGCGCGATCGCGGCAGCCGACGCCGAGCAACGCGAGTGCGGCGAGCCGGGCGAGGCGACGGACCAGATTGGGGCGGGCGATGGGGCGGGAGGTCATCCGAGCGTCATGCGAGCGATGCTCTCGATGGTGCGAGAATCCCGTGCGGCGGCGAGCCAGGGGGATAAGCGACCGGGAAATGCGGCCGGCCGCAACCCTCAAGGACGCCGGAATGACAGGCCCCGTAACCCGAATGGGGGTGATAATCGTCACTCCCGGGTATCCCGCGTCCCGCTATCTTGGGGCCCCGCCGATGTTCAACGACTCTCGCCCCGCTTCGATGCCGAAGCTCGCCCGACTCGTCGCTCGAGTTGTCTCCTCCGCCGCCGCGGCGCTCGTCCTCGCCGCCATCGTCCCGCGGCAGGCCGGCGCGCAGCAGACGAGCTTCGTCGTCGTCGTGAACGGGGCCAACCTCATGTCGAGCATCTCGCGCACGGAGCTGGCCGCGCTCTTCACGAAGAAGGAGCAGTCGTTCAGCGACGGGACGCCGGCATTTCCGGTCGACCTGCCTGACGACGACCCGATCCACGAGGCGTTCACCGAGGCGGTGCACGGCAAGTCGCCGCGGGCGATCCGCTCCTACTGGCAGCAGCAGATCTTCTCGGGGCGGAACGTCCCTCCGCCGCAGCGGAGCAGCGACGACCAGGTGCTGGCGTACGTCCGGACGACGGTCGGCGCGATCGGCTACGTCCGGGCGACGGCGCGCCTCGGCCCCGGCATCAAGGTCCTCGGGCTCGTCAGCCGGTAAGGCCTAACGCTCGAAGACCACGCGCCCGCCGACGATCGTCATCACGACGTGGGCGTCGCGGATCGTCTCCGGCGCGATCCGGGTGAGGTCGCGGTCGATCAGGGTGAAGTCGGCGAGCTTCCCGCGCACGATCGAGCCCTTGTCGCTCTCCTCGAACGACGCATACGCGCCGCCGATCGTATACGCCCGGAGCGCATCCTCGACGGTGATCTTCTGCTCCGGCACCCAGCCCCCGGGGTTGCGGTCGTCGAGCGTGCGCCGCGTGACGGCGGCATAGATCCCGTCGAGCGGCGTCGGTGGTGCGACGAACCAGTCGCTGCCGAAGGCGAGCCTCGCGCCGCTGTCGCGCAGCGAGCGGAACGCGTACGTCGTCCTGATGCGCTCGGGCCCGATCACCTTCTCGGCCCAACGGCCGTCGTCGATCGCGTGGTAGGGCTGCATGCTCGCGATCACTCCGAGCTGGGCGAAGCGCGGGATGTCGGCGGGCGCGATGTGCTGGGCGTGCTCGATGCGGAAGCGCCGGTCGCGCGCGCCATCTTCAGCCGCGACGCGGCCGAAGATGTCCAATTGGAGCCGGATCGCCCGGTCGCCGATGGCGTGGACGATCACCTGCAGCCCGGCGGCGTCGGCGCCGCGGGTCCACTCGTAGAGATCCTGCGGTGTGTTGACGAGAAGCCCGGTATCGTTAGGCGCGTCGGTGAACGGCTCGAGAAAGGCGGCGGTGTGGCTGCCTAACGATCCGTCGACGAACCCCTTGAGGCCGCCGATCCGCACCCACGAGTCGCCGCGGCCGCGCGCGGCGACGGTGTCGCGAAGCCGCGCCCAGGTCGCGAGCGGGACGACGGCGTAGATGCGGGTGATCATGGTGCCGGCGGCGTGCGCACGCTCGAAGGTGGCGAGGTCGTCCCACGTCCCCATGTTGTGCACCGATGTCACGCCCTGCTCGGCGACGTAGCGCATCGCGGCCGAGAGCGCGCGGTCGTTTTGTTCCGCTGTGGCGGGTGGCACTCGCTGGTCGACCAGCCACATCGCGTTGTCCTTGAGGACTCCGGTCGGCTCGCCGGACGCATCGCGGACGATCGTGCCGCCGTCGACGGCGGGGGTCGCGCGCGTGACGCCGGCTGCGCGCAGCGCGGCGCTGTTGGCGAGGCTCATATGACCATCGAGCCGGTTGACCCAGACCGGGTGGTCGGCGGTGACCGAATCGATCCATCCTCGCGCGGGGAGCTCGCCGCCCCACTGCTCGTGGTCCCAGTCGCCGCCGACGATCCACGTTCCCCTGGGTACGGTCGCGGCGAATGCCTTGATCCGGGCGATGAATTCCGCGGGAGTCTTCGCGTCGCGCAGCTGCACCGACGCCAGGCGGAAGCCGCCGTCGATGAAGTGCACGTGCGCATCATGGAAACCAGGCACGAGCATCTGACCATGCGCATCGATCACGCGTGTCGAAGCGGAGCACAACTTCCGGATCTCGGCACTCGATCCGACCGCCGCGATGCGATCGCCGCGCACCGCGACGCCATCTGCCCATGGGCGCCGCGTGTCGCCGGTCCACACGCGCGCATTGACGATCGCGAGCGAAACAGGCGTGGCAGGTTGCGGCGTGGGATGATGCATGACGCAGGCGGAGAGAAGAGCGAGGAGCGGGACGAGGTAACGCATGGGGGAAATGCTACTGACAATTCTCCGCGATGGATACGGCGACGCGTGGTAGTGGAAACCGCGGCGCGGCGAAGCGGGATCGAGAGATGCCGCTCTTTCGTCGATCAAGCTTGACGCGGCCGAGGCAACGTGTTTGCCTTCTCTCTATTCAGTGGGGAGTAGCCTGCTGGCCGGCGTGATGTGCGCGGGCTGGAACGGACGATCGTCAAGACGGAGCGCTCGCGCTCCCGGTCGTTCGATGGGTCGTTGAGACCTTGGCGAGACCACTACGACACGACAACCACGTGCCGTAGGGGTCTCGCTTTTCTTTTTCGTCCCGGAGCGGGACGACGGTCAGGCGAGGTACCGCGGCGAAGAGGACAATGGCAACCAACATCTGGTTCTGGGTCGGCTTCAACGCGTTCGTGCTGGCGATGCTCGCCCTGGATCTCGGCGTCTTTCATCGCAAGGCGCACGTCGTCCGGCCGAAGGAGGCGATGGCCTGGGTCGGCGTCTGGGTCGCGCTGGCGATGCTGTTCGCCGGAGGGCTCTGGTTCTTCAAGGACGCGCATCATGCGCTGACCTTCGTCACCGGCTACGTGATCGAAGAGTCGCTCAGCGTCGACAACATCTTCGTCATCGTCCTGATCTTCTCGTACTTCCGGGTCCCCGAGAAGTACCAGCATCGGGTGCTCTTCTGGGGAATCGTCGGCGCGCTGCTGATGCGCGGGCTGTTCATCGCACTCGGCACGCTGCTGCTGGCCCGCTTCCACTGGATAATCTACATCTTCGGCGCGATGCTCATCATCACGGGCATCCGGATGGCGTTCAAGGCCGACGACGACTTCGATGGCGCGCGGAACCCGATCGTCCGTCTGGCGCAGCGCCTCCTCCCGTTCTCGCACGAGTACGACGGGCAGAAATTCTTCACGATCGAGAATGGCAGGCGACTGGCGACGCCGCTGCTGCTGGTACTCGTGCTGGTCGAGTTCACGGACCTCATCTTCGCGGTCGACTCGATCCCGGCGATCTTCGCGGTGACGCGTGACCCATTCCTCGTCTACACGTCGAACATCTTCGCGATACTCGGGCTCCGCTCGCTCTATTTCCTGCTGGCGAACGTGGTCTACAAGTTCCACCTGCTGAAATACGGGCTGGCGTTGATCCTCACCTTCGTCGGCGTGAAGATGATCGGCGCGCACTGGTGGACGATCCCGATCTACACCTCGCTCGCGGTCATCCTCGGCGTGCTGGCGGTCTCGATCGCGGCGTCGCTGCGCTGGCCCGCGGGCTCGTCGGCGCCGCAGGGGCAGCCGGCGCCGGAGGTGCCGGGCGACGGCGAACGTTAGGCATGGCTGGCCGGGCGATCGTCAGCGGCGCTCGACCGCGTCCCGGACATCGAGCAGGATCTCGAAGTACAGCTGCTCGCGACGATAGGCGAAGTCGAGCGTCGCCATCTGCGTCGCGTCGCCCGATGCCTTCGCGCGCTCGAACGCTTCGCGGTACATCTCGTCGAGATTGTTGAGGATCTTTTCGCGGGTGCGGGACATGAGGGGCATGATCTTCGTGAGTGCCTCGAACGTCAGGCGGGGCGGCGAATTCTCGGCATTCAGGCCGAGTGGATCGATGTCGATGTTCTCGACGACGAATCGCTTGGCCAGGTTGAAGAGATCGCGACGGGGAGGGACCATTGTCCCTCAACCTAGTCGCCTCACCAATAACGCTGCAATAAATCGACGAGCGACGAGGGCGGATGAGGGGGGGTGGACAAGGAACGAGGAAGCCGCCGCGACCTCGGGTCGCGAGCGGGACAAGGGACGTGGGACAAGGGACGGGCGCAACGAGCGACGAGGAACGAGGAAGCGGCGCGGTTGTTCGGTGTTCCGCGTTATGAGGAACGAGGGGGCTGACAAGGGACGCCCCGCTCTTGCACCGTGTTCCCGTCGTTCTTGTTTCCTCGTCCCTCCCACTTCCTGGTCCCTCGTATTTCCTGGTCCCTCGTATTTCCTGGTCCCTCATAACGCGGAACACGGATTAACGGCGCCACTCCCTCATCCCTTGTTCCTTGTTGGACCTCCCCTTGTCCCATGTCCCTTGTCCCGCTCGCGGCCCTAGGCCGCGGCGGATTCCTCGTCCCTCGTCCGCCTCCTCGTCCCTCGTCGCTATCGGTGGGATGTGACGCCCACTTGGCGGCACATGGCGAGCATCGGGCATGTCGAGCATTTCGGCAGTTTCCCCGTGCAGATGTGCTTTCCAAACGGCACGAGCAGCCGATTGATCTCGATCCAGTAGCGCTTGGGCAGGACCGCTTCCAGCGCCGCGCCCGTTCGTTCGGGCGTTCGCTCGTGGACGATCCCCCAGCGATTGGTCACGCGATGGACGTGGATGTCCACCGCGATGCGCGTCTCGCCGCAGGCGACGCCCAGGGCGAGGTTGGCGCACTTGGGGCCGACGCCGTTGAAGCCGAGGAGGGTGTCGTAGTCGCAGGGGAGCGTGCCGTGGTGCTCGCGGTCGGTGCGCTGCGCGAGCTCGCGGATTTGCCGGGCTTTCCCTTCGTGGAAGGTGACGTCGTGGATGATCGAGTCGATCTGCGCAACGCTGAGCGCGGCCACGGCCCGCGGAGTCTTCGCGCGGGCGAAGAGGCGAAGCGCGGCGGGGAGGCTCGTCTCGTCGAGCGTGCGGATGGAGAGGATGCAGGCGACGAGCTGCTCGAAGAGCGAGCGATGGCCGTGCTCGTCGCGAAGCGCGAACATCGCCGCGTCGGCGAACTCACCGACGGCTCGACGCAGGAGGCGGACGGCGGTCGGGGCGTGAAACGGCTTCTTCACCGGAGATTGGACCGTGCGCGCCATGACGGCTCTGGCGGCAGGAAGCGCGCCTGTGCGCGCCGTCCATTGCGTCGTCCATGGCTCAGTCGATGGCGCCGTCCATGGCGCCGTCCATGGCTCAGTCGATGGCGTCGTCCATGGCGCCGCAACGGCTCCTTCCCCGCGTTCCTGGTGTATCATGGTCGATGCCTCACGGTGTCCCAACTGTCAGGAGAGATGCTTCGATGAACAACGTGAAAGTCTTCATGCTGATGGCGGGGCTCACTGCCCTGCTCGTCGTCCTCGGCGGCTCGTTCGGCGGGCAGAGCGGGATGACGATCATGCTGCTCTTTGCCGGCGCGATGAACTTCTTCATGTACTTCGCCTCGTCGTCGATGGTGCTGCGCATGTACGGCGCGCGCGTCGTCACCGCCGAGCAGGCGCCGGAGCTGTATGCGATGGTCGACCGGCTGCGTCAGCGGGCCGGGCTGCCGATGCCGACGGTCGCGATCGCCCCGCACGCGCAGCCTAACGCGTTCGCCACCGGCCGGAACCCGGAGCACGCGGTTGTCTGCGTCACCGAGGGAATCCTGCAGCTCGTGTCGAAGGACGAGCTCGAAGGGGTGCTCGCCCACGAGCTCGCGCACGTGAAGAATCACGACATGCTGCTCAGCACGATCGCGGCGACGATGGCCGGCGCGATCGGTGGCGTCGCGCGCACCGCGCTTTTCTTCGGCGGGATGGGCGACCGGCGCTCGCGCGGCGGGCTCGGTGAGCTCGTGTCGATCATCGTCGCGCCGATCGCCGCGATGCTCATCCAGTTCGCGATCAGCCGTCAGCGCGAGTTCAAGGCGGACGCGGTCGGCTCGCAGATCACCGGGCGCCCGCTCGCCCTGGCGAGCGCACTGACCAAGCTCGACGCCGCCGCGCACCGGATCCCGATGAACGTCGCGCCGTCGGCGGCCGCGCTCGCGGTGGTCAATCCGCTGGCGGCGGTCAGCGGCCGTGCGTTGATCAACCTGTTCTCGACGCACCCGCCAACGGCGAAGCGCGTCGCCGCGCTCCAGGCGCTGGCCGCCGCGCCCGCGACGAGCACGCCGGTGGCCGGCGCCTAACGGTCGAGCTGGTGGAATACCGCCTCCGCGACGATCTTCCCGTCGCGGAGGTGCTCGACCACGATTCGCTCGAGCAGCGCCGGCGTGACCCCGGCGTACCACACCCCCTCAGGGTAGACCACCACGATCGGCCCGCCCGTGCAGACGCCGAGGCACGGGGTCTCGCCGCGCTTCACGCGATCGGGTCCGAACAGCAGCTGTTCGCGCTGCAGGAGTTGGGGAAGCAGGGCGTACAGCTCGCGCCCGCCGTGGCCGGGAGAGCAGTATCCTCCCGTGCAGACGATGACGTGACGGCGGTACGGCTCCATCAAGCCGCGAAGCGAGGCGGCGGTCGGGCTGTTCGGCATTCGTGGACAAGCTAACGTCTAGACCCGGGACGACGCGTGACCGAAAGCAAGATTCGCAGCGCGCGCGGTACTCGCAGCACCCGCGCCACGGAAGGCGGTACCTGCAGCAGGATCGACATCCACCTCGGCGACAACCTCGAGGTGATTCGCCGCTTCCCGTCGGCACGCTACGACCTGATCTACATCGATCCCCCGTTCAACACCGGGAAACGACAGCGGCGAACGCAGCTCCGCACCGAGCTCGCCGATGATGGCGATCGCATCGGCTGGTCGGAGAAGCGATATCGGACGACGCGGCTCGCCAGCCGCTGGTTCGCCGATGCCTTCGGCGACGATTACCTCGCGTTCCTCGAGCCACGCCTGGAGGAGGCGCACCGCCTGCTCGCGCCCGCAGGCAGCTTCTTCCTGCACCTCGACTATCGCGAGGTTCATTACGCCAAGGTCGTGCTCGACGGGATCTTCGGCCGCGCTTCGTTCATGAACGAGATCATCTGGGCCTACGATTACGGCGCCCGCTCGCGAACGCGCTGGTCGCCGAAGCACGACAACATCCTCTGGTATGCGAAGGACCCGGCACACTACACGTTCAACCTCGACGCCGCCGACCGCATCCCCTACATGGCGCCCCGCCTCGTCGGCGCCGACAAGGCCGCCCGCGGGAAGACGCCGACCGACACCTGGTGGCACACGATCGTCAGCCCGAACGGCAAGGAGAAGACCGGCTACCCGACCCAGAAACCGTTAGGCGTGATCGAGCGCCTGGTCGCGGTCCACTCCGATCCCGGCGATCGCCTGCTCGATTTCTTCGCCGGCAGCGGGACGTTAGGCGCCGCCGCCGTCAAGCTCGGACGCGATGCGACGCTGGTGGACGTGAATCCGGACGCGGTGGCGGTGATGCGCAAACGGCTCCCTGGCGCCACGCTTCTGCCTCCGTCTGCGGGCCGTTAGCCATTAGCCGTTAGGGTTGAGCAAAGGCGGCAGCTGGGTTTTGGCTGTAAGCTGGCGGCTAACGGCTAATGGCTAATGGCTAATGGCTGCGGTTACCGGAACAGCGCGATCGCGATCTCGCCCGCGATGAGGACCACGATCGCAATCTCCAGTGCCTCCGATCGCGCGGCCTGGGCTTCGTCGTTCAGCATCGCGTACGTCTCGCGGATGATCGACAGCTTGCGGTCGATCCCGGCGCGCCAGACGCGCCCGCGAAAGATCTCGAGCGCCGCGGCGTAGATGCGCGCGAGGTACACGTCGTCAGTCACCTTGAGCGAATTCTCCACCCGCTCGACGATCTCGGTCGAATCGGCGACGGTCTGCTGCATCTTGCCCAGCAGCTCGCGGAATCGGCGGTTGCGGAAGCCGCGCACCCCGCCACGTGCTTCGGCGACGCGATCGTACATCCGCGGCAGCTCGGCGTCGAGCAGGGCGTCGTAGAAGCGGAGCTCGAGCAGCTGCGCGTTGGCGAACTCGAGCACGTACTGGACGTCGGTCTCATCCTCGGGCGCCGGGTCGATCACGAGCGCGTTGTCCCATGTCAGGATCGCGAGGTCGTCGGCGTAATACGAGAAGCGATGCGGCAGCAGCTCGCGCCGCGCCGCTTCCGACAGCTGCCGCTCCTCCCCGAGCAGGAGCGGCACGACGTCGGCGTCGGTGAGCGCGCCGGCGGGGAGCGCCGAACCATTCGCATCGCGCAGCGTCGCCACGCGATAGACGGTGTAGTCCTCGGTCACCTCTGCGACGCGCATCCGCTCGATCGCCGGCGCGAGCTCGGCGAGCAGTCGCTGCAGCTCGCGGTCGAAGATCGACAGCGCATCGGCACGACCACCGATCCGGTTGCCGAGGTCGACGAACTCGCGCCATCCCATCTCGTCGGCAACGGGTACGCGCATGCGCAGTGAGACGACGCCAAAGTCGAAGATGCGCGCTGACAGCTCGACGTCGTATTCGTGACCGTCCGCGGCGAGGCGGGCAGGGCCCAGCACGACGGTGATCGGCAGGTTGGCGATGCGGATCGCCTCTGCCTCACGGCGCTCGGGGCGGACACGGGCCGGCGTCCGCGCGGAGAGAATGTCCGCCGCGCGCTCGAGGTCGATCGAGTAACCGACGTCGTAAATGCGGTAGAGCGTCGCGCCACCGCGAATGCGAAGCTCGCTCGGGGGCAACGCTGGAGCTGAGAGGGTTCCGAACGCGGTGCTCTGCGGCATGGCTGTCTGGCGTGGAAGGTCGACCTGCACCACTCTACCATGAGGACCGCTGCGAGATCAGGGCCGCAGGTCACCGCGAGCGAGCCTCGGCGGCGTCCAACGACTCACCACGACCACACGATGACGACACCACTCGAAGCGTTCGGCATTGTCGACATGCGGATCGGAACCGTTCTCAGCGCGACCCCGTTCACCGAAGCGAGGGTGCCGGCGATCAAGCTCGAGATCGACTTCGGCCCCGAGCTGGGCATCAAGCGATCGAGCGCACAGCTCACGAAGCGCTACCAGCCGGCAGTACTGGTCGGGCGTCAGGTCATCGCCGCGGTGAACCTCGGCGTGCGCCGCATCGCCGGCTTCGCCAGCGAGGTCCTCGTGCTCGGCGGCATCCCGGAGAAGGGCGACGTCGTGCTGCTCGCGATCGACACGCCAGTCGCGAATGGGACGAGAGTCGCCTGACGATCAGCGTATATTTCGAGACAGAGACAACGAGCTCCAAACCAGGACCGACCATGCCGACTGCAACAGCTGCCGCACCGACCAGCGCCACTGACCAGGTCATAACGGCGAAGGGCTACACGCATCCCGAGGCGCTCGTCAGCACCGAATGGCTCGCCGCGCATCTCGATGATCCGAAGATCCGCATCATCGAGTCCGACGAGGATGTGCTCCTCTACGACATGGGCCACATCCCCGGTGCGCAGAAGGTCGACTGGCACACCGACCTGAACGATCCGGTCGTCCGCGACTATGTCTATCCGGCGCACTTCCAGGCGCTGCTTCGCGCGAAGGGGATCGATGAAAGCACGACGGTCATCTTCTATGGCGACAAGAACAACTGGTGGGCCGCCTACGCATACTGGGTGTTCCAGCTCTTCGGCTTCACCAACGCGAAGCTGCTCGACGGCGGACGCGTGAAGTGGGAAGCGGAGGGACGGCCGATGGTCGATGACGTGCCGCGCTTCGCGCCGACGCAGTATCGTGCGCCAGCGCGCAACGACAAGCAGATCCGCGCCTTCCGCGACGAGGTGCTTCAGCACCAGCGCGCGAAGAAGCGGCTGGTGGACGTGCGCTCACCCGACGAGTTCACCGGGAAGAAGCTGCACATGCCCGACTATCCGCAGGAGGGTGCGATGCGCGGCGGGCACATCCCCGGCGCGGCGAGCGTGCCATGGTCGCGCGCGGCGAACGCGGACGGAACGTTCAAGAGCGCCGCCGAGCTGCGCGCGATCTACGAGGGCGAGAAGAAGCTTTCGCCTGACGATGACGTGATCGCCTACTGCCGCATCGGCGAGCGGTCGTCGCACACCTGGTTCGTGCTCACCCGCCTGCTCGGCTACGACAAGGTCCGTAACTACGATGGCAGCTGGACCGAGTGGGGGAACGGCGTCGGATTGCCGATCGAGACCGGCGAGGAGGCGCGTTGAGCGCGCCGCGGACCGGCACGGCGAGCGCGACCGACACGACGGGCACCGCCGGCGCGACAAAACCGGCAAAAGTGCACGCGCCTAACGTCGTGCACGCGAAGTGGCTGGGGGAGCAGCGCTTCGAGTCCGGCCGGCCCGACGGTCCGACGTTCCGCGTCGACGGCACCGGTGCGATCGCACAGAGCCCGGTCGATGCGCTGCTCAGCGCGCTCGCGTCATGCGTCTCGATCGACGTCGCCGAGATCCTCGCCAAGCGCCGCACGCCGGCGTCGCGGCTCGAGGTCACGGTCACCGGCAACCGCGTCGAGACTTCTCCCCGCCGCCTGACTGCCATCAGGCTGGATTTCGCCATCGATGGCGACGGCATCGAGCGCGCACAGGTCGAACGCGCGATCGATCTCGGGCTGAACAAGTACTGCTCGGTGCGCGACTCGCTGGCGAACGACATCCTGTACAACTGGTCGCTGACGCTGAACGGCGAGACTGGCGCGCCTGGCGAGTGACCGGGATCGGCAGCACGACGGACGAGCTGGAGCAGCTGCGCAAGCTGCTGCGCGACTACATCGTCGATCGGGAGCGCGTCGAGGACGCGCTGCAGGAAAGTGAGGAGCGCTATCGCTCGCTGATCGCGCGCGCGTACTACGGAATCTACCGCTCCACCGCCGACGGGCGCTTTCTCGAGGTGAACGCGGCGCTCGTGCGCATGCTCGGCTACGAGTCTGCCGAGGAGCTGATGCGCGTCGACATCGCCTCGCTGTACGCCGATCCCGCTGACCGCGAGCGGCTGGTGCAGGCGGCCGAGCGCGGCGAGCCGATACCGGACTCGATGGACCTCCGCTGGGTGACGCGCGACGGGCGCGCGATGATCATCCGCAGCACGTCGCAGCCACGCTACCGGCGTGACGGGACGTTCGAGTACTTCGAGGGGATCGTCGAGGACGTCAGCGAGCGACGCAGGCAGGAGGAGATGCTGCGCCGCAGCGAGCGCATGGCCGGACTCGGCTCCACGCTCGCCGGGGTCGCGCACGAGCTGAACAACCCGCTCACCGCCGTGATCGGCTTCGCGCAGCTCATGTCGAAGACCGCGCGCAGCGACGAGGACCGGATCGGGCTCGAGACGATCCATCGTGAGGCGCTGCGCGCGGCGCGCATCGTCAAGGACCTGCTGACCTTCTCACGCAAGCAGGAAGGGACGCGGCTCGAGCACCTCGACCTCAACGCGGTCGTCGAGTACATCCTCTCGACGCGCCGTTATGCACTCGAGACGCGCGGGGTACGCTGCATCCTCAACCTGCAGCCATCGTTGCCGCCGATCTCGGGTGACCGCTCGCAGATCGAGCAGGTCCTGCTCAACCTCATCGTGAACGCCGAGCACGCGCTCAGTGACGCGCTCGATGCGCCGGTGCCGCAGGTGAGCGGTGGCGCGCCGCGCGGCGCGATCGGGATCAGCACCGAGCGTGAAGGTGACGTCGTCGTCCTCCAGCTCTCGGACACCGGCTGCGGCATCGCTCCCGAGCACCTCACGCGGATCTGGGATCCGTTCTGGACGACGAAGGCGGAGGGCGAAGGCACAGGACTCGGCCTGTCCGTCGTGCACGGGATCATCAGCTCGCATGGCGGGACGATCGAGGTGGACAGCGACGTCGGGGGCGGCACGACCTTCACCGTCAGGCTGCCGGTCGCGCAGGGTCCGCCGCCGGAGCGCATCACTTCGACCGGGCTGGTGGTCGGGGCGACCGCGTCGACGCCGCTCGACATTCTCGTGATCGACGACGAGAGCTCGATCACCACCTTCCTCACGCATTACCTCGGCTCGCGTGGTCACGTCGTGTTCGCGGCGCACAGCGGGGCCGAGGCGCTGGCGCTGGCGAAGCAGACCGCCTTCGACGTGGTCGTGTGCGACCTGCGGATGCCGGGGCTCGACGGCATCGAGACGATCCGCTCGCTGCGGGCACTGCCTAACGCCGCGCGCGCCCGCTACGTGTTGTCCACCGGCGCGACGCTGAGCACCGCGGTGCGCGAGTCGATCGACTCGCTGCGAGTGGACACGATCGTCCCCAAGCCGTACGACATCGAACAGCTGCGGCGGGCGGTGGAGAGCGACGGCAGCCGTTAGGCTGCCGGCCGCGGTCGGCAGTGAGCCATAAGCGACAAGCAGTCAGCGTAGGGCGGCGAACCGAAGCGCGGTTCAACGCCGTTCGCTGACTGCTTACCGCTAACAGCCTATCGAAGCAGCGAAGCCGGCTGCGAGGGCGGCGGCGCAGGGTCAGCCGCGCTTTCTCAGGTGCACTCCGCCAGAGCCGGCGTCGATCCGGATCGTTCCCTGTCCATCGCCGATCGTGCCGACGACGTGGTCGCTCTCGTAGCGTGTCACGCTGACGGGAACACCGAGGTCGATCCCGCCGCTGCCGGCGTCGATGTCGACCCTCGCGCCTAACGCTGCGGGAATCCAGAGCGTGACGGCGCCCGAGCCACTGTCGATGTCGAGTCGGTCGATGTCGCTGGCGAGGTCGAGGTCCGTCGAGCCGCTGCCGCTGTCGAGCTTGAGGTCGGTGGTGGTGACGTTCTTCAGCGTCGCCCCACCCGAGCCGAGGTCGAGGTCGATCCGCTTGGTGTTGATGTCGTCGCCGCGCATCCGGCCGGAGCCGGCGTCGACGGAGAGTCGCTCGCCGCGGATGCGCGAGAGATTCACCGACCCCGAGCCACAGTCGAGACTCACGTCGCCCTGCGCGTCGGTGATGTTCACCTCGCCCGATCCGGTGTCGAGCGTGAGCACGCCCTTCGTGCCTGTCGTCGTCACATCCGCCGCCGCGACGCTGACCGAGACGTCGCCGTTCACGTTCCTCACGTTGACGTCACCAGCGGCGAGGTGGAGATGAATGTCCTTCCCCGCCGGGACGGTGACCGTCAAATCGGCCCGCGCCTCGAGCCCACCCGATCGGCTGCTGATCTCGACGCGCGACCCCTCGTCGTCCTTGTCGTCGAAGGTGCCATCGTCGGCGACGCGAAGCGTCGTCCGGCCGCCCCACGAGTTTCCTTCGCCGAAGGTGATTCGCCGCGATGGATAGATCACGCGCAGCGTCTGCAGTCCGCGGATGCTCCCCTGCTCGACGCGCAGCTGCGAGGCGTCCTTCCCCGATTTCGCGATCGACACGACGACGTCGCCCGACCCGCCGCCGACGGCCTTGATCGAGCCGACGAGGTTGTAGATGGCGACTTCGCTTCCGCTCAACGTCGCCTTGTCCTGCGCCTCGGTGAGACGAGGGATGGCGGAGACTGCGAGAACGGCGGCAACGACAGCGGCGCAGCGGATGATCGATCGCATTGGAAATCGGAGTGACGGGTTCGGTGCGCAGCTGGAGTGAGGGAATGTGCACCATGCTGGCACGAATGCGACAGCGGCCGCGCCTCCAGGGTTGGAACAGCGCCTCAAAGGGGAGTCATTCAAGGGGTCAGAGCACTTGAGTTGACGCGAGCGTCACCTCAAGGGGTCAGAGCACTTGAAATACGATGATGCGCGCGCGAGACGGATGTTGCTGACCGGCGCCTGACTTCAGGACAGCGACTTTCGGGTTGACCCCTCCGTCCCACCTGTCGACCTTTCGCGCATGACGACGGCGACCCGCGACATCGAGGAGGGCAGCCCCCTCTCCTCGCAAACTCCAGCGGCGAAATCAACGGCGCCGAGCCGCGCGCTGGTCCTCACCGCCTTCGCGACGGTCTACGTCGTCTGGGGCTCGACGTATCTCGCGATCCGGTACGCGGTCGAGACGATTCCGCCGTTCGCGATGGCCGGGACGCGATTCCTCCTCGCCGGCGCGATGATGATCGCATGGGCGAAGTGGAAGGATGGCGCGCGCGCGACGGGATCGAACTGGCGCGCAGCCGCGATCGCGGGCGCGCTGCTGCTCGCGTTCGGGAATGGCGCGGTCGTCTGGGCCGAGCAGCGTGTCCCGTCGGGACTGACGGCGTTGCTCGTCGCCGCGGTTCCACTCTGGATGGTGCTCGCGGACTGGGTGCGCCCCGGCGGAACTCGGCCAACGCCGGGGGTGGCAATCGGGGTCGCGGTCGGCATCGCCGGCATCGTCCTCCTGGTCGGCACGGGATCGCTCGGCGGTCAGCGCGTGGATCCGGTCGGCGCCGCGGCGCTCGTCTTCGGATCATTGTCGTGGGCGATCGGGTCGCTCTATTCGCGCACCGCCGACCTGCCGACGAATCCCATCTTCGCCACCGGGATGGAGATGTTCGCCGGCGGCGCCGTCCTCTGGATCGGCGCGCTCGCGACCGGGGAGGTCGCGCATCTCGACCTCTCGCACGCGAGCGCCGCGTCCGTCACCGGCTTCATCTATCTCGTGATCTTCGGGTCGCTGATCGGCTTCACCGCATACGCATGGCTGCTTCGCGTGAGCACGCCGGCGAAGGTCTCGACGTACGCGTTCGTGAATCCGGTGATTGCCGTGCTGCTCGGCTGGGCGATCGCGCACGAGCCGGTCGGGGCGCGAACAATAGCTGCTGCCGCGGTGATCGTCGGTGCGGTCGCGCTGATCACGATGACGCGCGGGCGCCGGACGGCCGACAGGCACCGTTAGGCGGGCAGTCGGTCAGGCGCGACGGGGCCGGTCTCGCGTGTGGCTCTCGGTCGACTGCACGCGCCGCCGGGGCCAGAGGCGCGCGGATGGACCTAACGGTTGAACGACAATTACACGGATTTCGCGGATCACGCGGATTGTTCCGTGAACCGTCGAATCCCATGCGCCGCGGCTGAACGACATCGGGGGCACGCGGGGTGAGGTGATCTCGCCAGGTCACGCGTGGCGAGATGATCTCACCAGGCATGCCCCAAAGCATTTCTGTAGAAACTGACGAGGCAAGCCGGCTGTCCGACGCCGCGCGGAGCAATCCGTGTAATCCGCGCTATCCGCGTGATTGTCGTTCAACTGTTGATCTCCAACGTCCAGCGATGCCGCCGCCGCACCGGGCAACCCTCGCCGGCCGTCCGCCCCACACCCCTCCGTCGCCGGCGCCTAACGCTCGCCGACGCCGGGCAGCCCCAGTATCCCCTTCGTGCTGAGCAGCGCCTTCAGTCGTTCGTCGAGCTTCGCCTTTTCCTCGTCCAGCCTCGCGCGCGCTGCCGCGACTCTCTGCTCGCCCTCGGCGCGGATCGAGTCGGCCTTGGCCTTGATCGGCGCGGTCTTCTCGTCGACGATCTGGTCCACCTGCGACCGGACCTTGGCCTCCGCCTTCGCCAGCTCCTCGCCGCCGACGGCGCGAAGGCGGTCGGCGAGCTCCTGGTCGAGGTTCGAGCGGACAGTGAGCGTCGGGTGCGCGATGTCGCCGGTCAGGTCGGCGGTGACACTCAGGTTGTCCACTCCCTCGATCACCCGCAGCGCGAGCGATTCCATCTGATTGCGCACGCCGCTGGTCGCGGCGCCGCTGGCGGTGGCGCTGTTGCCTTTCCCGCCGTTCCCCGACGCCCCGTTAGGCACCGTCGTTCGCTGCCAGACGACTCCGGGCGCGTTCATCGTCCAGCGCGCGGCAATCCGGTCGCCGAGCCGGAGGACATCGATGCGGCTCGTCCCCTCCCCGAGCTGCGCGCGGATGGGGAGCCCGGGGAGGGGGAAGCTTGGCAGCGTGACGCCGCTGGCGTTGACGCCGAGTGAGTCGCGGATGCGGCCGCCGACATGATCGAGCACGCCGCGCGAGTCGATCGACGCGACGACTCCCGCCGTCGAGCGCCGCGCCATCGCGAATCGCGTCGGCTCGCGGACGAGCGCGGGCATCGTCGTCACGTTGGTGATCGTCGCGACGTAGTCGCCGCTCGCCGCGTTCTTTCCTCCCACCGCGAGCGCGACGTCGCCGCGCTTCAGAAGGAAGTCGGGGTATTCGCGGGCCTTGGGGAACGAGACGGTGCTCCCCGCCATCCGGAGCCGCTTCGGCCCCGGCTTCTCCCGCGGGAGAAGTCCCGGCGGCACGTACTTCTGCGCCATCTCGGCCCAGTACATCACCTTCTGGAATCGGTCGATGCTCACGTCGCCGAACAGCGCGCCGCCGAGATCCGGTCCCTCGATCGACGGCATCTTGAGCAGCGACCGGGCGAAGGCGTAGTCGCTGCGGCGGGCGTCGTCGAGCGCGTGAAGCTCGTCGTCGACGATCGCGACGCTGGTCTTCGCGTCGCGCGCGAGCGACTCGACGCGCTTCTTCGCCGAATCGACCTGGGCGATGGTGCGCCGCACGTCGGCGACCGCCTGCCGCGTGCCGGCGATGCCTAACGTGCGCGGGTTTACGCCGCGGAGTCGCGCGCTCACCGCCTGCGCCGAGTCGAGCACAGGCTGCAGCGCCAGTCCGCGGTAACTGGCGAGGAGCGCGTTGCGGAGCGAGTCTGCGCGGGTCGCCGCCTCGAGCGACCGCTTCACCGTCGCCAGCTGTGTCGGGTCGAGCACGATCGAGCGGATCGTGTCGATCGGGGTGAAGCTCGCCACCGGCTTCCGCAGCTGCGCCGCCCAGGTATCGAGCGACCGCAGCGTCGCCGCGGCGAAGCCGTTGCGCGGCGCGAGCGCCGAGGCGGTACGTCGCCGCGTGCCGGTCTTCATACCGCCGAGCACCAGCGTGCGGACGATGATCTTCCGCTCGAGCAGCGGTCGCGCCTCGAGGACGCCGCGCACCCGATCGGCCTCGACGAGATTCTTCATCCGGTCGAACGGGTCAGCGATGCTGACGCCATGCAACTCGACTGTCGCGTCGCGCAGGCTGACATCGAGCGACGCGATGTCCACCTCGGTGCCGAGGAACTTGGTCGCCGCTTCCTCGATGGTGTTGCGGAGGAAGACCTCGCCTAACGTCAGCCAGACGACGACGATCGCGAGCAGGATGAGCACCAGCGGAATGAGCCCCGTCCAGCGCACCACCCCGCGTCGTCTCCTCGGCGCCGCCACCGGCGCATCGCCGGCGCCCGCGCTACTCGGGACTGAACCAGCGATAGACATTGTATGCCTGCGACGCGGTGACCGCCTTGTAGAACCTCGACTTCCGGACGCGCTCCCCATATGTCGCGCGATAGCGCACGACCAGCCACCTGACCAGCAGCGTGATCGGCGCGAACAGCACCAGCCAGCCGATGACGCTGCCGAGGACGACCGTGTTGTTGAAGTTCGTGTACGGCATCAGCGGCGCGTTGAACCAGCCCGTCCAGAGTGGCGTCAGCGCCGGTGTCTCCATCAGCAGCCGGTGGCCGATGCGGTCGAACACCGGGTCGAGGGCGAAGCCTAACGGCACGAAGATCCCCCACGCCAGCATCCCCGCCCCGAACGAGACGTTGAGGACGAGCAGGAGCGCGAGGATGACGACGTTATGAATGTTCGCGATCGGCGTCAGCCCGAGCGCAGCGCCGAGCGCGGCACCGAGTCCGACCTGGAGCGGTGTGCCGTCGGAATGGAGCTCCTTGATGGTCGACTGGAGCAGCTTGAGGAAGGCGAGCATCACGTGAGCTCAAACACTGCGATGAGAAATGAGAGATACCGCGATCGAGAGATCAGAGACGAGAGACCCCACCCGGCGGGACGACAACCGCGGTGTGCCCGTAACCTCGATCGTCGTTTCGTCTCTCCTCTCTCATCTCTTGATCGGACCCTCTCTCATTTCTCATCGCCGTCTTGAAGCGAGATCGCACGGAATCGCACTCACCATTGTCCCTCTTCCGCCGTCTCCAGCTCCTCTCTCAGCTTCAGGTACGATTCGTAGCGTTCACGATCCACCGTCCCCGCTGCGACTCCATCCCGCACCGCACAGTCAGGCTCCGTGCTGTGCGTGCAGTCGGCGAATCGGCACTCGTCGCGCAGCGCACGAATCTCGGGGAAACAGCGGTCGAGCTCCGACGCCTGGATCCCCCACATCCCGACCTCTCGCAGCCCGGGAGTGTCGACGACGTAGCCGCTGCCGGGCAGCGGGTGCATGAACGCGCCGACAGTCGTGTGCCGTCCCTTGTTCACGCTCTCGCTGATCTCGCCGACGCGCAGCGAGAGTCCCGGGTAGAGCGCGTTGAGCAGCGAGGACTTGCCCACGCCTGACGGCCCACTGAACGCGGACACGCGCGCGTCCAGCGCGGCACGCAGCTCGGTCAATCCGCGCGATGCCTTGGTGCTGGTGTAGTGCATCGCATAGCCGGCCTTCTCGTAGGCCGCGAACCGCGTGCGCGCGGCCTCCTCGCTGGCGAGATCGACCTTGTTGATCACGATCCTCGCCGCCAGGTCGTTCGCCTCGGCGATGGTGAGGAAGCGGTCGAGCATGCGCGGGTGCGGCTCGGGCTTCACCATCGCGAATACCACCACCACCTGGTCCACGTTCGCCGCGACGACGCGTTCGGTGCGGCCAGTGCCCGGCGACCGCCGCGAGAGCGACGAAGTCCGCTCGTGTATTTCCGAAATCGCCCAGCCTTCACCGGCGTCGGCGGGCTCGATCGTCACCCGGTCGCCGACGGCGAGCTTGAGCGCGTTGTCCTGCTTCCCCTCCTGCTTGAGCCGTCCGCGAAGGCTCGCGTCACGCTCGACACCGTCGCTCATGCGCACGCGCCAGACGCCGCCGGTCCCATGCAGCACCACGCCCTGCGCACTCTCACGCAGCGGAGCGGTCACTCGCCCTCGTCGCGCATCGCGTCCCACCAGCGTCGTGGCGTGGTCGTGCCGGTCGCGGCGATCACGCACGCGTCGAGCAGCTCCTTCACCGCCGACAGCGGCAGCCGCGCGACATCGGCGAGCACTTCCTGCTCGCTCATCCCGCGCGAGAGGTAGCCGGTCTCGAGATGGCCGGCCGGCGTCTGCTCGCCGGTGCGGTGCCAGCGGACGAAGAGGATGTACGCGCCCCATGGCAGCTCGGCCTCGGCCGCGCCGCCGGCCGCGGGGCTGGCCTTCTTCGCACCCGCGGCGCCGCTCGTGTCATCGGCCATGATCTCGACGCTGTACGAGAAGCCGTCGGGTCCCTCGAACGCCGCCGGGCGGGCATGCACCGCCTGGTAGCCGCCAATCGTGTTGGCGTCGCCCTTGTCGTGGTCCGGGGGAACGAAGCGGGCGTGACTCATCGGCGGGCTCGGGGCGGGACCGCGCTGCCTAACGGCGGCGACCGACGGTCTCCCGGACGATGTTTCCGGCGATGAAGGCGACGTTCGCCGGACGCTCGGCGAGGCGGCGCATCAGGTACGGATACCACTGCGTGCCGAACGGGACGTACACGCGCACCCGGTAGCCCTCGGCGACCAGCTTCTCCTGCAGGTCGCGCCGCACGCCGTAGAGCATCTGGAACTCGTAGCGCTCGGGCGGAATCCTTTCCTCGGCGGCGAACTTCTTCGCCACGCGGATGATCGTCTCGTCGTGCGTCGCGAGCGCGGGATAGTTCGCGTGGCGCATCAGCTCCTGCATGCAGCGCACGTAGTTCGCGTCCACATCGGACTTCTCGGGATAGGCGACGCTCGCCGGCTCCTTGTACGCGCCCTTGCACAGTCGCACCCGGCACTTGAGCTGGATCGCCCGTTCGACGTCGGCTGCGGTGCGATAGAGATAGCTCTGCAGCACGATTCCGACATTTTCCGGATAGGCCGGGTAGAGTCGCTGCTCGAACAGCTGCAGCGTACGCTCGGTGTACGCGCTGCTCTCCATATCGAGCCGGACGAAGGTGTGGTGCTGCCGCGCCCGATCGAGCACTTCGTGCATGATCGAGATGCACAGCTCCTCCGAGATGTCGAGCCCCATCGCGGTGAGCTTCACCGACACGTTCGCGTTGAGATTCTTCTCGCGGATCTGGTCGAGCAACCGGATGTAATCGCGCCCCGACGCTCGCGCTTCTGCCTCGTTGTGCACGCTTTCGCCAAGCAGGTCGAGCGAAGCGGTGATCCCACGGGCATTCAGCTCGCGGACCGCGGCGAGCGCTTCCTCCGCCGTCTCGCCAGCCACGAACCGCCGCGCGAACTTCTTCGCGACTCCATTGTTGCGAACGAACTTGAAGACGGTGGGCTGGCTGGAGAGATAGAGCAGTGCGTTACGAAGCATGAATCCTCGACAATGATCACGGTCGCGCCTGCATCGGCGCGACGCGAGAGACGGCGGAATATAGACCGGCGCCGCTCGGGTCGTCAGCGGCGAGCGACGCGATCCGCATCGCGGTCCCCGACGCGGGCTGAGTCGCGGCGCGCGTCACGATACGATCCGTGGCGTTCACGGAACCGCGCGCCGAGCGACCCCGGGCAGCATGAGCACTCGCGCTACAGGAAAATCCGCGCCGCCCTGAATGACATTGTCGAGCGTGTTCCATGTCACGAGACCGTCGTCGCTCTCAGGCTCCAGCAGGTAGACGGCGAGCGCGCCGAGTGCCTGCGAGGTAGGCACGAGATAACTGCCCGCAGCGAGCGTGACCGTGCGCGGAGCGAGCCAATGGCCGTGCACCGTCGTCTCGTTATGTCCCTGGAACGGCCGCTTCGCGTGCACGATCGAGTCGATCGCGAACGACGCGGTACGCGTCTCGATCGCCGAGGCGACCTGTTCGACGACGATGCCATGCATTCGCAGCGCGCGGACGATGTCGTTCCGCTCGGCCGGAACCGCATACGCCGCCGGTACCGCGATCGAGTACTCGGGGTCGAAGCGGTCGTACACGTCGAGCTGCAGCGTGCGATAGCGTCCGGTGCGCCGCATCCCACGCGGGACTCCCGGCTGCGTGAGGGCAGTGCTGTCGGCGACGTGCTCGAGATCCTCGACGATCACCGGGCCGCGGTATGGATGCGACGTCATGCGTGCCCGGATCGCGAGCATCGATCCGACGGCAGGCCCCGACGCGGTCGCGCGCGCGATGCGCCGGAACGACGCGGGCCGCTCGGCGGCGAGCGACAGCAGCTCACGGACGAAGGCATAGGTGGATTTCACCCGCCGCTCGAACGGGTCGTGCGAGAAGGCTTCGCTGAGAATCGCGGCGCGCCCGCGGATCCCGACATAGTTCACGCCGTAGCGCGGGCGATGGTCGTAGGTTTCCCACGCATGGACCGCAGTGTCGCCGGCCGAGCGCGACGCGCCGGCCACGCCGCCGCGATAGCCCGCCTCCTCGGTATCGAAGTTCCCGTAGTCGAAGGTCTCGAAGCCGTCGCGCGCGCGCATTCGCTGGCGAAGCACCGGGAGCAGCGAATCGCGCACGAACGGCCCGGCGATGCCGACCGGCGCGAGCGGCGGCGCATAGGTCAGGGCGTAGCCATGGAAGCTGCCGTCGGTGGTGTGAAGGTCGACGAAGAGATCCGGATTCCATCGCGCCAGCAGGGTGAGCGACGCCTGCGTTTCCGGAGCCTCGGCCTTGACGTAATCGCGATTGAGGTCGAGTCCCTGACCGTTAGGCCGCTGGCCGACCATCTCTGGCCCGTTCTGCTCGCTGCGGTTCACCGCCTGCGGGGCGAAGCGCTCGTTACCGTCGGTGTTGTACATCGGCAGGGCGACGAGCACGATCGAATCGAGAACGTTAGGCTTCGGGTCGGCGAGCAGGTCGCGGACCAGCGCCAGCAGCGCTTCCTTTCCTTCGACCTCGCCGGCGTGGATGTTCGCCTGGACATAAACGATCGGCCGCCCGAGCCGCCGCGCTTCCTCCGGGCTGCCGACTGCCGGTCGCGACGCGACGACGTACGAGAGCCACCGTCCCTCCGTGCTCCGGCCGAGGAGCCCGAGCGTGTACTGGAGCCCGGCCAGCCGCAGTGAGTCGACGAAGGCGACAACGTCGGCGTAGGTCGAGGTCTCGAGATAGTTGCTGCGTTCAGCGCGTGTGCGCGGCAGCACGTTCGCGCTCGGGACCGGAGCCTCGACCACGATCTGCCCGCCGGCCAACGCCGGTGCGGCCACGCCAGTGCATGCCATCGCGCCGATGACGGCCAGCAACGTCCCGCCGCCGACGCGTCTCACAGATTCTCGAGTACGAACCGGGTGAACGAATCGAACAGGTGCGCCTGGGTATTCCCCCCCGAGATCGAATGCGTGCGATTCGGGTAGAGCAGCATCTGGAACGGCTTCCCCACCGCCTCCAGCCTGTTCGCGAACTGGACGGAATTCTGCGGGTGCACGTTGTCGTCACCGGTGCCGTAGACGAGCATGAACCGCGCGGTCAGCCCGGCGACGTGGTTCTGCGGCGCCGACTCGGCGTAGCCGGCCGCGTTCTCCTGCGGCGTCCACATCAGCCGCTCGGTGTAGATCGTGTCGTAGAGCCGCCAGTCGGTGACCGGCGCGACGCAGAGCCCGAGACGGAAGACGTTCCCGCCTAACGTCGTGGACATCGCCGTCATGTAGCCGCCATAGCTCCACCCCCAGATCCCGATCCGTGACGCGTCGGCCCAGCGCTGCGTGCCGAGCCACTTGGCGGCGTCGATCTGGTCGCGCGACTCGTTCATGCCGAGGTGGTACTGCGTGACCTTGCGGAAGTCGCGCCCGCGCCACGCCGCTCCGCGATTATCGACGCTGACCACGACGTAGCCGCGCTGGGCCAGCAGCATGTGCCAGAGCTCGCGCGTCCCGCCCCACGAGTCGTTCACCGTCGGCGCGGCGGGACCGCCGTAGACGTACATGAGCACCGGGTGCTTCACCGTGCTGTCGAAGTTCGCCGCGACGATGCGCATCGCGTCGAGCTTCGTGCCGTCGGGCATCGGCAGCTGGAAGAACTCGGTGCGGACGCCGGTCCCCTTCAGCTTCGCGGTGAGCGCCGAGTTGTCGGCGATGGCGCGTCGCTTCGTGAATGCCGGCAGCTCGTAGAGCGTCGCCGTCATCGGCGAGTTCGCGGTCGAGAAGTAGTCCACGGCGTAGCGCGCGCCGGGCCCGATGGTCAGGGTGTGGCTTCCCGCCTCCTGCGTCACGCGGCGCACCGCGGCCTTCGTCATCGATGCGGCGAACACCTGCCGCTGCGTCGCGTTAGGCGCGGCGGCGACGAAGTAGACTTCGCCGCGCGGCTCGTCGGTCGCGACGACGCCGATGACGTCCATCCCGTCCTGCGTGACCTGCCGCTGCTGCCGCCCCGATCGGTCGTAGAGGTAGATCTGCCGCCACCCGCTCCTGTCGGAGAGCCAGAGCAGCTGCCTCTGGTTGTTCACCCAGGCGATGTCCTGCACGTCGACGTAGGCTGAATCGGCGTCGCTGAAGAGCGTGCGCACCCGTCCGGTCGCCGCGCTGGCCATCAGCATGTCCATCCGGTTCTGCTTGCGCGGCAGGCGCTCGATGGTGAGGCTGTCGTTGCCCGTCCATTCCATCCGCGGGATGTAGATCCCAGTGTCAGCGCCGGTCTGCATCCACGTCGTCTTCGTCGTCGCGACGTCCATCACGCCGACCTTCACCCGGCTGTTCCCCTGCCCGGCCTTCGGGTAGCGCAGCACGGAGACGGTCGGATAGAGCGTGAGCTCGTTCACCATCGGGAAGGCCGGCACCGCCGACTGGTCGAACCGCCAGTAGGCGATCCGCTTCGAGTCCGGGCTCCAGCGGAACGCGTCGCGGAGATCGAGCTCCTCCTCGTATGCCCAGTCGGTCGTCCCGTTGATGATGTCAGCTGAGCCGTCGGTGGTGAGCCGCCTCGTCGCGCCGGTCGCGAGCGTCGTCACGTACAGGTCGTTGTCGCTGACGAAGGCGACCTGCCTCCCGTCGGGGGAGAACTTGGCGAACATCTGCAGCCCGGTGCGCAGCGGAGCGGCGAGGAAGCTCGGGTCGTTCTTCCTGCCTAACGCGGGCTGCTTCGTCGTGTCGGTGGATACCGGGTTGCGATCGGTCGTGTGGCCGATGGCGATGACCTTGCCGGTGGTGAAGTCGAGCACATGGAAGACGCCGCGGGTGTTCGCCCGCCAGACCGGGACGGAGTTGTGGAAGAGGAGCGCCTTGCTCTCGTCGCTCGAGAGCGAGATGTCCTCGATCTCGATCGGCTTGCCGCTCTCGTCGACGATCGACTTCGCGTCGGCGATCACCCGCGACTGTCCGGTGACCACATCAACCCGGACGATGTCGGCCCCGCCCGCAGCGTTAGGCGCGAGGTCGAGGTACGATTTGCCGTCCTTCAGCCAGGTGACGCTCGGCAGCGGCGCGCTGCGGAACTCCCCGCGCCGGAAGATCGCATCGACGGTGATCGAGGTGTCGCCGATCGCCCGCTGCTGTGCGGCGAGGGAAAGCGGGGCGGCGAGGACGGCGACGAGAAGCGTACGAAGGCGTGTCATGCCGGATCGGTGATGAGGATTGGGAGGACCGTCTAACGTATCGAGCAGGTGTCGGCATAGTCCAGCGGCGGCGCCGATGCGGGGAGACCCTCTACCGTGGGTAAGAGTCAACCGTGCTGGCGCCGATAGGATTTTCTACAGGAGCCACCGAGGGCGCTGAGGGTGGATGCAGAACCTTTGCTACGGTGAATTGAACAGGAGCCACAGAGGGCACAGAGGGTTTGATCGACTCCTGTCGGACAGGTCTCCGCACGCAACGTCGCCCAGTGTTCTGCCCGAGGCGCGATTGCTCAATCCAATGCATTTCTCCGTGCCCTCTGTGGCTCCTGTAATAAGCTGTTGACGCTGTCAACGCTGTTCGCGCAGCGAACGCCCTCGCAACCGCCGCACTCGCACTCCCCGTAATCCCCGCACTCCCCGCGGATTTTCACGGTTGACGGAGAGCCGACAGAACCGAATCTTTGTCCTCCCTCTTTCACCGGTTGCAGATGCTGCAGATTCGACGCACGATCTTCCCTCGCCCCTTTCCCACCGTCCGCCTCGCCCTCGCCGGCGCGCTTCTGGCCGCACCGCTCGCCGCACAGGCACCGAAGATCACGCCGAATGGTGATCCATCGGTCAGGAACGACACGATCTATTCGCTGGCGGTGAAGGCCGCGGACTATCCGGATGAATCGTTCGTCTACCTGCTCGACGATGGCGTGGTCCGCCAGGAGAGCGATGGCCGCGGTACCACGACCTTCCGCCAGGTAATCCAGATCCTCAAGGCCGACGCAGTCGACAACTGGGCCGAGCAGTCGTTCTCGTACAATCCGGAACGCGAGAAGCTGACGGTCAACTGGATTCGCGTCGTCAAGCCGAATGGCCAGGTGATCTCGGCCAAGCCCGCGATCGAGCAGAAGTCCGACGTTGCCGCATCGACGGTGAATCCGGTGTACGAGAAACGGAAGGTGCTCCGCTACTCACTCACCGGCGTCGCGCCGGGCACACTGGTCGACTGGAGCTACACGCGCGAGCGGTTGAAGTCGTACCTCCCGGGCGATTTCTACGATGGATGGAGTGTGACGACCGGGCGCCCGACGTTCCGCTCGCGCTACATCGTCGACGTGCCCGCGTCGATGACACCGCACATCCGCGAGCACGCGTTGCAGTTCGCGCGCGTCACCCGGGAGGTGAATGGGCGTCGCGTCTACACGTGGGCGACGAAGGATCTTCCACGCATCAAGCCCGAACCGTTCGCGGCCGATTCGAACGACGTCTTCCAGAGCGTCGCGATCTCGTCCCCGATCGAGTGGGCGACGATCGGCAGGTGGTATGCGGGGCTCGCGCGCGACCGCTACGCGATGACCCCCGACCTCCGCCACACGCTCGACACGATCGTCGCCAAGGCGAAAACCGGCGACGACTCGCTGCGGGCGATCCACCGTTGGGTGGCGCAGGACATCCGGTACGTCTCCGTCGCGTTAGGCATCGGCGGCTACCAGCCGCGGCTCCCCTCTGCGGTGCTGGCGACGAAATACGGCGACTGCAAGGACAAGGCGACGATCTTCGTCACGCTCGCCCGCGCGGCCGGGATGACGGCCTACCCGGTGCTGCTGAACGCCGGTGGCGGAGTCGATACCACGATGCCGTCCGTCGACCAGTTCAATCACGAGATCGCGGCCGTCAAGCGCCCCGACGGCCGCTACCTCTTCCTCGACCTCACCTCCGAGCTGACCCCGGTTGGTTCGCTGCCGTATGGTGAGCAGGGCGAGTTCCGGCCTCCTCGTGCATGACGACGGCACGAGCGAGCAGGTCCGCTTCCCCCTCGACTCGATCGATCATAACGCTTCCGAGATGCACATCGTCGGCGAGCTGTCGCCCGACGGGAAGTTCAACGGCCGCTACTGGGAGACCGCGACGGGGACCAGGCAGTACGCGCTGCGCGGGCCGTTCTCGGAACCGCTCGACTCGACCCGCCGCGCCGAAGCGTCACGGGCGATCGCGACCGGCTTCTTCCGCGGCGCGAGCGGCGACAGCCTCGTCGGCTTCGACGGCAAGGACCTGCAGGCGCAGCCGAAGCTGTCGATGCTGATTCATAACGGTTCGGCGTCGAAGCGCTCTGGCGACACCGACATCCTCTCGATCCCGATGCCGTCGCTGAGCGCATGGGCCGAAAACATGGTGAACACTCTCGACGCACAGGCCAAGCGCGTCTTCCCGATCGACGCCGCCGACGTGATCGGTCCGTTGACGAGCCTCACCGAGTACCGCGTGACGCTTCCCGAGGGCTGGAAGGCGCGCGTCCCGCAGAACGTGACGGTGAACGGGCCCTTCGGCTTGTACGAGTCGAAGTACGCCCAGAACGGTCGGGAGCTGGTCGTCACCCGGCGGTTGCGCGGGACGAAGGGCATCCTCCCGAAGGAGAAGATCGGCGAGCTGACCGACTGGCTTCGTCAGGTCTCGACCGACGATGTCCGCTTCGTCGTCCTCGAGCACCCACCGACCGGGGCCTCGAGCGGCAAGTAGGCCGGCGGATACGGAGCGTTAGGCAGCGGGCCGGGCGATGATGTCGCCCGGCCCGCTGTTCATTGTGTGCTGCTCAGCGGAGAAAGCGTGTCGCGAGCTGCTCGAGCCGGTCGTCACCGGCCTTGATCGCCCGGGCGAGGATCTTCCGCACGTGCACATGCAGCTTCGGCTCCCCCCAGTAGTATCCGGTCGCCTGCTCCGCGCTCTCGGTCTCCCCCGCCCGCGCCCCCTCGAGCAGCGCCGCGGCCGCGGCCGCGTCGTAGCCGGGATCTTCCCGATCGGGAAGTCCATACCCTCGCCGCGGTGCACTGCTTCCCGCGTCCTCGTTCACGAATGCCCGTGACATCTGCTCGCTCCCCTGTTCTGCGCTCCTCCCGTTGCAAGGCAAACACGATGCCGGGAGGCCATACCGGGAACGCCGTCATCGAGAACGCTGTCACCGCAACGCTGTAAGCAGTAAGCGACAAGCAGGTAGCGGACTGCGGTCTCGAACGCTTCGGCGCTGTTCGCTGACT
>JBJMNK010000096.1:0-24230 GCA_045804265.1 Gemmatimonadaceae bacterium | reverse complement strand
GTGCGCAATTCCGCCCCGGTGCAGTTCCAAATCACTATCCCGATCCCGGCTACACGCAGCAGGCGCAGGAGATCATCGACTACAGCGCGGCGCTGAGTGATGAGCAGAAATCGATGGTCGAGTACTGGGCGGACGGTCCCAACTCGGAGCTTCCGCCTGGCCACTGGATCCTTTTCGCGGAATGGGTCGCGCATCGCGATCGGCACACGGTCGATGACGACGCGAAGATGTTCTTCGCGTTAGGCAACGCGCAGCTCGATGCCAGCATCGCGGTGTGGGACTGCAAGCGCGTCTTCGATTACGTGCGTCCGATAACCGCGGTGCGATTCCTGATGGCCGGGCAGGAGATCCGCGCCTGGGGCGGCCCGTTCAAGGGAACGCAGACGATTCTCGGGGAGCACTGGCAGGCGTACCAGACCGGTGCCGTGCCGACGCCTGCGTTTCCCGAGTTCAGCTCCGGGCACAGCGCGTTCAGCGCCGCCGGAGCGGAAGTGCTGCGATCGTTCACCGGAAGCGACGCGTTCGGCGCCTCGGTGGTGATCAAGGCCGGGACGTCGCGCGTCGAACCCGGTGCAGTTCCAGCGGCGGACGTCATCCTCTCGTGGCCGACGTTCAGCGCCGCTGCCGATCAGGCGGCGATGTCGCGGCGCTATGGCGGCATTCATTTCCGCGAAGGCGATCTGCAGTCGCGGGCGATGGGGCGCCGCGTCGGTGCGCAGGCATGGGCGAAGGCCGTCACTTACTTCGACGGCACCGCCTGGCCCTGACGCCGCCGCGATTCAACACGATCAGCGAGTTCACGCCGCGCCAGCGCACCGTCAGGCGGGCACGCCTCACGCTAGTGCGGCGTGATCTCGTTTGCTTCGCGGCGCGGCGCCGGGGGAGAGATCACATCCCGCCGGTCGACGAGCACCTTCGCCACGAAACGCTGGGCCTCGGCGATGCGCTCGACCTCGAGCCCGATCGACTCGACGTTGGCGGCGAGGTCGCGGATATGGCCGGCGTTGAGCAGCTCCCGTCCCTTCGACTCGGCTTCGCGGATCGCCGCCCGCGTGGCGAATCGCGCCCCGAACCAGGCACCGACGGAGCCGGCGATGATGCTGACGGTCGTGGCGGCTCCGAAGAGCACGATGTAATGCTCGCGGAGGGTGCCGTTGATCAGTCGCGGGAAGATGTCCATCTCGTGCTCCGGTGATTGTTTCGAACGACGCGAACCGAGCGCCCAATACGCCGCGGACCGCCGCTGGTTTCCGGCGCCTCGCGATGCCTCACGCTTTGCTGTTCACCGGCCAGAGCCACGCCGCGCCGCGCACGCCGCTCGAGTCGCCGTGCATGTTGCGGACGATGCGGGTGGCGATTGTATCGGAGAAGACGTAGCCCGGCAGCCGCTCGCGGGCCGAGTCGGCGAGCCCCTCGACGTTCGACATCCCGCCGCCGAGAACGATGACGTCGGGGTCGAGGAGGTTGATCACCGTCGCGAGCGAGCGCGCGAGGCGATTGTAGTAGCGCTCCATCGTCGCCAAGGCTTCGGGCTCGCCATTCTGCGCCGCGCTCACGATCGCGCGCGTCGACAACGTCTTGCCGGTGTGCGCGGCATGATCGCGCGCCATCGACGGGCCGGAGATGAACGCCTCGATGCACCCCTGGCGTCCGCAGTAGCAGCTCGGCCCCGGCACTTCCTCGAGCGATGGCCACGGGAGCGGATTGTGTCCCCACTCGCCGGTGATCTGGTTGACGCCGATCAGGCACTTGCCGTCGACGACGATCCCGCCGCCGACACCGGTGCCGAGTATGACGCCGAACACGACCGGCGCGCCCGCGGCGGCGCCGTCGGCGGCTTCACTGAGCGCGAAGCAGTTCGCGTCGTTCATCAGCCTGACGGTGCGGCCGAGTCGCGCGTTGAGGTCGTCCTGCAGCGTTTCGCCGTTGAGGCAGACCGAGTTGGCGTTCTTGACCACCCCGGTCTCCGGCATGACGGTGCCGGGAATGCCGATGCCGACGGTGCAACGGGTCTTCACTTCGGCTTCGATCGCCTCGACGACGCCGACCAGCGCGTCGAGCGTCGATGGGTAGTCGCTCGGCGTCGGCACGCGGCGGCGAACGGGGATGGTGCCGTCGGGCGCGAGGGCGATCCCTTCGATCTTCGTCCCGCCGAGGTCGATCCCGATGCGCATCGTCATCGCTGCAAGATAGCGGCTAGCGGTTGCGGCGTCCGAGTCCGTCAGCGATGACGGCGATCACGATGACCACGCCGAGCGCGATCTTCTGCACGTACGGATCGACGTTGGCGAGATTCAGGCCGTTGGTGAGGACGCCGATGAAGACGGTGCCCCAGAGCGTGCTGCCGATGCTGCCGCGTCCACCGCTGAGCGAGGTTCCGCCGACCACGACGGCGGCGATGACGTCGAGCTCGTACTGGACGCCAGCGTTAGGCACGCCGGCGCCGAGCCGGGACGCGAGCACGAGCCCGGCCAGCCCGGCGAGCGCGCCGTTGAGCGTGTAGACGATCCACGTCACCAGCTTGACGCGGATCCCGGCCAGCCATGCCGCGGCCGGGTTGCTGCCGAGCGCGTAGATGTACCGTCCGAGCACCATCCGGCTGAGCACCACCGCGCCGGCGGCCATCACCGCCGCCATCACCAGCACCGGTGCCGGCACACCGAGGATGACCGCGCGTCCGAGTGCGCCGAACGAATCGGGCATCCCGCCGATGCTGCGGCCGTCGGAGATGATGAAGGAGAGCCCGCGCGCAGCGGTGAGCATCGCCAGCGTCGCGACGAACGGCGGGACGCGGAGCCAGGCGACGAGCGTCCCGTTGGCGACACCGGTGAGCGCACCGACGCCTAACGCGACGATGAGGACGACGATGAACGGCGCGCCCTTCGCGGCGGCGATCGCCGCCGCCACGCCGGCGAGCGCGAGCACCGATCCAACGGAGAGATCGATGCCACCGGTGATGATCACCGCGGTCATCCCGACGGCGAGGATGCCGACGATGGCGATGCTGAGCGCGATGTTGACGGCGTTGGCGACAGTGAGAAAGCCGGGTGCGATCGACGCGAAGACGGCGACGAGCACCAGTGTCGCGGCGACGAGTGCATACTCGGCGGCGCGCCGGCGGCGAACAGCGGTCCGCGCGGTCGGCGCCAGCGCGGGAGGAGGGGAGGTCGCGGCTTCCGTCACGATCGGCGCTGCGCTTCAGGCCGCGGGCTTGGCGCCCGACGCGCGGATCGAATCCGCGTCGATGATGCGCACCGGGACGGCGATCCTCGCCGGCGGCGTCTTGCCGGCGAAGTGGTCGGCGATCGCCTCGATCGTCTGCACGCCGATGGCGCGTGGATCCTGCGCGACGTCGGCCTTGAGCGCCGAGCCGGCGGCGATCGCCTTGAGCGCCTCGGGCGCGGCGTCATAGCCGACGATGGCGAGGTTCTTCATCCCGTGCGAGCTGGCGCTGGAGAGGACGCCTAACGCTGTCTCGTCGTTGATGGCGAAGACCGCGCGGAGGCCGGGGTGCGCCTGGAACATGTCATCGGCGGCCTTGAGCGCGCGGTCGCGGACGCCGCCACCGTTGATCGCCGAGACGATGGTGATCCCGGGATACTTCGCGATCGCCTCGCGGAAGCCCGCCTCACGGTCGATCACCGACTGGAGCTCGGGCTGGCTGACGATGCCGACGTCGCCCTTGCCGCCGAGGAGCTTGGCGACGTATTCACCGGCGAGCCGTCCGCCGGCGATGTTGTCGGAGGCGACGTGCGAGACGACGGTGCCCCCTTCGGCGCCGATGTCGGCAGTGAAGACGGGGATGTTCGCCGCATTGGCTTTCTGGATGGCCGGCGCGATCCCCTTGGTGTCGGTCGGGCAGACGATGATCGCGTCCACTTTCTGGACGAGGAAGTTGTCGATCTCGGACTGCTGCTTGGCGAGGTCGAAGTCACCGGTGGTGATGATCAGCTTGTAGCCATGCTTCGCGGCCGCGTCCTGGAGCCCGGCCTCGAGGGTGCGATAGAAATCATGCTCGCGGGTGAGGAGGCTGACGCCGATCGTCTTCGTCGTCGCGGTCGGAGTCGCGCCGGCCGAGTCCTTCGCCTTGCAGGCCGTGGAGAGGGTGAGGACGGCGGCGACTGCGAGGCGCAACGTGGCGTTGGACGACATTAGTTGGGCGCTGGGGGACGGGCATCGGCGGGGAAGGGTAAGGTGCGCGACGCGAAGCGGGACGGCTAGAGGAGGCGGAGTCTGGGCGAGCGGAGCCAGTGACGGCGAAGTCTGTCGAAGCGCCACCGCCAATTGCTTTGAGCCACAGAACGAGCGGCAACTGCTATCGACCACAGACGGCGCTGAGAACTGCCGCGAGCACACGACCGCCGCTCTAGCCGTCGACGCGGGCGGAAAGCAGTTTGGCCGCATGAAGCCATTATCGATATTCGGCTGGGCCGCGGTCGCTCTCGCCGGGGCTTGCGCGATCGGGCGGCTCGCGCTGAGCCGCGGCGAGACGATCAGCGCGGCCTGGCTGCTCGTGGCCGCGTTCGCGACCTATGCGGTCGCGTACCGCTTCTACTCGAAGTTCATCGCCGCGAAGGTGTTCGCGCTCGACGCGGCGCGACGAACGCCGGCGCAGCGGCTCGATGACGGCCGTGACTACGTGCCGACGCACAAGTGGATCGTGTTCGGGCACCACTTCGCGGCGATCGCCGGGCCGGGGCCGCTGGTCGGGCCGACCTTGGCGGCGCAGTTCGGGTTCCTCCCCGGCGCGCTCTGGATCATCGTCGGCGTAGCGTTAGGCGGGGCGGTACAGGACTTCGTCATCCTCGCGGCATCGGTGCGTCGCGACGGCAAGTCGCTCGGGCGGATGGCGCGCGAGGAGATCGGCCCGGTCGCCGGCGTCACCGCGGGGCTGGCGGTGCTCGGCATCATGATCGTGCTCATCTCGGTGCTCGCGCTGGTGATCGTCAACGCGCTGCGATCGAGCCCGTGGGGGACGGTGACGATCGGGCTGACGATTCCGATCGCGCTGCTGATGGGGGTCTACCTGCGCTGGCTGCGCCCGGGTCGCGTGCTCGAGGCGAGCGCGATCGGGATCGTGCTGCTGGCCGCGGCGCTCTACGCGGGGCGCGCGGTCGCACAGTCGGCCGAGCTGGCGCCGGTGTTCACCCTCGGCGGGACGACGCTGGCGCTCCTGGTGATGGGCTACGGGTTCATGGCGTCGGTGCTGCCGGTGTGGCTGCTGCTCGCGCCGCGCGACTATCTCTCGGCGTTCGTGAAGATCGGCGTGGTGCTGGCGCTCGCGGTCGGAATCCTCTTCGTGCTGCCGCCGCTGCAGATGCCGGCGTTGACCCGGTTCACCGATGGCACCGGGCCGGTGTTCGCGGGGAAGGTATTTCCGTTCGCCTTCATCACCATCGCCTGCGGCGCGATCAGCGGCTTCCACGCGCTCGTCGCCAGCGGGACGACGCCGAAGCTGCTCGAGCACGAAACCGACGCGCGCCTCGTCGGCTACGGCGGGATGCTGATGGAATCCTTCGTCGCGGTGATGGCGCTGATCGCTGCCTGCGTGCTGACGCCGGGCGTCTACTTCGCCATCAACGCCCCGGCTGCCGCGATCGGGACGACGGCCGAGAGCGCGGCGCACGCAGTGGCGCAGTGGGGATTCACCGTCACGCCGCAGACGTTGAACGCGCTCGCGGCGCAGGTCGGCGAGAGCTCGCTGCTGTCGCGCGTCGGTGGCGCGCCGAGCCTGGCGGTGGGGATGGCGCACATCTTCTCCAGCGCGTTAGGCGGGGGAAGCGGGATGGCGCTCTGGTACCACTTCGCGATCATGTTCGAGGCACTGTTCATCCTCACCACGCTCGACGCCGGGACGCGGGTCGGACGGTTCATGCTCCAGGACCTTGGCCGCCACGTCTGGGCGCCGTTCGGGCGCGTGTCGTGGTACCCGGCGGTCGTGATCGCCAGCGCGCTGTTCGTCGCTATGTGGGGGTGGTTCCTCTACCAGGGCGTGCTCGACCCCCTCGGCGGGATCAACTCGCTCTGGCCGCTCTTCGGGATCTCGAACCAGCTGCTGGCGGCGGTCGCACTCTGTGTCGGCACGAGCGTGATCGTCAACAGCGGGCGCGCACGTCACGCCTGGGTGACGCTGCTGCCGCTGGCGTGGCTGGTGACGGTGACGCTGACCGCGGGGTGGCAGAAGCTGACGTCGCCGAATCCAGCGTTAGGCTTTCTCGCCCGGGCATCGTCGCTGGCGGCGGCGCTCGCGGCGGGCACGCTTCCGGCGGGCCGGACGGCCGCCGATGTGCGGCGGATGATCTTCAACGAGCGCCTCGATGCCGCCGTCGCCGGCGCGTTCATGCTCGCGGTCGTCGTCGTGCTGGTGGCGTCGATCGCCGAGTGGTTGGCGGTGCTGCGCGGCCGGAAGGTGGCGTCGTCGACCGAGGTGCCGGCCGAGCGCGGCGGCGAGCCGCGCGTCGCGCTGGCCGGGGACTGAGGCGATGCTCCGGCTCCGCCTAACGATGTCGCGTGTCGCCGCGCTGTTGCGCGCGCTGGCCGGCGTTCCCGACTACGAGCGATACGCGGCGCACATGGCACGCGCTCATCCCGGCGTGCCGCTGCTCTCGCGTGGGGAGCTGGTCGCGCAGTGCCAGCGCAACCGATTCGAGCGCCCGGGCGGGAAGTGCTGCTGAGGCGGCGGGCGGTCTCTGGACAGGAGGGGCCGGGGAAGGCATGGTTACATCCCCGCATTCGCCACCCATCGAGAGGAGGCGTACGATGAAAGAGCTGCACTGCAACGAAGTCGGCTTCGCCTGCGACGCGGTCGTTCGAGCCGAGACCGAGGAGGAAGTGCTGAGGCAGAGCGCACAGCACGCGCGCGATACTCACGGCATGACGAACATCGACCTCGAGACGGTCGAGAAGATCCGGTCGAAGATCCGCACGACCTGAGTGGCCGCTGGATTGCATCGTCGTCGGATGAAGTGTCGGCACCAATCGCAGCCACCAGGAGAAGAACCATGAGCGAAAAGCAGAACGACAATCGTACTGACAATTCGCCGCAGTCCGGCGACGCGACCGAGAAGGCGCTTCAGGAAGAGCTTCGCCGCGAGGCCGAGGAGGGACGCGGCGACATCGGCGACATCGGCGAGAATCGCAACCTCTCGGGCTCGTCGACCTGGGACACGCTGAAGGACGAGTCGAAGGATTGAAGCAGCCGCACGCGCCGCGCCGTGCCTAACGCGCGGCGGCGACTCGCATCCAGAAAGACGGCAGGCGCGGCAAGTCACGCAGCGCCGCCGCCTTTTCTGCATCATGGAGCGCGTCCACCATGTCGTGCAGCGTGACGCCGTGCTCGGGGCGCGACATCACGACGATCGCGTCGCCGGCACCGACGTCGCCTTCCGTCACGATGCGGAGATAGGCGCCGAACCGCCGCGCGGCCATGAACTTCTTCGGGAAGAGGGAATCGCGAAGGCGAATACCGAGCTTGTAGCACGGCAGCCGCGGCTGCGCGACCTCGAGCACGGTCGAGCCGACCGCCCATCGCTCGCCGACGAGCGCACGCCCGAGATCGAGCCCCTCGACCGTGAGGTTCTCCCCGAACAGACCGGGCGGCGTGTCGATCCCGCCGTGCTGACGCCAGAAATCGTAGTCCTCGGTCGCATAGGCGTAGACCGCCCTGTCGGGCCCACCGTGGACGGTGCGATCGGCCTGGTCGTCGCCGACGAAGTTGACGCCGCCGAGGGCGACGCGCCCGGCGACCGGATACTTCCAGATCCCGGTCGTGACACGCTCGCCCCGCCATTCGACCTCGCGCACGGCGCCGACGTTGAGTGAGATGACGCGCGCGCTCAACGGAGGAGGAACGCCATGTCGCGGAAGTTCACGATCGTCTGGCCGAACTGGTCGAACACGTCGTGGCCGAGGTTGCAGTCGAGGTAGTTCGAGCTTTCGTCGCGCGCGATCGAGTGCACCAGCACGTCGAGCGTCTTCAGCGACGCAACCGTGTCGCCTACCGTCAGGCGGACGTTCGGGGAGACTCGCACCGGTGTCTGCTCGACGCCCCCCGCGCTGCCCATCTTTCGGGTCGCGGTATCGCTGCCCGCGTCGATGACGTCGCGATAGCGGCGGTAGAACGGCTCATAAACCTGCGTGCGACCGGCGCCGGTGTCGAGGCGACAGAGCAGGGGGCGGCTCTGCCAGCGCACCGGCGTGAGCAGCGTCAGCTCGTCGAGGACGAGGTTCTGCTGCGCGCGTCCGGGTGGCACGGCCGGGACGTCGAGCGTCGAGTGTCCAAGCCGGATCTCCCCCATCTGCTCGATCACCGGGAAGCCGATGATGCCGGGGATGTGGAAGCCGTCGGGGAAGGTGAGCAGCGCGTCGTCGAGGACGAGAAAGACGACGTTGTGAAAGTGCATCGCACCGATGCGGATGCTGTCGGCGATCCCGAGGTCAGCGGTGATGCGCGCGGTGGTCGAGGTCCCGACCTCGATCCCGGCGGGGATGATGTGCAGCCCGACCGCGGCAGCCTCCGACCGCATGATCGTGGAAAGATTGGCGCCGGTGTCGAAGACGTAGTCGCGCGTCGAGTCGTTGACGACGAGCGGAATGTGTCCGTGGACGAGCGACACGCTGGTCGGCCCGGTCGTCGTCATCGACTGCGCGGGCGTGCCGGCGAGCGCGTGGAAGATCCTCAGCGTATTCCGCGCGTCAGCGGTGCGCAGGCTGTCCAGGATGAAGCGGCCGCTGAGCAGCGCATCGACGGCGCGCGCGCCCGCGCTCCAGTCGGAGAGCCGCAGGTCATTGCTGATCTCCAGCTCGAGCGCATCAGCGGCGACTGAATCCGTCAGCCCCGGGATTCGCTCGAGCCGCCGCAGCGCATCGTTCGACTCGGCGGGCCGGTTCATCGCATGGGCAACGATCGCGCGCGCGAGGAGGACCGGTGGATTGGAAGCGTCAGGCGCGTGCGCGAGCCGATCGCGGAGCTCGAAGTACTGGCGCGAGTGATGGAGACGAGAGACCTCAGCGATGGTAAGGCGGGGCGGCGACGCGGCGCTGGTGGGCGACGAAGAATGACACGCGACTGCGGCGAGGAGAAAAGCGGCGAGAAGAGAGCGGAGCATGAGGCGAATAGAACGAGGGTTTGCGGGCGAAGGGGAGGGGGCCCTACGAAACAGCGGGGCGGTGGATCGGGAGAAAACCTGATAGGCGAGAGGGCGCGGTGTGCGAAACAGCGATACACAGGTCGCGAAACGGCGATAGGAGGTGTTTCGAAAACCGCCGGGAAGGGGCAGGGGGTCAGAGTCGTTGAAAAACGGCGAGCGTCATTTCAAGGGGTCAGAGCCGTTGAACGGCGATGATGCCGGCGCGCAGACGATGTCGCAGTCAGCGCGCCGTCCGTGTTCCCTGACCCGGGTCGCCGCCTAACGCGCTCGGACTGCCGCCGTGACCGTTCAGTCTCGCCACCCCAACACTCCGCGGTTTCGAAAACCCGCGCCCTGTCGCCTATCGGGTTATCTCCCGATCCCCGGCTCCGCTGTTTCGTAGGTTCCCAGCACCCGCATTCTCGTGGGCCCCGCCCCCCAACCCACGGTGACCACCTACGATCGCCCGCGTCCTATTGATAGTCTCTCCTCTCTTCGCATTCATGACTGATTCCTCACTCCGTTGCCCCGGGTGCGGTGCACCGGCGAGCGCTGATGCGGCGGCTTGCGCGTACTGCGGGTCCGCGCTGGCGACCGTCAATTGCGCGTCCTGCTTCGCGCCGATGTTCATCGGCAGCCGGTTCTGCGCGCGATGCGGGGCGGAGGCGAAGCGTGAGGTGGTCGAAGGTGCGCCGGCGCTCGAGTGTCCGCGCTGCCGCTCGGACATGCAGGCGCTCAAGCTCGGCGTGACCGAGGTCCACGAGTGCGGGGCGTGCGGTGGGCTCTGGCTCGAGCCGGAGAGCCTGCAGAAATTGTCGGATGCGCGCGAGAGCCACGCCGATGTCATCAGCGCGCTCGCGACGCGCCTCCCGGCGATCGCCGTTGCGCCGGAGGTCGTGCGCTACGTGCCATGTCCGTCGTGCGCGAAGCTGATGAACCGGACGAATTTCGCGAAGTCGTCGGGGATCGTGCTCGACATCTGCAAGAATCACGGAGTCTGGCTCGACCGCGGGGAGCTCGAGCGCGTCCTCACCTTCGTGAGCGCCGGCGGGCTGGCCCGCGCCCGCGAGCGCGAGCAACAGCAGCTGGTGGAGGAGCGCCGCCGCCTGACGGCGCTGAAGGACAGCACGGGGCAAGCCGGCGGCACGGTCGTCATCAACACGACGCAGAGTCTTCCCGAGGACGACGTCGCCGTCTCACTGCTGGCGCGCATCTTCGTCGACGCCGCAGGGCTCTTCATCGGCTCGCGAATCCGCTGAGCTTCGCCTAACGTCCCACGAGGAGAAACGAGGACATGACACTGCGCGACATGATCCAGGGCGAGCTGATCGACATCGTCGAGTGGCTCGAGACATCGCCCGACGAGATGGCTTGGCGCTTCGAGCGGCCTAACGGTGAGCTCAAGAACGGCGCGCGGCTGATCGTGCGACCCGGACAGCTGGCGGTGTTCGTCGACCAGGGCAACATCGCCGACGTCTTCAGGCCGGGACAATACGAGCTGACGACGCAGAACCTGCCCGTGCTCTCGAAGCTGCGCGGATGGAAGTACGGCTTCCAGAGCCCGTTCAAGGCGGAAGTCGTCTTCGTCAGCACGCGCCAGTTCACCGGCAACAAGTGGGGCACGAAGTCGCCGGTGATGATGCGCGATCCGCAGCTCGGGCCGGTGCGGTTGCGGGCATATGGCACGTACACCGTCCACGTGACCGACGCGGCGGCGTTCGTGCGCGAGCTCGGCGGCGCGAACGCGCACTACGCGATCGGGCAGATCAGCGACCAGCTCCGCGACCTCGTCGTCGCGCGGATGAGTGAAGTGCTCGGCGAGAAGTCGATCCCGCTGCTCGAGCTGGCGGCGAACTACAGCGAGCTCGGAGTCGTCGGCGTCGCGAAGCTCGCCCCCGAGCTGCTCAAGCTCGGCGTCGCGCTCACCCAGCTGGTCGTCGAGAACATCGCCCTCCCCGATGAAGTCGCGGCGACGCTCGATCAGCGCACGAGGATGAGCGTGATCGGCGACGTGGCGGCGTACGCGCAGCTGCAGGCCGCCGACGCGGTGCGCGACGCGGCGCGCAACCCGGGTACCGGCGGTGCTGGCGCCGCGGTCGGCGTGGGACTCGGCCTCGCCCAGCAGCTCACGAGCGCGACAGCCGGTGCGCTGCGTCCGCAGCCCTCGGGCGCGACGCCGCCGCCTCTCCCGCAGGCGCTTGCGTTCTTCCTCGCGGTGGACGGCAAGCCGCAGGGTCCGTTCGACCTCGCGACGCTCGCCCAGCGCGTGCGCGACGGCGGGCTCAAGGCGGACACGCTCGCCTGGCGCGACGGGATGCCGGCGTGGATCCCCGCCTCGCAGATCGCCGAGCTCGCGCCGCTGGTGAAGACGCCCTGATCCGACGCAGGCGCGCGCCTAACGCTCATGCGACCGACGTTCGCGCGCGCCTGACGCTCAACTGAAGCGCGTCGTCCGCCAGAGCGCGATCGCGCAGCCGGTGAGGACGCCTAACGTTGCGATCGCGAGCGCCGTCGCCCATCGCCAGTCGACGCCGATCTGCGGCGCCTCGGCGATGAGCGCGAAGCCGACGAGCGTCGCGGTCGCGGCGCCGACGACGATCCAGTCCACCCACGTGCGGCGGTGTGTGGTGGCGACCGGCTCGCGGCCGACGCCGCGGGCGCGCGTGTACTCGGCGTCGACGCCGTAGCGCGCTCCTTCGCGGGCAGCCGCCTCGCGCCACCGCGCATGCTCGGCGCCGCCGACGGACGACAGCGCGATCACCGCCGCGCCTGACGCCATGACGATCGATCCGGCGATCACCCTGGTGAGGACATCGTGCGGCCCGCCGCGCAGCTCGCCGAAGACGAGCACGCCCCAGAGCAGCCCCCAGAGCTGGTTGGTGTTCGAGAGCGGGATTCCCCGGGTGATCCCGGCGTACTTCACCGCGTACTGCTGAAAGAGGTCGCCGACCACCCAGACCACACCGCCGGCGAGCAGCCAGAAGAGGACGTGCCGCGCCGCCGAGAGCTGGTGCACGAGCGGTGCGACACCGCCGCTGAGCGAGATGGCGAGGATCGACATCATCGCCAGCTCGCCGACGGTGAAGAACGTTATGAACGAGAGCGGGTTCATCCCGGTGAGGTATGCCTTGCGATAGGGGATGTACATCGTCCCCCACATCGCGCCGGCGGCGAGCGCGGCGAGCACGCCACGCAGTGCGTTGCCTGACGATGTGCCGTGCGACGAGGCGATGGCCAGCGCGGTCGCACCGCCGAACATCAGCAGCGCGCCCCCGATCACGCCGAGCCAGCGTCGCACGCCCGCATCCCGCAGCTCGCCGAAGAAGACGATTCCCCAGAGGATCCCGAGCAGGCTGTTGCTGTTCCAGAGTGGAAACGCGATCGAGAGCCCGACGTCACGCACGGCGAAGACCGTCAGCGTGTTCGCGACCGCCCAGAGACAGCCGGCGAGAATCGCCCACACGATGAGATGCGGTGCCTGACGCAGGTCGGCGGCGATGTACGACGTGCCCTGGATCAGCGCGGGGAGCGACCACCGGGCGAGAAAGACGCCGATCACCATCGCCAGCGAGACGACCACCGGCGTGAGCCCCGAGTTCACGAGCTTCGTCGGTGCCTCGGCGGCGCCGAGCCAGGCACCGGCAGTGAGCCCACAGATCATCCCGACCGTCTGCAGCGTGCGGAGCCGGCGCGCGTCGGTTGCCGGGGTGAGCTCAGCGGCGCGTGGCGTGTCCGGCGCGGCGGTTGCGCTCATGCGATCCACCGGAGGACGAACAATCCGAAAGCGAGGACTGCGACCGGCACCCAGAACTGCACGTCGTGGAGCACGAGGGAGAGCCAGCTGCGCGAGATCGGCTCGTGATAATCGTCAGGCATCCAGCGCTCCGCGTTAGGCAGGAACATCACCGGCAGGCGAGTGTCCGGCAAAGCTGGCGCGAGCCCGCGGCGTGTCGCAAGAGCCACCCCAGCCCCCTCAGCAGGCGATCGCTGCTCGCAGATGGACAAAACGCTCGCGTTCAGCTGGTTCCGGGCGCAAGTTTAGAGTCTCGCGCCGCCTGCCCGCCGCTTGTCCCTGACAATCTCGAGTTTCGCGTCATCGCCAACCTGCCTGGTGACGAATGCGCTCGCGAATGCCCGTTCATCCGCACAAGGGACGCATGGCCTCCGCACACAAGCACGCCTCCGAACCGAGCGAAACGCTCGACATCGGGCACGCCGAATCGCTGCTCCGCACCGGTGCGCTGCAGAGCGCGATCTTCAATAGCGCGAACTTCTCCAGCATCGCGACCGACGCCGAGGGCGTCATCCAGATCTTCAACGTCGGCGCTGAGCGGATGTTAGGCTACACGGCGGCCGATGTCATGAACAAGAACACGCCAGCCGACATCTCCGATCCAAAGGAGCTGATCGCGCGCGCCAAGGCGCTGAGCGTGGAGTTCGGCACGCCGATCACCCCCGGCTTCGAGGCGCTCGTCTTCAAGGCCTCGCGCGGCATCGAGGACATCTACGAGCTGACCTACATCCGCAAGGACAAGAGCCGCTTTCCCGCTGTCGTCTCGGTGACCGCGCTGCGTGACGCGCAGGACACGATCATCGGCTACCTGCTGATCGGGACCGACAACACCGCCCGCAAGCGCGCCGAGGAAGAGCTGGTCAAGGCCGGGGCGCTGCAGAGCGCGATCTTCAACAGCGCCAACTTCTCGAGCATCGCGACGGACGCGAAAGGGGTCATCCAGATCTTCAACGTCGGTGCCGAGCGGATGTTAGGCTACACGGCGGCGGACGTGATGGACAAGAACACCCCGGCCGACATCTCCGATCCTGAGGAAGTCATCGCCCGGGCGAAGACGCTCAGCCTCGAGTTCGGGATGCCGATCACGCCGGGGTTCGAGGCGCTCGTCTTCAAGGCCTCGCGTGGCATCGAGGACATCTACGAGCTGACGTACTTCCGCAAGGATGGCAGCCGGTTCCCGGCGGTGGTGTCGGTGACGGCGCTCCGCGACGCGACCGACTGCATCATCGGCTACCTGCTGATCGGCACCGACAACACCGCACGCAAGCAGATCGAGGACGAGCGCATGAAGCTCGACCAGCGGCTTCGCGATCAGCACTTCTACACGCGGTCGCTGCTCGAATCGAACATCGATGCGCTGATGACGACCGATCCGCGCGGGATCATCACCGACGTCAACAAGCAGATGGAGGAGTTGACCGGCTGCACGCGCGACGAGTTGATCGGGGCGCCGTTCAAGAACTACTTCACCGATTCGGCGCGCGCCGAAGCGGGCATCAATCGCGTGCTGAACGAGGGAAAGGTCACCAACTACGAGCTGACCGCGCGCGCCCGCGACGGCACGCTCACCGTCGTCTCCTACAACGCAACCACCTTCCACGACCGCGACCGACGCCTGCAGGGCGTGTTCGCCGCGGCGCGCGACGTGACGGAGCTCAAGCAGTTCGAGCACGAGCTGCAGCAGAAGAACGTCGAGCTCGAAGACGCCAGCCGGATGAAGTCGGAGTTTCTCGCCAACATGTCGCACGAGCTGCGCACGCCGCTCAACGCGATCATCGGCTTCTCCGAGGTGCTCAAGGACGGCATGCTCGGCGACCTGACGGAAAAGCAGCGCGGATTCATCGGCGACATCTTCAACAGCGGAACGCACCTGTTGTCGCTGATCAACGACATCCTCGACCTGTCGAAGGTGGAAGCCGGAAAGATGACCCTCGACCTCGACCCGGTCGAGCTGATGCCGGTGTTCACCAACAGCCTGTCGATCATCAGGGAGAAGGCCGCGTCGCGCCAGGTCCGCCTGACGTCGGCCGTCGCCGACAAAGTCGGATCGCTGCAGCTCGACGCGAGGAAGCTGAAGCAGATTCTCTACAATCTTCTCTCCAACGCGGTGAAGTTCACCGGCGACGGCGGCCAGGTCGCACTGCAGGCCAGCCGGGTGAAGCGTGACAGCGTCGGCAAGCTGTCCGGCACGTGGCCGGGGCGAACGTTTCCGCTCGCCAGCGACGAATTCGAAGAGTTTCTCGAGATCAGTGTGCTCGATACGGGAATGGGAATGACCGCCGAAGGACTCGAGCGCCTGTTCAAGCCATTCAGCCAGGTGGACAGCGGACTCGCACGAAAGTTCGAGGGCACGGGGCTCGGGCTTGCGATGGTGAAGCTGCTGGCCGAGCTGCATGGCGGGTCAGTCGCCGTCGAGAGCGCGGTGGGCGAAGGCTCGCGGTTCACCGTCTGGCTGCCGATCCGTCAGACCAGCGAGCGGCGCCGCTCATCGACGCCCGCACTCGGCATGCCGGTCGTCAAGGACGACGTGACAATGTTAGGCAGCCGCACCGCGCTGGTCGTCGAGAACGATGCAAAGGCCGCCGAACTGATCACGCTGCAGCTCCAGGCGGAGGGATTCACGGTGCTGCGCGCCAGCTCGGCCGAGGCCGCGCTCGAGATGGTCGAACAGCAGCCGCTCGCGCTCATCACGCTCGACGTCATCCTGCCGGACATGCAAGGCTGGGATTTTCTCGCGCGGATCAAGCAGATCCCCGCGCTGGCCGGCGTCCCGGTCGTGATCATCTCGATCGTGGCCGACCACGACCGGGGCTTCGCGCTCGGCGCGTCGGCGGTTCTCCAGAAGCCGGTGTCGCGCGACGAACTGTGCGGGTCCCTCACCGCGCTGGGGCTGTTCCCGCGCGGGGATGACCAGCCGCTCAAGGTGCTGATCGTCGACGACCACCCGAGCGCGGTCGAGCTGATCGCGACGCGGATGGAAGGATTGGCAACGACCATGCTGCGCGCGTATGGCGGACGCGATGCCATCGAGGCGGCGCGGCGCGAGAAGCCCGATCTGCTGATTCTCGACCTGATGATGCCTGACGTGACCGGGTTCGACGTCGTGGACGCGCTCAGCAGGGACCCGGCGACGGCGAACATTCCAATCGTCATCGTCACCTCGGCAACGCTGACCGCCGACGAACGAACGCGGCTCATGGGGCACGTTTCGGCGATCATGGCGAAGACGCCGTTCGACAACAAGCGACTGCTCGCCGAAGTCCGGCGTGCCATGTCGGGGCGGGCGGTCGTCACCTAACGATGCCCAGAGTCCTCATCGTCGAAGACAACCCGGCGAACATGACGCTCGCCGTGTTCCTTCTGGAGTCGGCGGGCCACACCGTCTTGACCGCGATCGACGCGGAAGCCGGGCTCGCCCTCGCGCGCGCCGAGCAGCCCGACCTCATCCTGATGGACATCCAGCTCCCGGGGATGGACGGCCTCGCCGCGACGGTGCAGCTCAAGGGCGATGACGCGACGCGCCGCATCCCCGTGATCGCATTGACCGCGCTGGCGATGAAGGGCGACGAGGAGCGGATCCGCGCCGCCGGATGCGACGGCTACATCGGAAAGCCGATGCGCTACAAGGAATTCCTCGACACCATCGCGACGCACCTCGCGACCGCGGCATGAGCGCCGCCTCGGCGAACGGACTGCCTAACGCGCCGGCCGCGCCGCCACGCGTCCTCATCGTCGACGACGAGCGCAAGAACCGCGACCTCCTCGAGGTCATGCTCGGCGGGCAGGGCTACGAGCTGGCGACCGTGACGTGCGGTGAAGACGCGCTCGCGCACGTCGCCGGGCGCCTGCCGGACATCATCCTGCTCGACGTGATGATGCCGGGGATGGACGGCTATACAGTCGCGACCACGCTCAAGGCCGACGCGGCGACGGCGCACGTCCCGATCGTGCTGCTAACCGCGCTCGACGACCGGAACTCGCGCGCACACGGGCTGAACGCCGGGGCCGAGGATGTGCTGACGAAACCGGTGAACGGCGCCGAGCTGCGGCAGAAGGTGCGCGCGCTGCTGCAGCGCGGCGCCTGACCGTTCGGTTCAACGCTTGATGATGTCGACCCACCCGCCTTCATTGGCCGAGAGCGCGGATGTCCCATCGGGCTCGGCGACCAGCTGCCGGCCGCGGCTGCTGGTGTCGTAGAACTTCGTCACCGTGAGCGACGAAGCCGTGATCACGGCCGCTCGCGAACCGTCGGTAGTGACGAACAGCGTGCTGCCGTCCGGGGAGATGGCGATCCCGAATGCCCCGGCGACACTGACCGATCCGGTGATCGCGCCGCTGCTCGTGCTGACCGCGACGACACGTCCGATGCTGTTGTCCGCGGCATAGAGCGTCTGGCCGTCGGGGCTGATGACGAGGCCATGCGGGCGTCCGCCGATGTTGAAGGTGCGGCGGACCGTCATCGTCTTCGTGTCGACCTCGGTGATCGTGCCGCCGTCGCGCGAGGTGACGTACATAAGCGTGTCGGTCGCGGTTGTGCGGAAGGCGATCCCCCACGGACCGTTAGGCACGCCGACAGTGCCGACGATCTGGCGCGTGCTCGTGTTCACGGCGTGGACCATGCCGGTCGTGGTCGTCACGTAGACGCGGTTGCCTGACGGCGAGATCGCGAGGGCATGTGCGTCGGCGATGGTGACCTTGGCGACGTCGGCGTAGCTGCCGAGGTCGATGACGTCGAGCCAGCCGGCCATGTTCGCGACGTAGGCGAAGGCGCCGGCGGCGTCGGTGGCGACGACCGTGGGGGTGCCACCGGTGACTGTCCCATGCTTCGTCGCCGGCGACGATTCGGCGAATGTCTCGACCATCCCCGATCAATCAGGGCGACGACGACATTTCCGGCAGTGGTCCTGGCGATTCCGAACGCGGACCCATCGGTATTGGTCAGCCTGTCGGCGAGGACCCGGCTCTCGATGGTGAAGGTTGCCGTCGCGGTCCCCGATGAGGCCTCGAAGGTGTTGTAGCCCACGTTGCCGACGGTGACATTCATCGTCGCGACTCCCGAGGCGTCGGTGACGCTCGTCGGTGCAGCGACGCTGCCGCCGCCCTGAGTGACGCGCCAGGTGACGGTCGCACCGGACACCGCGGCGTTGAACGCGTCACGAACCGTGACGCTGAGCGGCACGGTCGCGCCGACCGGCTGGACGGAGTTGTAGCTCCCGGGGTACATCGCATCGGCCTGCCCGGCGACGCGGCCGTCGATCGCGAAGTTCGCGGTCAGCGTACCCGAGGTCGCGGTCATGCGGTTGACGCCGGGCGTCGTGCCTAACGTCCAGCTGGTGCCGGCCACGCCGGCCGCATCCGACACGCTCGATGCGGGCGTCACGGTGCCGCCGCCGGCGGTGACTTTCCAATCGACGGTGGCACCGGTGCTGCGATTGCCGTATTGGTCGAACAGCGTCACCGTGACGGCGCGGCTGCTGCCCGTCGGCGCGACGGCTGGCAACGTGACCCACTGCATCGAGATCGGAGCGCCGCTCACGACGTGCGCGGTGAAGCTGACCGAGTCGACCAGCGCACCGGTGAGCGTGTCGACGAGGACGGCCTTCACGATCGGAGAGGACCCAGCGATCGTTGGCAGCGTCCAGCTGGTCGTCACGATTCCGGCGCCGTTCGTCCGCGCCGCGGTCGGGCTGACCGCGCCACCCAACCCCTGCACGAGGAACGTCACCATGATGTTCGGGACGCCGCGTCCTTTCGCGTCCTGAACCTTCGCCGCGATCGGTGCGATCAGGGTGCTCCCGGCCGTGCCGGTCTGCGCATTGCCCGCCGAGATCGCGATGTCCGTCGGCGCACCGGGAGCTTCCGGCGAGCTGCTGTCCTTGCAGCCGGTGACGAGAATCGCGGCGATGAGCGCCGGGGATGCGAGCGAGAGAGAGCGGCGCATGCGGGGAGGCGGGGCGGGGGGGGAAGCGGTTCGAGGACCACAATCGTGTCACGTCGGAACAACCCCGTCAAGGCAAATACGGGTCACCCGAACGTGAGGCGGCGCACCGTCAGGCGGCGCACCGTAAGGCAGGGCGCCGTCAGGCGGTGCAGCGTCAGGCGGTGCAGCGTCAGGCGGTGCAGCGTCAGGCGGTGCAGCGTCAGGCGGTGCAGCGTCAGGCGGTGCAGCGTCAGACAATCGGTGGTGAGGCAGTTCACCATCGAGGAACCGTCGATCGCAAAGCGGGCGGCAATTCGTAACTCGTCGGCGCGATCGGGGTATCTTCCGAACGATGTCCCGATACGCCCAACTCGCGCGCGCCGCATTGTGCGCGCTTCCGATCGCAGTTGCCGCCTGCGCTGACAGCAGTGCCATCCTCGCCCCGCTGCCTGACGATGGCGCCCCCTATCGCGGCTTCGACACCAGCATCTATCCCGGCGACGCGGCGATGCGCGCGTGGCGCGCGCCGGCGTCGCCGTATGCGTGGACCGGCTACTACCTCCCCGCGCCCTGTCACAGCAACACCAGCTGGAGCGGGAAGCGGAGCTTTCTCCAGTCGATGGGGTGGGGTACCGCGGTGCTCTACGTCGGCCAGCAGGCCTGGGAAGGCGTCGCGACGTCGCCGTCGCTCGCGTCCGCGGCGGAACAGGGGGCAGAGCCTTCGGCTGCATCACGCGTCCAGCAGTCGGCGACGTGTTCGCGGACGATGCTGAGCGGCGCACAGGGAACGATCGAGGGATCGGACGCCGCGGCGAAGGCGGCGAACGAAGGATTCGCCGCCGGCACGGTGATCTTCCTCGACATCGAGTACGTGAGCACCGTGACGCAGGCGATGCGCGACTACTATCGCTCGTGGGTCGCACAGGTGATCGCCGACGGCCGCTACCTGCCCGGGATCTACTGCAGCAAGTCGAACGCGGCGACCATTTATGCCGACGTCCACGACGAGTTCATGCTTCGCCGCCCGACGGCGACGCCGCAGTTCTGGATCGCCGGCCAGAGCGGGTTCACCGTCGATCGGAAGCCGACCGACGTCGGCTTCGCCTTCGCGAACGTGTGGCAGGGGAAGCTCGACACCGACGAGCGCTGGAACGGCGTCACGCTCCACATCGACGTCAACGTCGCCGACTCGCCGTCCCCTTCCGGCCGTTAGGCATTTTCAAGGGGTCAGAGCACTTGAAATGACACGAGCGTCACTTCAAGGGGTCAGAGCACTTGAAAAAATGATTACGATTCGCAATCAATCTTCAACGGCTCTGACCCCTCCTGATCGGATGCGATCGATGCGCCGTCTACCGGTCCTCCTCTTCCTCGCGGTCGCGGCCACGAGCACTGCCGCGCAGGAGCCCGCCCCAGCGGGGCTGATCGTCAATCCCGACGGGCGGAGTGCGACATCGCTCGATGGCGCCTGGCACGCGATCGTCGATCCCTACGAGACGGGCTATTACGACTATCGGCTCAAGCCGAGCCGGAACGGCTGGTTCAGGAACTACAAGGCGAAGACCGCCACCGACCTGGTCGAGTACGACTTCGACAGGTCGCCGACGCTCACCGTTCCCGGCGACTGGAACACCCAGCGCCCCGAGCTCCTGCTCTACGAGGGAGCGGTGTGGTACAAGCAGAGCTTCACGCGAGCGCTCGCTCCCGGGCGGCGGCTCTTCGTCTACTTCGGCGGCGCGAACTACGCGACGCGCGCGTGGCTGAACGGGGTCGAGCTGGGATTCCATGAAGGCGGCTTCACCCCGTTCGACTTCGAGGTCACGAAGCTCCTCCGCGACGGCGCGCCTAACGATCTGGTCGTGATGGTCGGCGCCCAGCGCCGCCGCGACGCGGTGCCGATGCTCAATGCCGACTGGTGGAATTATGGCGGCATCACCCGCAGCGTGATGCTCGTCGAGACGCCGGCGACGTTCGTGCGCGATTACGTCGTCCAGCTCGACCGGCACAACCCGCAGCGGATCCGCGGCTACGTGCAGCTCGACGCGCCGCCTAACGCGCCAACAACCGCCACGCGCGTCACCGTTCGCATCCCCGACGCGCGCCTGACCAGCACGGTCACCACGGGCGCGAACGGGCGCGCCGAGCTGTCGCTGGACGCCTCGAAGCTCACGCGCTGGTCGCCGGATGCACCCAACGTGCACGACGTGCAGGTCATCACCGGCACCGACACAGTCCACGACCGGATCGGCTTCCGCACGATCGAGACGCGTGGACACCAGATCCTGCTCAACGGGAAGCCGATCTTCCTTCGCGGGATCGCGATGCACGAGGAATCGCTCGGCTCGTCGCACCGCATCCGCGACGTCGGCGAACAGCGGGCGCTGTTCAGCCTCGCCAGGGAGCTCGGCGCGAACTTCGTCCGGCTCGCCCATTACCCGTACATGGAGCAGACGCCGCGACTCGCCGACGAGATGGGGCTGCTCGTGTGGGAGGAGCTGCCCGTGTACTGGACGATCGAGTTCGAGAACCCGGCGACGCTCGCGAACGCGAAGAACCAGCTCGAGGAGATGGTGACTCGCGACCGCAACCGCGCCTCGATCGCATTCTGGTCGGTGGCCAACGAGACGCCGCGCGACACCGCGCCAGGGGGTGGGCCGCGGCTCGCGTTCCTCCGCGCGATGATCGACCGCGCCCATGCGCTCGACGACACGCGACTGGTCACCGCCGCGCTCGAGCACCGTTATGTGGACCCGACGACGATCATGATCGACGATCCGTTAGGCGGCTATCTCGACGTCCTCGGCAACAACGAATACCTCGGCTGGTACGACCAGCCGCTGTCGAAGGCGGAGCGCATCACCTGGAAGACGCCGTACGACAAGCCGCTGGTGATGAGTGAGCTCGGCGGCGGGGCGAAGGCCGGGCTGCACGGATCGGCCGACTCGCTCTGGACCGAGGAATACCAGGAGAAGTTGTACCGCGCGCAGGTCGCGATGCTGCAACGCATCCCGTTTCTCGCCGGCGTCTCGCCATGGGTGCTGAAGGATTTCCGCAGTCCGCGCCGGCCGCTCACCGGGATCCAGGACTACTTCAACCGGAAGGGCCTCGTCTCCGACAGCGGCGCGAAGAAGAAAGCGTTCTTCGTGCTGCAGCAGTGGTACCGCGTACTCGCAGCAGACTCGGTCGCAAGGCACTGACGCTCGCGACGAGCGCTCGAATCGGCACCGAGCTCGCGCTCCCCTGTCGCCGAGCGCGCCGAGACGTATTGTAGGCCGTATGCACAGCCCACGACTCGCGCCGACCGGCGCCGATGATCCGATTGCTGCCGAAGCGCTCCGCCTGATCCGGGAGCGCGCGCCCGACGTGCTCAACGCCGTCGACGACGGCGTGTACTGCCTCGACACGCAGGGGCGGACGATCTTCGTCAACGATGCCGCGTCGCGGCTGCTCGGCTACGCGCATCGCGAGATACTGGGCAAGTCGATGCACGAGCTGACGCATCATCATTACGCCGACGGCAGCATCTTTCCGGCGAGCGAGTGTCCGATCCGCTTCTCGGCAAGCGACGCGGTGCAGCATCGCGTCGGTGGCGACACCTTCTGGACGAAGGGCGGAAAGCCGATTCCTGTGGACTTCACCAGCATCCCGATCAAGGACGGACGGCAGGTCGTCGCGGTGGTGGTGACGTTTCGCGACATCAGCGACCAGCAGCACGCCGAAGAGCAGGCGCTTCGCCTGAAGCGCGAACACGAAGCGCTCGCGGCGGCCGAAAGGGCGCGCGAGGCTCTGCGTGAGAGCGAGGCCCGCTATCGCTTCATGGCCGAAGCGATTCCGGTCCTCATCTGGACCGCGCTGCCTGACGGTCAGCTCGATTACGTCAGCGAGCGGACCGGGCGCTATTTCGGGCTCGCGACGGAGACACTGCTGCGCGACGGGTGGAAGGACGTGGTCCACCCTGACGACCTTCCCGACGTCGCGGCGCGTTGGGGACAGTCGCTCGCCACGGGGGAGCCGTACAAGGTCGAGTTCAGGCTCCGCGCCGCCGACGGCAGCTATCGCTGGCACATCGGCAACGCGCTCGCCCAGCTCGACGACGCGGGACGGGTCGTCCGCTGGTTCGGCACGAACACCGACATCGAAGACCAGAAGGCCGAAGCTGCGCGCAGCTGACGCTACTCGCGCGGCGGCTGGCCGATCTTGAGTGAGTCGCGACCGAATCGCGCCCGCACCGAATCCATCGCCGCGGCGAGCACCCGTTGCCGCTCCGTCTCGCGGCCGGGAGCGTCGTCCTCGAACAGCGCGAGCTGACCCTCCCCGCCGACGTGGACGAGCTGCGACGCCGAGACCCCGATCAGCCGGGCGGCGACGCGGCGTTTCTTCCGCAGCTGCCGCAGCAGCTCCTTCACCACCGGCGCTACGGCGTGGTACGTCGTCACCGGCTCGTCGAGCGTCCGCGCAGCGGAGCGGAGGGTGAAGTCGCTGTCCTTGATCTTCACCGTGACGGTGCGCGTCGCGTACCCCGAGTCGCGCAGGTCGGAGGTCACCCGGTCGACGAGCTGCAGCAGCTCGCGCTCGAGCGTCGCGTCGTCCATCACGTCGCGGGCGAAGGTCTCCTCGCGTCCCATCGACTTCGGCTCTTCGCGCTGCTCGACGACGGAGTCGTCGATGCCGCGGATGATGTCGCTGAGCCACGCCGCCGACCGCTCGCCCAGGCGCCGCTCGAGATCCTCGCGCGCAACGCCGATGACGTCCTTCACCTCGCGCCAGCCGCAGCGCGCGAGCTCCTCCTGGAACTTCGGGCCGACGCCCGGGAAATCGGCGAGCTTGAGTCGCGACACGAACGCCGCCTCCTCGCCCGGCGCAACGATGTGGACACCATTGCCGCCGGTGCCGGCGCGCGGCTTCGCCAGCTCGACCGCCAGCTTTGCCACCAGCTTGTTGGTCCCGCCGCCCATCGAGATGCGGATCCCGGTCTCGCGCCCGACGGCGGTGCGGATCATGTGCGCGACCTCCTCGAGCGAGCGCCCGCGATAGACGGTCTGCATCGTCGTGGTGAGGTCGAGGTACGCCTCATCGGGTGACGCGCTCTCGACATCGGGCGCGAAGCGCTGCAGCACGCCGACGATCTCCTCGCTCTTCTCCGAGCAGAGCTTCCGCGGCACCGGCACGCACATCGCCTGCGGACAGAGCCTGACCGCACGCGAGATCGGCATCCCGGACCTGACCCCGAACTTCCGTACCTCATAGGTCGCCGAACAGACGACACCGCGGCTTTCGGCGCTCCCGCCGACGATGAGCAGCTCCGCCTTCCCCGCGCCCTCGGGATCGGCGATGCGCGCGAGCTGGACGTAATACACGTCGCAATCGGCGAGAAGAATGCTTCGGGCGG
>JBJMNK010000095.1:0-9695 GCA_045804265.1 Gemmatimonadaceae bacterium | reverse complement strand
GCCCGTCGGCGGGGATCGCGATCGCGATTGCGGTGTCGAGCGCCCTCACGGGGATCCCGGTGCGCGGCGACGTGGCGATGACGGGCGAAGTCACGCTCCGCGGCCGCGTGCTGGGAATCGGCGGGCTGAAAGAGAAGGCGGTCGCGGCCCACCGGCATGGGATCCGGCACATCATCATCCCGCAGGCGAACGCGCGCGACATCGAGGAGCTTCCCGTCGAAGTTCGCGACGCCGTGGTCTTCCATCCGGTGCGGACGATGGACGAGGTCGTGTCGATCGCCCTTCGCGTGCAGCCGGGGGCGGCGCGTGACGCCGCACGCGATGCCGCTGTGGCGACGGCGCACTGATGACCGACGGGGCGAAGGATCCGCTCGTCATCCGCGACATCGAATATCTGGGTCCGATGGCGTCCGCAACCGGGTGGCGCCCAACCCATCCGCTGCCGGAAGTGGCGTTCGGCGGGCGCTCGAACGTCGGCAAATCGTCGCTGATCAACAAGCTCGTGCGGCGAAAGAAGCTCGCCCGCGTCAGCAACACACCCGGGCGCACGCGGGAAATTCACTTCTTCCGGGTGAACGAGGATTTCGTCCTCGTCGATCTTCCCGGCTACGGCTATGCGCGCATCTCGAAGGAGCGGCGTTCGGAATGGCGCCCGCTGATCGAGGGCTACCTGTCGCACAGCCCCGGTGTCCGCGGCATCGTGCAGCTGCTCGACGCGCGGCACAACCCGACCGCCGACGACGAGCAGATGCTCGGTTTCCTCGGAGAGCTCGGCCTGCCGACGATCATCGCGGCGACGAAGGTCGACAAGCTGGCGAAGGGCACGATCAGCAAACGGCTGCGCGAGATCGGGCGTCTGATCGGGATGGATGACTCTCAGATCATTCCCTTCAGCGCGATCACGGGGGAAGGACGGGACGAGCTGGCCGCGGCGATCGTGTCGCTGATCGGGCAGCGGTCGTGGCGTGAGGAGACGAGCGATGTGGACAGCGGGCGTTTCGGCACGACGAGCGGAAGCAGTGAGCGTTAGGCGCGGAGCGGCCGGGCGTGCGTGGCGCGCGCTACGCCGTGTGGGCGCGATCGGCGTGCATGCTCGCCGCGCGATGCATGGCGTCGGCGTCCTCGGTGCGCTTGTCGCGGGCACGATGTCCGCGGCGTGTGCCGGAAACGCGGCACCAGCGACCGCGACACCAGCGACGGGCGCGGCGCAGCAACGCCCGGTCACGACACGCCTCGACACCGCACCGCCCGGGATCCCGCCGAACTACGGGACGCTGAGACAGGACGACATCGCGATTCACATGCAGGTGGGCCAGGTCCAGGTCCGGGCGCTCCCGCTCGACGAATCCATCATCCGCGTGCTCGCCCCGGATTCGTATCGCTCGCTCCGCGGGCTGCGTGAGAGCAAGCGTGACGCCGTGGACCGGCTGGCCGCACGCTACATGCTGCGTGAGCGGAACGTCTGGTTCGTCAGCTTCTATGGCCTCGCCCCCGATGCGAGGTTCAATCCGGGGGAGCTCACGCTCAGTGTATCAGGGCGTGACTTCCGGCCGCTGGAAGTGCTGCCATTGAGCAGCGGCTTCGGTGAGCAGCGGCTCAACGTGCGCGAGACGCAGAGCGCACTCTATCTCTTCGGCGACGGCATCGACCTCGCGCAGCCGATCGTCGTTCGCATGCAGGGGAACGAAGACGCGTCGTGGGGAACGATCCTCCAGCGGATCGAGCAGGAGCGCGCGCTCATCCGCGGCCGCGCATCGCGCGGCGCGCCGCCGACATAGCGCGACACCGGAGTAGCACGAGACCGGAGTAGCGCGACACCAATCATCCGTCGCCGGTGGACGGAAGGCCGGCAACGGCGGTGATCTCGTCGAAGTCCTGAAGATCCCGCTTCATCCGCTCGATGGCGACGGCTGGCGCCTTGTCGCCGAGGATCGTGAAGGCGCGCTTGCTCTTCTCGAGATACCTCTCGCGGAAGGCTACCGAGCCGTTGGCGACCATCCGGGTCCCCCGGGCGATGACCTCGCGGATCTCGAGGGAACGCGCGTCCATCACGACGATGTCGGCCTCGCACTCGGCCCGCAGATGGCCTTTCCGCTTGAGCTTGAGGAAGTCCGCCGGGGTGCTCGTCACGAGCGGGAGGACGACTTCGAGCGCGAAGCGATGATCGGTGACGAGCCCCTGCAGCTGCGCGAAGAAGATGTCGGGCGTCGACGAATCAGAATCCGACGAGATCGTCAGGCAGTCGATCGGCCCGCCGTTGTCGAGGTAGAACCGCAGCCAGTGGGCAACGTCCTCGTCGACGACGTCGAAGTCGACGTGGGCACCGGCATTGGCGAGGTCGATCGCCTCGCGCAGCAGCTTCTCGTTGCGCTGGACGTGCGTGGGATAGAGCCACTCCGCCTTCACCTGGAACTCGTCGACGATTTCGCGCAACGGCTCGAGCCGGGTCTCCTCTTCGCCGACGTGAAAGTGGGTAACCCCCGCTTTACCCGACAACATTCCACCGACGTGAACGTCGCGGACCAGCTTCGCCAGTTCCTGCCCGGACTGGTTGAGGGAGCGTTCGTCGGAGATCGCGATCTCCCCTGCCCCGATGCACTCGTCGATGAACATGATGTCTTCGCGGATCGATTTCATCACGCTCGTCGGCGGGACGTTGTAGCCGCCCGACCACATCCACGCGGTCAGCCCTTCTTCGCGGAGCGCCTTCACCCGCGCGAGGAGGCCGGCCATGGTCTTCATCGTCGTGTCGACACCGAGCGTCCCGACGACCGTGGTGATGCCGGCCCGCGCGAGCTCCGCCGGAAAGAGCATCGGGGTCTGCAGCGCGAGGTTCCCCTCCCCGCTCCCACCGAGCAGGTGTTCATGGACGTCGACCAGCCCGGGCGTGACGACGCATCCGGTCGCGTCGATGACCTCGTACTCGACGCCTAACGCGTCGAGCCCGCGGCGGTCGATGTTACCGATGCGTTCGATCCGGTCGTTGGCGACCAGGACCGAGCCCTGGCCGAGGCGCTCGGGGGCGAACAGTTCGCCATTCTCGATGAGGATGAACATGCGCAGACAGGCAAAGGGTGGTTTCCGACCCCGGGGGCTACCGGGCAGGAACCAGACCAGCGAGCCTGCGCGCGACGGGGCAATGGCACTGCCGCGGGGGCGGGCGCATTATGTTGGTGGGTCTTTCCACCGGGCAGTCGGCGGCGCCTCTCCATCCCGATCATCATGGCGTTCCTTCCTCTACGCTCCCTGTCGGACCGCTCGACCGAGCGGTTCGAGCGCGAGTGGCTCGACCGTATCGGGCACGAGCTCGCCTCCCCGGATTGCGACCGCGCGCTGCTCTGTCGTCGGACGCTGGCTGAGATCCTCGCGCCTGAGCACGCCGCGAACTGGGAGGAAGCGATCGCCGACGAACGGCTGCCACTCGGAACGCGGCTGTCGCTCGCCGCACTCGACCCGCGCAACGTGACGCTCGAGCCCGAGTACTACTCCGACTGCGACGACGCACGCTTCCAGCGCGTGAAGCCGCTCCTCTGGCTCTGGTATTCGTTCGACCGGTCGCCGTTAGGAGGGCAGGCGGTCGATCTCGGCGTTCGCCTGCGCCGGCTGCTCGCCGGGCACATCTTCAAGCGTTGCGGCGAGAACTTCAAGGCATTCCAGCACGTCGAGTTCTCGTTCGGCTACAACATGGAAGTCGGTGACAACGTCGTCGTGCACCGGCACGTGCTGCTCGACGACCGCGGCGGCATCCAGCTCGGCAACAACGTCTCGATCAGCGACTACGCGAACGTGTACAGCCACACCCACAGCATCGTCGAACAGCGCGATGTCACCAACGCGACGACGGTGCTGGAGGACGGCGTGCGCGTGACCTACCACGCCACCGTGCTGGCGGGGGTTCACGTCGGGACTCAGGCAATGGTTGGCGCGCTCGCGGTGGCGACCAAGGACGTGCGACCGTACCACGTCAACGTCGGGATCCCGGCCAAGAGCGTTCGCGTCAAGCCTAACGCTCCGCACCACGACGTCTGCCTGCCGACCGCTCGGAAGAAGGAGCAGTAGCGGGGAAGCTCGAAGTGCGTACGCTGGAGTGCGCAGGCTCGTGTTCGTCGCCGCCGTCTCAGAAGACCCGGAGCACGTCCTCGACCGGGCCCGCGTTCCCGGCGTGGAGCAGCTGCACGATTTCCCCGAGCGACTGCCGCTCGCGCGGCCACGCGAAGCGCGCGAGTGCGTCGTCGACGCTGAGCCATTCGGCGCGCGAATGCTCGGGACCAGTCGTGACGGCACCCGGTTCGGCGACGAAGGCAGCGAACACCACCGACAGCTGGACGGTATGGGTGGTGTGCAGGTAGAACGGCTGCACGGTCACGTTGTAGAGGCGCGCTGCCGACAAGCCGGTCTCCTCGCGCAGCTCACGGAGCGCCGCCGCCTCCGGCTCCTCCCCCGGCTCGATGCGGCCGTGCACCGACTCCCATGCGGTCGGGCATCGCGTGTCGAGCGAACGCTGGAGGACGAGCACCCGCCACCCGGTTGCGAGCGGGCGGATCACGTAGACGTCGATTGTCCCGATCGAGAGCTCTGCCATGCGCCGCGGAGAAAAGAGTTGCGGCGAAAGATAGCCGGGCACGCGGCACGATCCGCACTTCAGCCCGGACCTCGCTCATGGATCGACGAGCTCGAATTCGTCGAGCGCGGCAACGAACCGGCGTGCCGGCCCCTCAGGCAGCGCCTCCCGCGCGCGGCGCACGAGCGCTTCCGTTGCCGGCGGGAGCGGCATGTCGAGCACCCTCGCAACTTCGCCGAGCGAGGTGACGCCGGCCACGACTCGATCGATGCCGCCCTCCCAGAGGCGCGTCATCCCGGCCGCGCGCGCCGCATCGGCGATCGTGTCCGACGGCGCGCCGCTGGCGATCGCGCGCTCGATCTCCGGGGTGGTGACCAGCGATTCGAGCACCGCCACCCGCCCGCGAAAGCCGGTGCGGCCACATGCGGCGCAGCCATTCTCCCGCCACCGCGGCGGATCACCGGCGAGCCACCTGCCCAACGCTGGTCCGGGAATTGATTCGTCGCGCTGGCGGCAGCTGGTGCAGAGCCGCCGGAGCAGGCGTTGCGCGACGACCCCTTTCAGCGACGCGGCGACCTTGTAGCGATCGACGCCGAGATCGTCGAGGCGGGCAATCGCGCCAGCCGCGTCGATCGTGTGGAGCGTCGAGAGCACGAGGTGTCCCGTCAGCGCGGCCTGGACCGCGATCGAGGCTGTTTCGCCGTCGCGGATCTCACCGACGAGGATCACGTCCGGATCCTGCCTGAGAATCGAGCGCAGCGCCGACGCAAACGTCAGCCCGGTGCGCGGATTCACCTGCACCTGCACGATCCCGTTGAGGCGATACTCGATCGGGTCCTCGACGGTGACGACGTTGACGCCGCGCTGCTGAATCGCGCGAAGTGCGGCGTAAAGCGTCGTCGTCTTTCCCGATCCGGTTGGGCCCGTGACGAGCACGAGTCCTTCGCGGACGTCGAGCAGCCCGCGCAGGCGATCGAGCGACGCCGGGGAGAGTCCGAGGGACTCGAAGGTCGCGCCGCCGGCGCGAGTGTCGAGCACGCGCAGCACGACCTTCTCGCCGTTCGATGCTGGAAGCGTCGAGACGCGGAGATCGACCTGGCCGCTGCCAACCGTCGCGGTGATGCGGCCGTCCTGAGGCCGGAGCCGGTCGGCGATGTCGAGTCCGGCCATGATCTTGATCCGCGACACCAGTGGCAGTCCGGTGTCGGCGTCGAGCGTTCGGACGTTGCGAAGCAGCCCGTCGATGCGATGGCGCACGACGACGCCGGTTGCCTCACGCTCGAGATGAATGTCGCTCGCGCGCGCACCAACTCCGTCGCTGATCAGCGAGTCGACCAGTCGGATTATCGCGGTGTCGACGCTCTCATCGCCTGCGGGCCCGCCATTCGCCTCTGAGACCTGCGGCGCCGCGCGCTCGCCACCTCCCGCCGCCTGCGCTGTGTCGAGTGCTCGCGCGATCGCGAACGGCGAGGCGAGCAACGGCCGGATCGCGCGGCCGGTCGCGAACGCAAGCGCGTGTTCACAGTCCAGGTCGAGCGGGTTCGCCGTCGCGATCCGAAGCCCCGCCCCGGACAGCTCCAGCGGAACGACGCCGAGCCGGCGCGACAGGTCGTCGCCGACGAGCGCGCGCGCCTCATCGCTCGGCGGTTGCCCATCCCAGATGTCCAGCCCGAGTACCGCAGCCGCCTCGGACAGGAGCGCCGCATCGGTGACGAGCTGGCGGCGCACCGCAGTCAGCCAGATGCTGTCGCCCGGCGCGGCGAGGAGCCGTTCGAGCGCGTCGGGCGCGACGAGGCGTCGCAGCACGGGCACGAGCCAGCCATCACGTGGGACAGGGTGACCGAGCGGCGTATCCATGGCCGGACGATCGCAGCGCAGCCTCGGACACCCATCACCGAACTACCGCCCTCGCACTCGGCGAAACGCGGCTAGAGGACGCTCCAGAACTGCCGGTCGATGTCGATCGAGAACGTCCAGCGGCCATCGCGGAACCCGCGCGCGACATCCAGGCGCAGCAGCTCGAAGGGCGAGGCGAGTCCAAGCCCGGCCGCGGGAAAGACGCCGCCGCTGCCGTTAGGCGATACGCGAACGCCGTCCGCCCAGATCGCGTGGACGAATGGAGCGATCGTCGCTTCACCCGGGGTGCGACCGAACCTGCCCAGCGGGAACGACGGGAACGGGACGCGGGCCCGGAGCTCGAGGTGCCCGGTCGCTCCGGTGGCGGCGGCGAACGAGTGGTAGTCGTACCCGGGACCCGACGTCGGTCCGCCCAGCCAGACCAGCTCCTGCGCCGGGATGCCACGCGCCGCGTCGGCGTGGGCGATAGTCGTCCGGAGCGCCAGCGTCGTCGGGCCTAACGGTCGCTCGCCCCAGACGCTCGCCGCCGCGCGCACGACCTGCCCGGCGCTGTCGGCCGCACTCCCGTACGGCGCGACGAGGCGCAGCTCGATCGCGCCGCGAACGGTGAAGCCGAGCGGCGCGAGGACCGTCGGGCGCTCGAGCGACGCGACGTATCGCGCCGCATGCAGGGGAGCTGCTGCGACCGGCGCCCTGAAGCGGCCGCTCGCGGGAACGGCATGTACCGAGAGCGCGCGCTGCTCCTCGATGCTCGCATCGAGCCGAAGCACGACACCCGAGGCGAGGGCCCGCGCGCCGAGCAGCCCGACCGAGCGAACGCGGTACGGATCGGTGTAGTCGCTGCCGAACTCCTGGGCGGCGAGGCTGTTCCTCACCGGCGATACCTCGACTTCGTCGCCGACATCCCGCCAGTCGTCCTGCGCGTGCAGCGTGACCCCGCTGCCCGTGGCGGTCTGCCACCCGAACGTGGCCCCGCCTTTTGCCTGACGGTCGTCAAAGCCGTAGCGACCGCCGAGACTCGCGGCGAGCCCGTGACCGAGCCGTCGCGACACCCGTCCGCCTAACGCGAGCCCCTCGACCCGGTCGAAGCGCACGATATCGGACAGCCCGCGCGCCCCGATCGAGGCGCCGTGCTCGCGCGTCAGCGCCTGCTGCCGGACGAGCGCACGCGCTTCCTCCTGGACCTTCTTCACGTCCTCATCGGTCACCGCCCGGACGTCGTCGGGAAGCGAATCGAGAATCCGCCCGGTGAACCCCTGCCGCAGCTGGTCGCGCGGCTTGCCGAGCACGATTTCCGGGCCGCCGAAAAACGTCGGCGGAATCCCCTTGTTGACCTCGTAGCAGCAGACTTCCCAACGACCGCGAATGATGCCGCGGACCGGGTAGTCCATCCACGAGCCGGTCCGGCGAATCTCGATTTCCTGGCGGCTCGGCAACCAGAATCGCCCTTCGACGAGTGAGCTCTCGAGCACCACCGAGATGTCCTCGAGCGACTTGTCGCGCAGCGACGACCGCGTGAACGAGAACGCCATCCGCACCACCTGCGCGGTCTCCCGCTCGACGAACACTGCGCCGACGATGCGGGGCTTGGTGTCGTCCTTCGGCCTTACGCGCAGGACGTCGACCGTGATCGTCCGCCCCGGGATCTGGATGCGAAGCGAGTCCCCGACCGAGAAATCGTAGTCGGCGAGTCCGTCGGTCGAGAGCGGATGCGGCACATCGACGACCTCGTCGCCGTCACCGAGGCGAATGATGCTCGGGAAGTTGTTCTGGACGATCCCGAGATGATCGCGATGGTACGCGATGTCAGTCGGTAGCAGCAGGGTGTCGCGCTGTCCGACGATGCGCTGCTTGCTGAGGTTGGGCGCGCGCCAGTAGACTTCCAGCGAAAGCTCGTCGGCCTTCACCACTCGCGGCGGCTCGCGGAATCCCTCACCGACCTGCGCGAGAAAGGTGAGATAGCCGTGCGCCGTCGCCTGGTAGTCGACGAGCCCTGAATCGGCGAGTGCGCGCGCGCGGCGCTCGGTCGCCTGACGGACGAGGGCGAGCGTGCGGTCGTCGTTCCACTGCTGTGCCGCGCTCGTGCGTGGTGCAGCCGCCACGACAACAGTCGCGACGAGCGCCGCGAGCACCGACCGACCCATCGACCACCTCATGATTCGCGAATATCACCAGCGTGCGAGCGCGTCACAAGCCGACGGTCGCATGCTGTCACGACTCTGATGAGCTTCGACGAATTTCGCACCCGGGCCGAAGGCGGCGGGATGATTCCCGTCTGGCGCGACTGCCTTCTCGACACCGATACCCCGGTCTCGGCGTTTGCCAAGCTGCGGCGCGGGCCGTTCGCATTCCTGCTCGAGTCCGCGCCAGCGGGAAGCGAAACGTGGTCACGTTACACCTTCCTCGGCACGGAGCCACGCGGCGCATGGCGCCTGCACGATGGCATCGTCGAGGACTGGTCGCCACAGCGTGGCTGGTACGGTGCGCGTTGCCCCGCCGATCCGCTCGCCGACCTGCGCGCCCTCATCGACGCGTACCAGCCGGCTGACGTGCCCGAGCTCGGTGCGTTCTGGAGTGGTGCAGTCGGATACTTCTCGTACGATGTCGTGCGACTGATCGAGAAGCTGCCGAATACGCCGCCGGCCGGGCCACGCGTCCCCGATGGCATCTTCGTCTTCACCCGCGCGGTCGTGATCATCGACAACCTGCGCTCGCAGGCGCGGGTGGTGGTCGGCGTTCCGGTCGATCGCGGGACGAGCGTATCCGCACTGCGCGCGCTGCACGCCGAGGCGATCGCGACGATCGACGAGACGATCGACCGCCTTCGCGCCCCGCACTCGCTGCCGGCGCTCGACCTTTCGCCGGACGCACCGCCGGCAACAGGGATCTCTTCCTACGAGCGGAGCGCGTTCGTCGCTGACGTCGAGAAGATCCGCGAGTACATCTTCGCCGGCGATGCGTTTCAGGTGCTTCTCGCGCGGCGCATCGTCGTGCCGCACGATTTTCCCGCCGAGGCATTGTATCGTGCGCTGCGGGCGCTGAATCCATCGCCGTACATGTATTTCCTGGATGTCGGGGACATGCAGGTGGTCGGTTCGTCGCCGGAGATCCTGGTGCGGCTGCGCGACGGCAAGATCACCATCCGTCCGATCGCCGGCACCCGTCCGCGCGGCGCCACGCCCGAGCAGGACCTGGCGCTGGAGAAGGAGCTGCTGGCCGACCCCAAGGAGCGGGCCGAGCACATCATGCTGGTGGACCTGCACCGCAACGACATCGG
>JBJMNK010000094.1:0-18399 GCA_045804265.1 Gemmatimonadaceae bacterium | reverse complement strand
ACTCCCTGACCCCTGACCCCTGACCCCTGACCCCTGACGGCTAATGGCTAAAGGCTAATGGCTAACGGCTTTTCTGCCTAACGTCCGAACAGCCGCCCCAGCATGCTTCCCCCTTCCCCGCGCGACGCGGCCGCGAGCGCACCGGCGAACTCCGGCGCCGTCGAATACCGGTTCGACACGTCGCGCGCCATCCCCTTGTTCAACACACTCTCGATCGCGTCGTTGAAGTTGAGGTCCGGCCGCATCTGGCGGATCGGCGTCGGGTCGTTGCGCAGGCGGTTGATCATCATCTCCTGCTGCGTGCGCCCGGCGAACGGGAGCTTGCCCGTCAGCATCTCGTACGTCATCAACGCCAGCGAATACACATCGGTTCGCCCGTCGAGCGGCTTTCCTCTCAGCTGCTCGGGGCTCATGAACTCCGGCGTGCCCAGCACGATCCCGGTCGCCGTCAGCTTCGCCAGCTCGGGGGACGCACGCCGCTCCTTCGCCAGACCGAAGTCCATCACCACCGCGCGACTCTCGCCATTCCGGCCGCGGGCGATCATCACGTTCTCCGGCTTGAGGTCGCGGTGCACGATCTGCAGCTCGTGCGCGCGCTCGAGCCCCGCCGAGATGTCGTTCACCCATCGCACGACCTCGTCCACCGGGAGCTGCCCGGAACGGTGCGTCCGGTCGGCGAGAAGCTCCCCTTCGATGTACGGCATCACGATGTACACCAGCCGCTCCGGCGTTTCACCCATCCGGATGATGTGGCAGATGTTCGCGTGCTCGAGCCGGCCGCCCAGATCCGCCTCACGGCGAAGCCTCGCCATCGCGTTCTCGTCCTGCGACAGCGCCGGTGACAGCACCTTGATCGCGTAGCGCGCGTTCCCTTCGGCGAGATCCTCGGCGAGGTAGACGTACGACATCCCGCCTTCGCCGAGCTTCTTGATGATCTTGTAGCGCCCCTCGAGCGTCTGACCGAGCAGCTCCGCGACCGGGCTGGCCGCAGCCTCCGCCGACGCCGCGCGCGCCGCCGCAGCCGCCGGAACGAGGCGCGTTCCGTCCTTCGTGCAGAAGCGGGCGTCGTCGGCGTAGCTGGTGCCGCAGGTCGGGCAGCGGGTCATGATGCGCGGGTCATTGTGCGCGGGTCACGATGCGATGGGGCTGGTCAGGCTTGAACCTGGTTGCGCCCGCCGGCCTTGGCCCGGTAGAGCGCCTCGTCGGAACGCGCGAAGAAATCCTCCACCGACTCGATCTCCGCCGACGGCACCGACGCGACGCCGACGCTGACCGTGATCCGCAGCGATGGCAGCCGCTCGTTGGCGAACACGTGCTCCGCCACACGTTCGCGCACGCGCTCGGCGAACGCAACCGCGCCCTCGTTCGACGTCTCGGGAAGCACGATCGCGAACTCCTCGCCACCGTAGCGCGCGACGATGTCCACGTTGCGGACGCCGCTCTGCAGCAGGCGCGCGACTTCGCGCAGCGCCTCGTCGCCGACGAGGTGCCCGTGGGTGTCGTTGATGTCCTTGAAGTGGTCGAGGTCGACCATCAGCAGCGCGAGCGGCGTTCCGTATCGGCGCGCCCGCTCCATCTCGTGCGAGAGCCGGTCCACCAGGGCGCGCCGGTTGAGGAGCGTCGTCACCGCGTCGGTGGTCGCCAGCGCCTCGAGCCGCGCCTTGTCGGCGCGCGTGGTCTCGAGGAGCTGCGCGCGCTGGATCGCCGCGACCGCGGCGCGGATCACCGTGTCGGCGAACTCGATGTCGTGGTGCGACAGCGGCGGCTCGCTCCCGCTCGTCCGCAGGAAGAAGACGCCGAGCTGCGTGCGGTCGAGCGTGAACGGGAGCGCGATCGCCGACGACACCGGCACCGTTAGGCCTTCCGCTTCCCACACCTGCCGGATCTCGCCGTAGAGCGGATTGCTCACGCCCTCCTCGACCAGCACCGGCGACCCGTGCTCGAGGGCGGCGCGGATCTCCGGGTACCGGTCGAGCCGGATCGGGAAGTTGCGCAGCCCCGGGTTGTCGAATGCGGTGGCGACCACGCCGAGCTCGTCGCCCGGCCGCGCGAGGATCACCGAGCAGCGCGAGATGTCGAGCGCGCGGGCGACGCGCCGGGCGAGAATGCGGAAGATCTCCTCGGGGGACAGCTCGCCCGTCACCTCGTGGAGGATGTCCACGAGCTCGCGCCGGCTCTTCGCTTCCTCGCGCGACTCGACCAGCGCCTCCGACACTTCTCGCAGCGCGGCGTAGGCGCGGCGCAGCGTGTCGCGCGCTCGGAGCTGCGTCTGGATGCGGGCCAGCAGCTCGCGCAGCCGGAACGGCTTGGCCATGAAGTCCGCCGCACCCGCCCGCAGTGCCCGTATGGCGATGTCCTCCGTCCCCTGCGCCGCCACCATCAGCACCGGCAGGTCGCGCAGCCCCTCGCTCGAGCGGAGGCGGCGCAGCACGACGGCGCCGTCCGATTCGGGGTCGTCCACCTCGAGCATCAGCAGGTCGGTCGGCTTTCGCGCCAGCAGGTCGAACAGCTCCTCGCCGCGGGCTACCGCCGAGACGTCGTAGCCCTGCTCCTTGAGCAGCCATGCGACGGCCATCCGGATCGCCGGATCATCGTCGGCGACGAGAATGCGCGCCTCCGGCACGTCAGGCCTAACGGTCGCCGAGCAGTGCCCGCAGCCCGGCGTACTCGATGTTGCCGCCGCTGAGCACCGCGACCACGGGGCCGCGTGTCTTCGCCGCGTGGGTCATCAGCGCCGCGACCGTGATCGCCCCGCTCGGCTCGACCACCAGCTTCATCCGGTCGAGCAGGAAGCGCATCGCATCGGCGAGCGCCTCGTCGGGAACGACGACCACGTCATCGATGTACGCCTGATGGTGCGCGAACGGGATGGCGCCGACTTCCACCGCGAGCAGCCCGTCCGCGAGCCCGCCGGTCTTCTCCAGCTTCACCGGCTTCCCCGCCGCGCGCGCCCGCGTCAGCTTCGGGGCACCGGCCGGCTCGACGCCGATCACCCGCGCGTTAGGCACGGTCAGCTTGATCGCCGTGGCGACCCCCGCGCTCAGTCCGCCGCCGCCGACCGGGACCAGCACCGTCCCGACGTCGGGCAGGTCCTGCGCGATCTCGAGCCCGGCCGTCCCCTGGCCGGCGACGATGATCGGGTCGTCGTATGGCGGCACCAGCGTGCCGCCCTCGGCGCGCACGATCTCCATCGCGCGGTCCATCCGGTCCGCGGTGGTCGTCCCGGCCAGCTCGACGCGCGCGCCTAACCGCTCGGCGCCGGCACGCTTGGCCGCGGTGACTGTCGTCGGCATGACGACCGTGGCCCGCACCCCGAACAGCTTCGCCGCCAGCGCCACCGCCTGCGCATGGTTGCCTGACGATGGCGCGATCACCCCCTGCGCGCGCTGCTCCGCGCTCATCTTCGCCAGGAAGGTGTACGCCCCGCGCAGCTTGAACGCCCCTCCGCGCTGCAGCGTCTCCGGCTTGACCCAGACCGGCGCCCCGACCCGCTCGGTCAGCTCATCCGCGGGAAGCAGTGGCGTGCGGACGACGACGCCGGCGATGATTCGGGCGGCATCTCTCAGATCGGTGAGAGTGATGAGAGAGGGAGAAGGCGGCATCCCTCAATGTCCCCCTTGCTGCCGCTTTGGTCAACTGCGACGAGCGAGGCCGTGCGGTCTCTCTTCAACACGGCGATCGAGAGATGATCGAGGATCCGATCGAGAGAGAAGAAGCGAGCGACGAAACAACGGTTGCGGTTACCGGCACATCCGCAGTATCCGTCGCGCCCAGCAGCTTCTCTCTTCGCTCATCTCTCGATCGGCGTCTCGATCATCTCTTGATCGCCATGTTGAAGAGAGACTCAGGCGCAGATCCTGTTGCGCCCGCCGGACTTCGCCTTGTACAAGGCTCTGTCCGCGCTCTGCAGCAGGTCGTCGTGCGTCACCGGGTCGCTTCCCTTCGCCAGTGCGACGCCGACCGAGATCGTGATCGGGAGCGCGTTCCCCGGCGCGAGCTCGAATTTGTGCTCATCCACGTTGCGCCGCAGGCGTTCGGCGAACGTCATCGCGCCCTGCCAGGCGGTGTCGGGCAGCATGATCACGAACTCGTCGCCGCCAAGTCGGGCGACGGTGTCCGTCTCGCGAGCGGTGTTGCGCATGATCTCGCCCAGCTCGGCGAGTACGGTGTCGCCCGCGGGATGGCCGTGGCTGTCGTTGATCTCCTTGAAGTGGTCGATGTCGACCATCAACACAGCCAGCGTCGAGGTGCGCCGCTTCGCGCCGCGCCACTCGCGTGAGAGTCGCGACTCGAAGGCGCGGCGACTGACACATCCGGTGAGGACGTCGGTGCCGACCAGCTCGATCAGCCGGCTCCGCATCTCGTTGTAGCTCTCGCCAAGCAGCGTCAGATCGTCGGGGCGCTTGTCGGCGGTGCTGTCGTACTCCCCCGTGAAGTCGCCGACCTCCACGCGCTTCACGAACTGGCGCAGCTTGTTCATTCGGGCGCGGAAGCTTCCGAAGATCATCACCAGCGTTCCGCTCACGAACGCGAACAGCGCGCTGTTGATCCCGAGCACCGTCCATGTCGGCGCTGGTCCGGCCACGTGCGGCGGTACGAAACGCGACGCGACCACATAAGCGCCGATCGTCGCCAGCGCCGAGGCGATCCCCAGCCCACGGCCGAAGTAGAAGACCGTGAGCTGCAGCCCGAGGAAGCCGAGGATCAGGATGCGATGGAACTGCGACGGCGGCGCGCTGAAATACACGAGCGCGGAGATCATCAGCAGGTCCGCCATCAGCGTGACGGTCGCGACTCCACGCGGCAGAGCCCTGGTCTCCCCCTTTTCCGGCGGCCGCTCGAGAATGCGTCCGACCAGCGCCGTGAACAGGAAGTAGAGCGCGGCCGCCGCGGCGACCGGGAGCCACGAGCCGCGCGTGTCGCCCGCGCCGTATCGAACGACGGCGGTGATCCCCGCGACCAGCACCGCCGCGTAGCGGATCCAGCGCTGCCAGAGCAGCACCTGCCGCTGCAGCTCGGCGCTGTCCTGCTTCAGCTCCGCATGGATCTGCGTGTAGCTGCGCGTGAAGTCGCGCGACGTATCGCGCTCACTCGTTGGTGTGAGCGGCGTCGGAGTTGGCGGCGTCGACGGTTTGGCGTGCGTCGTCATCAGATCGCTATCGCTGCACCGCTCGAGTGAAGATGCATGTCTGGCCGGAGCTGTAGTCCAGGCCGTCGAGATGCCGGCCCGTCCTAACTGGACGCCCAAGCGGTCAAAACGACACGTGCAGGAGCTGCTTTTTCGTGCCCTTCACGGGCCAGCCTCGTTCACGGCGCTGAGGAACGGCTTGTGCGTTTGTTTACAATCGCCCCCCGGCATCCATCACAAGAATGACCACGGAGGGCCATGATTTCGAGTGGAGTTCCAATGCTGGACGAACGTCTCGGCGGCTTCGCGCCCGGACGAGTCCATGTGTTGAGTGGCGCTGCGGGGACTGGAAAGACGGTCTTGTGCCTCGAGTTTCTCGCGGCCCATCTCGGCGATGCCGCGCCCGCGGTCATGATCACCCACGATGATCCGTCAGATCTCCTCTCCGAGGCGCAATACCTCGGGATCGACCTCGAGCGTGCACTCGCTGACGAACGGCTGATCCTCCTCAGGTACCAGCTGGATTTCGCGCGCAGGTACGGTCGCGCGCCCTCGGTCGACGTCGTCTTCGAGGAGCTCGCGCGGCTCATCGGCCCGACGGTTCCGGGACGTGTGGTGGTGGATTCGATCGCACCGTTCCTCGAGGGCGGACCGGCCTCGGGCGCTGGTGTCACCGCCCTCCTGCAGTTTCTCGATTCGTCCGGCGCGACGTCGCTCGTGACGTTCCCGGGCGACCTCTCCGCGTCCTATGACCGCCGGCTCGAATCGCTCACGCAGCGCGCCGCCGGGATCTTCCACCTCACCGCGGACCCCGATCGGACCGGTCACCTCGACATACGGAAGGTCAGGTACCAGGTACCCTCCACCGCGCCGATCCACTATCGCATCGAAGCCGGCACCGGAATCCTCGCCCTCACCACCGAGCGCACCCGCCGCGCGACCGACGTTGCCGACCAATCGCAGCGGAAGGTGCTCGTGATCGACCTCTCGCGCAGCTTCCCCGACGAGTTGGTGCACCTGCTTCGCAGCAACTACGACGTCACCATTCGCACCGGTATCGCCAGCTCGTATGCGGATCTCGTTGGTGGCCTCGGCGCGATCCTGATTGAAGTCCGGCGTGACAACATCGACGAAGTCCTCACGCTGATCCGTGGGCTCCGCAGCGGATCGAACAACTCACCGATCGTCCTGCTCACCCAGTATCAGATGCGCGCCGTTGATCGCACACGCGCGCTGCGCGCAGGCGCGGACGACTTCATCGCCTCGCACATTCATCCTGAAGAGTTTCTCTTCCGCCTCGACACCGCGGTCCGCCGGGGGCATAACCCACGGCCGACCGAGCTCGATGAGCCGCTCGTGCTGCAGCCCGGCCGCGATGGCGGCGAGCCAACCGCGTTGAGCGAGCGCGAATTCGGCGCCGCGGTTGACGAGCACCTCCATCGCGAGCGCGCGCCATTCTTCACCGTCGTTTCCCTCCGGCCGCAGAAGGGCAGCTCCGAACCGGTCGCCGAAATCGCGATGCGCACCGTTCGTGTCGAGGGCGGTGATCTCGTCGGCCGGGCCGATGGCCGAGTCCTCATTTACCTGCATTCCGCACGGCGGAAAGACGTCGTGCCCTTCATCGACCGGTTACGGAACGAGGCGCTGAAGGTGGGATGCGGCGAGCTCGCGGTGGATACTGCGGCGTATCCCACCGACGCCGATCGGGTCCAGGAGATCGTGCATGGCGCTCATCTGACGGGGGCGCGCGATGCGGTATGAGGCACGCGCTGCACTCGCGATGGCCGGGGTGATCGCCGTCGCCGCCGTTGGCTTCATCGGCCTCCGCGGCGCGATGGCCCCGCCCGCGCGCGCGTTTCCAACGACGACCTCTGCGGATTCCTTCGCGGTCCGCGATCCGGAGTACATCAGCCCCGACTCGGCGACTTACGCGCGATTCGCCGCTTCCGACGCAGCATGGCGTCGTAAATACGCCAGCGACCGCACACTCCCCGGCCAGACGGGGCAGATCGAAGCGTCGAGTGAAGGCCGCATCTGGCGTCCATCGCCACGTCAGGTCCTCGACGACAGCGTGTTCAAGCTGTACAAGGCTCGTCGCTTCGACGACGCCATCGCCGCGCTGAATCGGTGGGTCGACCACCACCCGGGCGATCGCGACGAGCTGCTGAAGCTCGCGCGACTGCTCAACCAGGCGGGGCATGGCGACGAGTCGATCGCGCGCTATCGTCAGCTTCTCGCGCTCGAGACGTCTCGCTCGCGATGACGTTTCGTGCTGCGCTGTTCACGACCGCCATCGCGTCGGCCATCGTCGCCATGTCCGCGACCAGCGCCGGCGCCCAGCGAAGTGCCCGTACGCGCGCACCCGCGCGTCATCGCGTCACTCGAGCCGAAGAGATCCGCGCCGAGTATGCCGGCGTGCTGCTCCAACACCAGCGTTATGACGAAGCGGTCGCCGAGTATCGCGGCCTCGTCGCCGCCGACACGACGAATCGCCTCTATCGCCTCGGGCTCGCCCGCGCCCTCGCGTGGGGTGGCCATCCGCGCGACGCTGAGCCGGTGCTCGCCGCACTCGCTGCGGCCCCGCCCGGCGACACCGCGATCTACCGCCTGCTGATCGAGGTCCGGCTCGCGATGCAGCCGAGCGTGGACGAAGCGCGGCGCTGGCACCGCGAATCACCCGGCAACCCGGCCTACCGGCTCGCGCTCGCCCGCGCGCTCGTCCGCGAGCATCGCGACCGCGAGGCGGCGTCCGCATTCGACAGCCTGCTCGCGGCCGGGGAGACCGTGGCACTCCTCCGCGAAGCCGCGGGCGCGCACGCGGCCGCGCGCGACTCGACCGGCAACGCTCGACTGTTAGGCAGGGCGGTCAGGCTCGCCGGCTTCGATGCCGCGCTGCGGCGCGAATACGCGGATGCGCTCGACTGGTCCGGCGACCGGCGCGGCGCGATCGCGCAGTACACCGATCTGCTTCGTCACTCGCCTAACGATTCCGAGCTGCTCCTCGGCCGCGGGCGTCTCGAGGTGTGGGCCGGCCAGTACGACGCCGGTGAGCGCGACTTGCGCGCGTCGCTCGCGCGGCGTCCATCCGCGACCGCCTACGCGCTCCTCGGCGATGTCTATCGCTGGCGCGGCGACGTCAGGCGTTCGCGTGCATCGTACGCCGCCGCTCTCGCCCTTGCACCTGCTGACAGCACTGCGCGGTCGGGGCTCGCCGCGCTCGCCGAGATGCGAGCCGGCCTGCTGGCATCTCGGGGTCCTGACGATCCGGGCTGGCGGGCAACGTTCACCCACGTCGAGGACAACGCCGGCTTCCTGTACCTCGCCGGCGGGATCGGGCGCACCGTCGCGATCGCCCGCGCGACGACGGCCGGCATCGACGTCGAGCAGCGGCGCATCTCCGAGCGGTTCGCCCGCGCGTCCGAGCGTTATGTCGACGGTGTCGCCGTCTCGGCCAGCGTCGGACACCAGTTCGAGGCGCTCACGACGGGGCTCCATGCCGGGGTTGTTCGACACGGTGCAGTCGGCAACACCGTCTTCGGCGACCTGCATGCGGCGCACGGCTGGGGCGCGGCCAGCCTGAGCGCGACGGTGAGCAGCGGACCGGCTTACCTGCCCCTCGTATCGGTGCAGTCGCTCATCCAGTTCGACACCAGCGGCATCGTCTCGTCGCATCCGCTGGTCGCGCGCACTGCGCAGCTCAGCGCCTCCTCGCCGTTAGGCAGGCTGACGTTGAGCGGCAGCGCCGAGCTCACCGCCCTGAGCGACGGCAACCGGCGCACCTCGGCGTATCTCGGCGCGGCGTATCCGGTCGCGCCGGAGCTCAGCCTCCTCTACTCCGGATTTGCACTCGGCTATCACGGCCGCAGCGACCGCTACTGGGATCCATCGCTCTACGGCTCGCAGAGCGTCGGCGCGCAGTACGTGCCGCGCGCGCATGGTCCTTTCACGCTCGCCGCGCGCGCGCTCGCCGGCATCGGGCGCGCGACCGAAATCTTCGGCGCGACCAACGGGCCTTCGATACGAACCACCGGGCGCGCCGCGTTCCAGCTGTCGACCAGCGGCGAGCTCTCGTACCGGCGGGCACCATGGGAGGTCGCGATCACCGCCGGATATTCGCGCGGCCGGGAGGGCGAGTACCAATCCCTCAACAGCGGTCTACGGGTCCGCCTGATGCCATGACGCAGACCGGGACCACGAAGCACCCGAACTACTTCGTCACCTTCCTCGCCGGACTGTCGCCGATCCTCGCGATCGGCGGGACGATCTACTACTTCGTCTCCAAGGCTCCGGTCGAGACGGATCCGGCGCTGCGCATCGCGATCCGGCTGATCATGACGTTCCTGATCATCCTGATCATCCGCTACTTCTGCATCCTCTGGTTCGGCTACCTGAAGCACATCGAGGAGAAGCTCGACGACTCGGACATCTCGGACTTCTCCCCGCCGGTCACCATCCTCGTCCCGGCGTACAACGAGGGGCCGGTCATCCAGAGCGCGCTGCGCTACCTGCTCGACCTGAACTATCCAGCGTACGAGATCCTCGTCATTGACGACGGCTCGAGCGACGACACCTACGCCCTCGCCTCGGAGATGGAGGGGCGCTACGGCGACGTCACGCTTCGCGTCGTGAGCAAGAAGAACGCGGGCAAGGCCAACGCGCTCAACACCGGCATCTCGCTCGCCCGCAATCCGTTCGTGGTCTGCATGGATGGCGACACGAGGCTCTCGCGCGACGTCCTCTTTTACGGCATGCGCCATTTTCGCGACCCGCGCATCGGCGCCGTCTCGGGCAACGTCAAGGTCTCGAACCGGGTCAACCTGTGGACGAAGCTGCAGGCGCTCGAGTACATCGTCTTCATGAACGGCATCCACCGGGCGATGGCGTACTTCGACGCGCCGAACATCATCCCCGGACCGTTAGGCATCTTCCGCCGCGACATGATGATCGAGCTCGGCGGCTATGACACCGACACCTACGCCGAAGACTGCGACCTGACGCTGAAGATCCTCTCGTCGGGGTGGCACATCACCACCGACGACCGCGCCCTCGCCTACACCGAGGTGCCCGAGCACCTGCTCGACCTGATCAAGCAGCGCTATCGCTGGACGCGCGGAATTCTCCAGGCGCTGCGCAAGCGCGCCGCCTGGCTCGCCTGGCCGAGGATGGGACTACCGGTCTGGATCGGCTACGTCAGCCTCTACTTCGAGGGGATGATCTGGCCGCCGCTCAACGTCGCCGGCAACCTGTTCTTCGCGATCACCGCGCTCCGTGCCGGCGTTGCGTCGCACGTCTTCTATTGGTGGGTGCTCTTCACGCTGCTCGACATCGGGACGGCACTGTTCATGATAATGATGGAGGAGGAAGACCTCTCGCTCGCGCCCTACGCGGCGATCTCGCGCTTCTTCTTCATCTCGCTCATCGATGTCTCGAAGGTGCTGGCGACGGTCGAGGAGTTCCTCAACGTCGAGATGAACTGGGGCAAGCTCGATCGAGCCGGCCGGATCTAGCCTAACGTTCGCGGAGCGACAGATGGAAAACATCAACACGATCATGTCCACGGTCATCATGGTGTCGTTCATCGTGACGATCGTGCTCGCCGTCGGCAGCTACTGGGCGTACAAGCTGCGCGAGCGCCGGAAGCCGAAGTCCGTCCGCGCCGCCGACGAGGCGCCGGTCTTCTTCGAGCGCGTCTACCCGCCGCAATCGCGGAACGCGGACACCGATGGCGCGAGCGACACGTCCGGTGCGCAGATCGGGGATGCGCGCTCTGCCTGACGGTCGTCGCGGCTCGTCGTTCCTCACCGCGGTCCTCGTGCTCGCGGTGCTCGGTGCGCTCGCCTCGGTCGTGCTCTGGCGCCATGGCATTCGCGCCCGCATCGAGCGCGATCGCACCGCCGCCGCGCGGTGGGCCGCGATCCGCATCGAGCCGGTGCTGTCGCAACCGACGCTGGCGTCGGCGGTACATGTCGTCGTCCTCGCCGACAGCGCCAGCGATCGCTGGTTCAATGGCCCCGCCACGCGTGATACCATCGATCGCGCCTGGACCGACGCCCTGCATGCCATCGGCGCCGACGCGCGCGTCGTCCCCGCGACCGACACCGCCGCGCTGCGGACGGCCGCCGTCGTCGTCGTCCCGTCGGCGCCATGTCTCAGCCAGACCGCGCGACGCGCGGTCGATGGTGTCCTCGCGCGCGGCGGAGGCGTGATCGCTACCTGGCTCACCGGTACGCGCGACGGCGCCTGCGGCGACGCCGGCTACCATTTCATCACCCGCATCTCGCTCGCGACGCGCGTCGACACGCTCGACCCGCGGCCGACGACGCACGTCACGTTCCCCGATGGCGGCGTGCTCGCCGCCGGGATGCCGCCCGCTGCGACGATCGAGCTGCGCAGCGACCACGACGCCGCCGTCAGGCAGCTCGGCCGCGATGGCTACTACTCCGACGGCATGCTCAATCCGGCGCCGGCCGTGCGGCAGCCGGGAGTCGATGGTGCAGTCACTCACGGAGCGGTCGGCAACGGACGCGCTGTCTACTGGGGCTTCGATCTCTCCCGTGTCGCCGACAAGCCCTGGGACAGGAATCTCGCGCGCGTCCTCCTCCGCAATTCCATCGAGTGGGCCGCGGGGATGCCATCGGTGTCGCTCGCGCCCTGGCCCACCGGACGCGCCGCCGCACTCGTGCTCGTCGAGGAGGTCGACAGCGCCGCTCCCGCTTCCACTCCGGTCGTCCGCGAGTCGCGTGACGCGCTCGATCACGCTGGCGTGCACGCGACCTTCCTTCTCGCGACCAGCACCGTGCACGACGACCCCGATCTCGCGCGGTCGATCGCCGAGCGTGGTGAGGTGGCCGCGCGCCCCGACGACGAGCTGCGAATCGCCCGCACCGAAAGCGAACAGACCGACAAGTTTCGTGACCTTCGCGGTGATCTCGGCAAGCTGCTCGGCCGCGACGTTTCGGGAATGATGCCGCCGATGGAGCGCCTCGATCCGCTTCTCACGCTCGCGTGGGTTCGTGCCGGTGGCGGCTACCTGTTCGCCGGCAATGGCGCCCGCTCGGCGGCGCCGGAGCTGCTGACCGTCGACGGACACCCCTTCGTGCTCCTCCCACGCGTGAGTGACGACGACGCGGCCGCGCTCCGGCGCGCTGCGTTGCCGGCGAGCGGCCGCGCGGCCGATTCGCTCGCACCGATTCTCGACGGGGAATATCAGGCCGCGCTGGCAAAGCTTCGCGCGTTAGGCGGCCTGTCGATCATGCGCTGGCACGCCGCCACCGCCGGTGGCGGCGCCGGTCGGCTCGTCGTCGGCATCGCCCGGAGCGCCGCCGCCGACTCCACGATCTGGATCGCCCCAGCCAATGAGGTCGCGGGCTGGTGGATGCGTCGTTCGCGACTCGCCGTGACCAGCGCGAGCGTCGGCGACAGCCTGACGGCGCGTGTCGTGAACAACGGCAGCGAGCCGGTGGACGGGGCGGTCCTCCGCGTCGCCGCGCCGCCGGGACACTCGATCGCGGCGGTGAGCGGCGCGACGCGCCTCGCCCCGCGACGCGGCTTCGTCCTGCTCCTCCTCCCCCGGCTCGAGCCGGGTAGCACCCATGACGTGAGCATTCACCTCGGCAGCGGAGCGGCACGTGCACGTTAGGCATCTCGCACTCGCGGCGCTGGTCGCCCTCGCCGGCTGCCTCACGCCGGTCGATCCGTCATCGGTGCGCATCGCGGCGATCCGGGTCACCATCGGTGACGCGCAGCAGACGGTCGACACGATCCGTGTTCGCCGCACCGCGCGCATCCAGGCCGCGGCCTTCGCCAGCCAGGGCTACGACCTCGGGATCACCGATTTTCATTACGCCAGCTCCGATACCAGCGTCGCCACCGTCGACCAGTCGGGGCTCGTCCGCGGCGTCGCGCCGGGGACGGCGACCATCACCGTCACCGCGCCTCAGGGGCACAGCGCCACGGTCACGGTCGTCGTCCGGACCACGACGGTCGAGTTCACCATACCGTTAGGCTCGTCGCCGAACGACATCGCCTTCAGCCAGGACTACGCCCGCGCCTATGTCACCACCAGCGGCGACTCGCTCGCCGTGCTCGACGCCTTCGGTTTCCTGCGCATCCGCTCGATCGCGATCGGGCTCGCCGAGTCGCACGTCGCTGCCAGCAGCGACGCCGTCTTCATCACTCACCCGACGGTCGACTCGGTCACCGTCGTCTCGATCGGCTCGAGCACCATCGCCAGGCGCGTCCACGTCGCTGGCGCCCCCGATGCCGTCGTCGCCTCGGCGACGGCGGCATTTCTCGCATCGCGCGACGGCACCAGCATCACCGTGCTCGACGCATCAGGCGTCGTCGGGTCGATCGCGTTAGGCGGGTCGCCTCGGCAGCTGGCGGTCGCCCGCGTGAGCACGCTCCTGTTCGCGACGGTGAACACCAATGGTGCGTGGACGCTCGTCGCCGCCGACCAGTCGCGGCGAACGGTGCTCGGCTCCATCGCGCTTCCCGGCCCGGCGCTGGCGGTCACGACCAACGGCGATGGGTCACGCGTGTACGTCCTCCTCGCCACCGGCGAGATTCGCGCGTTCTCCGCGACCATGAGTGGAGCGCTCGCCGCAGCCGGGTCGTTCGCCAGCCACAACGGCGCGACCGACATCGCTGCTCGCGTCGCCGGCCCGCCCGATCTCGTCGTCTCGGGCGAACCGGTTCTCATCCTCGACGGGCCGACGTTGTCCGTCTTCGACCAGGTGGCCGGCGCGGGAAACGGCAGCGTCGCGGTCCGCCCCGACGGCCTGTTCGCGTTCATCACAGTCCCGGGCAGCCGCACCATCAACGTGGTGGGACTGTGACGCCGCGCCGCGCAGCCGTGCGATTCGCCTCGATCGCGGTCATTGCCGCCGCGACGCTCGCCGCCGCGTGCACTGACTCGAACATCACCGGCGTCAGCCACCGGTCGGGAGCAGGCGACGTCGTGCTCTTCGCCTCCAACCGCGCCGACGACAACTTCGAGATCTATCGCATCGCCGGCAACGGCGAGGATCTCCGCCGGCTCACCGTGGATCGCGTCAACAACGATCTCGCACCCGTCGTCTCGCACGACGGCAAGCGCATCGCCTGGCAGAAGGAGATCGTCGCGCCTGACGGCAGCGTCACCAGCGTCGAGATCTGGGTGATGGACATCGACGGCCGGAACCAGCACGTCGTCGTCCGCAACGCGGCCGAGAACCTGAATCCGAGCTGGGCCACGGGCGATTCGGTTCTCGTCTACGAGTCCCGCGCCCCCGGCAACTCGGACATCTTCCGGGTCTCGCTCGCCAGCGGCGCGGCGCGGAACCTCACCAGCAATCCGTTCGCCGATCAGTACCCGCGCGTCTCGCCTGACGGGGCGAAGATTCTCTTTCAGTCGAACCGCGATCTCAACTTCGACATCTACGTGATGAACCTCGACGGCTCGGGCGTGCGCAACCTGACGGCGAACCCGGCTGACGATCGCTTCGCGAGCTGGACCCCGGACGGCACTCACGTTGTATGGAGCCGGTTCACCGACAGCTTCGACATCTTCCTCATGGCCGCCGACGGCACCGGCCAGCACTCGATCGTTGCCACCGCCTTCGAGGAGACCAATCCATCCGTGTCGCCCGATGGTGCGTCCGTGGTCTACCAGACCAACCGTTATCCGCGCTCGAGCCTCGAGATCGCCGCCATCGACGGCAGCGGCGCGCACGCGCTCACCGGCAGCGCGAGCCGTCCCGCCGTTTCCGACGTTGCACCGTGGTGGACCGCCGCCGCACCGTGACGCGGCGTGCGTGGCGCGCGTTAGGCAGCGTCGTCGTCGGCTGCTGCACCGTCGCCTGCGCGGTCGCCGCGTCCTGCGCGCGGCCGGCGCTGGCTCGGTCGCCGACAACGCGCTTCTGGGCATTCACCGGCCCGTGGGATCCACGCAGCGCCGCCAGCGCGATCAGCCATCAGCGCAGCCTCGACGTCGTCGTGTCGGGATGGATCGGCCTTGACACCATCACCGGCGCGCCGTTCATCCGCTACCCCGACTCGATTCCGCGACGCGCGCGCGGAACGCAGTACATGGCGCTCGTCACCTCCGAGCTGAACGAGCGCTTCCGCCCCGCGGTCGTGCGTGCGTTGGCCGCTGATCCGGCGCGACTCGCTTCCGCTGCTGGATGGATCGCCGCGACGAGCCGGCGCGCCCGCTACTCCGGGCTCGTCATCGACTTCGAGTCGCATGATGCGGCTGACCTGCCGGCACTGCTCATCGTTCTTCGCGCGATCGCCGACTCGTCACGCGCGCATGGCGTGTCGCAGATCGCGGTCGCCATCCCCGCGCTGGACACGCTCGCATATCCGGCGCGTCCGCTTCTCGCCATCGCCGACGTGGTGATCGTCATGCTCTACGACGAGCATTGGAACCGCTCGTCGCCCGGGCCGATCGCCTCGCCCCAGTGGGTGCGTGTCGCGCTCGGCGCGCGGGTGCGCGAGGCGGGTCCCGATCGTGTCATCGCTGGCTTTCCGCTCTACGGATACCGGTGGCGGACCGGCTCTGACTCCACCGCGGCGACCGTCGGTTTCGAGGACGCGCGCGACGCCGCGGCGTTGAACCATACTGCGCTTTCCCGCGATTCGGCGTCATTCACGCTGCACGCGACCAGCGCTGACGGCAGCGAGACGTGGGTTGCCGACGCCGTCCTCCTCGATTCGCTGGTGCGTATCGCCCGCGCCGACGGCGTCGCCCGAGTCGCGCTCTGGCGACTCGGACTCGAGGACCCCGCCGTCTGGTCGCGGATCTCGCGTTAGGCGGAGCGATCGGGCAGGATCAGTTCACCGCCGGCTGCTCTTCTCCAGACGCGATGAGCTCTCGGTCACGGCCAACCCGACTGCGGCAGCCGAGGCGTGATCGTGAGCGCATTACGGAAGTAGACCTTCTTCAGTACCGCGTCCGGAAGGTCGATGCCGTAGAGCTTCCAGAAGGCGTGATACGGACGGTAGTAGTCGAAGTAGTCGTCGCGCGTCTCGAAGACGCGCCAGTAGTACGGGTACTCCTCGGGCTGAAACGAGTCCTTCCCGAAGAGGATGCGATCCTGGTAGCGGATGAAGAAGTCGTGCGCCGCCCGCGGCTGCCGGCCGATGTCGTAGAGCACCGCCCCGACCTCCGTGTACACGTTAGGCAGCTCGTCGAGCAGCTTGCCCAGCCGAGGAAGGTCGTTCGCGTGCCATCCCATGTGCGCGATGACGAACGTCGTCTTCGGGTTGCGACGGAGCATGTTGTCGCGCTCCGTCATCAGCTCCTCGAAGCTCGGGAACTGCTCGGGCGGATACCGTCGGCGTGGAAAGAGCGCGAGCTCCAGCCACCGCTCGTTGTGATAGTCGATGGGTTGCCAGAACTCCTGCGGATCGGCGGTGTGGATGAACACCGGGAGCTTGAGTCGCGCGCACGCCGCCCACACCGGATCGAGCGCGGGATCGTCGATCCGCAGCCGCGTACCGTCCGCCTTCGTGATCGAGAGTCCCAGCTCCTTCCCGATCTCGCCGACACCAACCGCGCCCGCGGCGACATCAGCCTCGAGCTGTGCGATCGCCTTCTCGGCCCACCCCGGTCCGACGTTGCGGAAGTCGATCCCGGCGAGGATGCGCACACGATCCTTCATCGCCGCCGACGCGGCGACCCCCGCCACTTCCCGCCGCAGCGCGTCGCCCGTGACGTCGTTCGCGACGACCATCAGCCTGACGTTGATCCCGTCGAGCGCGCTGCCTAACCATGCGAGACTGTCTCTCGACTCGAGCCAGCTCCCGCGCGGATGCCCGTGAAAGTCGATGGCCGGATACTTCGCCCGCGGCACCGGATGTTCGGCCGTCACCAGCGTCGAGCGGGGCCGATAATCGAGAATGCTCGGCGGCGGCAGCTCCGGCGCCTGGCAGAGTCGCGGGCGGATCTCCGTCGTTCCTGGCGGACAGTCCTCGCCGTCCTTGATCCGGATCGCCTGCGAGCCTGACGTCTGCTGCGCGTTCGCTCGCGGAGCAACGACGATCGTCGCAAAAATTGCGATGGTGATGGCGCGATTCAGCATGGAAGTTTCGGCATCTGTTCGGGCACGGTTTCTGCCTCTTGTTGGAGACCTCACCGTCTCGAACATAGCGAAGGAGGTGCGACCATGACCGACCGCAGAACCCAGACGAAGGCAGAGGCGTCGAAGAAGATCGACGACCTGCAGGAGAAGACGGGGCGCGGGAAGTAGCGAGGACCCGACAAGAGAGCGGGGCGGTCGCCGATGGCGACCGCCCCGCTTCACACACCCTGCCCTTCTCTCCGCGAACGGTTGCCTAACGGCGTGGGTCTACTCTTCGTCCTCGCCGTCGCCGTCCACGCCCACCGGCTCTTCCTCGCCTTCCACACCCTCGACACCGGTATCGTCGTCCGGCACCAGCCGCGCGACGTCCATCACCGCGTCGTGCTCGTCGAGGTTCACCAGCTTCACCCCCTGCGTGTTGCGGCCGGCGATGCGGATCCCCTTCACCGGCATCCGGATCACGACGCCCTGGCCGGTGATCAGCATCAGCTCGTCCTCGGGGAGGACTTCCTTGATCGACACCGCGTTGCCCGTCTTCACTGTGCGGTTGACCGTGATGATCCCCTTCCCGCCGCGCTTCTGCACGCGGTACTCGTCGATCGGCGAGCACTTGCCCATCCCGCGCTCGGTGACGACGAGGAGGTTCGCCTCACGCTTGATCACCACCATCCCGATCACTTCGTCCTCGTGACCGAGCTCGATCCCCTTCACGCCGGTGGTGTCGCGCCCCATCTCGCGCACGTCGCTCTCGTGGAAGCGGATCGACAGCCCGTGCTTCGTCGCGAGCACGATGTCGTTGCTCCCGCTGGTGATCTGGACGTCCATCAGCTCGTCGTCCTTCTCGACCTTCACTGCCTTGATCCCGTTCGAGCGTGGGTTCGAGTATTCGCTGAGCGCGCTCTTCTTCACCGTGCCACCCTTCGTCGCGAACATCAGGAACTGCGTCTCGCTGAACTCGCGCACCGGGACGATCGCCTTGATCTGCGTGTCCGGCGTGACGTTGATCAGGTTGACCACCGGCTTCCCCTTCGCCGCGCGGCCGGCCTGCGGGATCTCGTGCACCTTGAGCCAGAAGCAGCGGCCGTCGTCGGTGAAGATGAGGATGTAATCGTGCGTGCTGGCGATGAAGAGGTGCTCGATGAAGTCCTCATCCTTGAGCCCCGCTCCATTGTTGCCGCGTCCGCCGCGCCGCTGCTTCTTGTACGT
>JBJMNK010000093.1:0-6491 GCA_045804265.1 Gemmatimonadaceae bacterium | reverse complement strand
GTGCGGAAGATGAAGTTCCCCGGCGTGATCTCGTTGCGGAACGCCTTGCCGATCTGGGCGATCCCGAACGGGACCTTCTGCCGCGTGCTCTGCTGGACGTTGAGGAAGTTGACGTAGATCCCCTGCGCCGTCTCCGGCCGCAGGTAGATCACCGACGCGCTCTCCTCGACGGGCCCCATGAACGTCTTGAACATGAGGTTGAACATGCGCGGCGCGGACAGCGTCCCCTTGTTTCCGCACGCCGGGCAGGTGACGTCGGGGGTCCCCGGCGTGCCCTTGATCCTCGGATCGTCGGCGCGAAAGCGCTTCTTGCACTGCCGGCAATCGACCAGCGGATCGGTGAAGCCGGCGACGTGGCCGCTCGCCTCCCAGACGCGTGGATGCATCAGGATCGCCGCGTCGAGCCCCTCGATGTCGTCACGCGACCGGACCATCGCGTTCCACCAGCGATCCTTGATGTTCCGCTTGAGCTCGACGCCTAACGGCCCGTAGTCCCACACCGAGCCCGTCCCCCCGTAGATCTCCGACGACTGGAAGATGTACCCGCGCCTCTTGGCGAGGGATACCAGCTTCTCCATGACATCGGGGTATTTCTGCGTCGCTGACATCGCTTTCTCGGTCGAAGATCCGTGTTTCCCGCTATAAGTCTACAACAACCGCCATGCGCCGTCGCTCTCGTCACTCGTCACTCGTCACTCGTCACTCGTCACTACCCTCTCTCTCCTCTCTCATCTCTCTATCGGAGCCTCTCTCATCTCTCGTCGCCGTGTCATAGCCAGTCTCGCCACGACGATCTCACCGCCGTGTCATAGCCAGTCTCGCCACGATCAACTCTCCGTGCCCCCGGCCGTTCTCGATGAAGGTCTTGTTCGCATCGAACCCCGACGCGAGGACACCGGCGATGAACACCCCCGGGACCGAGGTTTCCATCGTCGCGGGATCATGCGTCGGGATGCCGGTCACCGGGTCGAGCGGGACACCCAGCTGCTCGAGCAGCGCGGTCTCGGGCATGTAGCCGATCATCGTGTACACACGCTCGGCGGGGATGCGCCGCTCGCCGAACGGCCCGCTCACGATCACATGGTGCGGCTCGACCGCGACGACGCGCGCGTCCCACTGCGCGTGAATGCTGCCCTCGGCGACGCGTGCGGTGACGTCAGGCAGGACCCACGGCTTGATGTTCCGGTCGAACGTCGGGCCGAAGTGGACCATCGTCACGCGTGCACCAGCGCGGTACAGCTCCATCGTCGCCTCGACGGCGGAGTTGCCGCCACCGACGACCACGACGTCGCGATCGAAGTCATCGTGCCCTTCGCGAAATCGATGCGTGACGTGCGGCAGATCCTCGCCCGGGACGTCGAGCCGATTCGGCCTGCCGAAGTAGCCGGTCGCGATCACGACCGCCGCCGCGCGCGTCGCGCGCGGCTCACCCGCCTGCGAGCGCGAATGCACGACGAACGGAGCGTCCGTCGCGGCGCTGCGCTGGATTCGCTCGACCGGCTCGTACTGCCGCACGTCGAGGTCGAAGTGCCGAACCAGCGCGCGATAGTAGGCGAGGGCGTCGCGCCGCGTCGGCTTGTCGCTGGCCACCACGAAGGGCACGTCGCCGATCGACAGCCGTTCGGCCGTCGAGAAGAACGTCATGTACGTCGGGTAGCCGGCGATCCCGCTGACGACACACGAGCGGTCGAAGATGATCGATGACAGGCCCGCTTTGGCCGCCGCGATCCCGGCGGCCAGCCCGCACGGACCGGCACCGATGACAGCGAGGTCGATCATCTCCGGCATCGCGCGCTCAGACGTGCTCGTGCAGGCCGATGATCTGGTCGCGCCGCGTCCCGACGCTGACGTAGGTGATCGGCGTCTCGCACAGCTCCTCGATCCGGTCGAGATACGCACGAGCCGCCGCCGGCAGCGCGCCTAACGTTCGCGCCTCGTGCGTCGGCGTCTTCCAGCCGGGCATCCACTCGTAGCGCGGGACCAGCTTCTCGAGCGCGGCGATGTCGCCGGGGAATTCGGTGTGCAGCTCGCCGTCGACGTCATAGCCGGTGCAGATCGCCAGCTCGTCGAGCGTGTCGAGCACGTCCAGCTTGGTGACGGCCAGCCCGGTCAGGCCGTTCACCCGCGCCGCGTAGCGCACGACCACGGCGTCGAACCAGCCGCAGCGGCGCGGCCGGCCGGTGGTCGCGCCGAATTCGTTGCCGAGCCGCCGGACCTCCTCGCCTAACGCTCCCTCCATCTCGGTCGGCAGCGGGCCGTTGCCGACGCGCGTCGTGTACGCCTTCACCACGCCGAGCACCGCGTCGATCGACATCGGCGCGATCCCCGCGCCGACGGCCGCGCCCCCCGACGTCGTGTTGCTCGACGTGACGAACGGGTACGTCCCGTGATCGACGTCGAGCAGTGATCCCTGCGCGCCCTCGAGCAGAATCGCCGCGCCCTGCTTCTGCGCGCGATACACCATCAGCCCCACGTCTTCGGCGAGCCCGAGCAGCCGCGGCGCGAGTCGGGCGAGCAGCTCGAGCGTCTCCTCGACGTCGACGCGCTTCTTGCCGCCGGCGTGGGCCAGCCGCGCGTTCGCGTGCTCCACCCCGCGCTCGACGAGCTGTCGCACGCGCTCCGGATGCCGCAGGTCGAGCACGCGCACGCCGCGCCGCGCTGCCTTGTCCTCGTACGCGGGACCGATCCCGCGGCCGGTCGTCCCGATCGCCTTGCTCGCCGAGCTCTCGCTGTCGAGCAGCTTGTGGTAGGGGAGGACGAGATGCGCCCGGTCGCTCACGTAGAGGCGGCCCTCGACGTCGATGCCATCCTCGACCAGCTCGTCGATCTCGACGGCGAGCGTGTCAGGGTCGAGCACCACACCGTTGCCGATCGCGCAGCGCACGCCGGGATGCAGCATGCCGCTTGGGATCTGGTGGAGCACGAAGCTCTTCTCGCCGATGTGGACCGTGTGGCCCGCGTTGGCGCCGCCCTGGTAGCGCACGACCCAGTCGGCGCGCTCCGCCATCACGTCGACGAGCTTGCCCTTCCCCTCGTCGCCCCACTGCGCGCCGACGACGACGACGGTGCGGTTGTCGCTATCGAACATTTGTCTCCAGAGCCGCGCGCCGCTGGAATGCGGTGCATGGCCGATGTGCCGCGGTGATCGAACGCCCGAAAAAACAAACGCCCCGGTTTGGCGGGGCGTTGTTGAAATGTAGAGCTGGCGAGGGTTATGTCAACCGATGCCGGCGGTGCCGTTCCGGGGCATGTCGCGAACGGCACCGCTACGCCGTTAGGCAGCGGTCATGGGTTCAGCACCTTGTCCGGGATGACGATCACGCCGGGATTCGCGTTGGCCGTGGTCCGGGCCGGTGATCCGGCGGTCGTCGCCGGGAAGAGGATGGCGGTCAACACCGACCCGGGAATCTGCACCCCGGGCTGCGGGCCGTACGACGCGCCCGACGGGGGCAGCGTGCCGCGCTGCGTCGATGTGACGCTGTACGCGAGCGTCCCCGACCCGGCGGGAAAGACCTGGAACTGGTACAGGCTGTCCTTCGGCGATGCGGTCGCCAGCACGGGGATGTTCACATACCCGCTGTAGGTGAGGTACGGCGTGTTCGCGATCATCGTCGCCAGCGGCGCGTACACGTTGCGCGCACTCGCAGGCGTGGTCTTCACCGTGTCGGTCGGCGCGAAGCGGACGTCCGCGGCGCCGAGCGCTCCGTTGAGGTTCAGCGTGCGCACCGCGATCTGCCCGGCGGGCGGCGTCGGAAACGCGAAGGGATCCGTCAGCACGACCAGGCGATCAGCGTTGCCACGGGCCGCGCCGGCATAGACCAGCGTGTACCGCGAGTCGGCCGCGAGGGTGATGGTGGTGTCGATCAGCCGCTTCTGCGCCTCGACGGGGTTCGTCGAGTTCACGAAGATGCGCACTGGCCGCGCGCCCGGTGATACGCGCTGATAGCCGCCGCTGGTGCCGCGAACGGCGACGCCGAGGAACGTCGGGAGGTTCTCGACCTTGTCGATGAAGCGGAAGTCCACGGTACCGGTGTCGACACCGGCGTTGACGAAACGGATCAACGCAGCCGGCATGATGTCGACGGGGTTCGTCACCCCGCTGTCGTTCTTGCAGGCGATCACCCCCACCGACGTCAGGGCGAGCGCTCCGATCAGTCTGAATCGCATGAATGCTGCTCCGGAGAGTTCGAGAAGTTCAGGAGACTGCTGGTATGATGGTCCGGGGGCCGCGCCTAACGGCCCCGCCGCGTTCACTGCGGCTGCGGACCACCGCCCGTCGGTTTCGTTGATGGATCAGGTCCTGCTGTTCCCTTGATCACGATCGCGGTAGCCAGTGCCAGCCCACCCGCCACGATCCCCGCCGCGAGCCAGCTCCTCGACTTCGAGATCTGGCGCTCGGCGACGCCACTGATGTCGTTCCTGGAGACGTCTACCTGCTCGCCGCTCCATTTCGCGACGCGATCGCCCTCGATGTACGTCACCTTGCTCACGCTGATGACATATACCGAGTCGGTGGCGCTCTTCAGCAGCCCCGTGACGTTGCGTGCGCCCGGGCCGAGACGGTCGGCGAGCGCGACGCGCCCACGATCGGTCAGTCCGAACGTGATCACGCTGCCCGGCGCCGGCTCTCCGGTCCAGATCGGCCGGTAGGTGTAGCAGCCGGTAAACGTCGGAAGGAGCAGCGCGCCCGCGAGTGCGGCGCGCAGCTGCCGCGCCCGCACCCGACGGTTCACCCCGCGTTCGCCAGTGGCCATCATTGCCTCGAGTGACCGCTGGCCGTCAGAGATTCTTTCCGTTCACGGTGCTGCCGAATCCGTACGTGCTGACTCCAGCGCCGCCTGGATTGCCGACACCACCAAGGTCATAGATCGGCTTCACTCGCGCATCGAGCTCCTGATACGGCACGGGCCACTCTGTCGGCGTGCCTTCCGGGAGGTCACCCCAGCCACGCGAATCGAAGTACCACGCGCCGTATGTCGTGTACGCGGTCTCCATCCGCTTCTCCCACTTCATCGCTTCCATGATCGTGCCGCAGGTGGTGCTCGTGAAGTTCGGCGCGGCCGGGACGCGCGGCACGCAGGCCGAGCCACCAGGCACCGGCTGCGTCGCCGTCGTCACCGCACCGACCAGCGCCGGCAGGCCGTTAGGCACCCGCGTCTTGTCGATCAGTGCAGCCGCCCTCGCGATGTCACCGGTGCGGATGTATCCCTCGGCGGCGAGCATGTCGTTCGCCGCCACCGGGAAGAACGGAAGGTCGGCGCCGCCAGTCGCCTTGGTGTCCGCGAAAGTGCGGAAGCGGTAATGGTCGTAGAACGACGCCCGCCAGCCGACCGCCGCCTGATCCTGCCCCGGCGGGCGATTCCGCAGGTACTGGCCCGCACGCTTCAGCGGTGCGTTCGTCGAATCGGCGCCGATCTGCGCGACGCGTGTCGCACCCTGCGGGAAGCGGAGGTCACGCGTCTGGATGAGGAACGGCGTCCGGTCATCGCGATTGGCAGCCAGCCAGGCGTCGTATGCGCCCGACGAATCGGCCATCCCGATGACGTAGTAGGTCATCTGATGCCAGTTCGCGTCGCGGAAATGCAGCCCGGTATCGAGCCAGTCGTAATTCCACCCCTGCGACGGGTTCATGCGAATGACGAGGTCGGACGTGATCCCCGCGGTCGCGTCGGCGATCACCTTGGCCCAGTCCACCGCGGCGCGCTCGGTCGGTGTCCGCGCGACTTCGGCGCGAATCAGCGCCTTGTACGAGTGGATCACCTGGCCGAACCGTGCCGCGCTGACCGTCGCGCCACCGGGGCCGGTCAGCCAGTTCGTCGGCAGCGCCGTCGTCCCGGTCATCGCCGCGTACGCCTGCGCTGAGTCGAGCTCGGTGAGCGCGTACGTCGCCGCGGATGTGTACGGCTCGAGCGGCTGCACCTGCGTCGTCACGTCCTCGGGGCGCGGGACGCCGACCGAGTCGTAGGTCATCGCCATGTAGCCGATCGCGACGCCGTGGACGAAATGCGCGAACGCCCGCAGCCGCTGCTCGTCGCCGGCGGTGGTGCCTAACGTGAAGCCCGTCGTCTTCGCCCGCACGAGCACGTCCGATTCGGCGCGCGCGGCGAACGAGAGGATCTGGTAGGTGTTGAAGTTCTCGGACGCGTAGGCGTTGCCGCGACCGTTACCGATCGAGCCGCGCGTGATCGCGCTCCGGGGGCCGAGCCCGTTGTTCGCCAGCGCCGAGGCGTTCTCGAACGCGGCCGTGAGCATGCCGGTGTTGACGCGGGCGATGTTGCCGATCGTCGCGCTGATCACCTGCTGGAACTGGCTCGAGCCGACCGCCTCGACGTCCGACGGGCGGTTCAGCGTGCGTGCCCGGTCGGGGTTGTTCTCGTTATCGATGGCCACCACGTCCTTGCAGCCGGCAACCACCCCGACCACCAGCACCGCGGTGATGATTTCCCTGAATCGCATCATTTATCCTCGCCCCCCGCCGCGGGGGGGGGGGG